>REBU01000025.1 GCA_007692585.1 Paracoccaceae bacterium | reverse complement strand
TGGGAATACGAGCATCTGGTGGACGAGATGCGCGACCGCCTGCGCAGCGCCGATGATCCGATGACCCTGCGGCGCAGCACGGTCGAGCATCCGTTCGGGAGGATCAAAGCCTGGATGGGCACCACCCATTTCCTGATGCGCCGACTGAAGAACGTGCGCACCGAAATGGCGCTGAACGTGCTGGCCTAAAACATCAAGCGCATGGTCGCCTTGGTCGGCATCAAGCGGCTGATGGCGGCGATGCCTGGCTGAAAGAGGGAAAATCACACCCGAAAGCCTGTCAAACTGCCCTCATCGGCGCGATATCCGCGCCACCGGCGGGTTGCATGAACCCAAACAAGCCAAAAGCCCTGCTGCAAACCCTCCCGACCGAAGGCTTCTCGTGGCGCAGGAGTTTCCACACAGCCTTGGCCGGCCACGATGCTGCACCTGCGGAGGGGCCTTCCGTGCTCTGATGTGCATGAGTGTCGCTGATGGGCTTAAAACGCCGCCGATAAACATACCCCCCCCCATCGCCTTTGACCTGCATCCGCAAGCTCCGCCCGCTACCGCCGTGCAGGGTCTGCCGGATAGGTGCCGAGGATGCGCAGGTAGGACGTGAAATAGCGCAACTCGTCGAGGGCGCGGGCCACTGCGTCGTCTTCCGGGTGGCCTTCGATCTCGGCGAAGAATTGCGTGGCGGTGAAGGAGCCGTCGACCATGTAGCTTTCCAGCTTGACCATGTTCACGCCATTGGTCGCAAAGCCCCCCATCGCCTTGTAGAGCGCGGCCGGGATGTTTCGCACGCGAAACACGAAGCTCGTCATCATGCCGTGATCGCCGCGCCGCGTATCATCAGCGTCGCGGCCCATGACCAGAAAGCGTGTGGTGTTGCTACCCTGATCCTCGATATGGCGGGCCAGCACATCCAGCCCATAGATCTCGCCTGCGAGTTCCGAGGCGAGTGCGGCCATGCTCGGCACGCCCGCTTCCGCCACTTCGCGGGCGGAGCCTGCCGTGTCCGCGCCTTTGACGCGGTGGATGCCATGCGTCTTGAGGAAGGCGCGGCACTGGCCCAGAAGCATGGTGTGGCTCTTGGCGTGGGTGATCTGGTCGAGCGTCACACCGGGCAGCGCCAGCAGGTTGATATGCACCCGCACAAAGGCTTCGTCGAGGATATGCAAGCCGCTGTCGGGCAGCAGGTGATGGATATCGGCCACCCGCCCGAAAGTCGAATTCTCGATGGGCAACATCGCAAGATCAGCCTGATGCGTGCGCACCAACTCGATCACATCCTCGAAGGTGCGGCAGGGCACGGCTTCCAGATCGGGGTGCTTCTTGCGGCAGGCTTCGTGCGAATAGGCCCCCGGTTCACCTTGAAATGCGATTCTGCCAGTCATGTTTCCGCTCACAATCGATCCAATTCGCCCAAAAGGGCATTTCGTCGCGGTAACTACCGCTTGAAAACGGCAAGGGGAAGCGGATACATAGGCGCAACTTTGCCGGGCTACAGGATTGCGCTATGTTTGACACGATGACCGTCACCAAGGCGATAGCCGCTTTTTGCGGTGCTTTGCTTATCTTTTTACTCGGGAACTGGGTGGCGAATGTAATCTACGTTCCGGGCAGTGCGAATGCCCCTCAGGCTTTCATCATCGATACGGGTACGGATGATGCCGCAGGTGCCGAGCCTGTGGCCGAGCTGACCTTCGAGGAAGCCTTTGAAGTGGCCGATGCGGCTGCCGGCTCGCGGCTCTGGTCGCAATGCCGCGCCTGCCACGCGCTGGAAGCCGGACGCAATGGCGTTGGTCCGTATCTGCACGGGGTCGTGAACCGTGAAATCGGCGTGATTGATGGCTTCAACTACTCGGGCGCGCTCGATCAGGCCGGGGAGGCCTGGACACCGGAAATCCTGTCGGCCTTCATTGAGAACCCGAATGCCATCACACCCGGCACCTCGATGAGCTTCCGCGGAATTGCAAGCGTCCAGGACCGCGCCAATCTCATCGCCTATATTGAAAGTGAAAGCTGAGCTTTCGCAACTCATGCGCGTGACAGGGCCGCCCGCAGATCGGGCGGCTTTTTTCATGTCAATTCCATCAAATTCGGTTGTCTGTCGCGTGAAATGCACGCGCGGCAGTCGACACTGCCTGCGAAAAGCTAAATACTGATCTGCGAAGGCCCGGTTCAAGAGAGGCCAGAACAGGAGGAATTGCCCATGTCCCGCAGTTTACTGGCGTATCTTGCTGTCGGCGGCCTTGTCTTGTCGCCTCTGGTGCCCCTGTCCGCGACGGAAACCGAGCCCCGGATCATCGAGACGCATGGCTATTCCTTCTTCGGTGATCTGAGCTATGATGCGGATTTCGAGCATCTGCGCTACGTCAATCCCGATGCGCCCAAAGGGGGCGTGATCTCGATCTCGGCGCAGGGCACGTTCGATTCGATGAATCCATACACGCGGCGCGGGCGTGCGGGGGCGTTTTCCTCTTCGATCTACGAGAGTCTGCTAGAGACGTCGGAGCCGTTTGGCGGCGGTTTGGTCCCTGCGGATGCTTATGGCGAAAGCTACGGGTTGCTGGCCCATGCGCTGGAATATCCCGAAAGCAAGGATTGGGTGATCTTCCACATGCGCCCCGAAGCGCGGTTTTCCGACGGCACGCCACTGACAGCGCATGATGTGGTGTTTTCGCATGAGCTGTTTCTGGAGCAGGGGTTGCCGTCTTTTTCGCAGGGTGTGAGCGAACGCGTGACAGGGGCCGAGGCACTGGACGATCACACTGTGAAATTCACCTTCGCGGAAGGGATTTCGCGCCGCTCGCTGATCGATCAGGTGGGCTCGACGCCGGTGTTTTCGAAAGCGTGGTATGAAGAAACCGGCGCGCGGCTGGACGAATCGCGCATGGAGATCTCTCCCGGTTCCGGCCCCTATACACTCGACAGTTTCGAGGTGAACCGCCGCATCACCTATCGTCGCAACCCCGATTACTGGGGCAATGAGCTGCCAATCAATCGCGGGCGGCATAATTTCGATGAAATCCGGGTGGAGTATTTCGCCGATGGCGCTGCCGCTTTCGAGGCGTTCAAGACAGGTGAATACACGTTCCGCGCCGAGAATAATTCACGGCAATGGGCAACGGGCTACGACTTTCCGGCCATCGCGCGCGGCCATGTGGTGCGCGAGGAGCTGGCCACGGGATTCGCGCCCACGCCGACAGGCTTCATTTTCAATCTGGAGCGCCCGTTCCTGCAGGATCGGCGCGTGCGCGATGCGATTTCGCTGGCGTGGAACTTCGAATGGACCAATGAGACGCTGCAATACGGGCTGTTCCAGCCACGCGTGAGCTTCACCCAAGGCACACCCTTTCAGGCCGATGGGCCACCAGAGGGGTTGGAGCTGGAGTTGTTGCAGTCGCTGGGCGATCTGGTGCCCGAAGCGGTTTTGACCGAAGCTGCGCGCGTGCCGCATAGCTCTGACGCCGCGCGGCTGAGTGACCGGCGCAACATGCGTCAGGCTAAGGCGTTGCTGGAAGAGGCCGGTTGGGAGGTTGATAGCGCCGGGGTTCTGCGCAATGCCACCGGGGAGCGGATGACCATCGAAATCCCTGTTTCCAGTGCCGGATCGGCCACCATGGATTCTATTGTCGAAACCTTCACCCAAAACCTGCAGGGGCTTGGCATTGATGCCCGCTTCCAGCGCATAGACCCGGCCCAGCACACGGATCGGCGTCGTAACCGCGATTACGATATGATTTTCGATCAGTATCGCGCATTCATGGATACGGGCACGGGGTTGCGTCAGTCCTATGGGTCAGAAGCTGCAGGGGATGTGTTCAACCCTGCCGGGCTGCGCAGTCCGCTGGTGGATGCCGTGATCGAATTGTCGCTCGATGCCCCGGACGCAGCGACGCGCGACGCCGGGCTGATGGCGCTGGACCGGGTGCTGCGCTACGAGCATTTCATGATTCCGGTCTGGTTCAATGACACGGTCTGGCTGGCCTATTGGGACATGTTCCGCCGCCCCGACGAGATCCCGCCCTTTTCAACGGGCGAGCTGGATTTCTGGTGGTTCGATCAGGAGCGCTTCGACGAATTGCGCGCGGCCGGAGCGCTGAGGTAAACCATGGGCGCCTATATCGCGCGACGCCTCGCCTTGATCATCCCCACGCTTCTGGGCGTGATGGTGATAAATTTCTTTCTGGTGCAATTCGTTCCGGGCGGTCCGATTGAACAGGTCATTGCCCAGATGGAAGGGCAGGGTAATGTCTTTGGCGGCTTCGACGGGGCCGGCGCGGATGTGAATGTCGGCGCGATCGAGAACGAGCGCTATCAGGGCGCGCGGGGCCTGCCGCCAGAGTTCATCGCGCAGCTTGAGCGTGAATTCGGCTTCGACAAGCCGCCGGTCGAGCGGTTTCTGCATATGATGTGGAATTACATCCGTTTTGATTTCGGAATGAGCTATTTCCGCTCGATTTCGGTGGTCGAACTGGTGATCGAAAAGCTGCCGGTCTCGATCAGCCTCGGGCTGTGGTCCACGCTCATCGCCTATCTGGTCTCAATCCCGCTGGGCATCCGCAAGGCGGTTCGTGACGGTTCGCGATTTGATACGTTCACGTCCGGGTTGATCATCGTCGCCTATGCGATCCCCGGCTTCCTGTTTGCGATCCTGCTTCTGGTGCTGTTCGCGGGCGGCTCGTATTTCCAGATATTCCCCGCGCGCGGCCTGACCTCGCCGCAGGAAGTCTGGGACACGCTTTCGCCTATCGGCAAGGTGCTCGACTATTTCTGGCATATCACCCTGCCGGTCATCGCCTCGACCATCTCGGCTTTTGCCACGCTGACGCTGCTGACGAAAAACAGTTTTCTGGAGGAGATCCGCAAGCATTATGTGATGACGGCCCGTGCCAAGGGCCTTGCCGAAAACAAGGTGCTTTATGGCCATGTCTTTCGCAACGCCATGCTGATCGTGATTGCGGGCTTCCCCGCCGTGTTCGTGGGCGTGTTCTTCGGCGGCTCGCTGATCATCGAGACGATTTTCTCGCTCGACGGGCTGGGGCGGCTGGCCTTTGAGGCGACCGTTGCGCGCGATTACCCGGTGATGTTCGGCACGCTTTTCGTCTTCGGGCTGATCGGGCTGGTGGTCGGGCTGATCTCGGATCTGATGTATGTCTGGATCGACCCGCGCATCGACTTTGAATCGCGGGAGACCTGAGCCATGGACCAGCGCGCCGATGCTTTCGTCTCTGCCCCCGACCCTTTGCCCGAGGCTGACGGAACAGCGACCATGCCGCCGCCGACCAAACGGTTCGGGATCACGATTTCCGCGCTCAACCGCCGCCGCTGGCGCAATTTCCGCGCCAATCGGCGTGCCTTCTGGTCGCTAATCATCCTTGGTGTGCTCTACGGGCTGTCCTTGTTTGCCGAATACATCGCCAATGACCGGCCCATCGTGCTCAGCTTTCGCGGTGAGTTGCATTTCCCCATTCGCAATTTCTACCCGGAAACGGCCTTTGGCGGCGATTTCCGAACCGAAGCCGTTTACCGCGATCCCGAAGTGCAATGCCTGATCCGCACCGGGGGGGCGGAGCTGTGCCTCGACGATCCCGATGAGGCCATGGCGCAGGCCGAAACCGGCTTTGTCGATGGCGAGGCGATCGTGGCGGGCTGGATGGTCTGGCCGCTCATCCCTTTCAGCTACAACACGATCAACGATATTGGCCGCGCCGCCCCCTCGCCGCCAGATGAGCGGCATTGGCTGGGCACGGATGACACCGCGCGCGATGTGTTGGCGCGGGTGATTTATGGCTTCAGGCTGTCGATCACCTTCGCGCTGATTGTGACGGCGCTGACTTCGGTCATCGGGATTGCAGCGGGGGCGGTGCAGGGCTTTTTCGGCGGGCTTCTGGATCTGCTCTTTCAGCGCGTCATCGAGCTGTGGAATTCGGTCCCGTCGCTTTATGTGATCATCATCTTGTCATCCATGTTCGTGATGAATTTCTGGCTTCTGGTGTTTCTGATGACGCTGTTTGGCTGGACGGGGCTTGTGGGCGTGGTGCGCGCGGAATTCCTGCGCGCGCGCAATTTCGAATATGTCCGTGCGGCGCGCGCGCTGGGCGTGTCCAACGCCACGATCATGTTCCGCCATGTTCTGCCCAACGCGATGGTCGCGACGCTGACCTTCCTGCCCTTCATTATCACGGGTGTCATCGGCAGCCTTGCCGCGCTTGATTTTCTGGGCTTTGGCCTGCCGTCTTCCGCGCCCTCGCTTGGCGAGATGACGCTGCAGGCGCGCAACAACTTGCAAGCGCCATGGCTGGGTTTCTCGGCCTTTTTCACCTTCGCGATCATGCTGTCGCTTCTGGTGTTCATTTTTGAGGGCGTGCGCGACGCTTTTGACCCCAGAAAGACCTTCGCATGAGCCGTGTTCTGGATGTCCGCGATCTGTCCGTGACCTTCTTGCAGGAGGGGCGCGAGGTGCGCGCCGTGCGCGGTGTCAGCTTCCATGTCGACAAGGGCGAAACCGTGGCGATTGTGGGCGAATCCGGCTCGGGCAAGTCGGTCAGCGCGCTTTCCACTGTGGGGCTTTTGCCCGATTCGGCGCAGGTCGCGGGCTCGGTCGCCTTCAAGGGCGACGAGCTTGTCGGCGCGTCCGACCGGATGCTGCGGCAGGTGCGCGGCAATGATATCAGCTTCATCTTTCAGGAGCCGATGACCTCGCTGAACCCGTTGCACACGATCGAGATGCAGATTGCCGAGAGCCTGTCGCTGCATCAGGGCCTGGGCGGTGCGGCAGCGCGGGCGCGGGTGCTGGAGCTGCTTCAGAAAGTCGGTATCCGCGATGCAGAAAGCCGCTTGAGCGCTTATCCGCATCAGCTTTCAGGCGGGCAGCGCCAGCGGGTGATGATCGCGATGGCGCTCGCCAACGGGCCGGAGCTGTTGGTCGCTGACGAGCCGACCACGGCGCTGGATGTTACGATTCAGGCGCAGATCCTGGAACTTCTGGTCGATCTGAAACGGGCCGAGGGGATGAGCCTTCTGTTCATCACCCATGATCTGAACATCGTGCGCCGCTTCGCCGACCGGGTCTGCGTGATGAAGGATGGCGAGATCGTCGAGCAAGGCCCGACTGCCGAGATTTTCGCAAGCCCCCGGCACCCCTACACGCAAAAGCTTCTGGCGGCAGAATCTACCGGGGAGCCTGCGCCGGTGCCGGCCAATGCGCAGGAAATCCTGCGCACGGACGGACTGCGCATCTGGTTTCCAATCCAGCGCGGCTTTCTGCGCCGCACAGTGGGCCATGTGAAAGCCGTCAATGACGCGACGCTGACGCTCCGCGCGGGCGAGACATTGGGGATCGTGGGCGAATCTGGCTCGGGCAAGACGACGCTGGCGCTGGCGATCCTGCGGCTGATTGCCAGCGAGGGGCCGATCTGGTTTGAGGGCGCGGATATTCAGGGCCGCAGATCCCGTGACCTGCGCGCGTTGCGCAGGCATTTGCAGATCGTGTTCCAAGACCCTTTCGGCAGCCTGTCGCCCCGCATGACGGTCGAGCAGATCATCGCGGAAGGACTGGGCGTGCATGGCGTGCCCAAGGGCAAGAGCGCGCGTGAATTGGTGGCCGAGATCATGGCCGAAGTGGGCCTCGACCCCGCGACGATGGAGCGCTACCCGCATGAGTTTTCCGGCGGGCAACGCCAGCGCATCGCCATTGCCCGCGCGATGATCCTGCGGCCCCGGCTGGTGGTGCTGGACGAGCCGACCTCGGCGTTGGACATGACCGTGCAGGTGCAGATCGTCGACTTATTGCGCGCGCTGCAGCGCAAGCACGGGCTGGCCTATCTGTTCATCAGCCATGATCTGCGCGTTGTGCGCGCGCTGTCGCATAAGGTCATCGTGATGCGCGCGGGCGATGTCGTGGAAGCGGGCGCGATTGATCAGGTCTTTGATGCGCCGCGCAGCGACTACACGCGCCAGTTGCTCGCCGCCGCGTTCGAGGTCAAGGCCATCGGCGCGGGCTGACAGGGAGGCGGTCGGGGTGCGGATACTCTTCGTTCATCAGAATTTCCCCGGCCAGTTCAAGCATCTCGCGCCCGCGCTGGCTGCGCGCGGGCATCAGGTCGCGGCGCTGACGGCGGAAAAGAACGCGCAGGCGAGCACGATCCAGACCTATCGCTATCCCATGCCCGACCCTGCGCCCGACCCGCGCGCCACGCGGCTGGCTACAACCTACACCGCGATGACCGACCGCGCGCACCGGGTGGGGCGGGCGGCGGTGCAGTTGCGCGACAAGCTGGGCTTTGTGCCAGACGTGATCTTCGGTCATTCCGGCTGGGGCGAGACGCTGTTCCTGCGTGAAGTCTGGCCCGAGGCGCGGCTTCTGATCTATGCGGAATTCTACTATGCGACGCGCGGGCTTGATGTGGGGTTTGATCCGGAATTCAGTCCGGTTGATGCCTTTGGCGGTTTTTCCGTAACGGCGCGCCAGGCCCATCTTGCACTGGCCATGGTGCAGGCCGACGCGGCTCTGTCACCCACCGAATGGCAGGCCGACACCTTCCCCGCCTGTTTTCGCGACAAGATCACCATCACCCATGACGGGATCGACACGACCGCACTCGCCCCTGACCCTGCCGCGCATTTCACGCTGCCCAACGGGCGCAGCTTGCGCGCGGGCGAGGAGGTGCTGACCTATGTCGCGCGCAATCTCGAACCTTATCGTGGCACGCATATCTTTCTGCGCGCCCTGCCCGAGGTATTGGCCGCGCGCCCAAACGCGCAGGTGGTGATCATCGGCGGTGATGGGGTGAGCTACGGCGCGGCACCGCCACAAGGGTGCTGGCGCGAGGTGTTTCTGCGTGAACTCGCAGGCCGCATCGACCTGAACCGTGTGCATTTTCTGGGGCGTGTGCCCTATGCGGATTACAAGTGCCTGATCCAGATCGGGCGCGCGCATGCCTATCTGACCGCGCCTTTCGTGCTGTCATGGTCGCTGCTCGAGGCTATGGCGATGGGGGCCAATGTCATCGCGTCGCGCACGGGGCCGGTGGAAGAGGTGATCACCCATGGGGTGAACGGGCGGCTGGTCGATTTCTTCGATATCGAGGGTTGGTCAGAGGCGCTGATCCGCGCGCTTGCAGGGTCTGATGCTGATGCGCCCCTGCGCCGCGCGGCGCGCGCGAGCATTGTCGAGAATTACGATCTGCACCGTATCTGCCTGCCGCGCCTGCTCGGCTTTGTGGAAGGCGGCGCATGAAAAAGGGGTGCGCAACGCGCACCCAAGTTGGCTTCTTCTTGCAGACAGGTCAGATCAACGGAACCCGTAGACCAGCGACACGCCAAGGACGTGGTCAGTCTTCTTGCCGGTATTCGCGCTGTTGTAGTTCGTCCGCACGCTGAAGCGCGTGGACAGACCTTCGAGCTGACCAACGCTGATGCCGAAATCATTCTCGGCAATCGTGCCGACTTTCGAACGCAGCACGTCGGTGTTGTTGGTCATGAACACCCCGTCGGTGATCCGGTAATAGGCGCGCGACGAAGCAATGGCGCCGACTTCCGTGGTGTTTTCGCCACCAGAGCGGTTGTAGCGGATCCCGGGGCCCGCCTGCACACGCCATGCGACGTCTTCGGTATTGACGATCCGGTAGCCGGGACCAAAGCCCAGGAAAGCGTCCGTGGTCTTGTTGTCGGGCATCCGGTCGGCTTCGACCCGACCCAGACCGAAGACGTAGAAATCATCGGCGATGTAGTAATTGGCGTCATAGACGGCAAACCCGTCGGCCTTGGTGCGTGCGTCATTGGCGCGCCCCAGTTCCAGACCTAGCCCGAGACTGTGGTTCCATTGCCCGATATTGTAGTTGAACCGGCCAGCAAGGCTCATGTCGCGCGCGTCGGAATTGCCACGATTTGCCGCAAAGCTCATCGCAAGGCTGCCGGTCCAGCCGGGGGCGAATTGCTGGTTGCCAAAGCGGGCGCGGTCTTCGGCACGCGCCTGATCTTCGCGCACGTCGCGTTCGATATCGGTCAGCCTGTCGTCCAGGGCCTGCACACCGGTCAGCTGTGCCTGCGCTTGAGCCGAGGTCACACCCATTGCCAGAGCCAGGACCGACGCGGCAGCGGTGGTCATATACTTGTTCATGGCGCTCTCCTTTTATCCCATGAATGGAAGCCGGATCGGGGCAGCATGCAGCGCGCATCTGCGCTCGACCGACTTGGGCCATTGGGCCTGCGAGCGAGATAGAAGTCACAGTCGCGTAATGGAAATTCATAATAATTGACAATGAAGCGAGTTTTACTCGTCTTAAATCTTTCATTAACCATTTGGGCGACGCGGTTCTGGCCGGTCGCTCCAAGGCTCTGGAAAGAAAAAGAAAAAACCCAGCCAAAGGCCGGGTTTCATACGTCAGTTCTGGGGAACCAGCTGTTAGATACTGTCAGTGACGTCCTCGATCTCTTCGCTGATGACATCGGCAGTTTCCGAGAGTGTCTTTTGGGCAACAGCCAGCAGGTGCGGGTCGATATCGTCGCGCCAGACGACCCAGACCGGATAGGTGAAATGCGGGGCATCCGCGACCAGATGCAGGCGGCCTTCGTTGATATAGCGCGCGGCAAACCGGCCCGGCAGATACCCCGCCAGACCCCGCCGAATCAGATAGCCGGTGACCAGAACGCCAATGGCAAAGGTCATCCCGTTGGTCGCCACATCGCCCAGTTCATCCTGATGGAAGCGCAAGAAGCTTTCGCCCCAATCGACATAGGCGTAGTGGCCATTGATCTGATCCATGGTCGGATTTTTCCAGGGCGCCACCAGAACCAGATCATCTTCGATCACCGGTTCCAGCACGAAACCGGGGCGCATCGTTGGCTCATAGGTCAGAACCGCCTGCAGCAAGCCATCATTCAGGGCGCGGGTCAGCCGGTCGGGCATGCCCAATTCGGCCCGCAGGCTCAGCTCCGGCATCTCGGCGCGCAGGGCATCGAGCCAGCGATACCCGAGCCGCGGCCAGAGCGACGCCTGACCGCCGATGGCAAAGCTTTCGGTATAGCCTTCGGGAATTGCAACCTGCTGGCGCGCATCATTCCAGGCGCGCAGGATGCTCAGCGCATAGGGTTCGAACTGTTTGCCCGCCGTGGTCAGGACGGCACCCGCCTTGGAGCGTTCGAACAATTGCTTGCCGATCTGCTGTTCCAGCCGTTGTACGCGCAGACTGACCGCAGACTGGGTAACGAACAGCCGGTCGGCGGCTGCCAGAAACGATCCGGTCTGCGCGACCTCCATGAATGTGCGAATGAGGGTCAGGTCCATGGCAAGTCAAACTCCGAAGGGCACCGCTAACGGATGCAACTGCGCCGCGATGTGGTTTGTTCCATCGTGATCACCGCACCGGGCAAGCGGGCGCTGTCTGGGGCCGTCATGCCGAGTGTTGCGGCTTTCGCCAAAACGGCCCGCAAAAGCTGCAGGTCGGAACCGGCGCTCATCAGCGCGGGCAGCGCCAGGATCGTGTCCACGGGGCTGATCTGGTTGCGCAGCCACGCGCCTTGTGCGTTCTGACACGCGAACAGGTCGTGCTGTGTCAGCGCCAGGCATCCGCGCAGCTCCTCGGTCCGCAGAATGCGCCGGAGCATCTCAACAAGTGTCGTCGCGCGTCCGATGGATGACGTCACGAGCAGGCACGGGCCTGCTTGCCCGCCAATGATCATATAGCCCAGTTGGGAATGGCAATCTGCGCCATCAGGGCGCAGCAAGGGGCGTATGACTGGATGCATCGAAACTCTTTCAAGGTTGCGATGTTTCTACCCGCGCCCCACACTTAAGAAAAACAAATAATATTTGATATTCAAAAGAGAATTTCTCATGTCAATAAGTGTGGGGGCCTTGCTGTGTTGAATGCTGGCGGGGAATTGTCGTGCCGACAGGATGTCGCGCGGCGTCACGCAAGCAGGCGCCGCGCAGAGCTGTTGATCTCTGTGCGGCGCGTTGCGAGGCGATGAAAAAGGCGATGGGATCAGATTGCAGAGCTGTGCCCGGCGGTGTCCATGGCATACGCGTCAAAGGTCGCCGCGATCATGCGGGTCAGAGGGCGACCTTCGGCGGTGATTTCCAACATTTGCGGGCTGCGCTTGACGAAGCCTTCAAATTTCCGGGCGACCTGATCGAGCAGCGCGTCCAGCACAGAGGCATCGGCACCGAAGTTGTCGATCAGGTCTTCGCGTGCCAGGCGGAAATCGCACATCAGCGCCTCGATCGAGCGATTGCGCCACAAATCTTCACTGGTGAAGACATGACCTCGCGCCGTTGCGAACCGGCCCTGTTCGACGGTGGCTTTCCACCGCGCGGTCGCGGCGTTGTTTTGTGCATAGCCTTGCGGAAAGCGCGAGATGGACGACGCGCCGAGCCCGATCAGGACAGGCGATACGTCATCGGTGTAGCCTTGAAAATTACGCCGCAGCTGGCCGGTCTTGGCCGCGATGGCCAGCCCGTCCTGGGGGCGTGCGAAATGGTCAATGCCGATTTCGTCATAGCCGTCCCAGAGCAGCAACCGCCGCGCAGTCTCGAACAGGTCAAGCCGTTCTTCGGGCCGGGGCAGCGTGTCTGACGGGATCACCTGTTGGCGCCGCGCCATCCAAGGGACATGCGCATAGCCATAAAGCGCGATGCGGTCGGGATTGAGCGACAGCAATTTCTGCACCGACTCCGCCACGCGGCGCTGTGTCTGGGCCGGCAGCCCATAGAGGATGTCCACATTCAGGCTCTTGATGCCGCGCGCGCGCAACCCGTCAGCCGCTAGTTTCGTGATCTCAAAGCTCTGGTCGCGCCCGATGATGCCTTGCACTTCGGCGCTGAAATCCTGCACGCCGATGGAGGCGCGCGTCAGTCCCGCCTCGGCCAGCGCATCGAGGCGTGGGGCGTCGATCTCGTTGGGGTCGATCTCGACGGAAAACTCGCCGCCCTCGGCCAGCGGCGCGATGTCGAAGACATGTGCGGCCAGATCGCGCATGACCGGCGCGGGCAGCATTGTCGGCGTGCCGCCGCCCCAATGCAGGCGCGACAGCGTCACGCCATCTGGCAAATGGGTGCGCAACAGCTCCAGCTCCGCCCGCAGCGCCCGCGCATAGGCGAGAACCGGGGCGTCGCTGACCGTGCCCTGGGTACGGCAGGCGCAGAACCAGCAGAGCCTGCGGCAGAACGGCACATGCAGATAAAGCGAGATTGCGCTTCCCGGGGGTATCTGTTCTACCCATCGCGCCAGCGCATCCTGCGGCAGATCGGCAGAGAAGTTCGGAGCTGTCGGATAGCTTGTATACCGCGGCACGCGCGCGTTGAATAAACCCAAGTCCGAAAGTTGCTTTATGTGCATCATGTGGTTACCTTGGATGCATTACGCGCGCTCGCGCCTTGATGCAGATCAAACGACATGACAAGAACAACGCCCAAGATTCAGCCCTATTCGCAGGAATGCAGCGATTGTCCCATTCGCCATCGGGCCGTTTGTGCCCGTTGTGAAGGGGAAGAACTCGATGCTCTGGAACAGATTAAATACTATCGCAGTTTCGAGGCAGGGCAAACCGTGGTCTGGGCGGGTGACAAGATGGATTTCGTGGCCTCGGTCGTCACGGGGATTGCCACGCTGAGCCAGACCATGGAAGATGGGCGTCGCCAGATGGTCGGGCTGCTGCTGCCGTCGGATTTTGCCGGGCGTCCGGGGCGTGAGACTTCGGCCTATGATGTGACGGCGGCGACAGATCTGGTCATGTGCTGTTTTCGCAAGAAACCCTTCGAAGACATCATGTTGCGCACCCCGCATATCGGCCAGCGCCTGCTGGAAATGACGCTGGACGAACTGGATGCGGCGCGCGAATGGATGCTGCTTCTGGGCCGCAAGACCGCGCGCGAAAAGATCGCCAGCCTGATCTGCATCATCGCGCGACGCGATGCCTCGCTGCAACTGAACGCAGCTGACGGGGCGTTGCGGTTCGATCTGCCGCTGACGCGCGAAGCCATGTCGGAATATCTGGGGCTGACACTTGAGACGGTCAGCCGCCAGATGTCGGCGCTGCGCAAGGAAGGGCTGATCATGACCGAAGGCAAGCGCCAGATCGTCATCCCTGACTTCGACCTCTTGCTGGAAGAAACCGGGGATGATTCCGATGGCGGCTTCCTTGTCTGAGCGCCCCTGATTCCTGTCGGGTCAACGAGCCAGAAACACCGCCATATCACTGTCCTGCAGCAGATTGCGCGTCGTGCCGCCCAGAATGGCCTGGCGCAGACGCGAATGGCTATAGGCCCCGATGACCAGCAGATCTGCGGCCTGTTCCTTGGCGTGGCGGTGCAGGATATCGCTGATACGCGGCAGCGTCTTGGCAACGACCGAGATTTCGACCTGACAGCCGTGCCGCACGAGGAGTTGCGCCAGCAACCCACCGGGATCGGAGCGTTCCATCCCGTGGCTGGGCGGATCCACAACCAGCAGATTGACCAGATCGGCATTGACCAGCAGTGGCAGCGCCGCGCGGGCCGCGGCCAGCGCTTCGTCGCTCTGGTTCCAGGCAAGGACGATCTTCCTGAAATCGGGCAGATCCGCAGCGAGGGGCGGGGGGATCAACACAGGGCAGTTGCCGTCGAACAGCGCAGCTTCAGTGATGATTTCATCCTGCGGCCCGGTCCCGTCGCCATAGGGATGCGGCAGCACCACAAGATCGGAAAACCGCGCTTTCATGCCGACATAAGCAGACACCCCGCCCAAGGTGAGCACAGCAGTGTCCACGCTCCAGCGCAGGCTGGCCAGGCGCAGCGTGTCACGGACCATGGTTGCGAGCGCGGCGGCACGTTCCTGCGCTTCGTCGAGCGCGGACTGGTAGATCATGGCAGGTGCGCCAGCGTAGAAGCCCACGCTCTGGGTCGTGTCGATGCCCAGACAGCACACCTCCAGATGTGCGCCGTGGCGCGCCGCAATGGTCTGGGCGGCAGCGAGAAGAGGGCCTGCCTGATCCTGCGCCGTGATGAAGGTGCAGATCGATTTATACGCCATGTCTGTCTCCTGTCGGGTGTTTCGGGCCTGCGCAAAGAATGACTCAGCACGCTTTGGGCCGCGATGATCTGGCGCAAGTGTTTTGGCTGAAGAAATTGACATGAATCAAAGTCACTTTTGGGAAGCCGTGACAAAACGCATCATCCAAAACAGTGTCTGGCGCTGATATAGCTGCGCCAGACAGATAAAAAGGACGCAGACAATGTGGGACTACATCAAGCTGGCGGTTCTGGGGGTGATTGTGGTGACAGCCGCAGTCGCAGCCAGCATGGCTCGCGACTTGCCATATCTGGTCCATATGCTTGTGATCATCGCGGCGGCAGTGATCACTTTCATCTGGACCATCCGCCGAATCGGAGAACCGGTTCCCGTCGCCAATCCCAACGAATACATGGATGGCCCCGTGCGCTACGGTGTCATTGCCACCGCCTTCTGGGGCGTCGTGGGCTTTCTGGTGGGCGTGGTGATCGCATTTCAGCTGGCCTGGCCGGAGCTGAATTTCGTCTGGGCCGAGGGCTATCTGAATTTTGGGCGTCTGCGTCCCTTGCACACTTCGGCGGTGATCTTTGCCTTTGGCGGCAACGCGCTGATCGCTTCGGCCTTTTATGTCGTCCAGCGCACATCGGCGGCGCGGCTCTGGGGCGGGGGGCTCGCTTGGTTCGTCTTCTGGGGCTATCAGATGTTCATCGTCATGGCCGCAACCGGCTATGTGCTGGGCTCGACGCAGGGCAATGAATATGCCGAACCCGAGTGGCTGACCGATCTGTGGCTGACCATCGTCTGGGTGGCTTTCCTGATCGTCTTCATGGGCACGCTGATCAAGCGCCGGGAGCCGCATATCTATGTGGCCAACTGGTTCTACATGGCCTTTATCATCACGGTCGCGATGCTGCATCTGGTCAACAACCTTGCCATCCCGGTCTCGGTCTTCGGGTCGCGCTCGATCCCGGTCTGGTCAGGGGTGCAATCGGCGATGATCCAGTGGTGGTATGGCCATAACGCTGTTGGCTTCTTCCTGACCGCAGGTTTCCTGGGCATGATGTATTACTTCATCCCCAAGCAGGCCGAGCGTCCGGTCTACAGCTACAAGCTGTCGATCATGCATTTCTGGGCGCTGATCTTCCTCTATATCTGGGCAGGCCCGCACCATCTGCATTACACAGCGCTGCCTGACTGGGCGCAGACATTGGGCATGACCTTCTCGATCATGCTGTGGATGCCCAGCTGGGGGGGCATGATCAACGGTCTGATGACGCTGTCGGGCGCCTGGGACAAGCTGCGCACGGATCCGGTGATCCGCATGATGGTGGTCTCGGTGGGCTTTTACGGCATGGCGACCTTCGAGGGGCCGATGATGTCGATCAAGACCGTCAACTCGCTGTCGCATTACACGGACTGGACTATCGGCCATGTCCATTCGGCGGCGCTCGGCTGGAACGGCATGATCACCTTCGGGATGCTCTATTATCTGGTGCCGAAACTCTGGCAGCGTCAGGGGCTCTACAGCCTGCGGCTGGTGAGCTGGCATTTCTGGCTCGCAACCATCGGGATCGTGCTCTACGCCGCCTCGATGTGGGTGACGGGCATCATGGAGGGTCTTATGTGGCGCGAAGTTGATGCGCAGGGCTTCCTCGTGAATTCCTTCGCTGACACGGTGGCTGCGAAATTCCCGATGTATGTGGTGCGCGGGCTTGGCGGGACGCTGTTCCTCGCTGGTGCCATCATCATGTGCTACAATTTGTGGAAAACTGTGACCAGTACGGCAGAGCGTTCGCCTGCCCGTGCCGGTGCCGCAGTGCCCGCTGAATAAGGAGGGCGCGAGAATGGGAATTCTTGACCATCACAAGAAAATCGAGACGCATGCCACACTTCTGCTCGTGCTATCGTTTCTGGTCGTCACCATTGGGGGGATTGTGCAGATTGTGCCGCTCTTCTATCTCGACAACACGATCGAGAAAGTTGAAGGCATGCGCCCTTATTCCCCGCTTGAGATTGCGGGGCGCGAAATCTACGTCCGCGAAGGGTGTTATGTCTGCCACAGCCAGATGATCCGCCCGATGCGCGACGAGGTGGAGCGCTACGGCCATTACAGCCTTGCAGCCGAGTCGATGTATGACCACCCCTTCCAGTGGGGCTCCAAGCGGACCGGGCCGGATCTGGCTCGCCTGGGCGGGCGCTACAGCGATGACTGGCATGTGCAGCACATGATCAGCCCGCGGTCTGTGGTGCCGGAATCGATCATGCCATCCTATGGCTTCCTGATGAACCGCGTGCTGACCCGTGATGATGCGGAGCATGTGCGCGACATCATGCGGGTTTACCGGACGCTGGGTCATCCCTACACGGATGAAATGATGGAAAATGCGGTGAGTGATTTCTTCGCGCAGGTGGACGAATTCGGCGACCCTGTGGCCGATCGCTACCCCGGCGCGCAGCAGCGCAACTTTGACGGCCAGCCGCAGCTGACCGAGATGGATGCGATCATCGCCTATATGCAGATGCTCGGCACTCTGGTCGATTTCGAGACCTTCGTGCCGACAGCCAATCGGTAAGGGGGCGGGGCATGGAAACCTACACCTGGCTGCGCGCCTTTGCCGATAGCTGGCATCTGCTGTTCATGTTCTGTTTTTTCATCGGGGTGTTCCTCTACATCCTGCGTCCTGGCGCGAACAAGGTCCATGATGACACTGCGAACATGATTTTCCGAAATGATGACAAGCCTGCGGGGGATGACAGCCCCCCCAGCACGGTGCGTCACGACGAACCGAAAGAGGCCCGCTGATGGTCGACCCCGAAAACAAAACGCCGGAGAACAAGGTCACGCCTGCATCGCGGCAATATCCCGATCCGGCGGTCAAGTTGAAGCAGGACCCGCCCACCACTGGCCATAGCTGGGACGGGATCGAGGAATATGACAATCCGATGCCGCGCTGGTGGGTCTGGATCTTCATCATCACGGTGATCTGGGCCGTGGGCTACTGGATCGCCATGCCCGCCTGGCCGGGAATTCAGCAGGCGACTTCCGGCGTGCTGGGGTATTCGTCGCGCGCGAATGTCGCTACTGAGATCGCTGAATTCGAGACCCGCAACGAGCAATTCTTCGTGCAGCTGGTGGAGACGGATCTCGAAGACATCCGCGACAATGACGAGTTGCATCGATTCGCGATCAACGCGGGCGGCTCGGTGTTCCGGGCGCAATGTTCGCAATGTCACGGCTCGGGCGGCGCTGGTGTCCAGGCCTCGGGTTTCCCGAACCTGCTCGATGACGACTGGCTCTGGGGCGGCACGATGGAGGATATCCACCAGACTGTGCTCTATGGCATCCGCAACGAGGACTACCCCGATGCGCGCTATTCGGCCATGCCAGCCTTTGGTCAGGACGGCTTGCTGGACAATGACGAGATCGATCAGGTCGTGAATTTCGTTCTGTCCTTGTCGGGGTCTGACCATGACAGTCAACTGGCCGTGGCCGGGCAGGAGATCTATGAGCTCAACTGCGCATCGTGCCATATGGATGACGGCAGCGGCGACTATTTCGTCGGAGCACCTGCGCTGAACAATCAGATCTGGCTCTATGGCGGCTCGCCGGAGGCTATTCGCGAATCGATCTATTATTCGCGTTTCGGGGTCATGCCGGGCTTTTCGTCGCGGCTGCGTGAAGCAGAAATCCGGGCCGTGGCAGCCTATGTCCATCAGCTTGGGGGCGGGCAGTAACACCGCCCTGAGGGCACATTGAACCGGCCCCGATGCGGGCCGGTTTTTTCATGGGCGCACCGGCCGCAAGAGCCGCAGCATGGCGCATCTGTATCGCGCGGGCGGGACTGTATGTCGCAGCCTCGGGGGTTTGATCTACGTCAAGGCACAGCGCATCTATACCAGACATGATCTGCGTGGCTCCAGAGTGGGCCACACCGGCCTTCGTTTCCTGTTCGCGCGTGTTGTCGAAGGCCGGTGTAACCCTCTTTCCCATCCAAGCTGCGTCAACTTGTCCAAAGGTGCATTTCGCGCACCTGTTTTGATGCAGGTCAAGGTCTTGCCTGTCGGCCCGTGAAATTGACTAGGCAACTGAAAGCAGGAGTCACCCCGTGAGTGCCCAAGATCCCAGCCCGCCCCCCAGTCTCTACCAGGCGCGCGAGCCCATTTTTCCGCGTCGTGTGAAGGGCAGTTTCCGCACGATGAAATGGTGGCTGCTGGCGCTGATGCTGGGCATCTATTACGTCGTGCCATGGATCCGTTGGGATCGCGGCCCGGAAATGCCCAATCAGGCGGTTCTGCTCGACCTCGGCAACCGGCGTTTCTTCTTCTTCATGATCGAAATCTGGCCGCATGAATTCTACTTCGTTGCGGGCCTGCTGATCATGGCAGGGATCGGGCTCTTTCTGTTCACCTCGGCGCTGGGGCGGGTCTGGTGTGGCTATGCCTGCCCCCAAACCGTCTGGACGGATCTGTTCATTCAGGTGGAGCGCTGGATCGAGGGCGACCGCAATGCGCGCCTGCGGCTGCATCGGCAGAAATGGAATGCCGAGAAGATCCGCAAATACGGCGTGAAATGGGTCGCATGGTTCCTGATCGGCATGGCCACAGGGGGCGCCTGGGTGTTTTACTTCGCGGATGCGCCAACGCTTTTCGTTGATCTATTCACGGGTCAAGCGCATCCTATCGCCTATCTGACAGTGCTGATCCTGACGATGACGACCTTCCTGTTCGGCGGGTTCTTCCGCGAGCAGGTTTGCATCTATGCCTGCCCCTGGCCGCGCATTCAGGCCGCGATGATGGACGAGGACACGATCACCATCGATTACCGTCACTGGCGTGGCGAGCCGCGTGGCAAGCTCAAAAAGGGCGAGCTTGATCCCAATCAGGGGGACTGCATCGATTGCATGGCCTGCGTCAATGTCTGCCCGATGGGGATCGACATCCGTAACGGCCAGCAGATGGAATGCATCACCTGCGGGCTGTGCATCGACGCCTGCGACGAGGTGATGGACCGTATCGGCAAGCCGCGCGGCCTCGTGGCCTATATGGCACTGTCCGATCAGGAAGCCGAGCAATCCGGCCAGCCGCAGAAATCCGTCTGGAAACATATCCTGCGCCCGCGCACGATCCTTTATACGGCGATCTGGTCACTGGTCGGCATCGGGCTGGTGATCGCGCTGTTCGTTCGTGCGGACCTGGATATGAGCGTTGCACCGGTACGCAACCCCACGCATATCGTGCTTTCGGACGGGACCGTGCGCAATGTCTACGATATCCGACTGCGCAACATGTCGCATGATCCGCGCGAATTCGTGCTGTCGATCACCGAGAATCCGGATCTGCGATTGTCCATTGAAGGGCTGGACACCAACCGCGTGATCGTGGCCCCTGATGAGCAGACGCTTCTCCGGGTCTATTTGACGGCCGCTCCGGGCACGCCTTCCAACACGGCGGATACAAGCCCGGTGCGCATCTGGGCCGCTATTCCCGGCAGCAATGAGCGGGTCTATTCTGACACAGTCTTCAACGGGAGAACGCAATGACTGAAACAACAAAGCGCGAATTCCGAATGACCGGGCGAAAGGTGCTTATCATCGCGGTCTCGGCCTTTGGGGTGATCCTGACGGCGAACCTGTTGCTGGCCTATAACGCGGTCAACACATTCCCGGGGCTGGAAGTGGATAACTCCTTCGTGGCCAGCCAGAATTTCAACGAGGAACTGGCCGAACAGCTTGCACTGGGCTGGGAGGTCAAGGCCAGCCATGCCGATGGTATCCTGACGCTGGCGATCACGGATGCGGAGGGCGCGCCTGTGCGCACAGCCCATCTTGATGCGACGCTAGGCGCTGCGACCCATGTGCGTGATGACCAGGTGCCCGAATTCCGCTTCACCGATGGCGCCTACCGTGCGCCGGTCGAGATCGGGCCGGGCAACTGGAATATCCGCCTCTATGCTGTAGCGCAGGACGGAACCGAGTTTCGTCAGCGTGTTGTGCTGCATCTGCGCTGATGTCGGACGTCTTCGCCCGCCCTTCGGCCTGCCCGGCCTGTGACGCGGCGCCCGCCGCCGAGGCCTTGGCCGCACGCGCGCCGCAGCGGGACGCGCGGCTTCTGGTCTCTGTGCCCGGCGCGCATTGCGCGGCCTGCATCTCGACGATCGAGCGCGATCTGGCGCGGATGGAGGGCGTCACTTCTGCCCGGCTGAACCTGACCCTGAAGCGGCTGAGCGTGGCCGCAAGGGCGGGAATCGAAGCCACCGACATTGTGGCTCGGCTTGAGCGGCTGGGCTATGAGGCGCATGAGCTGGATGCGGGCACGTTGTCATTGACCGAGACCGAGAAACAGGGCCGCGCGCTGCTGATGCGGGTGGGCATCTCGGGCTTTGCGATGATGAATATCATGCTGCTGTCGGTCGCCGTCTGGTCGGGCGCGGACGGGCCGACGCGGGATATGTTCCACCTGATCTCGGCGCTGATCGCGATCCCTACGGTTGCTTTCACCGGCCAGCCGTTTTTCCGCAATGCCTGGCGCGCGGCACGGGCCGGGCGGATGGACATGGACGCGCCGATTTCCTTCGCGATCCTGCTCACACTTTTCATTTCGATCTACGAGACGCTGCTTTCGGGCGAGCATGCCTATTTCGAAGCCGTGGTGATGCTGATCTTCTTCCTGCTGGTGGGCCGCTATCTCGATTTCCGCGCCCGTGCCGTTGCGCGCTCAGCGGCGCAGGAATTGGCCGCGCTCGAAGTGCCCCGAGCGACGCAGCTTGTGGACGGGGCCGAGCGCGCGGTGAATGTCGCGGATTTGCGCGCGGGCGATAGTGTGCTGGTGCGCCCCGGTGGCCGCGTGCCGGTGGACGGGGTGGTGACCGAAGGCCAGTCCGAGATCGACCGTTCCCTTCTGACCGGCGAGACGCTGCCGGTCTTTGCAGGCGCAGGCGCGCTTGTCAGCGCGGGCGAGGTCAATTTGACCGGCCCGCTTCAGGTCCGCGTCACCGCCGCCGGCAAGGACAGCTCGCTGCACCGCATGGCCGATCTGGTCGCCCATGCCGAATCTGCGCGGATGCGCTACACAACCATCGCGCAGCGCGCAGCCAGTGCCTATGCGCCCACGATCCCGATCTTGTCGCTTGGCGCGTTTTTTGTCTGGCTGTGGCTGTCGGGTGGTGATCTTCGGCTGGCGATGAATATCGCCGTGGCCAGTCTGATCATCACCTGCCCCTGCGCGCTGGGCCTTGCCGTGCCTGCTGTGGTGACTGCGGCCAGTGGCAAGCTGTTTCGCAAGGGGCTTCTGATCAAGGACGGCACCGCGCTGGAGCGTCTGGCCGAGGTCGATACCGTGATCTTCGACAAGACCGGCACGCTGACCATGGGCACGCCCGCGCCGACCAATCTGGATGCACAGCCCCCGCAGGCGCAGCGAGTGGCGCTGGGGCTGGCCGAAAGCTCCGGCCATCCGCTGGCACTGGCGCTGGCCAAGGGGTTGCGTGATCTGGGCGTGGAGCCTGCGGCCCTCGAAACTGTCCATGAAGTGCCGGGCTATGGGGTTGAGGCGATCTGGAATGGTGCGCGCGTGCGTCTGGGCCGCGCTGAATGGGTCGGTGCGACGCCTGAGGGCGTGACCGCGGCCTATCTCTCGATTGGCGGGCAGACGCATGGCTTCACTTTCGCCGACCAGCTGCGCCCCGGCGCGGCAGAGGTCGTGCGCGGCTTGCAGGCGCAGCGCAAGGCGGTCTGGCTGATCTCGGGCGATGTGGAACAGGTCGTGCGCGATCTGGCCGCGCGGCTGGGGATCGCGAACTGGCAAGCGGGCGCGCTGCCGCAGGACAAGGCCGCCAAGGTGGCGGAGTTGCACGAGACCGGCGCGCGGGTGCTGATGGTGGGCGACGGGCTCAATGACACTGTAGCGCTTTCGGCCGCGCATGTGTCGATCTCGCCTGCCTCGGCGCTCGATGCGGCGCGGGCGGCGTCGGACATGGTGCTTCTGGGCCGCGATCTGGCCCCGGTCGCGGATGCAGTGCGCCTGTCAAAAACGGCCATGAAGCGCATCCGTGAAAACCTGTGGCAATCGGCCATCTACAATGTCATCTTTGTGCCGATAGCACTTATGGGCTTTGCCACCCCGCTCTGGGCAGCGGCGGTGATGTCCATCTCATCGATCTCGGTCACGCTGAACGCGTTGCGGCTGAAGTAAGGAGTGTCATGGAAGTTCTGGCGGTGCTGATCCCCGTCTCGCTGGGTCTGGGGCTGATGGGCCTCGTGGCCTTTGTCTGGTCGCTGAAAAAGGGCCAGTATGATGACCCGGAGGGCGACAGCCAGCGCATCCTCGATACGCGCTATGACGACAAGCCCAAACCTGTCGATGAGGATCAGCGCCGCTGATTGTGCTTCCAGCGCCGATGCGTCCACATCCACTGATCCATATGCGCGCGCACCAGTGCTTCGACCGAGGCATTGAGTGCGCGTGTCATCGTCAGCGGGTCGCTATGGGGCACAGGTGCCTCGATGCGGATACGAAAGCTCAGCCCGTCGGGCTGGCGGATTGCATAGACCGGGACCAGCAGCGCGTCATGTTTCAAGGCGATCTCGGCCGAAGACAGAGCTGTGCGCGCAGGCTGGCCCATGAAGTCCATCAGCACGCCATGGCCCATGTAATGATCTGCCACCAGCCCGATCATCCCGCCCCGCCGCAGATGTTTCAGCAGACCCGCCAGCCCCGCGCGGTCACGCGGAAAGACCGGGGAGGCAATGTGTTCCATCGCGGCGACATAGCGGGTGTTGAAGGCGCGATTGGCCATCGGCATATAGATGCCCGCGATGTCGCAGCCCTGCGCGCGCAGCACCACACGCGCGGCGTCGTAATTGCCGAAATGCGCGGTCACCAGCACCACCGGACGGCCTGCATCGCGCGCGGCCTGTAGCGCGGGCCAGCCTTCGCCCTCGATGGGACTATGCTGCGCGCGGGCGATGAAGGCGTCGCCGGAAAAGGTCTCGGCGATGGCGCGGGCCATGTTTGCGGGCACCGCGCGGCACAGGCGCGCGACCTCGGCGGCTGGCAGCTCCGGGGCGACCAGCGCCAGATTGCTGCGGATGCGCCTGCGAAGGCCCGCCAGAGGGCCGATCACATGCGCGCCGATCCAGCCCATCAGCGCGATCCGTGCCGGATAGGGCAAAAGCCGCCCCGCGTTCAGCAGAGCGGCCGTTGCGCGGTCCTCGGCCCTGTGTTTCCAGCTGAGGGATGTGTCAGATGATCTGCTCATCCGCTCGACTTGCACCCGACGCGGCGCGGCGTCAAGACGCGGCGCTTAATAGCTGTAATCGGCGTAGATGCGGCTCAGATCACCGCTCCAGTCGCCATGATAGCGCCCGAGCAGCTCATCCGCCGGGGTCTGGCCGGTCTCGACGCTTTCGCGCAGCGCATTGAGGAAATGCGTCTCGTCAGGCAGCATGCCGCCCGCGCCGGGGCGCGCGCGGGCCTTCAACCCGGCTTCGGCAATCGCCACGACCTCGCGGGCCAGATCGTGCAGCTTCACGCCGCCCGCTTCGCCCTGCAACCCCGCGACCGAGGCCGAGACGCGCAGACCCTCGCGTGTCTCGGCGTCCAGACCCTTCGCCAGATCCCAGGCCGCATCGAGCGCGCTCTGGTCATAGGTCAGCCCGACCCAGAGCGCGGGCAGCGCACACAGCCTGCGCCACGGCCCGCCATCGGCGCCGCGCATCTCGATGAATTTCTTCACGCGGGCTTCGGGGAAGATCGTGGTCAGATGGTCGGCCCAATCCGACAGGGTGGGGATTTCACCAGGCAGGGCGGGCAATTCGCCGCGCAGGAAATCGCGGAAGCTCTGGCCCAGCGCGTCGACATACTGGCCGTCGCGATAGACGAAATACATCGGCACATCGAGCGCGTAGTCGACCCAACGCTCAAAACCGAACGCCTCCTCGAAGACGAAGGGCACCATACCCGTGCGCGCCGCATCGAGATCGCGCCAGACGCGGCTGCGCCAGCTTTTATGGCCGTTGGGCTGACCGTCGAGAAACGGGGAATTGGCGAAGAGTGCTGTCGCTACAGGTTGCAGGGCAATCGCCACGCGCATTTTCTGCACCATATCGGCTTCCGAGCCGAAATCGAGATTCACCTGAACCGTGCAGGTGCGATACATCATCACCTTGCCCATGGTGCCGACGCGGTCCATGTAATCGGTCATCAGCCGGTAGCGGCCCTTGGGCATGACCGGCATCTGATCATGGCTCCAGATCGGGGCCGCGCCGAGGCCGATGAAGCCGATATCGAGCGCATCGGCCACTTCGCGCACTTCGCGCAGATGCAGGTTCACCTCGTCGCAGGTCTGGTGGATCGTCTCCAGCGGTGCGCCCGACAGTTCCAGCTGGCCGCCGGGTTCAAGCGAGACATTCGCGCCGTCCTTTTCCAGCCCGATGATATGGCCGCCTTCCATCACCGGCGTCCAGCCGAAGCGGTCGCGCAGTCCTTCGAGCATGGCGCGCACCGAGCGCGGTCCGTCATAGGGCAGCGGTGAATGTGTGTCACGCAGATAGCCGAATTTTTCGTGTTCCGTGCCGATGCGCCAGGCGTCCTTGGGTTTGCAACCTGCCGCCAGATAGTCGGTCAGTTGCGACACATGTTCGATCGGCCCGCCGCCGGTTTGGGGAATGGACATCTGCGCTCCGATCCTGCTGTCCCTCATTTGAACCCCGAGACTTGGAGTGCGCGGCCCGCCCTGTCAAGTCGGCTAAAATGCTGAGCGGGGCCTAGCGCAGGCGCAGATGCGCGCCGCGACGCGACGGATGCAGCCATAGCGGGCGCGCGGGAACCGGATCTGGCGCGTCAAGCGCGTCGAGAAGCGCGCTCATGCGCAGTTCGGGCACGCGCGCGAAGGCGTCGAACAGCGCCTCTGCCCCGGCGGCGGCCACGGGGATCGTTAGGCGCGTGTCGTCCTGCGCGACGAGAAGCCAGCTCTGCCCGTGATCGGTCAGATGCAGCTCGACCAGATCGCCAAGAGCGATGAAACCGCCATTTTCGGGGCCGAAATAGCTGATCTGTCCTTCAATCAGTTGCACCACGCCGGGGGCGGCCCCGGTGCGGCGAAAGCGCATCCGCCGCCAGCCAATCACTGCGAGCGCCATCCCGGCCAGCATGACCAGCGCGGCCAGACCCTGAAAAAAACTGCCGCGTGCCTGCAATGCCCAGAGGCCGAAGGCTGCGATGCCGAGGCCCGTGAGCACCTCTGACCAGCGCGAGACCGTGGCCATGAGTTCGGGGCGGATCAGGGGCATGGGGTCTCCTTTAGCCAGTTTTCCACAGCGCGGCGGAAAATGGGCGCGTCCGGGTGGGCGTGTTTGTCGAGCAGCGCCTTGATCAGGCGATGGCCGAGGAAGAAATCAACAAAGGGCAGCGCTTCGGCCGGATGTTCCAGCCCCTTCGCCGCAAGCATCGCGCGGCGGTCCGAGGCCAGCACGCCCGCGTGCAGCGTGCACTCGGGGTGCTGGCGCTGCATCTGCACGCTCAAGCCGACCAGCAGTCGCGCGATGTCCAGCCCCAGCGGCATATGCGTTGTCTTCTGGATGTCGAACACCCAGAGCGTCCCGGTCTCGGTGTCGTGGAAAATATTGTGCGGCGCGAAATCGGCATGGATCGGTCCGCGCGGGATGGGCCCATGGCGCAATGCGCGACCCAGACGGCGCAGGCCCCGATGAGCGCGCAGGATCAGGTCGCGCTCAGGGGCGGGCAGGGGGGCGGCGGTGATTTCGGCCTCCAGCCGGTCGACCCAGAACCGTGGAAAGAAGGTGCCAGTGTCGCGCCCATCCCCCAACGCACGGCCCAGCCATGCGCCCGCCTGCGCGATGAGCGCTGCGCGGCGGTCAGCATCAGCGTGATCGAGCACCGCATCGAGCCGTTCGCCGGGCGCTTTGTCCAGCACCGCGATGGCATGGGGCGCGGAATGGGCGCGCATCAGCCCGGCCCGCAGCGCGCCATGGGGAAAGAGCGCGCGCAGGCGGTCATGCTCGGCCGCCATCTCGGCCATGAAGCCCACGGGATCTGGCGTGTGGAATTGCTTGAGGATGACAGATTCGCCCTGCCATGTCGCACCGGCCACAAGCGCTTGCGGGCCGTCCTTGATCAGCGTCAGGCTGTGCGGGGCGTTCGATCCGAAGGCCGCCGTCAGATCACGGCTCAATGCGTCGCGGGCCCGCCGCGCGGCCAGTGCGTCGCGGATCAGCTTCACGCTGCGGCTCCGAGGGGCAGAGGGTTTGCCAACATCGCGATCCGGTAACTGCCGATCTGGCGAAAGCCGATGCGCTGATAGGCGCGCGCGGCGGCAACCGAGGTCGCGAACAGGAGCGCGCGTCTGACCCCTTGCGCGCGGGCCTGCCACAGATGGGCTGCGACCATGCGCCCGCTGTGGCCCTGCCCGCGATGCGCTGGCTGCACGAAGACCCCGCCGACCTGCACCGCATCGCCTGCGCGCGCGTTGAAAATGGTCATGCCGATCGCCGTGCCGTCCGGCCCCTCCAGCAGCCGCGCCTGCCCTTGTGTGAGCGCGTGCATCGCCGCGCGGTCGCAATCATCCCCCGTCGCGGGCTGCCCGGTCTCGCGCAGATACTGCGCGAACCAGCGGACCAGCATCGCGCGATCATGCGCATCGGGGCGGCGCAGCGCAACGACCGGCGGCGTGAGATCGTCCAGACTGCGCGTGAAAAGCGGCTGCGCGCTGTCTTTAAGCCAGTCTGCACCGCGCGCGTTCAGCGCCGCGATGATCTGCGCCACTTGTGCGGCCTCGCCTGTGACCCCAAGCAGCCTCTGCGCGCCGAGTGCGGTGAGGAAGGTTTCGACCTTTTGCCGGGTGAGGCCGGGATGCTGGCACATCAGGTAGCCCCCTTGCGTGCAGCCAAGCACACCGACAAGCGCGCCCTGTGCATCGGTATCGAGCAGATAGCGCGTCGCATGCGGATGCGCCGAGCCGTCAAGGCCATGCGCTTCGAGATTGGAGAGCAGGAACATCGAAGTCGCGATGCGCGGCGCGAGAAAGGCGGCAATCGCGGGCGCGTCGTTGGCCCGTGCGCACCGCATCAGCGCCAATCCCCTTGCGCGCTTTGCCACAGCGTCAGGGCCGCGACGGCTGCTGTGTCGGCACGCAACACGCGCGGGCCAAGTGCGATGGGATGAATATCGGCCATCGCGCGCAGTTTCGCGCGCTCGGCGTCCGAAAACCCACCTTCCGGGCCGATCAGCAGCGCCGCCGGGGCGGGGGGCAGGGCAGTGGCCCGCGCGGTATCGGCCAGTGATTCGTCGGCAAAGATCAGCGCGCGTCCGCTGGGCCAGTGATCGAGCAAGCGGCCCAGCGGCTGCAGTGCCGCGACCTCGGGCACATAGGTGCCGCCGCATTGTTCGGCGGCTTCAATGGCGTGGGCTTGCAGACGGTCCTGACGGATGCGCTCGGAATTGGTGAAGGCCGTCTGCACGGGCAGGATGCGCGCCGCGCCCAGTTCGGCGGCTTTTTCGACAATGAAATCGGTACGCGCCTTTTTGATTGGGGCGAAGATCAGCCACAGATCCGGCGGCATGCGTTGCGGGGCCGATTGCGCGCGACACAGCGCCACGCCGCCGCGCTTGCCCAGCTCGCTCAGCTCCGCGCGCCATTCGCCATCGCGATTGTTGAACAATGCGACATCCGTTCCCGGCCCCTTGCGCAACACATTGCCCAGATAATGTGCCTGTGGCTGCGACAGGGCAACGGGTTGCCCCGCCCCCAAGGGCTGATCTACAAAGAGACGAATTTTCGCGCGCGTGCCATCCATGTCCATGAGGCCCAGAGTATGACCGAGACCGACCAAAGGCCAGAGGCTCCGCTGCAATCGGGGATGGTTGCAGATGCGATCCCGGCCAATTGGGTCGACAGCCACGCGCCCGCAAAGACGCGGCCCTATCTGCGTCTGTCGCGCGCGGACCGGCCTGTGGGCACATGGCTTTTGCTGCTGCCTTGCTGGTGGGGGTTGTTTCTGGGCGCTGCGGCTGAACCAGACTTGGCCGGCTGGTGGACGCTGTGGCTGTTCGTGGCGAGCGCGGTCGGTGCGTTTCTGATGCGCGGCGCGGGCTGTACATGGAACGATGTGACGGACCGCGATATTGACGACAAGGTGGCGCGCACCCGCTCGCGTCCCATTCCCTCGGGGCAGGTCACTGTGCGTCAGGCGCTGGTCTGGATGGGCGCGCAGATGGCCATCGCGGCGTTAATCCTCTTTACGTTTAACTGGCTGTCCATCGGGCTGGGCCTTTTGTCGCTGGGGTTGGTCGCGATCTACCCTTTTGCGAAGCGGTTCACCTGGTGGCCGCAGATCTTTCTGGGGCTGGCCTTCAACTGGGGTGCGGTGCTTTTGTGGACCGCGCAGACCGGGGCGCTGGGCCTGCCGCCCGTGTTCCTTTACCTTGCGGGCATCTGCTGGACGCTGTTTTATGATACTATCTATGCGCATCAGGACCGCGAGGATGACGCGCTGATCGGGGTGAAATCCACTGCCCGGCTCTTTGGCGATCAGACCGAGACATGGCTGCGCGGCTTTCTGGTGGCTGCGGTCGTGCTGATGTCGCTGGCGATCATTTATGCGCTGGCCCCGCTGGCTGATCCGCTGAAAATGTCACTAGGATTGGCCGGAGCCTGGGCGTTGGGGCTGCATATGAACTGGCAGCTCAGCAAGCTCGACATCGATGACACGGAAAAGTGCTTGCGTCTGTTCCGCTCCAATCGCGATGCCGGGTTGCTGGCTGCGCTGTTTCTTGCCATCGCAATTTTCGTATGATTGCACCCGCCGCAGCTTGGCGCTAGGGGACTGGCATGACTGAAAACCCCAAGAGTTTCACTGCCGGATTGCAAGCCCGGATCGCGGGTGTCTCCGGCACAAGGCGCGCCTCGCTGATGATGTTCGCCGCGTTCGTGCTGGCGGCCTGCCTTGCCGTCGCGGCGGCCAGCCTGGCAGTGCGCGCGATTGAATTCGCCGTCGAGCGTGACGCGCGGGAGGTTTTGGCCGAGCAGTCGCTCGACTGGGCAGATGTTGCGACGGACGGGCTTCTCGTCACCTTGAGCGGTGAGGCCCAAAGCGAAGCCGCCCGGTTCCGTGCAATCAGTGCTGTCAGCAGCGTGGTCGCGCCTGAGCGCGTCATCGACGCCATCACGGTGGCCGCATCGATGGAGATCGCCGCGCCGCGTTTCCTGCTCGAAATTCTGCGCAACGGTCTTGATGTGTCGATGATCGGGCTGGTCCCCGCGGATTATGAAGTCGATACGATTGTCACGCGGATCGAGGGCATCGACCGGGAAATCTCGGTCGTCAACATGATCGAGCGCGCCAGTCATCCGGTGCCTGAGGGCTGGGAGCAGGCGGTCAGCTACGGGCTGGAGGCACTGGTCATGGTGCCATCGAGCAAGATTTCCATCGCCGCGGATCGGGTGGAGGTGACCGGGCTTGCCGAGAGCGAGCGCCAGCGCGACGAAATGCGCGAGAAACTCACCCGTGCGCGCCCGCGCGGGCTGGTAAGCACGGTCAATATTTCTGCCCCACGCCCGGTGATCACGCCTTTCACCTTGCGGTTTGTGATGGACGAGGCCGGCGCGCGTTTCGACGCCTGTTCAGCCGACAGCACCGATGCGCGCGCGGCCATCATCAGCGCTGCGCGTGCGGCCGGTGCGACGGGCGTGCTCAGCTGCACGATCGGGCTGGGCAGTCCATCGCCGCGCTGGCAGGCCGGCGCGGTCGAAGCGATCCGGGCCTTGGCGCGTGTGGGGGCGGGCACTGTCACGCTGGCCGATGCCGATATTTCGCTGGTTGTGCCCAATTCGGTGCCACTGGCGGAATTCGACCAGACTGTGGGTGCGCTGGAAACTGCCCTGCCGGATGTGTTTTCGCTGACTGCCACGCGCCTGCCGCCCAGCGAGGAAGATCTGGCGCGCGGCGAGGATGTGCTGGAATTCGTGGCCTCACGGTCGGTCGAGGGGTCGGTGATCCTGCGCGGACGCCTGACGGACGAGCGGTTGCGCGATGCCGTGCAATCACTGGCGCGCGCCGAGTTCGGCCTGCCTTCGGTGATGATGACGGCGCGCGTTGATCCGGATCTGCCCGAAGGCTGGCCGGTTCGCGCGCTGCTGGCTGTCGATATTCTCGGCCAACTCGAACATGGTCTGATTCGCGTGCGGCCTGAACGGATGGATGTCACGGGCGTGTCCGGCAATGCCAATGCGACAGATGAAATCGCGCGTGTTCTGGCCGACAAGCTGGGGCAGGGGGCTGTGTTCAACCTTAATGTCACTTATGATGAGCGGTTCGATCCGATTGCAATGCAGCCCACACCAGGGCGCTGTGAGCGCTGGATCGAAGAAACGCTGGCCGTGCAGCAGATCACCTTCGATCCCGGCTCCGCGACGATTGTGGCCGGGGCGATGGGGGTGGTCGACGAGATCGCGGAAATCCTGCGCATTTGCGGGCGGATGGAAGTCGAGATCGGGGGCCATACGGACAGCCAGGGGCGGCTGGAGACGAACATGCGGCTGAGCCAACAGCGCGCCGATGCGGTCAAAGCCGCGCTGGTTGCGCGCGGAGTGCCGGTCTCGGAATATGAAACGCGCGGCTATGGCCCGGAATTCCCCATTGCCGACAATGGCACAGCCGCAGGGCGCGAGGCCAATCGCCGGATCGAGTTCAAGCTGATCGGGGCGTCCGCCGAAGCTGCGCGGGCCGAGCGAGAGACAGGCATTGTGGCAGAGCCAGAGGCGCAGGCCGCGCCCCGCGATGAGGCTGATCTTGTCATCACCGTCAGCGAAGGCGCAGGCGATACAACGCGCCCGCGCGAGCGACCGGAGCGATGAGCCACCCAAAGGGCCGCACGACCCGCGCGCCAGAGAGGACATTATGAACCGCGTTAGTTTTGTGATCGTGACGGCCATCATCCTGTTCGTGGCCTTCGGGTTGGGTTGGTTCACGAATTGGCTGGTCCATCGCTTCACGCGCGTGCGCCAGCAGGATCTCAGTGAGCTTGACCGAATGGCGCAGGCGTTGCACGAGGCCGAGCTGATCCGCGATCAGGCCATCGAATATGTCGAGACACGCGAGCGCGATCTGACAGCGCGCCTGTCGCAAACCGAGGCCGAGCTGGCGGCTGCGATGGATGGGCTGCGCGCCGCGCGTGCCGAGGCTGATCACTACCGCGCGCGGCTTCAGGGCACAGAATAGCGGCGTTTCTGTCGGGTGGGTCTAACATCTCTGGGTTGTGAAGCTGGTTTGGCTGGCGCTGACGATTTTGCCCTTGGCATTGACAGCGTCATGGGCTAGGGCATCGCCTCGTTCCGGTTGCGGGGGTGGCCCTGTCGCCAGAACGATTCGTCCGAGACGGTGGGTGGTGGTTGCCATCATAATTCCTGCCTGAGACGGGAGTGGAACAATTAGGTCGGGGAAATTTCCTCGGGCGATATTGGGAAGGCCCGTTCGGACCTCATGTCAGGCAATCTGCCTGGCGCAACGAGCTGGAGGGGAAACCCTTCTGAAATTTGGAGAGACCCTGTGGATAGAGCCCAAAAAGAGAAAGTGGTCGACGAACTCGGCCAGATCTTCGAAAGCTCTGGCGTGGTTGTGGTTGCACAATACACGGGCATCACGGTTGCTGAGATGCAGGTCCTGCGCGCGCGCATGCGCGATGCGGGTGGGGCTGTACGCGTCGCCAAGAACAAGCTCGCCAAGATCGCCCTGGAAGGAAAGCCCTGCGAAAGCATTTCGGGCCTCCTGACGGGTATGACTGTGCTTGCCTATTCCGAAGACCCCGTTGCTGCGGCAAAGGTGGTCGACGCATATGCCAAGGAAAACCAGAAACTGGTGATCATTGGTGGTGCGATGGGCGAGACTGCACTTGACCCGGCTGGTGTCAAGGCTGTGGCTGCAATGCCGTCGCGTGAGGAGCTTATCGCTTCGATCGTCGGCTGTATCGGCGCTCCGGCTTCGAACATCGCCGGTGCGATTGGCGCGCCTGCTTCGAATATTGCCTCAATCCTCACAACGCTCGAAGAGCGGGAAGCGGCATAAGCAACCTTTGGCCCGCGTGGCGTGACAGCGCCCGCGTCGGACACTCAAACCCTGATAGAATGGAACGAAAAAATGGCTGATCTCAAAGCACTTGCAGAGCAAATCGTGAACCTCACGCTGCTCGAAGCTCAGGAACTGA
>REBU01000039.1 GCA_007692585.1 Paracoccaceae bacterium | reverse complement strand
CAATATGCAAAAAATCGAATTTTCATTTGCAGCATCGGTATACTGTGGTCTATTGTCGCGGCACGGTGAGCTTGGGAGAGCGCGTCACCGCACAGCCGACTGGGAGGGCATTCATGACAAGACCATCACTCACCGCAGCTTGCACATTTTCTGCACTGCTCTGGGCAGGCACCGCTTATGCTGACATCTCGCCCGCCGATGTGGTCTGGGAAGACGAGATTGCCATTCCCGCCTCTTTGAGTGGTGCACCCGGCGATCCAGTCGCAGGGGCCGCAGCCTTCGCCAGCCGGTCTGCGGGCAATTGCCTGTCCTGTCACGAAAACTCGGCCATGCCCGAACATGACTTTCACGGTAATGTCGGTCCTTCGCTGGACGGCACCGGCGCACGCTGGAGCGAGGCGGAGTTGCGCGGTATCGTCGCCAATGCCAAGCGCGTGTTTCCCGACAGCATGATGCCGGTTTTCTACAATGACAATCCAGCCGACTACATCCGCCCGGGCGACGCCTACACGGCCCGCGCCTACAATCCCGAAACCTTTTCCACGCTTCTGTCTGCCCAGCAGATCGAAGACATCGTGGCCTATCTTGTGACGCTCACCGACTGGTGACGGCGCCACAGTGATCTGATCCGAACCCCAGCTATGAGAGGATAATTCAATGCTTACAAGACGCGATACCATGGCGCTCGGCCTTGGCGCTGCAGCCGTTACACTGGTGCCCGGCATGGCAAGCGCCTCTGCCGTTGACGAGGCGATTGCAGCTTTCACCGGCGGCGCATCCGTGAGCGAAGGTGGCGTGACCATTACGGCCCCGGAAATCGCGGAGAACGGTAACACTGTGCCCGTCGAAGTTGACGCGCCCGGTGCGGTCGCAATTCTTCTTCTGGCCGCTGGCAACCCCACGCCCGGCGTCGCGACCTTCAACTTCAGCGAAGGTGCTGGCTCGCAGCGCGCGGCAACCCGCATCCGCCTCGGTGGCACGCAGGACGTCGTGGCCGTAGCGAAAATGCCCGATGGCAGCTTCCAGCAAGCCGCTCTGGAAGTGAAAGTCACAATCGGCGGTTGCGGCGGCTGATTAGCCCCCTGCCCCGACGCCCTTCAACACGCATTCAGGAGAAACAGCATGTCTGACGTCAGACCTCGTATCCGCCTTCCCCGTTCCGCCAAAGCTGGCGATGTGGTGGAAGTGAAAACCCTCATCAGCCACAACATGGAAACCGGCCTGCGCCGTGACGGTTCGGGCGAAGTGATTCCGCGCCAGATCATCAACCGCTTCACCTGCGAATATGCTGGCAAGACCGTGATCGACATGGACCTGCAGCCGGCAATTTCGGCCAATCCTTACGTAGAATTTGACGTCAAAGTCGAAGGATCCGGTGATTTCGTCTTCACCTGGTATGACGACAATGGCGAGGTCTACACCGAAACCCAGAGTTTCGAAGTCGGCTGACGATACGATCATAGCCAGTCTGGGAGGAGACACGCATGAAGATCACGACCAAGCTTTGGGCGACAGCTGCGCTGTGCGGGGCTGTGCTGACCGGCACCGCCCATGCGGACCCGCATCCCGATGCTGAACTGATCATTGAGGGCGAGTTGCATCTTGCAACCCGCGCTGCGCCGCCAGAACACCTTGGTGGCGTCTTGCCTGAGATCTACTCAGGCTGGCTGTTCCGCACGGATGAAACCCGTACGCTGCAAATGGACGATTTCGACAACCCTGGCATGCTTTTCGCTGAGCGTGGCGAGGACCGCTGGTACACGGCGGATGGCAGCGCGGGCCAGTCCTGCGCCGACTGCCACGGTGACCCTGAGTCGTTGGCGGGCGTGCGTGCAGTCATGCCAAAGGTTAATGAAAACGGCGAGTTGTGGTCGCTGCAGAACTACGTCAACAATTGCCGCACCGAGCGGATGGGCGCAGATGCCTGGGGCTGGAACAGCGATGGCATGAAAGACATGACAGCGCTGATCTCGCTGCAATCGCGCGGGATGCCAGTGGCAGTCCAGATCGACGGCGAAGCGGCAGAGTTCTGGGAGCGCGGACGCGAAATGTACTACACGCGTTTCGGCCAGTTGGAACTGTCCTGCGCGAATTGCCACGAAGACAATTGGGGCCGCATGATCCGTGCAGACCACCTGTCGCAGGGCATGTCGAACGGTTTCCCGACCTACCGTCTGAAAAACGCCAGCATCGTGTCCCTGCATCAGCGCTTCCGCGGCTGCATCCGTGACACGCGCGGCGAATCCTTCCCCGAAGGCGCGCAGGAGTTCCGCGAATTGGAGCTCTATGTCAGCTCGCGCGGTCTTGGCCTGCCGGTCGAAGGTGTTTCGGTGCGTCAGTAACGATACATCGGGATGCGCGTGTCCGTCGCGCGCATCCCATGTTCGGCTGACGCTTTTTTCTGCCGAACAATATTCAAGATTATGAAGATTGGCATATGGCGACCTCCTCCCCGCGCCCAAGGCCAACATATCCCAAGGAGCGAGACATATGATATCCCGGCGCGAGTTTCTGCAGGCCTCCATCGCGGCTTCGGCGCTTTACGGCATTTCGGGTTTTGGCAACTGGTCCAAACTCTCTGCCCAACAGGCCCTGACGCAGGATGACCTGCTGCGTTTCGACACGTTCGGGAATGTCTCGCTGATCCACATCACCGACATTCATGCGCAGCTCAAGCCCATCTGGTTCCGTGAACCCGAATGGAATGTTGGCGTCGGCGATGTCAGCGGCAAGCCCCCGCATGTCGTGGGCAAGGATTTCATCGAGTTGTTCAATCTCACCCCAGGCTCGGCCGATGCCTATGCGCTGACCTATGTCGATTTTGAAGCGCTGGGACGCACCTATGGGCGCATGGGGGGCATGGACCGCGTGGCGACTGTCGTGAATGCCATCCGCGCGGACCGGCCTGATGCGATCCTGCTGGACGGTGGCGACACCTGGCACGGCTCCATGACCAGCTACCTGACCGAAGGGCAGGATGTGATCAATGTCATGAACAAGCTTGGTGTCGATGCCATGACCTCGCATTGGGAATGGACCTTCGGGCAGGACCGTGTGCGCGAAGTTGTGGCAGGCCTGCCCTTTCCCTTCCTCGGCCAGAACATCTTCGATAATGAATGGAACGAGCCTTCAGAGGAATTCGAGCCCTACACATGGTTTGAGCGCGGTGGCGTGAAGATTGCGGTGATCGGCCAGGCCTTCCCCTACATGCCCATCGCCAATCCGGGCTGGAAATTCCCTGAATTCAGCTTCGGCATCCGCGAAAGCCGCATGCAGGAAATGGTTAATGAAGTGCGCGATCAGGGTGCCGATCTGGTCGTGGTTCTGTCGCATAATGGCTTTGACGTGGACCGCCAGATGGCCAGCCGGGTCGAAGGCATTGATATCGTGCTGACCGGTCACACCCATGACGCGCTGCCAGAGCCGGTGATCGTCGGCGAGACGCTTCTGATCGCGTCTGGCAGCCATGGCAAATTCGTCACCCGCCTCGATCTTGATGTGCGCGACGGGCGCATGATGGGCTTCCGCCACAAGCTGATCCCGATCTTTGCCGATGTGATCGCACCTGATGCTGAAATGGCCGCATTGATCGAAGAAGAACGCGCGCCCTTCAAGGACCAGCTCGAAGAAGTCATAGGCCATACCGACAGCCTGCTGTTCCGGCGCGGCAATTTCAACGGCACTTGGGACGATCTGATCTGTGAGGCGATGATCTCGGAGCGCGACGCCGAAATCGCCATGTCGCCGGGCGTGCGTTGGGGCGCGAGCCTGCTGCCGGGCGATGCGATCACCCGCGAAGACATCCACAACGTCACCTCGATGACCTATGGCCAGTGCTACCGTACCGAGATGACCGGCGACTTCCTGAAGGTCGTGCTCGAGGATGTGGCCGACAATATCTTCAACCCCGACCCGTATTTCCAGCAAGGCGGCGACATGGTGCGCATCGGCGGGCTTGGCTATCATGTCGATGTCTCGGCCCCTGTGAATGAGCGCATCTCGAACATGACGCTGCTGAGTACCGGCGAAGCGATTGACCCTGCGCGCAACTATGTCGTTGCAGGCTGGGCGTCCGTCAACCCGGAGACAGAGGGTCCGCAAATCTGGGACGTTGTCGAGAACCATATCCGCAAGATTGGCCGTGTGGCACTTGAACCGAACACCTCGGTTCAGGTGGCTGGTCTGTAACATAAAACCAACCAGAGGAACCGACGTCATGACTGATACGCCAAGTGACGCCCCCAAGGCCCCAAGCCGCGGCCCCTCCCGCCGTGACTTCCTGCGCACGGCCAGCCTCGCGGCTGGTGGCGCGGTGGTCGGGGCCGGGGCGAAAGCCGCCACCCCTGATCCGCTGATCACCGAAGTGCAGCCCTATGCCTCGTTTCTGGGCGAAGGCGTGGATGCGACCCCCTACGGCATGCCGATCCATTTCGAGGATCATGTCGTGCGCCGGAATGTCGAATGGCTGACCGCTGATCCGATCAGTTCGATCAACTTCACGCCGATCCATGCGCTGGATGGCACGATCACCCCGCAGGGCTGCGCGTTCGAGCGTCACCATTCCGGCGCGATTGAGCTCAGCAAGGACGAATACCGCCTGATGATCAACGGCCTCGTCGAGCGCCCGCTGGTCTTCACCTTTGGCGATCTCATGCGCCTGCCACGCGAAACCCGCGTGCATTTCTGCGAATGTGCCGCCAACAGCGGCATGGAATGGGGCGGCGCACAGCTCAATGGCGCGCAATTCACCCATGGCATGATTCACAACATGGAATATACCGGCGTCACGCTGCGCACGCTGCTGAATGAAGCCGGTGTGAAGCCCGAAGGGTCGTGGATCTATGTCGAAGGCCATGACGCCAGCTCAAATGGGCGCTCCATCCCGATGGAAAAGGCGCTCGATGACTGCATGATCGCCTTCTTCGCCAATGGCGAGGCGCTGCGCATGGAACATGGCTATCCTGTCCGGCTGGTCGTGCCGGGATGGGAAGGCAATCTCTGGGTCAAATGGCTGCGCCGCATCGGCGTGATGGATGGCCCGGTCCAGAGCCGCGAAGAGACCTCGAAATATACCGACCTGATGCCCGACGGGCGCGCGCGCAAATGGACCTGGGCCATGCATGCGAAATCCGTCGTCACCTCGCCCTCGCCACAAATGCCCATAGGGCATGGTCCGGGGCCGATGGTCATTACCGGGCTCGCATGGTCGGGTCTGGGCAAGATCGCGCGGGTCGATGTTTCGCTCGACGGTGGCGTGAACTGGCAGACCGCGCGTCTGGGCACCGAACCCGGCGACAAGGCGGTGACGCGTTTCTATCTTGACCATGTCTGGGACGGCCAGCCGATGTTCGTGCAATCGCGCGCCATGGACGAGACCGGCTATGTTCAGCCCACCAAGGAACAGTTGCGCGCCATTCGCGGGCTGAACTCGATCTATCACAACAACGCCATCCAGACCTGGTATGTCAATGAAAACGGGGACGCAGAAAATGTCGAAGTGTCGTAAACTCCTGGCCTCCACGGCACTCGTGACACTCATCGCAGGTCCGGCCCTTGCAGAGCCGCTAGGCATCGGTCGGCTGGCCCTGCCCGAAGAAATCGCTGCATGGGATGTCGCCGTCATGCCGGACGGGCGCGGTCTGCCCGAAGGGCGCGGCAATGTGCTGGACGGGGAAGATCACTGGATCGACCAATGCGCTGTCTGCCACGGCGATTTCGCTGAAGGAGCGGGCGCATGGCCCGCGATTGTCGGCGGGCGCGGTTCGCTGCAGGATGAACGCCCGGTCAAGACGGTCGAATCCTACTGGCCCTATCTCTCGACAGTCTGGGATTACATCAACCGCTCGATGCCGTTCGGTGCGGCCCAGACGCTCGAAACCGACGAGGTCTATGCGATCACAGCCTATATCCTTTATTCGGCCGGGCTTGTGGATGACGATTTCGAACTCAGCCATGAGAACTTTACCGAAGTGCGCCTGCCAAACGAAGGTGGCTTTTACATCGATGATCGCGCCAAGGCCGAATTTCCCGAATTCACGCAAGAGCCCTGCATGAGCGATTGCGGCGCGCCAGTCAGCATCTCGGCACGGGCAACCGATATCGACGTGACGCCCGAATTCCCGGTGATCCGCTTCACCTATTCCGACGGCAGTGCAACCGCGACCGTTGACCCGGTGGCAGATGTCGAGGAAGCCGCCGCCGCCCCTGAAGCTGAAGCACAAGCAGAGGACGTTCAACTCGCCTCGCTCGACCCGGCACTCGTTGCCGAAGGCGAAGCAGCCTGGCGTCAGTGCCGCACCTGCCACCAGATCGGCGAAGGCGCACGCAATGGCACTGGGCCTGCGCTGAACGGGGTGCTGGACCATTCGGCGGCACTCGCCGACGGGTTCCGCTATTCGCCCGCCTTTACCGAGGCTGCGGAAAACGGGCTGGTCTGGGATGAAGCAAGCCTTGACGCCTTCCTTGAAAATCCGGCACAGTTCATTCCACGCAATCGTATGTCGTTCCGTGGCGTGCGTAGTGCTGATGAACGTGCCGCCCTGATCGCCTATCTGGCATCACATAGTGAGTGAAGGTCACGCTGAGTGAGAGCTTTTCTTCAACGCTTTCTGTTCATCGGGGCCCTTGTGGTCCCGATGGAGCTGGCCGCACAGGCCATCCCCATTGGCGACGCCGTGGCGGGTGCCGAGGTCTATCGCCGCGAATGCGCGAGTTGCCACCAGATCGGTGAGGACGCGCAGCATCGCATCGGGCCGCATCTCAACCGCATCTTTGATCGTGGCGCGGGCAGCCATGACGATTTCCGCTATTCCGAAGCGCTCTTGCGGCAGGGCCGCGACGGGCTACGATGGGATCTGCGTCGATTGGATGCCTATATCGAAAATCCTCGCGCCCTCGTCTCGGGGACGCGGATGTCCTATCGCGGGTTAAGTGACCCCGCGCGCCGCGCGGATCTTATCGCCTATATGCGCGCCTATTCCGACCAGCCCCAGAACATTCCCGAAGCCGCGCCGACCGCGCGCGGGCGTGAGGTCAACTTGTCCGCCGAGATCCTCGCGATTGAAGGCGATATCGAATATGGCGAATACCTGAGCAGTGAATGCACCACCTGTCACCAGCGGTCTGGTGACCATGCGGGAATTCCGGGGATCGTCGGCTGGCCCGAGGAAGATTTCGTGGTGGCCATGCATGCCTACAAACAGAAATTGCGCCCGCATGAAGTGATGCAATCCGTCGCGCAACGCCTCGATGATGAAGAAATCGCCGCACTTGCCGCCTATTTCCTTGCGCTCGGCCGCGAATAAGAAACTCGTCGCCCCGACGCTGACACCGGGGCGGTGCATATCCAGTCAGACCCAACCAGACGCTGACCCTGTTCCGCGCAAGACGCGCCCTGCGGAACCTGCGTTTTTTTCCCGTGACATCCGTCATGTGAACAGGCTCTGGACCTCTGGGAGGAGGGGCGCGAAACTGGAGCAGTGTACCAATGGGAGAGAGTACATGAAACTGAACAGACGCAGCTTTCTGGGCACCGCCACTCTGGCCACGGCGGCCCTTTCCGCCCCCGCGCTGATGGGCCAGACGCGCCCGCGCGTGGTGGTGATCGGCGGCGGCTCCGGCGGGGGCACAGCGGCGCGCTACATCGCCAAGGACAGCGATGGAGCGGTCGATGTGACCCTGATCGAGCCCTCGCGGCGCTATTATACCTGCTATTTCTCGAACCTCTATCTGGGCGGTTTCTGGGAGTATGACGCACTCGGCCATGACTATGGCAATATCGCGCGGACGGGCGTCAATGTGGTGCATGACTGGGCCGTGGGCGTGGACCGCGACGCGCAGACTGTGGCGCTGGCCTCGGGCGAACGGGTGCCCTATGATCGGCTGGTGGTCGCGCCGGGGATCGATTTCGTCGAAGGTTCCGTGCCGGGTTGGGATGTCAGCCAGCAAAGCCTGATGCCGCATGCCTATAAGTCCGGCACACAGGTTCAGCTGCTCAAGCATCAGATCGAGACGATGCGCGAGGGCGGGCTGTTCGTCATGGTCGCGCCCCCCAATCCTTATCGCTGCCCCCCCGGCCCGGGTGAGCGCGTCTCCATGGTGGCGCATATGCTCGCGCAGTCGAACCCAAGCGCAAAGATACTCGTGGTCGATCCGAAAGAAACCTATTCCAAACAAGCCCTGTTTGAGGAAGGCTGGGAGCGGCATTACCCTGGGATGGTAACGCGGATCGGCCCTGATTTCGGCGGTGAGAATGTCGAGGTTCGCCCGGAAGAGATGGAAGTGGTCATTGACGGGATGGTCGAGAAGGCCGATGTCGTGAACGTTATCCCGGCCCAGAAGGCCGGTAAGATCGCGGAACTCGCCGGGCTGACCAATGACGCGGGCTGGGCGCCTGTAAAACCGGGCGACATGCGCTCGACCATGGACGAGAATATCTTCGTTCTTGGCGATGCCAGCCATCAGGGCGCGATGCCGAAATCGGGTTTCTCGGCCAATAGCCAGGCGAAAGTCGTGGCGAATGTGATCCGGGGCGAATTGACCGGAAGCCGCATCTTCCCGGCGCGCTATTCCAACACATGCTGGTCGCTGATTGCCACTGATGACGGGGTGAAGGTCGGCGCGACCTATGAACCCGGCGCCGAGCAGATCGAATCGGTGACGAGCTTCATCAGCCAGACCGGCGAGGACGCCGACCTGCGCCGCCAGACCTATGAGGAAAGCATCGGCTGGTATAACGGGATCGTGGCCGATATCTTTGGCTGACTTGCGGGTGACATCAGACGCGCAGAGAAAAGCAGGGCCAAGGCCCTGCTTTTTTTTCACCTGACAAAAAAGCATTTCACAGTTGACGAGAATTTACCCGCCTGTGCCCAGCAACCGGTCGATCGGCGCGAAATCATCGGTCAGCACAATTGCGCGGCGCGTCTCGACGATCTGCTGCAAGGACGCTTCAGCGACCCGCACGGCCCGACGCGGCTCTGGCCCGTCATGGCGGATCTCGCTGACCGGCGAACGTGTCTCGCCCGCAACCATCAGAAACACCCGCCGGGCCTGTGTTACGTCATGGCTGGGATCAGCCCAGATCTCGACCTCCGGAAAAACCTTGCGCGCGGTCACGGTCAGCGAAGCCAGCACGTCCAGCCTGTCCAGATGGTCGATGATCGTCATAAGAAACGCCCCGTCGGGGTTCAGCCGGGACGCGGCCAGCTCGAAGAACTCACGCGTGATCAGATGCGGTGGCGCTGCAATATCGGTGAAGGCATCGCCCAGGATCACATCATAGGTCGTGTCCTCGCGCGTCAGTACGATGCGGGCATCGGCATGCACGACGCGCACGCTGTCGGGATCGAACCAGAAGCTTTCCGCCGCGACTTCTGTCACCATCGGATCGACCTCGGCCACGGTAACACGCACCGGCTCGCCCATCTCGACCCATGCCCGCGGCACAGTATAGGTGCCACCGCCTATGATAAAGCCGTCCCAGCTGTCGCGCCCCGCCATGCGCATGCGCGACAAACCGTCCTGCATCATGCCATGCGGTGTCAGCATCGCGCTCGCATCCAGACCGTCCGAGATGCCATGCACCAGATGATCGAGCACCATCAGCCGCACGGGCTCTGCCTCACTTGGCGAAATATCGACAACGCGGATGCAGAAATAATCGCTCTCGCGTGTGCAGGGATCGGGCCGCCAAAGCGCCGCGCCTGCCAGCGCCAGCGGCACCAGTGCCGCAACCGCGCCCTGCATCAGCCAGCCCCGCGCGCCATTGGCGGCAAGAAAGCTGTAGACGGCCACTGCGACATAAACCACCGTCACGAATGTCAGCGTGCCGACCGAGCCCAGCCAGGAGATGAACACAAACCCCGCCGCCAGGGTGCCGATGATCGCCCCCCAGGCGCCAGCGGCGAACATTGCCCCCAAAGCCCGCCCCGATTGCGCCGGATTACGCTGAACGGCGATCTGCGAGAGGATCGGCGCGGGGATACCGGCGAAAAACGAGGGCAGGAAGAAGACCAGCATCGTCAGCGCGACAATCGCCGCCACCGGATCTTCCAGCACCGTGATCACAGGGCCTGCGACCCCGCGCAACAGGAAAACCGCGCCCGCAGTGGTTACGGCCGCCGCGATCATCGCCCAGCCATTGGCCCGCAGCGCGCGATCCGCAGGCCATTCGGCCAGCCGTCCGCCGACCCAATGCCCGACCGAGAACCCAGCGAGAACCACTGCGATCACCGAGGTCCATGTATAAAGCGACATGCCCACATAGGGTGCGAGCATCCGCCCCGCGACGATTTCCACCACCAGTGACGCTGCCGCCACAGTGGCTTGCACAGCCACCAGAACCCAGAGTTTGTGCATGACTTCTCCCAAATCTCCCGTATCGCGAGTGTAAGATGCGCGCCTGTCAGGTGCAATCCGCTCAAACGGCTTTCACCCGCGCGCGCCACAACGTAAACAGCCCCGCTGCCACCACGACGCCCGCGCCGATGACCACATTGGCGCGCAGTGTCTCGGCAAAGACCAGCACGCCCAATGCTGTGGCAAAGGGCAGTTGCAGATAGGCGAAGGGCTGGACCGCGCTCGCCTCGGCCACTTCATAGGCGCGGATCAGCAGGAAATGACTGAACGCCGATGTCATGCACAACAGCCCCATCCAGAGCCAGTCGCCTTCCGCCATCGGCTCCCAGAACCAGATGCCGATCAGGGTCATGGCGACCGCGCCTGTGGTCCCGGTCCAGAAGAAACTGACCGCTGCACTGTCCTGCCGCGCAACATAGCGCGTCAGAAGACCGTATAGCGCGAACATGAAGGCCGCGAGCAAGGGGATCAACGCCGCAGGCTGGAAAACGCCGTATCCGGGCTGCAGGATGATCAGCACGCCGACAAAACCGATGCCGATGGCCGCCCAGCGCCGCCAGCCAACCGTTTCGCCCAGGACCGGGCCTGACAGCGCCGCGATCAGCAGCGGATAGACGGCAAAGACCGCATGGCTTTCGACCAGTCCCAGCACCACGAAGGCCGTGACCATCACACAGACTTCCAGTGCCAGAAGCACCCCGCGAAACGCCTGCACGAGGGGCTGTTTCGTCGCCGCCGCCCGCCGGATGCCCCCGGCCTTGCGCGCGGCGACCACAATCACGAAACTGGCAAAGAACCAGTAACGGATCATGATGATCATGAAGACATTGTATTCGCCCGCCAGATGCCGCGACAGCCCGTCCTGCAGCGCGAAGATGAAGGCCGTGGCGACCATCAGCCAGATGCCGAGCGTATTGTTCTGCGGGCTCATTGCAGACGCCCGGTGCTCATATGGCGCTTGCGGCCAAAACCGGGGACGCGGGTGACGCTGAACCCGGCGGATGCCAGCGCCCGGCGCACATGGCCGGCAGCCGTGTAGGTTGCAAATGTGCCACCGGGGGCCGTATGTGCGCCCACCTCTGCCATCAGCGCGTCCGACCAGAGTTCGGGGTTCTTCGCAGGCGCAAACCCGTCGAGATACCAGGCATCTGCGCGCCCCGTCCAACGCGGCAGGGTCTCTCGCGCATCGCCCACGATCACCTCGACCTCCAGCGCGCCAAGGCGGAAGCGCCGCGCGCCCGTGCGCCACCGAGCGATCAGCTCTGCGCCCGGCAATTCGGGAAATGCCGCAAGCGCGCGGGCCATGTCATCGGGCAACATCGGATAGGCCTCGAAACTGGTGTAGAAGATCGGGCCATTGTCCAGCAGCGCCGCCGTCGCCAGCAAGTTCAGCCCTGTGCCGAATCCCAGCTCCGCGATGTGGAAGCCGGTGCGCGCGCGCTCGGGCAGGCCATTGCCACGCAGGAAAACATGGCGCGTCTCCTCCAGCCCGCTCTGGAGCGAGAAATACGGATCGTCAAATTGCGTCGAGACGGGGATTTCGCCGTCCTTCCAGTCCAGTCGCGCATGCTGGTCGTGCATCTTCGCCCGCTATATGTCACATGTTCAGCAAGTCTTGCCGGGACGTGGAGGAAATGACAATGGCCGATCTGACGATCATGGGCGCAGGCGTCTTCGGGCTGGCGCTGGCCTTTGTCGCGGCACGGCGCGGGGCGTTGGTCCGCGTGATCGAGAAGCGCGCGCCGGGCGCAGGATCAAGCGGCGGGTTGGTCGGTGCGCTGGCCCCCCATGTGCCGGAAAACTGGAACCCCAAGAAAGCGATGCAATTCGACGCGCTGCGCGGCGCCGTGGCATTCTGGGCCGATGTCGCTGCCTGCGGCGGCGTCGATCCGGGCTATGCGCGGCTGGGCCGGGTGCAGCCCGTGGACGAGGGCAAGCTTGACCTGGCGCATGAGCGTGCGGCGCAGGCGCGTGATCTGTGGCAAGGCTTCGCCGCTTGGCAGGTGCTGCGCGCGGACAGTGCGCCGGGACTGCCGCTTCAGGCACCATCGGGCTGGGTCATCCATGACACCCTGAGCGCACGACTGCACCCCCGCCGCGCATGCGCTGCTTTGGTGGCGGCGCTTGACCAGCTTGGAGCGCAGATCGAGACCGGCGACGCGCCACCGGAGCGCGGGCGCGTGGTCTGGGCAACAGGCTACGAGGGGCTCGAAGCGCTCTCGGCCGATCTTGGGCGCGGGGTCGGCACTGGCGTGAAAGGTCAATCTGTGCTGTTGAGCCTTCCTTGCCCGGATGCGCCCCAGATTTTTTCCGAGGGCGTGCATATCGTGCCCCATGCTGACGGAACCATCGCCATCGGCTCAACCAGCGAACGCGATTTCGACGATCCCATACAAACGGACAAGCAATGCGACGTCCTTCTGGAAAAAGCCCGCACCCTCTGCCCCGCCTTGCGTGGTGCCCCGGAATTGACGCGCTGGGCCGGGGTGCGCCCTCGTGCAATGTCGCGCGCCCCGCTTATGGGCGCGTGGCCAGGACGCGCGGAACAGTTCATCTTCAATGGTGGCTTCAAGATCGGCTTCGCCATGGCCCCGGCTTTGTCTGAAATCATGGCGGATCTCGTCCTTGACGGAAAGAACGACATCCCGCCGAGCTTTGAGCTCACGCTGAGCTGACAGCAAGGCCGGGACACGCGACCGCAGCAATTTGACGGACGACGCCCTGCACCTTGTCCTCCAACGCTCGTTCAAGCGCCTGCTGCAAGCGCATGAGCGCCGGCCTCAGAGCCGGAGGCTGATACAACCTGCGGCATGCAGATCGCGCGCAGATCTGGGCATTCCGACAATCTGACCGAGATATCAGGGCAGAAAAGACGCACCCCGCCGGTCTCCTGCAAAGCGAGGTATTTGCGATATTCCTCTGCCTTGTTGAAATGCTCGCCACGTGCGACCTCGGCCTGTGCCTTCGCATGAAACCCGGCGTGATACTTGAAATGCGCGAACCCAAGTTCCCGCTGCGCCACCCGCGCCCCGGAAATATAATGCAACCCAGCAGAAAGGCGCATGAAAGGGTGATAGCGTAGCAAGGCGTATTTCTGCGCCACAAAGAGATGCGCGCGCGCAGGCTGGCCTGCCTCTGCCATCAGCCTGTGGCGCAGAGCACTGGTGATCGTCGCGCAATTTGACCACGGCCCCCGACCCTGCCAGTCGTTGCGGAATGGCTCGCGATCAACATGATTTGCTTCCAGAAAGGGTGGCGCTTCAAATCTCGTTTCCGCAAGCGGGCGCGCCGGATAGAGATCAAACATCCGCAGCCGCACGGCCTCTGCCTCGGCGAACTCGGAGCCGCGCAGCAATTCCGGCAGGTCGCCATGCACTCGCCCGTGCGCATCGGGCAAAGACCAGAACGCCAGTTCATCAGCATCAGCAACCAGCGACCACTTGCCCAGCCGGAATTGCGCGAGCAGCGCTTCCTGCCACAAAACGCCATAAGCCGACTGGCTATAGGGCGTATCTGTCGAGAAGACTGCCACATCGCTTTGCGCAGCCAGATGCTGCAGTGTCCCATCCTCTGAGCCATTATCCACGATCAGAAATCCCCCCACCCCGAGACGGCGGTAATGGGACAGGAAATGCTCCAGCATGACATGCTCATTGCGCATCACTGCGACGACGGTCACCGCCGCCGCCTCACATTGCGCCAGTCGCTCAGGTGCGCTGATCAGATCGAGCCCCTGACTGGCCCAACCCAACCTCGCGGGACGCGAGACTGGCCAGACCTTCATCGGACGCGGCCAGGGCGAGCTCTGCGCGGCGCGGGCAATTCCCGGCGCACTGCCCTTGTCGAGATGGACAAGCTTGATCCCCGATCCTGCGAATGGCATGAAACCTGCGTGATATTGCGAAACCGGCGGCAATTCGGGCACCGATTTGCGAAACACTGCCAGGTCGTAGTTCGGCCCAGCCACGCTCTGGCCGGTCAGCGCCAGCAAATCTCCGATCAGTTTGTCTTCCATGAAGGACATCTGCTCCAACGCGCGGCCCTGGGGGGTGGCGCGCGCGTCGCACACTGCGGCCATGGCCTGCCGCGTCAGGATGTAGCCAGTCGCCCCATCTGCGTATCGGGCAGGCTCCGGGGATTTATCCAGCTCCGCACGCCCCCGCGCACTGCGCGCTTGCGCCATGTGCCAACCACGATCCATATCTCCGATCGCGCGCTGCAAGGGGCGGCCGAAATAGGGGGTATTGAGGAAAGCCAGATCCCCGAAAAAGGCTTCGGGGTCCAGGAAGCAATCGTCATCAATCTTGAACATGCGGCCGAAACCGGTACGCGTCAGCATCCATTCGATGAGCGCGAGCATCTTCTGAGGCAGGCTTTCATAGTCATCAGCCACATCAAGTTGCAACACCCGCCCATCAAAGCAAGTGGCGCAACCTGCCTGTTGATCCGGTGCCCGGCCCACCACGATGATCACCGGGATCCCCATTTGCGCGAGCCTGTCGCCCCAGGCCTCCATGATCGCAGGAACCCGTGTGCGCAAATAGGCGTGACAGGAAATCAGGACGACTGCAGTATCGGCAAGCGGGTCGCTTGCCGCGCGCAGGGCAATGGCTTGTGGGTCTTGCGTGCGAGGCGGGGCCAATACAGGATATGCAGCACAAAGCGACTGCAGCTCGGCACGCAAGACCAGATCCGGGCAAAGGGCCGAAAACCGCGCAAGCGCCAAGGCAACGGCAGGCTGAGCACACAAGGCCCTGTCCCTAAGCGGGCGCGCACATCCCTGCAAGACCCGTTGTGCCAGGCCGCGCAGATCCGCGCGCACCAGTGCTTCAGTCAGGGCGAGCAGCACCGGCACACCGACCGCACCCCCTTTCACGCCTGAAAGGGCCTGCGCGCGAGAGATCACGTCATCAACCTGCGCGGTATCGACAGGCGCGCCGGTCCCGAGCCAGCGATGGAGCCGTGCATGCGCGCGCGAGAGGGACTTCTGGGCGCGCGCCGCAGAGGGACGTGCGATCTCCGGGGCAGCCACGCGCAGCCCCTCACAAGCGGCGCGATGCACCGGCGAACGGCATTCGAGTGCCAATGCAGCACGTCGGGCATCGCTGCGCGGGAATGCCAGCCAGCGAAGGGCCGCTTCGTTGATCTGATCCTGTTCGGCCTGCCCTGTCAACGCCTCCATATCTGGCAGACCGGACGCATCGCATGGCAAATTACGCTCTGCCAATGCGAACCGGCGCAGTGTTGCCCCCCCTGCGATGGGACGCGCCAGAAACGGACGCGCCGCTTGCGCAAGGGCCTGCCAGTCACCGCAGAGACAGGCGGTCTGCAACCGCGCGAACGCAGTCCTCCATGTCCTGAACTGTGCTGGCCTGCGCAATGGGTCGCGGCCATCATATGCAGACCAGAAATCAGGACAGAGCGCATATGCAAGCAACGCCAGATCCTCACTGCGCCATTGTGCCCGGTCGGGAAAATGGCTCGATGCCTCCAGCAGGTCAAGGACACCTTCGATCAGGAAGGTGCACGAGCATTGCGAGAAATGCGCATCCGACTTGCTCGCGACGGCCTCGAGAAGCGCAAGACAAAGGTCGATCCGCTCCGACAATCTCGGCCTTTGTCCGGCCAGATCAGGCATGTCAGAGGCGATCGCGCGCGCGCACCATCCCAGTGCAGGGGTCACCATCCAGTCCCCGCTCATGCGTGGCAGCTGGTGCAGGATTGCAAGGCACGCCGTCCAGTCGCCAACTGCCCAAAGCAATGGCAGCGCCGCCGTCTGGGACCAGATCTGGGCGTTGTCTGGATGCGGAGCCGCGGCTGCATCTTCGCAAAGCTTGGCCAGATCGCGAGGGTCGGCGTTCAGGCAAAACCACTCTGACAACAGAAAGGCAAATTGCCTGACCTCTGGCCCGGCCAGGCCAAATTTCGCAACCATTGCCTCAAAAAGCACTGTCGCAGACCGTGGGTCATGCTGCGCGACAGCGTGGTGAAAGGCATCACAGGCCAGCGCTGGCCGATTCGGCGCGCTCACCGCGGATGGCTGTGTCACCATGCCCGGTGGTGGCGCGAAAACGGCTTTGTGGTGGCGCCTTGCTTCCTGATCCAGGCAGGAGCGCAGATTTGATGAAAGCTCCGACCAAAACCCTGCGAAGTGAACATGTTCCAGCATCTGCAGCCGCGCGACCACATCGTGACGTGCAATCCAGTCCGCAGCAGGGCTTTGCAGCATGGCGAGGATATCGCTGCGATGCAGTTCGCGGCGGGCCAGTTCCGCACCCGCAGCATCAAGGGCGCGCAATGTGATCGCTGCTGCCGACCTGTTCGACCATACCCGACCCGGCAGCAAGACCGCCATAGGCGCGGGCATTCCCGCATCGGGGGTGCGATCCAGCGGCAGGAGGGGCCAGCGCTCGCTGTCGTCGTCCAGTTCAAGGACGGGGGCGGCACATGTGGTTTGCACCATCAACTCAAGACGCGGCGTCAGCACCATGGTGGCGCTGGGCACAGAGGCCAGCCTGTGCACGCTGCGCAGACCGGCAGGCCAGGTCATCCAGCCGATCTGCGAAAGCCCCGGAAATCCGCGCCGGAGCTTCACCCGGCTGGTGCGGTCGGGGCGCGGCCAGCCATCGAACATCGCAAGCTTCACCCCGTCGAGTCGCAGCGTGACGCGCATCCCCAGACCGGCGGCTTGTTGAAAACACAGCTGAATCACATGCAGCTGGGGCCGCAAAGGCGCGGAAATGATGACTTCGCGACGCCAGCCTTTTGGCGACCATCGATTGGCAACAATCTGCCCCGCGTCGCGGCGCAGCGACAGATGCAAGGGGATCGCACTCTGATCCGAATCGCGAAAATCAATGTTGATGAAGCCATGCGCGCGCAAATCGCAGCTCAGGACCAGCGTTTCCGGCGCGCGGATCTGCATTTCTCCGGCCTGAGCTGCGAGCTCGGTCGCGCGGGCCGACATCCCCAGCCCTTGTTCATGTTGCATGCGTCAGCTGCCTATCCATTACGGCGTGCAACTCTGCCCTGCCAGGGCGCGCGCCCAACAGTTCGAACAGCGGCTCGAGCGCTTGGGGATCGGAGGTGTAGTCTTCGTATCGCAGCAGGATCGCGCTGTCAGGCCGGGCAAGCGTATGCGCTTTGAACACGGCATCCGCACTGGCGACCATCTTGTGCACCTCCTGCGGATCATGGTGCCGCCACCATGACGATCTGCAGACATCAGCGGCATCGCGTGTGTTGAAAATCAGGCGCGCGCCCGGGAATCCCGTCTGCAGGAAGTCAAGAAAAGCATGGAACATCTGCGGGTCCGGCAGAGTGCGGATTTCCTTGAAGCCCGCGATGCGCGTGTCAGGCTGAGGGCGCAGGATCGTCTGGCTGAACGTTGCGCAGAGCGCTGCGCGATAAGCGTCAGGATCGATCGCTTCAGCGCCAAACCAGGGATGCGTCGGGTCCGAAACAAGCCCCTCGCGCTTCATCCGCGCAATGTCAGAGCTCTGGGTCAGAGCACGCCAGCTTCTGAACAGCCCCAACAGGGCATTGTTGTTTTCGCCGCGTATCAGACAACCAGGGATCGCATTGACAAGATGCTGCAGCAAGGTTGAGCCAGAGCGCCCGTAAGTCACGATGAAGGCATATCCTGCTTCGGGATGCTGAAACTCACTCATGCTCCTGTCCTTGCTCACATGCGGCTGCTGATCTCCTTTTGTTTCGGCCAAGAGGGTTAAGGATGAATTGAGACATGCAGTTTTTTGCTTAGCGATTTGTCAAGGTTACGACCGTATCCTTGACGCGAGACACGAAAGACACGGCGGATCGGACGGCGGAGGCGGCGCGATTTTTGACGATGATAAACCTCTGGCGGAACGCGATATGATCTGGCACCGTCGGCAGGCTGGAACGCTTGACGTGCCAAGGCTTGATGCACAATTGCGCAGCCGGAGCGCCAAGCAGGATTGGCGCGGAGCTGTTGTTTATCTTGAAGCGCTCTATGCACGTGCTCCTGCTGCGGAAACGGCGCTGCAACTCGCGCAGATGTTGCGGCGGTGTCGTGCCGAAGACGATGCGCAGCTGCACTTGCAAGACGCGCTGTCGCGTTGGCCGCAGAATCTGGCACTCCATCAGTGCATGGCCGAAAGCGCCACGGCCACAGGCAATTTCAGCCTTGGTTTCAGGGCCTGGGAGAGGGTGATTGCAACGCAGCCATCGCCGGGGCGATATCCGATCCTGCGTGCGCTTGCCTGTCTGCGGCTGAGCGGGCAGGACGAGGCCGCAACGCATTTCATAACGCGCCACGCCGCAGCGCTGGGTCAGCACATGCCGCGCATCGGCCTCTGTATGCTGCGCAAAGGCCGTCGCGGGCTGCCTGCAGTGCCGCCGGGCCTCTACCTTGTGTCAGGAAATAACGGGACCGGAAAGACGACGTTGGGGCATTTCCTGCAAGCGCTGGGGCACCAGATCATCGATGCGGATCGCGTCATCGCAAGCTTCTGCGCCGCGGACCAGTTCAGCGACCTGCGATACGATCTGGCCAGAAAATTCCCCGATGCGCAGATCACTTGGGGCTGGCCTGCTGCGCGCGCGGACCAACAGTTCAATGCCGTGGACATTACGCGCGATGTGGTTTTCGTCATCGGCGGCTTTGGGGCCACGGTAGCCCCCTATGTCCACAGATTCCGCCATGTCCTGCACCTCACCGTCCCCGATCATGTGATTGCTGAGCGGCTCAAGCAGCGCAATTCCCCCAGTCACGCGCCCGGTTCGAAAGGCTTCGCCGCTGCGCTCCGGCGCAACTCTCGGGAAGCGGATCCCGGATACCCGGCACGAATCATCCCGGCCAACCGGCCTGTCGCGATGGTCTGCGCGGCCAGCCTTGCTGCGATCGGAGCGCCGATCGACGGGCATGCCTCGCAAAAATCCAACTGAATCTCTCCATCAAGTTTCCGACCTGACGTCTGGCATGACGGTGTCAAGGCCAGAAAGCTGCATCTCGTTCTAAGCGCACTCGGCACTCAGGTCCGATGCGCAGGCGGTCAGGCCCTGCAGGTTGCAGATCGCGCTGCGCCCGATGTGATTGCACTGCGGCATAGGGCGCCATCTGCGCCGCGCGGATCGATGCCGTACATCCTCTTTTCTGTCAGTTTTCCGGCGGAAGGCCTGGACGTCCACGGTCTCAGCTGCCGCGCAGGCGAGACTCCGGTCGTGGCGGAAAGCGCAGGACATCTGGTGTTCACAAGACACCATCGCGCACCCTGCGAATATCCAGCTTCACAGGCGCTGAATGTGTCTGCGTCTTGTTTCGCCCCGCTGCGCCGCAAGCATTCAGCCGCGCGCACGCTCTGCTCTGGTATGGAAACTTAACGCAGGCGTGGGAATAAAAAGGCACGTTCAATTTCGGGCATGCCAATCTTGCGGTAGAAATCCTCGGCGCCGGGGGCGGCGATGAGAAGACACATGCTCCCCTCGCCCGCCGCCTCACGGGTCAGCGCGATCAGGCGCGTGCCGATCCCCTGCCCCTGAAACGCCCGGTCCACAGCGAGATCGGACAGATAGCAAGCATAGCTAAAATCCGTCAGCGACCGCGCGAGCCCAACCAGCTGTCCGGTCGCACCATCCCGCGCCGTGACGACCAGCGCCGCGCCTTCGAGCATCTGCTGCAGGCGCGCCAGATCATCAGCGGGCCTGCGCGCCGCAAGGCCCGAGGCGCGCAGGATATCGGCGAAGTCCTGCGCCGAAACCCGCTCCTGTTGATAGGTGATCTGCATCCCGAAACCCCGTCAGCGCCTCAGGCCGCGAGCCCCTTGGAGCCCATGGCAAGGAATTTCTGCCGCCGCGCCTGGCGCAGCGCGTCGGCGCTCTGGCCGTCGAGTTCCTTGAGCATCGTGCGCAAGGCCACGCCCACGGATTTCACCATCGCCGCCGGATCACGCTGCGCGCCGCCCAGCGGTTCGGGGATGATCCGGTCGATGACATCGAGCTTCTTGAGGTCTTGGGCCGTCAGGCGCAGGGCTTCGGCCGCATCGCGCATCTTCTCGGCGTCCTTCCACAGGATCGACGCGCACCCCTCGGGCGAGATCACCGAATAGACCGAATGCTCCAGCATCGCGATACGATTGGCCGAGGCGAAGGCCACGGCCCCGCCCGAGCCGCCCTCGCCTATGATGACCGAAACCAGCGGCACCCCTAGGCTGAGGCATTTCTGCGTGCAGCGCGCAATCGCTTCCGCTTGCCCGCGTTCCTCCGCTCCCTTGCCGGGATAGGCGCCGGGCGTGTCCACGAGCGTGATCACCGGCAGGCGGAATCGGTCGGCCATGTCCATCAGCCGGATCGCCTTGCGGTAGCCTTCGGGCCGGGCCATGCCAAAATTGCGCCGCAGACGGCTTTGGGTGTCATGGCCCTTTTCCTGTCCGATCACCATCACGGGCCGCCCGTCGAGCCGCCCCAGCCCCCCGATCACTGCCTCATCCTCGGCAAAGCCGCGATCCCCGGCAAGCGGCGTGAATTCGTCGAAAAGCGTCTCGATATAGCGGCGGCAATGGGGCCGGTCAGGGTGGCGCGCGATCTGGCATTTGCGCCAAGGCGTCAGGCTGCGATAAAGATCGACCAGCAGTTTCTGGGCTTTCGCATCCAGCGCCGCGGCCTCTTTTTCGATATCCATCCCGGGATTGGCCGCGCCCATCGCGCGCAGTTCCGCCGCCTTGCCCTCGATCTCGGCCAGAGGTTTTTCAAATTCCAGATAGTTCATCAGGGCCACCCCGTCGCTGTCTTGTCCCGGCTTATGCGCGAGGGGCGGGGAATTTGCAATCTGGAAGGGGAGGGACTCGACTCACAGCGATGCGATCCCTAGATTGGAACATTACATGAACATTTGCGAAGCTCCATGTCCCGCCGCATCCTGTCGCTCTGGCTGCCCCGTTTCAGCGCTGATCTGTCCCTGCGCCGCCGCCCGGCACCGGGGCCGTTTGCGCTGGTTGTCAAAGCACGCGGGGCCGACCGTCTGGCCTGCCTGAACACGGAGGCGCAGGCGCGCGGGCTGGCCCCGGATATGGGGCTTGCCGATGCGCGCGCGCTCTGCCCCGATCTGCTGACACGCCCCGCCGATCCGCGCGGTGATGCGCAGGCGTTAGGGAGCTTGCGCCGCTGGGCCTTGCGCTATTGTCCCTGGGCAGGCGTGGAGGGCGCGGACGGTTTGGTGCTCGACATCACCGGAGCGGCGCATCTGATGGGCGACGAGGCCACGCTTCTGGAAGATCTGACCGCGCGGCTGGCGCGGATGGGGTTTGAAACACGCGCAGCCATTGCCGACACCCGCGGCGCAGCCTGGGCGGTGGCGCATTTCGGGCCCGGGGGCGTGGTGCCCGCCGGGGCCACAGAACGCGCGCTCCTGCCCTTGCCTCTCGCAGCCCTACGGCTGGAGCCTGCAACAGTGGAGGGGCTGACGCGACTGGGGCTGCGCTGCATCGGCGATCTGAGCGCCTTGCCGCGCGCCGGGCTGGTGCGCCGCTTCGGCACAGAGCCTGTGCTGCGGCTCGATCAGGCGCTGGGCGCGCTGCCCGAGCCTGTCAGCCCTGCCCCCGAGCCGCCCAATTTCGCTGTGCGCCTGTCGCTGCCCGAACCCATCGGGCTGACCAGCGACATCATGGCCGGGCTGGAGCGGCTGCTCGCGCGGCTTTGCGATCATCTGCGCGCCGCCGAGATGGGGGCGCGGCGGCTGGCGCTGGAGCTGACGCGCACGGATGGGACGATCCTGCGGCAGGAGCTGGGCCTTGCGCGGGCGATGCGCGATCCCGCGCCGATGGCGCAGCTCTATGCGCGGGCGCTGGACGGGATGGATGCGGGCTTCGGCATCGAGCGGATGCGGCTGGTTGCGCTGCAGACCGAGGCCCTGCCGGTCCAGCAGATCACCACCAGCGGCGCAAAGGCCGAAGGCGAGCTGGCCGATCTGCTGACGCGGCTGTGCAACCGCGTGGGGTTCGAGAATGTCACGCGGTTTCAGCCTGCCGACAGCCACATCCCCGAAAAAGCCTTTCAGATCGCAGCCGCCGCCTATTGCGACCCGGCGCCCCACTGGCCGCAGGGCGGCCCAGCGCGTCCACTGGTGATGTTTCCGCCCGAACCCATCGCGGGCACAGGCCGCGCTGTGCCGCACCGGTTCAAATGGCGGGGACGGTGGTGGGCGGTGGTCGCAGCCTCTGGTCCCGAACGGATCAGCCCGGAATGGTGGCTGGATGATCCCGCCTGGCGCACGGGGTTGCGTGATTATTGGCAGGTACAGACCGACCGGGGCGCGCGGCTGTGGCTGTTCCACACCCCGCAGCGCGATGGCTGGTACATTCAGGGCGAATTCGCCTGAGCGGCCTCGGCCTTGAATTGCAGCGCATAAAGCCGCGCATAGGTTCCCCCCTGCGCCAGAAGCGTCTCATGCGTGCCCTGCTCGACGACCGTGCCGTGATCCATGACGATGATCTGATCCGCACGGCGCACAGTCGACAGCCTGTGTGCGATCACCAGCGTCGTGCGCCCTTCGGCCAACTGCTCCAGCGCGTCCTGCACCACAGCCTCGGATTTGGCGTCGAGCGCGCTGGTGGCTTCATCGAGGAGAAGAATGGGCGCATCGCGCAAGAGCGCGCGGGCAATCGCCACACGCTGACGTTGCCCGCCCGACAGCGACGAGCCACGCGGCCCCGCCAAGGTCTGCAGCCCGTCACTGAGTTGCGGCAGGAAATCATCCACATGTGCAGCGGCCAAGGCGCGCTGCAGCGCCTCGGGCGTCACATCTTCCGCACCCATCACAATGTTGTCGCGGATCGATTCGTCAAACAGCGCCGTGTCCTGACTCACCACCGCGAACAGCCCACGCAGCGCCGCCAGATCCATCTTCCGCACGTCCTGCCCGCCGATCAGCACCGCACCTGCGCTCACATCCGCAAGCCGCGTCAGCAGACCGAAGACCGTGGTCTTGCCCGCGCCCGATGGCCCCACGATGGCCGTGGTCTTGCCCGCAGGCGCGAAAAAAGACAGATCGCGCAGCACGGGCTCTGCGCCATAGCTGAAATCGACCGCGCGCAGCTCCACACTGGCCGCATCCCGCGCAGGGACAGGCGCATGCGGGGGCGCGGGGTTGGTCACTTCCGGCTCGATCTGCAGCAGCGCATGCGTACGCTCCAGCGAAGCCAGGACACTCTGCCATTCTGCCGTCAGCGACACAATCCGGCGCATCGGGTCAAACAGCAGGCCCAGCGCGGTGAAGAAGGACATGAACTGCCCCACTGTGCGCGTGCCCTCGATGATCTGCAGGCCGCCATAGATCAGCACCAGCGCGAAACCGATAGCGGCGGCGAAATCCATGACCGTAGGGATCGCCGCCTGCCCGATGGCCGCGCGGGTGGCCTTGCGCACATAGCGCTGGATGATCTGACCGAACCGGCCGACCTCGCGCGCCTCGGTGCCGGTCAGTTGCAGCGTGGCGATGCCGTGGAACGCCTCGTCCAGCCGGTTCGAGCTTGACGCCGCTGCGATCCGCGCATCGCGACTGCGCCGCCGGATCAGCTTTTGCAGCGCCAGAAGCGGCAATCCCAGAAGCGGGATGCCGATCAGCGCGACCAAGGTCCATTGCCAATCCGTCCAGAGCGCCACTGCAAACAGCACGATCACGGCCGAGCCATCACGCCCCAGACCGGTGATCAGCGATTTGAACACGGCATTCAGCGCCGCCGAGTCGCCACGCACCCGCTCGATCAGCACGCCCGGCGCATTGCGCTTGAAAAACGCCTGATCAAGGCGGGTAAGATGCGCAAGCAACATGCTTTGCAACGCGGCCGTCGCCGAAAAGGCAAGCCAGACAATCAGCGCCTTGTGGCCCAGTCGTGCCAACCCGCGCCCGAAAAACACTGCGGCCATCGCGATCGCGACCAGAAAGACGCGCCCGCGATCACCGGCGACGAAAATATCGTCGAACATCGGCTGGACCAGATAGCTGAACGCGCCCAGCATCAGCGCTTCCAGAACCATCAGTGCCACCGCAAGCCCGAGGAAGCCGAGCCGGTGACGGATGAAAGCCTGCCAGATCCAGCGCGCCACAACCCGGTCGTTGCGCGCCTGTGCCTGACGTTTGCTCTGTGCTGTCTCTGCCACGCGATGGCCTGTCTGGTTACCGAGATTTCACGCCGGACTTATCGGGTTTGAGATGCAGGGGAAAGCCTGCAAATCAGGGCGCAACCTGCACAAGGATACCCGACTGCCCACCATGCTGTCGAATATCGGCGCGCGCGCCCTTGCCAAATTGCAAGATCACTTGACCGTTGCCGCCGCCGGTCTGGGCCAGATCAGCGCTATGGCCCTGCCCGCGCTGGCGGATCAGGCCCAGATTGCCGCGCCCTGACTGTTGGACGCGGGCACTGTGGTTGCGCCCGACCTGACGCAGATCGGCGTTGGCGCGGATATCGCGATGCAGCGCATAGAGCGTGATCGCTGCGTTGAGCGCACGCGCTTCATCGGCGTTGCGGGCATTGAGCGACAGCGACAGACCTGCGGCCTGCGCCGCGCTCGCGGGCAATAGCAGCGCCAGCACGATAAGGGGAAGACGATGAAACATGGCAGTGTTTCCTTGTTGCAAAAGATGGATCAGAGCGCCGCCGCGCGGCAGGTTTTGACCTGCCCCCCGGCGCGCAAGGTCAGCTCTGCGTCGAGATCACGCGCGCGGCCTGCCAGATCGGACTGGCTGAGAGTCGCGCGCTCTCCGGCTTGCAGGGCGAAGGGGCCACCCTGCCGGATCGTGGCCCGCCCGGCCCCGCTGCGCTGATCGATGGCCAGTTCGTAATGGCCTTCGACCGCGCGCTGTGAACGCGCCTCGGCCCGCAGGGTCACCCCCCGCGTCGTGTTGGAAATGTGCAACTCGCAGACCAGCGCATTAGGATCCGTTCGCTCCTTTTCCGGCGTTGTAAGCCCTGCTGTGCATGCCGCACCGACGATGACAAGCGCCGAAATGACATAGGGGGTGGTCGACATGAAATGTCTCCTTTGTGAAAGTCAAAACAGGCTTGCGATCAATCCTGAATGATCAGGACGACATTGCCATTCCCGTGCTGACTGGCGTTGGCCGTGTTGCCCTGCCCGGTCTGGATCACACCGATGGCATTGCGCCGCCCCGATTGCGTGACCGTCGCGTCATTGCGGCAGCCCATCTGCGCGACGCCCACAATATTGCGCTGGCCGCCCTGCGCGGTATCGGCGACATTGTGACAGCCCGATTGTCCGACCGTGACGCGGTTGCGCGCGCCGTCCTGCGTATTGAAGGACAGATTGGCGCGCCCGCGCTGGGTGATGGCAACGCGCTGATGCGTGCCGCGATGCGATGTGGCGATGGAATGGTCGCGGCCCCACTGCTCGACCGTGACATGGTTTGACCCCGCATGGACGGGCAATGCGGCAAGGGCGACACTCAGAACAAGAGCCGTGCGGCGCAGGGTCTGGGGGATGGGAAAACGCATGGAAAACCTCCTCTGGAACGCGATGAGCAAGGATGCGGGGCTGTTGTCCCGCCGGGCCCAATCTGCGGGTCAGCGCGGATGCCGCGCAATATCGCGGGACTGCTATCGGCTTTCAGGGCAGGTGTTATCCGATGACATGGCGTCTGCGCCCATAGAAAAAACGCGCCCCGAGAGGGACGCGCCTTGCAAACCGTCGGATGGAAAATGCGCGTCAGCGCCGCGCGCGGGCCTTGCCGATCTCGCGGTCCAGCAAGTTGCGCATCTTGTCCACGGCCCCTGTGACAGCCGATTGCAGATTGTCGGCAGTATTGGTTGTGCTGACTGGCTGGCGGTTTTCCAGTCGGACTTCAACCATGCAGCGCTTGTCATCAGGGCCGCTTTTATCCGCGTTCTGGTCCTGCAGATGGACCTCAATCCGCGTGATGGACCCTGAAACCGCCGCGAGCTTGGAGCCGATTACCTCTTCGACAAAGCGCACCACATCTTCGCGCCCCGATATGGTGTTATCCGTATTCACCTGAATCTGCATGACATCTGTCTCCTTGACCATGTTCAGTTTGACTTAGTCACCCTGTCCGCGTGCTGCAAGCTGCGTCCCGTCACTTGCGCAGATATTCATGCAACACACAGCGGGGGGCCGCGTCGCGCAGTGTCAGTCGGGCATTCAGACGCCACGTTTCTGCGGGCCAGTCAGGGAAAAACGTGTCCGCATCAGGGACGTCGAGATCGACCTCCGTGATTAAAAGCCGGTCCGCCAGCGGCAGGAAAGCCGCATAAATCGCCGCGCCGCCAATCGCGTAGTGGCGCAGATACCCTGCCGCATCGGCGGCGTCGCGCGCCCTGTCGAGACGCGAGAAAACAGTGTTTTCCACCTCGGGCATCGGCTGCGACGTGACCACGACATTCAGCCTGCGCGGCAACGGGCGGCGCGGCAGGCTGTCCCATGTCTTGCGCCCCATGATGATCGCACCACCCAGCGTCTCGCGCTGAAAAAACGCAAGGTCTTCAGGAGCATGCCACGGGATCGTGCCATCCCGGCCGATCGCGCCATTGCGGGCGCGCGCAACAATCAGGCTCAGCATTCAGACCGCCACCGGGGCCTTGATCGCGGGATGCGGATCATAATCATGGATGCGGAAGTCCTCATAGGTGAAGTCGAAAATCGTCTCGGGGCTGCGCAGGATTTCCATCCGGGGCAGCGGGCGCAGGTCGCGGGCAAGTTGCGTTTTCACCTGCTCCATATGGTTGGAATAGATATGCGCGTCGCCCATCGTGTGCACGAATGTCCCGGGCTCCAGCCCGGTCACGCGCGCCAGCATCATCTGCAACAGCGCATAGGAGGCGATGTTGAACGGCACGCCCAGAAACATATCCGCCGAGCGCTGGTAGAGCTGCAGATGCAACTTGCCGCCAAGCACCCGCACTTGCCAGAGCGTATGGCAGGGCGGCAGCGCCATCTGCGGCACATCCGGCGGGTTCCAGGCCGAGACGATCAGCCTGCGGCTGTCGGGCGTCGCGCGGATCTGCCGCACCAGCTCGGCGATCTGGTCCACGCCACCAAAATCGCGCCATTGCCGCCCGTAAACCGGCCCCAGATCGCCCACCGCATCGGCCCATTCGTCCCAGATGCTCACGCCGTTTTCTTGCAGATATCGAACATTTGTATCGCCGGACAGGAACCAAAGCAGCTCATGAATGACAGATTTCAGATGTACGCGCTTTGTGGTGACCAGTGGGAAACCATCGGCCAGATCATAACGCATCTGCAGCCCGAAAACCGAAAGCGTGCCAGTGCCAGTGCGGTCATCGCTAGGCGTGCCGGTTTCGAGGATATGCCGCAATCCATCAAGATACTGTTTCATGTCCCGCCCAACCTACCGGATGTTGTGGCAGCACCATAGGCCAGTCGGGATTGATTCTGGAACCCCCATTGAAGACCAGTGCCGTGCGATTTATCTGGCGAGGAAGCACAGGAGGAAATGATGCGCTATTTGCACACTATGGTCCGGGTCAAGGATCTCGACGCCTCGATGGCATTTTACCGGCTGCTGGGTCTGGTCGAGACCCGCCGACATGACAGCGAGGCTGGCCGTTTTTCGCTGGTATTCATGGCTCCGCCCGGTCAGCCCGATTGCCCGGTCGAACTGACATGGAACTGGGACGGCGATGATGCCCTGCCCTCGGACAGCCGCCATTTCGGCCATCTCGCCTACGAGGTCGCGGATATCTACGCCAAATGCGCCGAATTGCAGGCAGCGGGCGTGACGATCAACCGCCCCCCGCGCGACGGGCGCATGGCGTTTGTGCGGTCGCCCGACAATATCTCGATCGAGCTGTTGCAAAAGGGAGATGCGCTCCCCCCGGCCGAGCCTTGGGCCAGCATGGAGAGCATAGGCCACTGGTAGGCGCTCAGGTCTTGCGCGGGGTTGGCGAGAAGAAGATTCCGTCGTCAATGACGGCCTGAACCGTTGAACGTTTCACCATCTTGTCGCCCTGCGCATAGGCATAGGTCAGCGCCATGTCGCAAAGCTGGTTGATCAGCCTGGGGATGCCGCCGGTTTCCTCATGGATCACCTCGGCCGCCTGCTTGCTGAAAATGCTCGGCATGCCACCCGCAACGCGCAGCCGGTGCGCGATGTATTTCAGCACAGTATCGCGTTCCATATAGGGCAGGTGATAATTCGCCGCGACGCGCTGGGCAAATTGCACCAGTTCGGGGCGGCGCACATGGTCGCGCAATTCCGGCTGGCCGATCAGGAAGAGCTGCAACACCTCCTCCTTGCCCAGATTGATATTGGTCAGCATGCGCAGCTCTTCCAGCGCCTCGGGTGAGAGGTTCTGCGCTTCATCGATCACCAGCAGGACGCGGCGGCCTTCATTATATTCCTGCACAAGAAATTCCTGCACGCGCAAGAACTTGGCTTCTTCGCTGATGTCAGATTTGGTCAGTTCGGGCAGCAGCCATTGCAGAATTTCGCGCGTCTTTGGCCGGGTATTGGTGACCAGCGCAATGGAGAGCGAATCATCGGCTTCAATGTCCTGAATGAAATGCTGCAACAGGATGGTCTTGCCTGCACCGATCTCGCCACTGATCAGTGTGATGGGCGCGCGGGTCGCAAGCCCGTATTGCAGCATCGTAAAGGCACCGCGCACGGCGTCAGACCAGAACAGGAATTCCGGGTCCGGTGTCAATGAAAACGGGCGCTGTGTGAAACCGAAATGCGCCAGATAGGAACTGTAGCCCTGGGTCATCTTCTTTTCTCTGGTCGCGGCCATGAATTGCCCCACAGCGTTGTCGTTAATGCCCTCACATGGCAGGATTCAAGCGCAATTGCGCCAAATTCGTGAAAACAGCGCCGTAATTTGGACATACGATTCGCGATTTATGTCCAAGCTCCGCCACAATTCCGCCCATACAGCCGAGAAAACGCGGGGACAGCGAAACAAAATGCGCTGATACGCCGATTTGTTCGCCGATCACGCACAACCTCAGCGCTCTGCAGGTTGATTTTGAGAAGCTCACGTTGATTTCCAGTGCTGTGACTTATCGTTAAGAGTATATAAACCATGAAGCGAGTAGATATCGGTGTCTCTACGGCAACGGGGAGCCTCGGTTGCCACTCTCTGATCATTTTGTAACTGTAAAGTAGAGGATATTTTGATGTTTGCGCGAGCGCTTTACCAAGCAAGAACTGAGACGCCACTTGATCTTGGCTCTGCTGAGCGCGCTACGACCTATGCTGCCCGGCCTGGTATGTACCGCACCTTTGGCAAGCGCATGTTTGATCTTGGGATGCTGGCCGTGATTGCGCCGCTTGTTGTGCCGATCATCGCTGTGGTGACCCTCATTTTGATGGTTCAGGGTCACAGTCCATTCTACAGCCAGCAGCGCGTCGGACGCGGGGGACGAACCTTCAGGCTCTGGAAGTTCCGCACGATGCAACCTGATGCGGAAACGGTTCTGCATCAGATACTTGCGAACAACCCGGATCTTCAGCTGGAATGGGAGCGCACCCAGAAGCTGAAACAAGATCCGCGCGTGACCACATTCGGGCAGTATCTGCGCCGAACCTCCATTGATGAATTGCCGCAACTCCTCAATGTGCTTTTCGGGCAGATGAGCTTCCTCGGCCCGCGCCCGATGCTGCCTGAGCAGCAATATCTGTATGGCCCTGCCCTTCCTGTCTACACCTCCTTGCGCCCCGGCATCTCGGGATTCTGGCAAGTTTCAGAAAGAAACGAGGCCCATTTTCAGCGGCGCGCAGAGCTGGACATGGATTACGCGCGCGATTTGTCTTTTTTGACCGATCTGAAACTGGTTGCGAGGACATTGCGAACTGTGTGGTATAGCACCGGCTACTGATCCGATCCTTTCATCGTGTTTCTCAGAAGCACTGTCGCTTCGCGGCAGGGATAGATATGTATTACTCAGACGAAAGTGTGAAAGCCAATCCAATGGGTCCGCAACACATCACCCTTCCAACGCGCGCAAACGCGCGGGCGGTGATTCTGCTCGTGGGGATCACATGCTTGCCCGAGGTTATACTGACGCTGTTGGAAGCCAGTGGACTGGCCACCGGCGCGGCCAGACAGCAACTTCTGATCCTCGGGGCCTTCTGGAATGGCCTGTTATCTGGCTGGGAACCGGTCTATCCGCTTCAGAATGTGACAATGTTCCTGACCTATGCGTTCTTGCATGGTGGATTTCTGCATCTGATCGGCAATATGGTGGTGACGCTCGCACTGGGCGGGATTGTTGTTGCGCGCATCGGCGAGCGGGGATTTTTGTTACTCTACGCTCTGTCTGCAATTGGCGGCGGACTCGGCTTCGCGCTCTTCTCCAACTCGGAAGCTCCGATGGTCGGGGCTTCGGGGGCGGTTTTCGGTCTGATCGGCGCGTGGAAGTTCTGGGAATGGCAGATGCGCCAGCATCTCAACAGCTCCATGCGCCCGCTTTGGCGCTCACTTCTTGGGTTGCTGCTGTTGAACGTGGTCCTGTGGTTCGCCTTATCGGGGCTTTTGGCCTGGGAAGCGCATCTGGGTGGGTTCGTAGTTGGTGTCGTCGTGGCCGCGATCGTCACGCCCACGCTGCGCTATCGCGCATAGGGCCTCCGCCCCGGTCCGCGTATCAGTTTCACGCCGCATCGAGGGCTGCGACAATCGCACCGAAATCGGAAGCCTTGAGCGACGCGCCGCCCACAAGCGCGCCGTCCACATTTGCGATCGCAAAGATGTCCGCCGCATTGCCGGGCTTGACGGATCCGCCATAGAGCAGGGAAATCGCCGCATCTGGCAGATTCGCGCGCAGCGAATCATGCACCTCGGCAATCTGCGCAAGCGTCGGTGTGCGCCCCGTTCCGATGGCCCAAACCGGCTCATATGCAACAACGGTATTGGCCGAGGTCGCGCCCTGCGGCAATGATCCCGCCAGTTGCTCCAGCACCACCGCGAGTGTCTGCCCGCCATCGCGCTCGGACTCGGTTTCGCCCAGGCAGATAATCGCAACGAGCCCCGCCTGATGCGCCGCAAGCGCCTTTTCCGCAACCAGCGCAGAGCTTTCGCCATGATCCGCACGACGCTCGGAATGACCCAGAATCACATGCCGCGCGCCACTATCGGCCAGCATCTGCGCGGAAATATCGCCAGTATGCGCTCCCGATACCTGCGCCGCGCAATCCTGTCCGCCAACCATGACCCGACTGCCTGCGACCGCCTCTGCCATGGCAGAAATCAGCGTCGCAGGTGGGCAGAGCAAGACACCACAGCTAGTTTGCCCCAGCCCGGAAGCCAACGCACGCGCCTCATCAAGGTCGGCGCGAAGCCCGTTCATCTTCCAGTTTCCAGCGGCGAGTTTACAGGCTTTGGTCATGGTCGCATCCCTTCCAGTTTCCCAAGAGATACGCGCGGCGCGCCCGCGATGCAATCAACCGCCTGCGCGGGCCTTGTTCATGCGCTCGGTCAGGGTCTCAACATCATCGAACTTGATCGACTCGCCACAGCCGCAAGCATCAGTGACATTAGGATTACGAAACCGGAAAGCACTCTCGATCAGTCCGATCTCATAGTCGATTTCGGTGCCGAAAAGGAACATCTGCGCCATGGGCGCGATGATCACCCGCGCGCCGTCCTGTTCAACCACTTCTTCGTGATCTTTCACGTCCTGCGCGGTTTCCATCGTATATTCCATTCCCGCGCATCCGCCCTTCTTGACGCCCACGCGCAGACCCGACGCCCCTTCGCGCTCCATCAACCGCCGGATCTGGCGCACGGCCGCCGGGGTCAGGGTCACGGGCGATTTTCCGGGGATCGCAAACATTCCTAGCTCCTTGTCAAGATGCAGGCTGGATTTCCCGCAACGGTCGCGCCCGCAGCAACATCTCGTGTTACAACAGCACCGGCTGCGATGATCGCACCATTGCCCACAGTCACGCCTGGCAGCAAGATCGCCCCACCACCGATCCAGACATCCGCGCCAATCGTGATGGGGCGGCCCCATTCCTCGCCCCGCGCCCGCGCTTGCGCATCGCGCGGATGATCGGCTGTCAGGATCTGGACATTCGGCCCGATCTGCGTGCGCGCCCCGATGCGCACGTCGCAGACATCGAGGATCACACAGTTGAAATTCACGAAACAGCCAGATTCAAAATGGATATTCTGCCCATAGTCGACGTGGAAGGGTGCGCGAATGACCGCGCCGTTCCATGTGCCCAGAAGTTCGGGCAACAGCGCAGCACGCAGCGCGTCGCCCACAATCGTCTGGTTATAGGCGCGCATCAGCCCCTGCGCATGTTTGCGAATCGCGACAAGTTCAGCATCGGCTGGATCATAGGGAGCTCCGGCCAGCATCTTGTCGCGCTCCGACAGCGCAGCATCCATCACATGAACCCCAGTTCCAGCCGTGCTTCATCCGACATCATGTCCATGCCCCATTGCGGATCGAAGGTCATTTCGACATCGACCGACTGCACGCCGGGCACGGCATTCATGGCATCTGCGACCCAGCCAGGCATTTCCCCCGCCACCGGGCAACCGGGCGCGGTCAGCGTCATGATGACATTGACCTCCCCGGCATGCGAAACGGTGATCGTGTAGATCAGCCCCAGATCGAAGATATTCACCGGAATTTCAGGGTCATAGACAGTCTTGCACGCTTCGACCAGCGGCTCGTAAAGCGGATGATCCGTGCTCGAGGGCTTGATCAGCAGATCGCCTTCGTTCTGTCCTGTGCTCATGCTGTGCCTCCGTCCGCTCTATTCCTGACAAGATATATAGGAAAAGATGGGCGCGCGTCCAGTGGCACGATCACAACACGTAGCGGCTCAGATCCGACGAGCGCGCCAGGTCGCCAAGATTGGTCTCCACGAAGTCCGCATCAACACGAACCTCTTGCCCGGAGCGGTCCGGTGCGTGAAAGGACAGCTCCTCGAAAACCCGCTCCATCACTGTGTAAAGCCTGCGCGCGCCGATATTCTCGACCGACTGGTTCACATCCGCCGCGATCTTCGCGAGCGCCGCGATCCCGTCCTCGGTGAAGCTGACCGTGACCTCTTCCGTGGCCATCAGCGCCGAATATTGCCGCGTGAGCGCGTTATCGGTCTCGGTCAGGATGCGCACGAAATCGCCTTCGGTGAGTGCGCGCAGTTCCACCCGGATCGGCAGACGACCCTGCAATTCCGGCAGCAAATCCGAGGGCTTGGCGATGTGAAACGCCCCCGAGGCAATGAACAGGATATGGTCAGTCTTCACCGGCCCGTGCTTGGTGCTGACGGTCGTGCCCTCGATCAGCGGCAGAAGATCGCGCTGCACCCCTTCGCGGCTGACATCACCGCCCCGCATCTCCGAGCGCGCACAAACCTTGTCGATCTCATCGAGGAACACGATCCCGTTCTGCTCGACCGCCTCCAAGGCTGCGGCCTTCACCGCCTCGTCATCCAGCAGCTTGTCAGCTTCTTCGGCGATCAGCAGCTCATGGCTTTCGGCAACAGTCACTTTCTTGCGCGTCGTGCGCCCACCCAGCGCCTTGCCGAACAATTCACCCAGATTCATCATCTGCCCGCCGGGCTGACCGGGCAGGTCGAACATGCCCCCCATCGGGTTCGAGGTATCGGCCACCTCAACCTCGATCACGGTGTCATCCAACTCCCCCGCGCGAAGCTTGCGCCGGAACATCTCGCGTGTGCCCTCGCGGGCGCCCTCGCCCGCGAGAGCTGCAATGACCCGATCCTCGGCAGCTGCTTCAGCGCGCGCCTTGACGTCCTCGCGCATCTGCGCGCGGATCATCAGGATGGCGCTGTCGACCAGATCGCGGATGATCTGCTCTACATCGCGGCCCACATACCCCACTTCAGTGAATTTCGTGGCCTCGACCTTCAGAAACGGCGCGCGGGCAAGCTTCGCCAGACGGCGGCTGATCTCGGTCTTACCCACGCCCGTGGGACCGATCATCAGGATATTCTTGGGATAGACCTCTTCCTGCAACTCGGGCGGCAATTGCTTGCGCCGCCAGCGATTGCGCAGAGCCACCGCGACCGCGCGCTTGGCGTCCTTCTGGCCGATAATGAAACGGTCGAGTTCGCTGACAATCTCGCGCGGGGTCAGGTCGGTCATGGTCGGATCTTCTCCACAGTCAGATTGCCATTCGTGTAGACGCAGATATCTGCCGCAATCGCCATCGCCTGCCGCGCCACATCCTCAGCCGACAAGTCCGTGGCCATCAAACCGCGCGCGGCCGCCAAGGCATAATTGCCGCCTGAGCCAATGGCCGCTGCGTCATGTTCCGGCTCCAGCACATCGCCCGCGCCAGTGATCACGAACAAATCACGCCCGTCGGTGACGATCAGCATCGCTTCCAGCTTTTGCAGATACTTGTCCGTGCGCCAGTCTTTCGCCAATTCGACCGAGGCGCGGGCAAGCTGGCCGGGCGTCGCTTCCAGCTTCGCCTCCAGGCGCTCCAGGAGCGTGAACGCGTCCGCTGTCGATCCGGCAAAGCCCGCCACCACGTCGTAGCCTCCGGGCGAGAGCCGGCGCACCTTGCGCGCAGTGCCTTTGATTACGGTCTGGCCCAGCGACACCTGACCATCCCCGGCCACGACCACTTCGCCGCCACGCCGGACCGCCAGAATCGTCGTCCCATGCCAACCCGGGAAATCGCTCATCACAGCCTCATTTTCTTGTCAGAAGTACTGTCGCCGAACGCGCCGCGCGCGCCGCGAAGTCACGCATGCGACAGGGCGCGCTCCTGACGCGCCCTGTTCATCCGATCACACAGATTCGGAAATCCAGCTTTGCAGCGCGGATTTGGGCGCCGCACCGACCTTGTTGGACACGACTTGCCCATCCTTGAACATGAACAGCGCCGGAATGCCGCGAATGCCCATCGAGGCCGCCGTGTCCGGGTTTTCGTCCACATTGACCTTGGCGATTTTCACGCGGCCTTCGAATTCGGCCGACAGCTCTTCCAGAGCCGGGCCGATCTGCTTGCAGGGGCCACACCATTCGGCCCAGAAATCGACAACAACAGGGATGTCGGACTGGCGCACTTCGGCGTCGAATGTGGCATCGGTGACTGCGACTGTGGGCATCGGCCCCTCCAATTTCGGTGACAACTGCGTCCTACCTATGCCGCGCCTGCGCTGGATTCAAGCTCTGCCCGCGCCAAGGCGGCGTCGACCAGAGCGGCAGGCAGGGCCATCAGTTGCGCGCGGGCGGTCCAGAGCAGCGCGACTTCGATCTCGCGGTCGGGAAAAACCTGCGCAAGGGCCGCGCGATAGGCCCCCATCTGGCGCAAAAGCCCCTCGGGCGTGTCCTGCGCGCGCGGCGGGATCACGCGGTTGGACTTGTAATCGACCACCAGCACATGGGCGGGGGTGACCACCAGCCGGTCGATCACTCCAAAGAGCGGTCGACCGGCCAGTGTCGCAGTGATCTCGACTTCGGCCAGCGTGCCCGGCGCGAACAAATGCGCGAGCGCGGGCTCTGAAAGCACCCCAGCGGCCTCCTGCAGAAGCGCTGCGAGATCTGCCGGTGCGCCCTCCTCCATCCCCGCCAGAAGCGCTTGCGCGCGCTCTGGCCAATCGGCCTGCGGCCAGAGCGGCAGATGTTCGAGCAGCAGATGCAGTTGCGCACCGCGCAGGGTCGCTGCCTCACCCAAGAGACCCGCCTCGCCGGGCAGCGCCTTGGCCCCGCCGAGACCCGAGGGCGACAGGATGACAGACGCACCGGCGACGGGCGGCGCAGGGTGCCACAGGATCGCGGGCGGCGTGGCGGAGGGCGCGGGCGTTGCCTTGGGGGGCGCTGTGGCCTCGGGCCAGTCGAGATACTCGTAGCGTAGCCCTTGGCCGGTCGGCATGTCGCAGCGGACCGCACCCAGATGCGCCAGCCCGTCGGCCATCCGGGTATACCACCCTTCCGGCTGGTCGGTCTTGCCCGCACCCGCGATGATCAGCCAATGCTCGGCCCGCGTCATCGCAACATAGAGCAGCCGCGCATCTTCCTCGGCTCGCAACGCGGCCAGCGCCTCGGCGCGTTCGGCGACAGGCGCGGGCATCTCGGCGCGCGCACTGCGCCAAAGCGCGGTTCCGCCCATCTCAAGCATCTGCCCGCTTTCGCGCGCAGCCCGGTCCGCGGTGTCGGGCAGGATCACCACAGGCGCTTCCAGCCCCTTCGCGCCATGCACCGTCATCACCCGCAGCCGCCCGCCCGCGGCCCCCAACTCGCGCTTGATCTGCACATCGCCATGTTCCAGCCAGGCCAGAAACCCCGTCAGGCTGGGGGTTTCCAGCGGCTCATACGCCAGCGCCTGCGCGAGGAACGCATCAATCCCGTCCTCGGCCTCCGCGCCCAGCCGCGCGATCAGGCGGCGGCGGCCATCATGGCGGGTCAGACAGCGCTCGATCAGGTCATAGGGGCGCAGGAAATCCGTCTGACCGCGCAGATCATTGAGCACCGCAAGCGTCGCGGCATCGCCGCGCTCACGCAGCCGCGTCCACAAAAACGCGCCCGCACGCCCCTGGGCAAGGCGGAAAATCTGGTCCTCGCTCCAGCCAAAGAGCGGCGAGCGCAGGCAGGCGGCGAGCGACAGATCATCCTCGGGCGTCGCCAGAAAAGCCAGCAGTGCGGTCAGATCGCGCACCGCCATTTCACCGCCCAGCCGCAGCCGGTCCGCGCCTGCCATCTCCAGCCCTTCGGCCTTGCAGGCGGCGATGATTTCATGAAACAGCGCGTTGCGGCGGCGCACGAGGATCAGCACATCGCCCTCATTCATCGCGCGCGGTCCGTCCTTATGCGGGATCGCCACCTTTGCGTCGATCATGCGGCGCAACTCGGCGGCAATCGCGCGGGCAAGCTGGCGGAAATGATGCGCATCAGGCAACACATCAACCGGCGCATACCAGGGCGGCGGCTCGGGCGTGTCACCGCCTGGGATGGCGGGCCAGAGATCGACCCGCCCCGGCAGACCGTCATTAAAGGCAATATGCTGCGGCGCGCCACCCAGCCCCGCATCTCGCGGCGGGCGAAACGTCGCATCGACCATGCGCAGGACCGCGTCCGAGGAGCGGAAGGAATGCGCCAGAAGCGCCTCGTTCAGCCGCAGATCGACATGAGCAAGCTTGTCGCGAAACTGCGCCTGCATCGCGTCGAACACCCGCAAATCCGCGCCCTGAAAGGAATAGATCGACTGTTTCTTGTCGCCCACCACAAACAGCGTGCGGCTGGCATCGCGCGCCCCGATCCCGGCGGTGAATTCCTGCGCAAGCTGCTCGATCACCTGCCATTGACCGGGCGAGGTATCCTGCGCCTCATCGACGAGAATGTGATCTACGCCACCATCGAGCTTGAAAAGCACCCATTGCGCCACGGAAGGATCGGTCAGAAGCTGGCCCGCGCGCGCGATCAGATCGTCGAAATCCAGCCAACCGCGCGCTGCTTTCGCCTGCGCATAGGCGGGCAGATAGGCGCGCGCAAAGCAGTGCAAGGCAAGGCTGCGCAGATACATCGCCCAGCCCAGACGCCGCGCGCGCGCCGTTTCCACCCGCGCCATGAGCTGATTAAGCGGGTCGATCAGCGGCCCAAGGGCCTTTTGCGTGGCTTTGGTCGGAAACTTGCCGATCTTTGCGGTGAAGGGTTCTTTCGCGCCCTCGCCCGTCAGAAACAGCCCTTCCAGCCCCTCCAAAGCCGTCAGGTCTGGCGCGCCTTGTGCGATCATGCGCAGCTTGTCGGCGCTTTTCGCATCCGTCACACTGCCCGCCTGCAAGACTGGCAGGATCTGATCAAACAGTGCGAATTCACTGCCCAAGAAAACATCGCCAAGCAGGGCCGCGTCGTCAAACCCCTCGGGCAGATCGAGGGCCGCGCGCAATTCCGCCTCGGGCATGGGGCCGCTGAAGGCCTGCGCATGGCCGCAAATCTCGGCCAGAAGCGCGTCGAGATCGGCACCTGTGAACACCTCGGCCAAGGCCTCCAACGCCGCGCGCTCAGGCCCCTCAGCCAGCCGGTCAAGCACATCGGACCGAAGCGCGCGCGCCGAGCGGTCGTCCATCTCGGTGAAAGCAGGCGAAAGCCCAGCCTCTAGCGGGAAACGGCGCAAGAGGGCCGCGCAAAAGGAATGGATGGTCTGGATTTTCAGCCCACCCGGTGCCTCGATCGCGCGCGCGAAAAGCCGCCGCGCATCCGCAAGATCGCCGCCCTGCGCCTCGTCGATTTTCGCAAGCTCGGTGCGCAGCGCGGCATCGGGCAGCATCGCCCATTCGCCCAAAAGCTTGAACAGCCGGTTCTGCATCTCGCTCGCGGCAGCCTTCGTATAGGTCAGGCACAGGATGCGCTGCGGCTCCACCCCGCGCAGCAACAGCCGCGCCACGCGGTCGGTCAGAACCTTGGTCTTGCCCGAACCCGCATTGGCCGAGAGCCATGTCGAGGCGAGCGGATCAGACGCGCGGTTCTGCGCCAATGTCGCCTCAGTGATCTGCATCTTCGTCCCCCACTGGCAGCACAACGGGCTCATCCTGCATCACCCATTCGCCAAAGCGCGACAGGTGATCGTAATCCGACGCCTCCTGCTCGCGCAGCAGATAGCGCCGCGCGGCAAAGCCTTTGTCTGGCGCGAGATAAGCGCGGATCAACTGCTCGAATTCCGCGCGGGTCTGGGCGAGAAGCTCGGGCGTGATCTCGGTCGCATAGATCTTCGGCGCGGCCCCGAGGCCGAGATAGGTGATCCGCGCCACTTCGCGCAGGCCCAGCGCCTCGAACGCCGCGTCTTCCGCCATCATCGCCTGCAACAGAAGCTGCTTGTCAAAATGCTTTTGCTGGTTGGGCGTGGGTGGCATGCCGGTCTTGTAGTCGATGATATGCAGCCGCCCATCGGGCCATTCATCGACCCGGTCGGGCTTGGCGATCAATGTGAAGGCCGGATCGCGCAGGCTCAGCGCGCCCTGTTCCTCAATCATCAGCGCGCGACCCGGCTGGTCGAGGTGGAACTGCAAGAACGCCCGAGCCGCCCGCCCCATCCGCGCCTGCCAGAGCGCACGGGCGGCAGGCCAGGGCACCTCACGGGCGAGCGTCGCGTCAGCGATCCGCATCAATTGGGCGTGCGGGTCATCCTCGGGGGCGGCCCTGGTGAAGTCCTCCAGCACCTTGTGCAAGACAGTGCCGCGCAGCAGCGCATCGGGCGAAGGGTGCAGCGGGCGCAGCTTGCGCAGTCCCAGCACATATTTCGCATAGACCTCATAGGGGTCGCGGATCAGCCGGCTGATCGCCGTCACGGGCAACTGGCGCGGACGCGCCTGCACAGGCGGCGCGGGCGCAGGCCGGGGTGCGGGCGGGTCGGGGGTGAGGTGGTCGAAACTCGCGTCAAAGGCTTCCGCCATGTCCAGCCAATGCGCGCCACGCGCGCGCATCGCCTTGACAGCCTCCACGCCGTCGCCCGGCAGGCCCGAGAGCAGATTGACCAGCCGGTTGAGCCAGCGCGAGGGCACAGTCTGCGCTTCTGTATCGCGGACGGCGCGCGACAAAACCACCTCGCGCGCGGCGATTGCCTGCTGAAAATCATGCGCCGACAGCCCGATCTGACGCTCGGGCAGCAAAAGCCCCGCATCGGCGCGCATCCGACGGTTCAGCCAGGGATCCGGGTCGGGCGCTTTGGGCCAGATGCCTTCGTTCAAGCCGGCAAGAATGACCAGATCCGCGCCCTGCACCCGCGCCTCCAGCGTGCCCCAGATCATGATGCCGGGATGCGCGGCGACCGGTTCGCGCACTTCAAACCCCTGCAGATAGGCGGTTACGAAAGCCTCGTAATCGCGCGGGGTCAAGGCGCCGCCATGGCCCGCCTCGCGCGCAAGATCGGTCATTGCTGCGCGCGCCCGGACCCCGGCGGCGGCCTGCCACAATTCGCTTTCGCCCATGGGCGCAGGCCCGGCAGCGAGCGCCTCGGTGAGTGCCAGATGTGCTGCGACCAGGTCGCTGAGCGGGCGGGCGCTGTTTTCAGGGCTGAAGGGCAACGCAGAGGCCAGCCACCCGGCCCAATCAGCGCAGCCCTGTTTGTGCCCGAATGCCTGCAACAGATCCGTATCAGGATAGGCGATCCCCTTGCGCCGAATATGCAATTCCAGATCGCGGGTGTGCAACAGATGCGGGCCGCGATCCCCCGCGCTATGCGTCAGCGGGTGCTTGAGAAGCGTCAGAAGCCCCTGCCCGTCAAGGCGCATGGCCATCACCGCCGCGACATGGCGCAGGAACCGGCCCGGCGCCGAGAGTGCAAGCGGGCGGCCCGCGCTGTCATCGGGCGTCAGCCGCCACTGATCCAGCGCCGCCGTGACGCGTCGCGTCAGATCGCGGTCAGGGGTGATCAGCGCGGCAGTCTGTCCCGCCTCGGCCGCATGGCGCAGGCGCAGCGCGATGGCCTGCGCCTCCATGCGCGGTGACGGGGCCTCTATCAATGTCAGATCCGCGCAGGCAACCGGCAGATCGCGCAGACGCGGGCCATCACGCATCCACTGATCGGTCACCGGTGCTGGGCGCAGCGCCAGCGAAACCAACGCGTTGCGCGGGGGGTTCGGGGCAGAGTCGTGTTGCCACAGGCGCACATCTTCGGGATCAAGACCAAGCGCCTCCATCAGCCGCAAGAAACGGTATTGCGGATGATCTTCGGCGGCTGCGCCCTTGGCCAACGCCTGCCATGTCGCGGATTGCATGGCGAAATCGAACCCAGGCAGGACCACCGCGCCCATCGGCAATCGCGCGACCGCCTGCATCAGCAACGCAGTCGTCCCACGCGACCCGGTTGAACCCGCGATCAGCACAGGACCAGACGGCGGGGCACTCTGCCACTGCGCAATCAGTGCCTCGGCCTGAGCGCGCAAGCGGCCTTCGGCATCAGGTGCGTCGCGCCGCACGACCTGTTCGGCCAGCGTGATGAAGGCCAGCGCGCGCGCCCAATGGCCGGAATGGCGGCTGACATCAAGCGCTTGCAGGCGCTCGGGCGGGACGGCTTCGGCTTGCATTTCGGCGAAAAGCCGCGCCAGACTATCGGCAAGGTCATAAAGGGCGCTGCGCGGGGCCAGATCAGGTGCGCTCTGCAGCAGCCGATCGATCAGTTGGGCAAGCTCCAGCCTGCGACGCAAGGGCGGGATGGCTGGCGGCAGGCTGGCGGCCCCTTCGAAGAGCAGGGGATCACTGATCAACCGGACACGCGGCAAAAGCGCGGGACCCTGCGCTGTGAAGGCCGCGCGCACCTGGTTGCGCATCCGCGCCGAGTTCACAAGAATCGTAGCGCTTGCCTGCATCTCGGGCGAGATACCAGCGAAGCGCTGCCGAAAGCCTTCGGCAAAGGCTTTCGGAAAATCGATGCCGGGTGGCAGCGCAAAGAGCCGGGGCGGCGCGGGATCGTCAGCGAACATGGGTCTTGCCTGCGGCCTGTTCAAGCAGCGGTGCAAGGCGGCGCTGCCATTCAGACGACCCGGCAAGAGACAACCCGCGCGCCTCTGGATCAGCGGCGGGCGTAAGGGTCAGCTGCAACGCGCTCGACGGGCGCAGATCCCCCAACCGCTCCGCCCATTCGACAAGGCAGATCGCCTGACCGAATGCATCCTCGAGACCAAGTTCAAGCATGTCCTGCGGATTGCTCAGCCGGTAGAGATCAACGTGCCAGATTTCCACGCCACCGATGTCATAGGTCTGAACCAGCGTGAAACTAGGCGAAGGCACGTCTTCCACCCCGCCGCACTGTGCCATGCGCGCCTGAATCAAAGCCCTGCAGAAATGGCTCTTTCCAGCGCCGACTGGGCCGTCGAATAGTATCGTGTCACCCTCGCGCAACATCGGGGCGAGCGCTTCGGCAAAGGCGGCTGTATCGTCGGCCGATATGGCCGGATCGGTGAACAGAGAATGCAGCGTCATCCTCGTACCCTGCCATGTCCTGCACGCAACTGCCAGCGCCTTCAGAGCGATCTGGCGCGCGCGGGCTTAAACGCGCATGCGGGTGCTGGAATGCACCGCCGAGCGGGGTTTGCGCGGGCTCATCTCTGCGCGCGGACGCTCGGGCGCCGGGACGGCACGGGCGGCCTCGCTTTCTTGGCGCGCAAGATCGGGGCCGTTGATCAGTTCCGCTTGCAATGCGCGCTCGGTACGGGGCGATGTGACAACCGCCTGCGCCAATGCCCGGAACACAATCATGACAGCCCCACCAGGTAAGCGTGTGGCTTTGATCGCAAAGGTATTGCCGCCACGCATCGCCACCGAGCCCTTGATTTCTTCGCTGACCTCCGCGCGGGTCACAAACTCCGCCAGACGCGCCCAAAGGGTCGTCGGCTCGCATGTTTCAGACCACAGGCCAAGCGCTTGCGTCAGCCCTCCATCGCCAAGATCGACACATGGATTGACCTCCCAAAGGCGGACATATGGATCATTGGCAAGAAGCGTCTGGCCCGCACGGCTGAACACGGCGACAGCGTCGCCCAAACCGTCGATCACCTTTTGCATGGTTTCGATTTCCGCGCGAAAACTCCGGGTCAAGGCAGTTTCCGTAGTGACGTCCTCGATGAACAGAGCGATGGCGCCATTCGGCTGGGGCCGCCCGGTCACATGGAAGGTGCGCCCACCATCGAGGCACCATTCTTCTGCATATACCCCGTCTTCAGCGGCCTTTTCCATCTCGATGATTTCGCGCCGCCAGTTCTGGAAATCCTTCGGCTCCGGCAGCATGCGCTTTTCGCGCAAGGTATAGAGAACCTGCTCGAAACTCGGGCGGGCGGCAAGAAAGAGTGGTGCCATGCCAGTCAGATCGACCAGCGCAGGATTGAAAACTTGCAACCTGCGTTCGGAGTCGAACAGGGCAAGGCCGATCGGCAGGGAGGCAAAGGTCCGGGTCAGCGTCTGGAGAGTTTCACGGCGAGAGGCCTCGGATTGAACGGCGGCGTCGATGGGCAGGGCGAAATGCAGGATCTTGTCTTCGCAACGCGCTTCTGAATGGGCGAACCAGCGCGTCCCGTCATTGCGGCGCAACTCGAGGCGACCGACATTGTCACGTGCCGCCATGTCAAACAGATGAGGCAGCGGCCAGCACAATTCACCCGACTGGGCGCTGTCTTCTTGCAATGCACGGATATAGGCTGCGTTGGCCCATACCACCTGCCCCTCGGCATCCGTTTTCCACACGAGGGCCGGAGTATTGCGCGACAGAGCGCGTAGCGTGGTCAATTCGCTTTGCACGGCATCAAAGCTGAGCCGGTCGATGGCCAGAAGCGCGCCCTCAGCATTCGTGTCGGACAGGCGCAACTGTGTGAGTCCCTTGTGGTAGCGCGCTGACAGCACCAGACCGCTATTTGTCTGCGACTTCAATTCACATTGCCCCTTGTCCGCGAGGGTCGAAAGCGCTGTTTCAAGTTCAGCGAAATGCTGTTTCAGATAAGGCTGCAGAACCGCCCAGCCACCATTTCTGGGCGCAGGTTGCGCCGGATCGCGCAATGTCGCGAGAAGTTTCTGCGCCCCATCCGAGCTGTCTATCAGCGCTTCGCCACGAAAGATGAACACTGCATCATGGTCGCTCCCTGCCAACGACATATCGACGCGTGGCTTGCCGCGCCAAAGCCCCGCGAAAATTGACAGCGCGCCCATCACGATCAGTGTTGCCGTGCTCACAATCGTCATACTCAGCAAGATCGCGTGCGCCATTCTGACACCCCTTTGAGATTCGCCAACTCTCGGAGCTTTGCAGACCTTTAGTTAAGCGCGCGTTAATAACACGTCGACAAACCTCAATTCAGATCCTTGAGCAGCCGCCCATGCCTGCGGACTTCGCCCAAAACATCACCAAAAGTGTTAAGTCCACGTGATTTCAGCATCGGAATCAGTTTCAGAAACGCATCTGCTGTCGCCACAGTATCGCCGATGGCTGTGTGGCGCGCGGCTTCGGGAATGGTGATTCCCAGCCGCGCAGTCAGCGCATCGAGCGAGTGCTGTTCAAGCTGGCCGTAGACCACCGCCGAGAGCAGCACCGTATCGAGCACCGGATGATCAAAGCGCACACCGATGGACTTCTCGTGGCGGCGCAGGAACTCCATGTCGAAAGGCGCATTATGCGCAATCAGAACCGCCCCGCGCGCGAAGTCGTGGAAGCGCTTGCCAGCGTCCGCAATCGTTGGCGCGCCCTTGACCATATCCTCGGTGATCCCGTGCACATCGGTCGAGCTTTGCGGAATGGGACGCCCCGGGTCAACCAGCGTGTCGAACACCTCGCGTTGGACACGGCGGCCATTGACCAGCCGCACCGCTGCGATCTGCACGATTTCATCTGTCGAAGGCGTCAGTCCCGTCGTCTCGGTGTCGAAGACCACATAGGTCAGATCTTCAAGCCGGGTTTCGAGCACGCCCGCATTGCGTTCCTTGGACAACAGCTCGAAATCATAGACAACTTCGCGCTGAATCGGCGGCGGGCGGCTGGTGGCGCGACGCGCGTTCGGAATGGGCAGGCGCACCAGCGACCAGCCGTCAGGCCGCGTTTCGGTCCAGACCTCGGTCGCATGAGCATTGAGTACGGCACGCGCCGTCAGATCGGGAATATCAGGGTCCAGTTCATCGCCCAGCCAGGCGTCCAGCTCGCCAACAGTCAGATGCGCGCCCTGCCACATCAGATCGAACAGGGCACCGGGGCCGTCTTCTTCAGCCAGACAGAGCCTGAAACTGGTGGCATGCCCTGCCCCCGAAAGCTTCTCGCCCAGCCAGCGAAACAGCAGCGCCAGCTCGAACCCGTCGCAGGACAGGATCAGGTCCGGCCCTTCGGGCTGCAGCGACAGGTCCATGGCATCATACTGTGCCGCGATCCCGTCCATGAGGTCGGCTGCGCGAATCTGCCCCTGCGCGCGCCAGTCATTGCGTCCCTCGTCATAGCGCTGACCAAGTTCCGTGACGGCATGGCTGAGGGCCTGAACCTCGGTCATCAGCGCCTGATTCAGATCTTCTGACGGGGCTGGCCCGTCGCGCTCGGACATCACACCGATGACTGTCTGCAGATTGGCCGCGGGACGGCGCACGCGGTCGAGCACTTCGGCCAGCAGCGCCTCGCGCGCGGCATGGCTGCGCAGATCGGATGTCACATCGCGCAGGGTCAGCACGAAACCCGGACGGCGGGTATTGTCGGTGCGGCGCAAAACCCGCATCCGCCCCGACAAAAGCCGCCCCGTTCCCGTCGTCGCACAGATCAGATCCGAGGCCGCATCCGGGTCATTGAGCGCGCTGAGCCGGTCATAGGCATGACGCACAGGCCCTTCGCGCAGGTAATCGACAAGGTTGCGACCCAGCCCAGGAGAGCCCCCTGCCCCCAGCACATTGACCGCCTGCCCGTTATAGAACACCAACTGAAAATCCGCCGTGCACAGCAGCACCGCGACGGGCACATCCGACAGCAGCTTTTCAAGCCGCGATTTCTCGGCCGAGAGGCGCGATGTCTCGCGTGCGACAGATTCGGCCAGCGCATTGCGCGTTTGCGCCAGCGATTGCGTGATCGCATTGGCCGCCGGTGCCAGATCACCCAGATATTTCGCCTGATCGCGTTCCGGGCCCAGCGCATCATTCACACCGGCCACAGCGCGGGTGCGGATGGCATTGGCAAGAGCATCAATCGCGCGGGCCACATTGGCATCGAACAGATACCAGATACCAGTGACAAGAAAGACGATCAGAAACCCGCCAAGGATGCCCGCCTGCAGCATCGGCGCAACGAGTTCGGGCATATCCGCGCGCGACAGCACCACCCAGCCACCCAGCCCCATCGCGGCGACGGAACCAAGACCCAGTGCCGCGAAGAACAACAGCACCCTGACCCGCAGGCTCAGACGATCAAGCATCCGCGCCGCCTGGCTGCGGCTCAGGCGCTGGAACGCCTGCAAGCATGCTGCGAACCTCTTCGCGCAATTCCTTCAGTTCAAACGGTTTCGAGATGAATCCATCCGCCCCCATCGCCAGCCCCTTGCGCCGCTCCATCGCCGAGCCGCGCGCAGTCATCATCAGGATCCGCACCCCGGCGCAATCGGGGTCTGCGCGCACCGACTGGCAGATTTCATAGCCCGACACTTCAGGCAGCATGACATCGAGCAAGACCAGATCAGGCTTGCGCTGGCGGATGATCTCCACCGCGCCTGCACCAGTGGCAATGCGTGTCTGGTTATACCCCTCGCGGGTCAGCAGATAATTCAGGGCGATGGCAATATTATCCTCATCCTCCACCACCAGGATTTCAGCTTTCCGGGCCTTGTCCTCCATGTGCTCCTCCTCCACAAGCAGTCGTCAGAAACGGGTCGTCAGGCGCCAGCCTGTACCATTCCGCCGCGACCGGAAGCCCCTCCGCATCCAGTCGCGTGCCTTCGGTCAGATCTGCCCGGCGCGCATTCACGCAGTCGAAAATGGATTGAAACCCCATGGTCAGCGCCCAGCGTTCACGCAGAATCACCCCGGTCAGCACCAGATCGGGATTGGTAAGGTTGCGCTGGCGGATGCGGTTATCCACCGCGATGATGCGGTTGGTCAGCGGCACCGCATAAGTCCAGGGGCGCATCCAGGACACATGCTGGTTGCGGCTGACCACGACCACATCTTCCGGCACCCCGCTCTCGAAGCGGTCGGCCCAGGAATATTCCAGATAGATCACCATGGCGATCATGCCCATCGCTACACCGGCTGGTGTCAGCCATTCCGGCAAGCGCCGCCCGCTGATGCGGCGCAGGATCATCGCGGTGCCGCCACCGCCAAATCCCGCCACGATCACTGCCAGAAATTCCATTATCATGTGTGGTGCGGTCCCTTACCCCAGTGTGCCGACAAGCTGGCCGATGGCCGATTGCATGGTGCGCACGACCACGAAAGCGTCGCGCAAATGGCTGCGCTCGAAATCCGACAGATCGGATGGCGCAAGAAAATTGTCCGGCTTGCGCCCCATGCGCACCAGACTGGCCTGATTTTCCAACCGCATGTTGGCGATCAGGTCATAGGCTTCGATCAGATCGCGCGCGCCCGATACCGAGATCACGCCCTGCTCTTCCGCCGCCAGAAGCCGCGCGCGGGTATTGGCCGCCGAGATGCGCCCGCGCAGCGCATAGACGCGGCCCAGATCGGTCACCGGCACCACCCCGCCCAGCTTCATGTCAACATGGTTCTTGTGTTCGCCCGAGCGGATGGTGGCAAAACTGCGCAACAGTCCCAGCGGCGGCGCGTGCTTGACCGAATTCGACACCATGTGCGCCACGAAGATCGAGTTCTTCGAGGCCGCTGCGAGCGTTTCTTCCTGCAGGGCACGAAACAGGCTCACCTGGCCGCCAATGGGACGCAGATCGAACATGACCGAGGCCAGCATCTGCGCCTCGGGCGAAGGTGTGCTGATCCAGCCCTGGAAATAGCGCCGCCAGACGCGCGCGGGCTGACACCAGCGCGGATTGGTCGCCATCATGTCGCCGGGGCAATAGAAATACCCCGCAGCATTCAACCCGTCAGACACAAATCGTGCCAGATCGGCGAAATAGGGCATATCGTCGGGCGTCACGGAATCATCTATGATGATGCAATTGTCCTGATCGCTGACGCCGGTTTGCTCTTGCCGTCCCTGGCTGCCGCAGGCCGCCCAGAGATAGGGCGCAGGTGGTGGTCCTAATTTTTCCTCTCCAAGCGCCAACAACCGCCGCGTAACCGTATCAGCGATATCGGTTATCAGCCGGGTGACGATCTCATGGGCATTATGCGCGCCGACAAGCTGCACCAGCAGTTGCGGAATGCGCGCAGTGACCTCGGCCAGCCCCTCATAAGTCGTCGCCACAGCCGCATCGCGCACCAGCTGTGCCGAGCTGATCGCCTGAAACCGGGTGAGGTCAGTCTGAGTGATCATGCCCAGAAGCTTGCCGTCGCGCACCACCGGCAAATGCCCGATACGATTTTCCAGCATCATGTGCAGGATATCCGAGCCAAGCGATTGCGGGCTAAGTGACAAGGGATCTGGGGTCATGATCTCTGCCAGCGGCGTGTCGGGCGGACGGCCCTCTGCCAGCACCCGGCCCGACAGATCGCGCGTGGTGACGATGCCTACGAGCTTCTCATCCTCGACCACGGGCACGCAGGAAAAGCGATGCTGGCGCATCAGTTGCGCGGCTTCCTGCGCCGTGGTCTGAGGCGTCACGCTCAACGGTTTGCGCGCCATCAGATCCGAGACTTTCAGTGTCGCAAGATCATTCTGCCGCGCTGCACGCCCGCTCTGACCCCTATTGAAAAACCGTTCGAATGCCGGGAAATTCGCGATCAAATGGCGCAGTTCATCCGCGGGCAGGCACAGAATCACCGCGTCCGAGGTGGTCGTGGCCGTTGTGACGGCCAGCCCGTCGCGCAAGAGCCCCCGTTCGCCAAAAGAATTCCGCGGGCTGAGCATCGAAACCAGCGCACCATGGCTGTCGGTGACTTCGACCGTGCCCGATTTCACCAGATAAACCCCGGTGATTGGATCGCCGGACGTATAGATCACAGTGCCTGCGGGCACTTCACTGCGGCCGAAGCAACTGGCGACACGCGCCAGCTCGTCCTGCGGCAGGGAATCATAAGGGTGCACGTTTTGGAGAAATTCCAGCACCTTGGGCGATGTGTCAGTCATGTTGTGTCATCCTGATCTGACGGCCCGGAATTGGGCAGCCTGCCCCCATATCACATGGGGACAGGCCAGTGTCTTTGCGCTCAATCAGTGATCGACAGCCGCGCCTGCGCCTTTCGGCACGCGGATCGATTCCACCAACTGCTCGATTTCGACCGGAACCGGCGCGGTCAGCTTCATCACGACAAACGCAGTGATGAAGTTCAGCGCGGCGCCCACTGCACCGAAGCTCAGCGGCGAGATACCGATGCCAAGCCCTGCGCCCAGCCAGTTATCCGGCGTGTTGGGCAGCATGTTGGTCCCGGGGATGAAGAACCAGCCCAGATAGGTGAAGATATACAGGATCGTAGAACCAAGGCCCACGATCATCCCTGCAATCGCCCCCGCAGAGTTCATCTTCTTGGAGAAGATGCCCAGCATGATGGCCGGAAAGAGCGATGCAGCAGCCAGACCGAAGGCCAAGGCCACCACCTGCGCGGCAAAGCCCGGCGGGTTGAGGCCCAGATAGGTCGCAAGTGCAATCGCGAAGCCCATCGAAATCCGGGCAGCCAGCAGTTCGCTCTTCTCGGAGATCGCTGGATTGATGATCGATTTGATCAGATCGTGCGACACAGCAGAAGAGATGGCCAGCAACAGACCCGCAGCTGTCGACAGCGCCGCCGCCAGACCACCTGCCGCGATCAGACCGATCACCCAACCGGGCAGATTGGCGATCTCGGGATTGGCCAGAACGAGGATGTCGTTGTTGAACAGCACCATTTCATTGCCTTCCCAGCCTTCTTCAACGGCACGGGCAGGCGGGTTTGCAGCGTTATAGTACTGGATCAGACCATCGCCATTGAGATCCTCAAACCGCAGCAGACCTGTGCGTTCCCAGTTCAGCATCCAGTCCGGCTTTTCGTCGAACGCGAGCGGCTCACCTTCAATGCCCTGTGGCCAGAGCGTCGTGATGATATTCAGACGCGCCATCGCCCCCACAGCCGGAGCGACCGTGTAAAGAAGCGCAATGAAAACCAGCGCCCAGCCTGCCGAGGTCCGCGCATCGGCCACTTTCGGAACCGTGAAGAAGCGGATGATGACGTGGGGCAGACCCGCGGTCCCGATCATCAGCGACAAGGTGAAGAGCACCATGTTGAAGGTCGAGCCGTGATTGCCGGTATAGTCATTGAAGCCCAGGTCAAGCAGCACTTCATTGAGCGTCTGCAGAAGCGGCTGGCCCGAGGCTGTATGCGTCGAGAACAGGCCCAGCTGCGGCAGCGGGTTACCCGTCAGCTGCAGCGAGATGAAGACCGCCGGGATCGTGTAGGCGATGATCAGCACGACATATTGTGCCAGCTGCGTGTAGGTGATGCCCTTCATACCGCCGAGAACGGCGTAGCAGAACACAACGGCCGATGCGATGAACAGACCGGTCGTGTTGTCCACTTCCAGAAAGCGCGAGAAGGCCACGGCAGCACCAGTCATCTGGCCGATTACGTAAGTGATCGACATGACCAGAAGCGAAATCACCGCCACCAGACGCGCGGTCTGGCTGTAGAAACGGTCGCCGATGAAATCCGGCACTGTGAAACGGCCAAACTTGCGCAGGTAAGGCGCAAGCAGCAGCGCGAGGATCACATAGCCGCCCGTCCAACCCATCAGGAAGGTCGAGTTACCATAGCCGACAGCCGCAATCAGACCGGCCATCGAGATGAAGCTTGCGGCCGACATCCAGTCCGCTGCTGTTGCAGCGCCGTTTACGACAGGGTTGACCCCACGCGAAGCGGCATAGAAATCCGAGGTTGAACCTGCGCGCGCCCAGATCGCAATCCCGATGTAGAGCGCGAAGGACGCGCCAACAAATATCAGGTTGATTACAAATTGATCCATTACTCAGCCCCTCATTCTTCCACGCCGAACTTGGCGTCGAGCTTGTTCATGTAAGAGCGGTAGTAAAAGACCAGAGCAATAAAGGTCAGCATTGACCCCTGCTGCGCGAACCAGAACCCCAGATCGGTCCCGCCGATCGGAATACCCGCCAGCAGCGGGCGTAGAACGATACCAAACCCGAAGGACACGAGCGCCCAGATCACCATGCAAATGGTGATAATGCGCACATTGGCCTTCCAGTAGGCGTCTGTCGATAAGTCTGACATGTGACGTCTCCCAGTTTCCTCCTGTGCCACCCCGGTTCTGGGGCAGCTTCCTCTCCTGACCCGAGACGTAGCTCGGGTATTGGCAGCCGCACCTTGGCGTGGCTGCCTGTTTTTGGCGCCGTCAGGCACCCAACCGGTCAGACCGGAAGTGTTACGCCGCCACCTCGGTGACGATCGCTGCCAGATCTGCCGCGATGCGGTCGATCTCGCCCATGGCATCGACGCGCTTGAGCGCGCCTTGACCATCGTAATAGCTGATCAGCGGAGCGGTCTGCGCGTGATAGGCTTCCAATCGCGCACCGACCGTTTCAGCATTGTCATCAGCCCGACGCTTGAAATCGCTGCTGCCACATTTGTCGCAAATCCCCGCGACAGCGGGTTGCTTGAAACTGTCGTGATAGCCCTCGCCGCAATTGCCGCACGTGTAGCGCCCCGAGACACGCTCGACCATTGCCGCGTCATCGACTTCCAGCGAAATCGCCGCCCCGATGCTCATGCCCTGATCGGCCAGCAACTCATCCAGCGCTGCGGCTTGCACTGCCGTACGTGGGAAACCGTCGAGGATGACACCCTTTTTCGTGTCAGGTTCGCCAAGCCGGTCCTTGATGATCGCAAGAACGATCTCGTCACTGACCAGCCCACCGGAATCCATCGCGGCCTTGGCGGCTTTTCCTGCTTCCGTTCCCGCAGCCACGGCCGCGCGCAGCAGATCACCCGTCGACAGCTGCACCAGGCCGAATTTCTCTTCCAGCATACGCGCCTGCGTGCCCTTGCCAGCTCCCGGAGGGCCAAGCAGGATCAATACAGCGGATTTTGTCATGGTATCAGTCATCCCGTTCACGCCCTGTTCATACGATTTTCGATCAGATCATCGACCACAGCGGGTTCCGCCAGTGTCGACGTATCCCCCAAAGCGCCGTAATCATTCTCGGCGATCTTGCGCAGGATACGGCGCATGATCTTGCCTGAGCGGGTCTTGGGCAGACCGGGTGACCACTGGATCAGGTCCGGCGAGGCAATCGGCCCGATTTCCTGACGCACCCACTTGACCAGCTCCTTGCGCAGCTCATCCGTCGGCTCGACGCCGTTCATCAGCGTGACATAGGCGTAGATGCCCTGCCCCTTGATATCGTGCGGATAGCCCACCACGGCAGCCTCGGCGACCGCTTCATGGGCGACCAGCGCGGATTCGACTTCCGCCGTGCCCATCCGGTGCCCGGAGACGTTGATCACATCGTCCACACGGCCGGTGATCCAGTAATAGCCATCTTCATCGCGACGGCAGCCGTCGCCAGTGAAATAGTAGTTCTTGTACTGGCTGAAATAGGCTTCCTCAAAGCGCGCATGATCGCCCCAGAGCGTACGCATCTGACCGGGCCAGCTATCGGCAATGCACAGCACGCCTTCGGCTTTGGTCGTTGCCTGTACCTCGGCGGTGGCGGCATCGAGGATGACCGGCTTCACACCGAAGAACGGCTTGGTGGCCGAACCGGGCTTGGCCGCAATCGCACCGGGCAGGGCGGTGACGATATGGCCGCCGGTTTCGGTCTGCCAGAACGTGTCGACGATGGGGCATTTGCCCTTCCCAACATGCGTGTTGTACCAGTTCCAGGCTTCGGGGTTGATCGGTTCACCGACCGAACCCAGCAGCTTCAAGGACGACAGGTCGTGCTTTTCGACCCATTCCGTCCCCTGCCCCATCAGCGCGCGGATCGCCGTCGGCGCCGTGTAGAACTGGTTGACCTTGTGTTTGGCGCAGACTTCCCAGAAGCGGCCCGCATCCGGGTAGGTCGGCACGCCTTCGAACATGATCGTGGTCGCGCCATTGGCAAGCGGACCGTAGACGATATAGCTGTGCCCCGTGACCCAGCCTACATCCGCCGTGCACCAGAACACATCGCCGTCATGGTAGTCGAAGGTGTATTGCTGCGTCATCGACGCATAGACCAGATAGCCGCCCGAAGTATGCACCACGCCCTTGGGCTTGCCGGTCGAGCCAGAGGTGTAGAGGATGAACAGCGGATCTTCTGCGCCAACCTCTACCGGCGGGCAGTCCGCGCTTGCCTCCGCCATCTCGGCCTTCAGGTCGACGTCGCGGCCCTCAACCCATGTTGTCTGGTCGCCGGTATGCTTCACAACAAGACATTTCACCTTGTCGGAGCAATGCTGCAGCGCCTTGTCGGTGTTTGTCTTGAGCGCCGTGCGCCGGCCGCCGCGCGGGGCGGTATCGGCAGTGATGACGGCCTTGGCCTCGGACCCGTTGATCCGGTCGGCCAGCGCGTCGGGCGAAAAGCCTGCGAAAACGATTGAATGAATGGCGCCGATCCGCGCGCAGGCCAGCATCGCATAAGCGGCCTCGGGGATCATCGGCAGATAGAGCACAACCCGGTCGCCCTTGCTCACGCCCTGCGCCTTGAGGACATTCGCCATGCGCGAGGTCTGCTCGAGCAACTCACGGTAGGTGATGTGTTGCGCGGGGGTCTTGGGATCATCGGGCTCCCAGATGATCGCGGTCTGATCACCACGGGTCGGGATATGACGGTCGATACAGTTGGCCGAAACGTTCAGCGTGCCGTCCTCGAACCATTTGATGTCGATATTGCCAGGCGCGAAGCTCGCGTTCTTGACCTTGGTGAAGGGCTTGATCCAGTCGATGCGCTTGGCGTTCTCGGCCCAGAAGCCTTCGGGGTCGGAAATCGATGCTGCGTACATTTCGTCATATTTGGCCGCATCAACATGCGCATTCGCAATGAACGCATCAGAAGCCGGATAAAGTTCGGACATATTTGCTCCTCCAGTAACGAGGCGGCGATGTGGTACTCGCACCCGCTCCCCCCAGTGTCTGCGTGTGACGCCAAAATTACGCAACGTCACAGTCCCCAGCGGCGTTATAACCCAATCGTCAACGAAAGTGTAACTTTTTTTATACAAAGGATTTTTCTGTAAATATATTCACAGATGTACAGTAAATTGAGTAAATTAATTTTCGCTGCAGCGCAGAGTCGTATTGAAAACAGAGGCTTTTCGTTTTCTCATCTGTCGGGACATCATGTCGCAGGCAGAAAACAGCTTGCAGAACACCGAAATCATGTGAGCGCTAACCCGCCGCGAAAGATTCTTTCAATCTTTCCGCGGCATGGTTTCTGAAAGTGATTCGTTGCGCATTCATCCCTCGTTGATGCCCCCTCTTGCACCTGCCCGGCGCAGCGCGCATCCTGCTGTCCTTGGTCGACCCGAAGACTTCGCGTACAGGACAGGCCCCCATGCCACAGCCACCCGCCGCAAAGACCGCCCCCCCCGGACAGCGCACAATCACCACATATCTGCAGGGTTTGTCAGAGCAGATCGCTGCGGCGGGACCGCCGGCCCTGCCCTCGGTCCTGATCAGCGGGACGATGCGCTGCGGCAAGACAAGGGTCGCGCGCGCGCTGGCCGCGCGCACCGGACATGTGATTGTCGAAACAGATCAGATCCGCAACGCGCTCTATGGCAATTGCAACGAAGCTGACCGGCGCCGGGTGATGAAATACACATTTCGCAAACTGCTGTTGCGCTGGCCAAAAGGCATCCTGGTCGAAGGCACAGCGCTGATGGACACGCCTTGCGAGCTGCCCATCTGGGCGCATCGCCGGGGGCTGAAATTCGTGACCATCGGCTATAGCGACGGGAGCGCCGAAGCCAAGACGCGCGATCTTCTGGCCTTTCGCGCCACGCATCAGTGCTGGACGCGTAAAGTAATGGACGATGCTGGCGTGGCGCGGCTGGCGCGAAAGATCCTTAATCGCAGCAAGGAGCTGGAAGCGTTTTGTGCAGCGCATGGAATGGACTACCATCATCTCGAGTCCAGCCGGTTTCATGCCGAATGTGCGCGCATCGCGCAGGAAATCGAAACGGACCTGCGCCAAACGCAACAAGGCGCGCCATCAGGGGTGATGGCACGCCTTGCATTCTGGAAACGCCGACCGAGATGACAGGCGGCTGAGACAGGGCGCGCGCGCGGCGCGTGCCCTGTCCCCGTTCGATGATCTCCTCAGAGAGGCCGATCCACGCGGACTGTCACCAGTGCGCGGCCTCGGGTCGCAACTGGCCAGCGCAAGCGCACTTCATCATTATTTACCCCCTGCTGCACCTGCGCATAGGGCAGCTCATACCGGATCGCGTTGTTGGCATCGCGCGCGGGGTTTTCCAAGATCACCGATGACGCAGTGCGCGCCCAACCGCCGAAGGGCAGTTTCGCCCCGGTCGAGATCGTCCATGCAGTAGACTCGGTGTTCTGGTCATGCAGCACGACTGTCGGGCTTTCGGCCGGAAAATCGATGCCGTTATAGGCGTTATTGTCGAAGATGACATTGCGGAACCGGTTGAAGGCCAGCGTGCCGAAGGTCGTGTCCACGCTCTCGACGCGGTCGACGCGCCCGTTGATGGTGCGGAACACATTGCCCGAGATCTGCAATCCCTGCAGGAAATGGCCCGGCCCCATCGGACGGATCACGATCCATGTGAAGCTTGTCGAGACGTCATTGGCCGTGAAGATATTGCCCGTCACCGTCAGCCCGCCAAAGGAGAACCCGGTGGTGAATTGCGGCTCCACGTCATATTCATTGGACATCTCGATAAAGGAATTATCGACGTAATTCCCAGTGATGGTGGTCTTCACATTGCCTTGCGTCAGCACGATCCCGGCCTGACGCGGGCCCTGCGTCTGGTCGTCGCCACCAAAGAAGTGGTTGCCGATGATGACATGGCCCGAGCCTGCCAGCACCCCGAAATGCGCCCAGAGCACCGAACGGTTGTTGCGAATCTTCGCATCATTGCCGTTGACGTTGAAACCGATCACCGTGCGATCCTGCGCATTGAGCGGCTGCTGCGAGCTGCGGAACTGGCAATTGTCGATCCAGATCCCTTGGCATGCGGTCCCGATCGACGTGATCGCCCGGTCGCGCGGCCGATCGAAATCGCAACTCATGAAGCGGAAAATCCGCCCGCCTTCGGGCAGCATCACGGCGGAGCAGCGGCCCCGGCACCGGAATTCCATGCCGTGCATCTCGAAATTGCGCAGGCTGGAGAAACCCGAGAAATCAAGCATGTACTGGTAGCGCTCGAAAGTATAGCTGCGCGTGCCGGACCCCCCATAGAGCGCCTGGCTGAGCGTCAGGCGACTGGACGCTGTGGTGCGCGCGCGCACATAGACCTCGCGGCCCACACCCACACCCGAAACGCGTGCGCCGACCGGAACGCCCGCGACATTGGACACCCCCTCCAGCCGGAAGGGCTGCGCTGTGGCATAGCTGGCTGTGCGTGTGACGCTGATCGTATTCCAGGCCGGCACATCTGCAGCGTCAAGCTGGCCATTGGTCAGCACCAGCCGCGTCGAAATATTATCGAAGCCGACAAGGGCTGCGACATCGACCGGAGCGCTCAGCTCTACACGGCGGCCCTTCAGGTCGAAGCTGACATGCTGGTTGGAATGAAACAGGGCCTGCAAGCCCTTGCGAAACCCCAGCTCGCCATTGCCGAACGCGGACTCGTAGCTGGGAAAGTCGAAATCGCGATGCAGGATCAGGATGGCGTTATCGGGCATGGTCACGGTGCCGCGAAACTCGACCGGGGTGGTGATGGTCAGGTCAGAGCCGATGAAATATGTCCCCTCGGGCACGAGCAACTTGCGCTGCCCCGCCGCAGCCATGGCCGCAACAAAGGCAGGCCGGTCATTGGTCACGCCATTCCCGACGGCACCGAAATCGCGCACATCGACGATGCCCAGCAGATCAGCAGCGTAGAAATTGGTCACATCTTCGATGATGATGTCATCGACACGCACGACACCGCCTGTCGGGCCGGTGAGATCGATGCCGAAATGCGCAATCGCGACATTGGTGGGCCAGACCATGTTCACACCCGGACGCGGACCCGTGCCGACAATCGCCGAGACTTCGACCACCGTGCCGTAACTCGTCAGACTGACGACCGGGCCATTGGCCGTGGCGCTTGTGACCTGGACGCCACCGGCGGTCCCGGCCCATGCGCCGATCGAGACATTGGGCAGCACCCCCGCCACGGCCTTGATGCGCGCGCGGATGCGCAGGAAAGTGCCGGGCTGGATGGGAACCTCGCCCATCCAGCGCAGGCGGGTCGTGGCAAAGATCTTCTGGATTTCCAGACAGCCGCCGAAATCCGGGTCTGTTGGCACGAAAGCGGCGAAGCCTGCCGTGTCATAGGTGTTGGTGCCTGGCCGCCCTGTGGTTTGTGACCAGACGTCCAGCCCGGCAGAGAATGGCGGCGGCATGATCGCCAGCCCCTGAGTAACGGCAATGTTCATGGAAGAACCCCTCTTGTCATTCGATCTGAGCCACGCGGAAGGATGACAGGGCGCTGCCCGGCCATCCGGATCGGACAAGATTTACAAAAAAGCTGTTAAGCGGGGTTGAGGTGAGCGCACGCTGTCTTGCGCAGGGGCGCCGATCCCAGCCGACGGCAGCGGGCGCTGCCTGCTCAGACCCCGGTCTCTGGCGCGCGCAGGATCCGCACGCCGTTGATTTGCCAGCCCTGCGACGTTTCGATCATCGCATAGGCCAGCACATGCAGCCGCCCTGCCGCATCGCGCAACATCACGCGCTGCTCGGCTTGCCCGTTCTCGCGGCTTTGATCGAGCATGATCACTTCCGAAGGGCGGTAAACCATTGGATAGCCCCCCTGCACCATCTGACCGAAGCGCTCGGGCGTGCCGAACAGCCCTTTGATCGCAGGGCTCGCATGGCCGAAGGCCGCTTCCAGGTCATCTGCAAGGAACGCCGCGATCTGATCGGAAATTACTTGCTGGATGGGGTCTTGCTGCGCCTTTGCCGGGGCAGCAAGCGCCAGCGCAAGAAGACATGAAAGCAGGATATGACGCATATCGACCTCCTGTAATGAGATCACTACGCTGCCACACTCCAGTCAGATCAGTTTTGTCCCGCCTGCGCGCGCGATCAGGGAATCACGACCTCACCGGTTTCCTTGACTGCTTCCATGGCCACATGGGTCGAGGTCGAGGCCACATGTGGCAGTACCGAGATAAACTCCGCCAAGACCCGACGGTAACTCGCAATGTCGCGACTGCGCACTTTCAGCAGGTAATCGAAAGCCCCCGCGATCATGTGACATTCTTCGATCTCCGGCACATTCCGCACGGCGTCGTTGAACGCCCGCAGCGCTGCTTCACGCGTGTCCGACAGCTTCACTTCGACAAAGGCAATATGGGCCGCGTCAATCTGATGGGCATTGATCTGAGCGCGGTATCCTAGGATCACGCCCTGATCTTCCAGCCGCCGCAGCCGCGTCTGGGTGGGCGACTTGGTCAAGCCGATGCGGTCGGCGAGCTCCGTCACGCTCATACGGCCATTCGCGGCGATCAAACGCAGAATCGCAAGGTCAAAGCCGTCGAGCTTGATGCGGTCCATTTCACTTCCAGTGACATAAAAATCAGTTCATCTATCCGCCATAATCTTAAAATAAGATGAAATTCAACCAAATACTGTGCCATTATGGGACAAACATCCTGTCGGAAGGTCTTACTCATGCCCCAATCTGCCCCCAAGACCCTGCCACGCGCCATCAGCCATGACATTCTGCGCGACGAGGCCGCCATGATGAGCCAAGCGCGGTCTGTGGCCGCGCTGGACGCGGCAGCACGCGATGCGATCGCACGCCGTGCCGCCAAGTTCGTCACCGACATCCGCCAGAGCGATTCACCGGGATTGATGGAGGTCTTTCTGGCCGAATATGGCCTGTCGACCGATGAAGGCATCGCGCTGATGTGTCTGGCCGAAGCGCTGCTGCGCGTGCCGGACGCAGAAACCATCGATGATCTGATCGAGGACAAGATCGCGCCATCGGATTGGGGCAAACATCTGGGCAGATCCTCCTCAAGCCTCGTGAATGCTTCGACCTGGGCACTGATGCTGACAGGGCGCGTGCTTGATGATCGGGCACGCAGCACGGCCGCAACCTTGCGCGGCGCGGTCAAGCGCCTGGGCGAGCCGGTGATCCGCAGGGCCGTCGCGCGCGCGATGAAGGAAATGGGGCGTCAATTCGTGCTAGGGGAAACCATCGACAGCGCGATGACCCGCGCCAAGGGTATGGAAGCCAAGGGCTATTCCTACAGCTACGACATGCTGGGTGAGGCCGCGCGCACGATGGCCGACGCCAAGCGCTACCAGACCGCCTACGCGAAAGCGATCCGCGCCATCGGCGCGCGTTCCAGCGGCAATGACATCCGCACCAATCCGGGCATCTCGGTCAAGCTCTCGGCGCTGCATCCGCGCTATGAACTGGCGCAGCGCGACCGCGTGATGCGCGAATTGGTGCCGCGCCTGCGCGAACTGGCACGATTGGCCGCCGCTCTCGGGCTGGGCTTCAATATCGACGCGGAGGAAGCCGACCGTCTGGCGCTGTCCTTGGAGGTGATCGACGCCGTGCTCGCCGACAACGCGCTGGAAGGCTGGGACGGGTTCGGCGTCGTCGTTCAGGCTTACGGGCCGCGCTCAGGCGATGTGATCGACCATCTGCACGCCCGCGCCGAGGCGCTTGACCGCAAGCTGATGATCCGGCTGGTCAAGGGCGCCTATTGGGATACCGAGATCAAACGCGCGCAGGTTCTGGGTCTCGACGGGTTTCCGGTCCTGACGCAGAAAGTCGCAACGGACGTGAATTACATCGCCTGCGCGCGCAAACTGCTGGGCTATCACGCGCGGCTCTATCCACAATTTGCGACCCATAATGCGCATACGGTCGCCGCCGTGCTGCATATGGCCGAAGAAATGGGGATCAGCGCGCTCGATTATGAATTCCAGCGCCTGCACGGCATGGGCGAGGCGCTGCATGATCTGGTCCTGAAGGGCCATGGCACACGCTGCCGCATCTATGCGCCGGTCGGGGCACATAAGGATCTGCTGGCCTATCTGGTGCGCCGCCTGCTGGAAAACGGCGCGAATTCCAGCTTCGTCAACCAGATCGTCGATGAGGACGTCCCCGCTGCCGAGGTCGCGGCCTGCCCCTTTGCCGCGCTTGACGCACTGCCCGACGGGGCCAACCCGAAGATTGCCGCAGGCCCTGCGCTCTTTGGCGCGACACGGCGCAATGCGCGCGGCTGGGATCTGACCTCGCAGCACGATCTCGACGGGATCGAAGCTGCGCGCCTGCCCTATCGCGAGACGCAGTTTTCCTGCGCGCCGCTGATCGCGGGCAAGGTGGCCGGGGGCACGACCTATACAGCCCTGAACCCCGCCGCCTTTTCCGACACGGTCGGAGAGGTGACGCCTGCAAGCGCTGAAGATGTTGAGATCGCGCTCGCAGCCGCGAAACCCTGGAGCGCCGATGTCAGCTTGCGCCGGCGCGCCTTGGAGCGCGCCGCCGATCTCTATGAAGCGCATTTCGGCGAAATTTTCGCCTGTCTCTCGCGCGAAGCGGGCAAGACGCCGCTCGATGCGGTCGGCGAATTGCGCGAAGCTGTCGATTTCCTGCGCTTCTACGCGCTTGAGGCGGGCAAACTCACCGCGCCCGCGCGCGGGGTTTTCACCTGCATCAGCCCATGGAACTTCCCGCTCGCGATCTTCACAGGCCAGATCGCCGGCGCGCTTGCGGCAGGCAACGCGGTGCTGGCCAAACCCGCCGAACAGACGCCGCTGATCGCACATCTGGCCACGAAGCTTTTGCATGAAGCTGGCGTGCCGCGCGATGTGCTGCAACTTCTGCCCGGCGACGGGGCGAGCGTCGGCGCGGCGCTGACCTCGGACGCGCGGGTGGCGGGGGTGGCCTTCACCGGCTCGACCGAGACCGCGCTGGCGATTCGGCGCGCGATGGCACAGCACATGGCCCCCGGCGCGCCGCTGATCGCGGAGACCGGCGGGCTGAATGCGATGATCGTGGACAGCACGGCGCTGCCCGAACAGGCGGTGCGCGATGTGCTGGCCTCGAGCTTCCAGTCCGCCGGGCAACGCTGCTCGGCGCTGCGCTGCCTCTATGTGCAGGAAGACATCGCGGAGGATTTCAAGGCGATGCTTTTTGGCGCGATGGATGAGCTGCGCATCGGTAACCCTTGGGACTATGCGAGTGATCTCGGCCCGGTGATCGACCCGGAAGCCCAGGCGCAAATCCGCGCCTATGTGGACGCAGCGCGCCACGAGGGCCGCGTGCTCCATGAGTTGCGCGCGCCGGAAGGCGGGCATTTTGTGGCCCCGGTGGTGATTTCCGTGCGCGGGATCGAGGAGTTGGAGCGCGAGATTTTTGGTCCAGTGCTGCATCTTGCAACCTTCAGGGCGGGTGAGCTGGACCGCGTGATCGACCGGGTGAATGCCACCGGCTACGGGCTGACTTTCGGGCTGCATACGCGCATCGATACGCGCGTGCAGCATGTGGTTGAGCGCGTGCATGCAGGCAATGTCTATGTCAATCGCAACCAGATCGGCGCGATTGTCGGCAGCCAGCCCTTTGGCGGTGAAGGCCTGTCAGGGACAGGCCCGAAAGCTGGCGGGCCACATTACCTGACGCGTTTCACTGCGCAGGTGGCACCGACAGACGAAACACCCGCAGCAGACCTGCCTTCCGAGGCCGCGCGCGCTGTGCTGAAAACCGCGCATCCCGAAATTGTGCAGGAGGTGCGCGACATGCCCGGGCCTACGGGCGAGACCAACCGGCTGCGCAGCCTGACGCGCGCGCCGCTCCTCTGCCTGGGGCCAGGGCGCGAACTGGCACTGGCGCAGCGCCGCGCGGTCGAGGCGCTTGGCGGGCGCGCCGTGGTGCTGGACGGGATTCCAGAGGGGCTCGATACGCTGGAAGGCTTCGCGGGCGTGGTGTTCTGGGGCGCGGCAGATCAGGCGCGCACAATCACGGCAGCCCTTGCCGCGCGGAAAGGACCGATCCTGCCCCTGATCGCGGATATGCCCGATGCGGCACATGTGACGCTGGAGCGTCATCTTTGCGTCGACACGACCGCATCCGGGGGCAATGCGCAGCTTCTGGCGGCGATGGGCGAGTAACGCAAGGCAAAGTGGGGGCGCTGCCCCCCGCTCGCTGCACTCGCGCCCCCCGGGATATTGGGACAAGGATGAAAGCAGCAGCGGCAGTTATTCGGCAGCGGCGGGCGTAGACACAGCGGCGGCGTCGATCTCGGCCGCGCGGCGTTCGACCTGTTCGACAATGTGATCGATCATCTGCTCGTTGCTGAGCTTGTGGCTCTGTTTGCCCGCTAGATAAACCATGCCTGAACCATTGCCGCCGCCGGTAAAGCCGATATCGGTCATCAACGCCTCGCCCGGTCCGTTGACCACGCAGCCGATGATCGACAGGCTCATCGGAGTCTTGATATGGGAAAGCCGGTCTTCGAGCGCGGTCACGGTCTTGATCACGTCAAAGCCCTGCCGCGCGCAAGAGGGGCAGGAGATGATATTCACGCCGCGATGGCGCAGGCCCAGGGCCTTGAGGATTTCATAGCCAACCTTCACTTCCTCAACCGGATCCGCGGAGAGCGAGACGCGGATCGTATCGCCAATGCCCATCCACAGGAGATTGCCGAGGCCAATCGCGGATTTCACAGTGCCAGAGGTGAGCCCACCCGCTTCCGTGATGCCAAGATGGATCGGTGCGTCGGTCGCCTCAGCCAGCCCCATATAGGCAGCGGAGGCAAGAAAGACGTCCGAGGCCTTGACCGAGATCTTGAACTCATGGAAGTCGTTATCCTGCAGGATGCGGATATGGTCGAGGCCAGATTCGATCATCGCATCCGGGCAGGGTTCGCCGTATTTTTCCAGAAGGTGACGCTCAAGCGATCCAGCATTCACCCCGATGCGAATGGAGCAGCCGTGATCTCGCGCGGCCTTGATCACCTCGCGCACGCGGCCAGCATCCCCGATATTGCCGGGATTGATACGCAGACAGGCGGCCCCGGCCTCAGCGGCCTCGATCCCGCGTTTGTAGTGGAAATGGATGTCGGCCACGATCGGCACCGGGCTTTCGCGCACGACCTCGCGCAGCGCACGGCTGGCATCCTGATCAGGCACCGAGACGCGCACGATATCGGCCCCGGCCTCGGCGCAGGCGATCACCTGCTTGATGGTTGCCGCAGCATCACTGGAATCCGTATTGGTCATGGTCTGCACCGTAATCGGCGCGTCGCCGCCGACGGGCACCGAACCGACCATGATCTGCCGTGATTTCCGCCTTGCAATATTGCGCCAGGGGCGAATGTGATTGTGGTCCATTGCTCAGGCTTTCATTCAGACTGTTATGCGCAGTTTACGCCAATCAACGCCGCGCAGCAATGCACAGGACAAGGTCGCGCAAAAGAAAAGGCCCGCGCTTTCGCAACGGGCCGTAAGAGAGACTACAGTCAGACCATAACAGGGCTTCACTGTGGGGCAGAGAAAAATCTCGGCACGTCACTGTAACGTGAAACGCGTTTCAGTTCTCGACCTGTGCCACATTCACGAAATCACGCAGCGCACTGTCGCCCGAGAGGTCTGCAAGCGAGAACCGCTCGGTTACAGCTTCTGGCGAGAGCGCAATCTGATCAACGACCTGCGCGCCGGGAGCGGAGGGGCCGAAGGGCTGACCATCGACAAGCATGTAGACAGAGCCGGAATTGCCCGCTCGCAATGTCGCAGGAGCGTCCGATTGCGGCACAACATAGCGTTCGCCCGCATCGAGCACTTTCTCAAAAAGCACGGTGCCATTTGCATCACGCACCCGGATCCAGCTTGGGCGCACAGCCAGGATTTCCACCTTGGGCGGACCGTTTTCGGTCACGCGGACAGTTCCGGGCATGGGGAAGGGCTCTTCGGCCTGCGACAGGGCCGCATCAATGGCCGCACGCATGGTGTTGTCTGTGCCTGCCGCCACCTCATTGCGGGGATTGATTGCCACAATCGGGCCATCGCGCGAGGTGAAGACCGGGGTTTCCAGTGCATCCGGGCGGTGCGTGCGCACCAGTCCCTGGGCACCGGAAGAAGAAGGCCCTTCGATCAGCCCGTCCTGAGCAAGCCGCAAGCTCGGCTCATCCATCACAGTCGGGCGCGTTGCAGCCCCCGAGAGAACCGGATCAAGATCGGCCATGATTTCGGGGGGCTGATCCGGCGGCGCAAGATTAACGCGCTGGATTTCACGCATCACGGTCCAGCCACCAACACTGACGCCCACGATCAGGAACAACATGACCGCAACAGAGCCGATGGCAACAGGATCAAGCCGCGACCAGAACGGGTCCGGGTCCGAGGCCAGCTTGGTGCGTGACAACATGCCTTGCGAGAATTCACGGTTGACGGCGACATCGCGCATGGTCGTCGTACCGGAACTGCGCTGCAGCTCGGTGGTGATCGCGAAGCCAGTTTCCAGACAGAATTTCGAGTAGGACCAATCCGGGTCCATGCCCAGATAGCGCGCATAGGACCGCACATAGCCCGCGACGAAACTCGCGGCCTCGAACGCCGACAGATCACCTGATTCGATTGCCGCAATGTAGGTTGCCCTGATGTGCAGTTCTCGCTGCACATCCAGCAACGACTTGCCAAGCGTTGCGCGTTCACCCCGCATCAGATCGCCGAGCTTGACCTCGAAATCATCAAAACCGAGCGCGCGGTCAGTATTTACCCGACTGTCACTCGACTTCGGCTTTCCGCCAAACCATTTCATTGCCCGCCCTTACCGCCTTTAAAAACTTCCATACCGCATGAGGTTTTTGCAGCAGCGTTCTTTGCACTGCCTATAATCACACTATAGCGAAACTCACTGCGATTTGAAGCGATATCGCGGGTCAGGCAGAAATTTCGGCGCGATTTAGCGCACAGTGCGACCACAGCCCGTCCATCGCGCGCACCAGATCATCAATCATGCGCGGATTGTGCACTGGCGAGGGCGTGAAGCGCAGCCGCTCGGTCCCGCGCGGCACCGTGGGGAAATTGATCGGCTGCACATAAATGCCATAGCGCGACAGAAGCATGTCGGAAATCGCCTTGCAATGCACTGGATCTCCCACATGGACCGGCACGATATGGCTGCCATGGTCGATGATCGGCAAGCCCAGACCGCGCAGACGCATCTTCAGGATCCGGGCGTGTTCCTGTTGCTTGTCGCGCAAGTGCTGCGCGGTTTTCAGGAACTCGACCGAGGCTTCGGCACCGGCCACCACTGCTGGCGGCAGCGAGGTCGAGAAAATGAACCCCGGCGCATAGGAGCGCACCGCGTCACACATCTTGGCACTCGCCGCGATATAGCCGCCCTGGACACCGTAAGCCTTGGCCAGCGTGCCATTGATGATGTCGATCCGGTGCATCAACCCGTCGCGCTCGGCCACACCGGCCCCGCGCGGGCCATACATCCCGACTGCATGCACTTCGTCGATATAGGTCAGCGCGCCGAATTCTTCTGCCAGATCGCAGATTGCCTCGATCGGGCCAAAATCGCCGTCCATGGAATAGATCGACTCAAAGGCGATCAGCTTGGGCGCGGCGGGATCATCGGCTTCCAGAAGCTGGCGCAGATGCGCCACGTCATTATGCCGGAAAACACGCTTCGCCCCCCCGTTGCGGCGCACCCCTTCGATCATCGAGGCGTGATTGAGCGCGTCGGAATAAATGATCAGGCCAGGAAACAACTTCGGCAGCGTCGAGAGCGTCGCGTCATTGGCGATATAGGCCGAGGTGAAAACCAGCGCGGCTTCCTTCTGATGCAGGTCGGCGAGCGACTGCTCGAGGCGTTTGTGATAGACAGTGGTGCCGGAAATGTTGCGTGTCCCGCCCGAACCTGCGCCGGTGGCATCCAGCGCCTCATGCATGGCTTGCAGAACGACAGGCTGCTGGCCCATACCGAGGTAGTCGTTTCCGCACCAGACCACGATATCCTTGCGCGCGCCTTCCGGAGTGCTCCAGACCGCATGAGGGAAATGGCCTTGGCGACGCTCGATATCGATGAAGGTACGATATCGCCCTTCCTCATGAAGTCGCCCTATCGCCGCATCGAGTGCACCATTATAGTCCAAGACCCTCTCCCTTGCGTATCAGCTCGGTATATTCGCATTTATCTATCTTCCCTTCGCGCGAAATGCAAAGAAAGATATGTCGTCAATTGGTAGCGTCCTGCGCCATCGCAAAGAATGATTTAGATCAATTCCAGAAGCTTTGCCCGCCCGGAATGACCATCGCGACCCTGTGTCGCGCCATGGGCTACAGTCGCTGCAGGCTCAGCGCGGTGCGATTTCCAGAACGACAGCGCAGGCCTCAGCGCTGTCACGCGCAGCATCGCAAGCCTCCAGCGCCGCTGCGCGAGCCGCACCAAGATCAGGCAGCCCCGACAATGCCGAGGCCGACGCGACCGGCACCCCGCCGCGCACGAAACCTTCCTGCGGGGCCACGGCCAACGCAGCAAATCCCTCGCCTGCGGTCACGAAAACCGCCAGCGCGTCTCTGTTCTGGCCGACCAGACGCAGGGTCATCACCTCTTCCTCGGTCAGGAAATCCTGCGCGAAAACCGTAACGCTGACACCATCCAGCTCGAATTGCTCCGCCTCGACGGTCTGCGCCAAACCCGCGGTCGCGAGTGCCGCCCCCCCAAGGGCCAGCGCCGCAACCCTTTTGATCCATTGCTGTTTCATCGGTCTCTCTTGTCAGAATCACTTTGCGTTGTTGCGGACTATAGCCGCTGCGTCAGGGCTGGACACCCCCCTCTGCTCTGCTACGCTCCGCTCAAGAACACACAAGCCAGAGATGAAAATGAGCTGTCAGATTTCTCCCGTTCTCGACCAGATCGACCGCGATTTACCGCAGGCGCTGGACAGGCTGAGCGCGCTTTTGCGAATCCCCTCGATCTCGACCGATCCGGCCCATACGAGCGATGTGGAAGCGGCCGCCGACTGGCTGGTGCATGAGTTGTCGGCGCTGGGCTTCGACGCCCGCAAGGACGCGACGCCGGGCCACCCCATGGTGGTCGCGCATGGAGGGGCCGCGGACGGGACGCATCTGCTGTTTTATGGCCATTATGATGTGCAGCCCGTCGATCCGCTGGAGTTGTGGGACAGCGCGCCTTTCGATCCGCAGATCGAGGACACGCCTGCAGGCAAGGTCATTCGCGCGCGCGGTGCCTCCGACGACAAGGGTCAGTTGATGACCTTCGTGGAAGCCTGCCGCGCCTGGATTGCAGTGCATGGGGCGCTGCCTGTCAAGCTGACTTTCTGTCTGGAAGGCGAGGAAGAGAGCGGCTCGCCGTCGCTCGTGCCGTATCTGAAGGCGCATCGCGACGCCCTGCGCGCCGACATCGCGCTGATCTGCGACACCGCACTCTTCGACGCAGAGACCCCGGCCATCACCACCATGCTGCGCGGTCTTCTGGGCGAAGAAGTGATCATCCACGGCCCCGCGCGCGATCTGCATTCGGGCATGTTCGGCGGCGCGGCCATGAACCCCGCGCGCGTGCTGGCGCGGATTCTGGCCGATCTGCACGATGATCAGGGCCGCGTGACCCTGCCCGGATTCTATGACGATGTGCCCGAACTCCCCGAGAGCCTGCGCGCGCAATGGGACGGGCTGGGCTTTGATCCGCAAGCGTTTCTGGGGGCGGTCGGGCTGGCCAAGCCCGCCGGCGAGGCCGGTCGCTCGGCACTGGAAATGCTCTGGTCGCGCCCGACCTGCGAGATCAATGGCATGACCGCAGGCTATACAGGCGCGGGCTTCAAGACTGTGCTGCCCGCCCGCGCTTCGGCCAAGGTCAGCTTCCGGCTGGTGGGAGGGCAAGACCCCCACAAGCTGCGCGCGACCTTCCGCGATTTCGTGCGCGCGCGCCTGCCAGACGATTGCCGCGCGGAATTTATCGAGCACGGCGCCTCGCCCGCTTCGGTCATGGAAACCAGCCACCCGGCCTTTGAAGCCGCGCGTCAGGCACTCACGCAGGAATGGCCCAAACCCGCCGCTTTCGTGGGTGCCGGGGGGTCGATCCCGATTGCGGGCTATTTCAAATCCATCCTGGGCATGGATTCGATGCTGATTGGCTTTGCCAAGCAGGACGACCAGATACACTCGCCAAATGAAAAGTATGATCTGGACAGCTTCCACCGTGGCATCCGGTCATGGGCGCGGATTATCGACGCTGTGGCAAAGGCTTAAGCGACGACATGCTGGCTTTGCCGGAAGTGTCGCAAAATCCGCTCGATGTTGGATCTGTGCAAGACCCCTATCCGGCCTATGACCGCATGCGCGCGCTGGGGCCGCTGGTGTTCTGGCGTGATTACGCCCTGCCCTGTGCGGTCAGCTTCGCCGCTGCCAATGCCATCCTGCGCGACCGGCGCTTCGGGCGTGTCCCGCCCGAGCCGCCTGCGATCCCCGATCACCTCGCGCCCTTCTACGCTATCGAGGCGCATTCGATGCTGGAACTGGAGCCGCCCCGCCACACGCGGCTGCGCAATCTGGTCCTGCGCGCCTTCACCTCGCGCCGGATTGCCGCACTTGGGCCAGAAATCACAGCGCTGAGCCATCAGCTGATCGCGGCCCTGCCCGAAGGCGCGTTCGATCTGATCAAAGGTTTCGCCCAGCCCCTGCCGGTGATCGTGATCGCGCGGCTTCTGGGCGTGCCCGACGCCATGGCCCCGGATCTGTTGCGCTGGTCGAGTGCCATGGTCGGGATGTATCAGGCCGGACGCACCCGCGCGGATGAGGACCGCGCCGCCGCTGCCAGCCGCGAGTTTGCCGATTTCCTGCGCAGCTATATCACCGCCCGGCGCGCAAGTCCTCGCGACGATCTGATCACGCATCTGATCGCCGCCGAAGATGATGGCGCAACGCTTAGCCCCTGCGAGATGATCTCGACCTGCATCCTGCTCTTGAATGCGGGCCATGAAGCGACCGTCCACAGCCTCGGCAATGCCGTCAAGACGCTGATCGAGACCGGGCATCTTGGACAGGTGCCGATCACGGAGGCATTGGTCGAGGAATGTCTGCGCTTTGATCCGGCGCTGCATCTGTTCACCCGCTGGGCCAATGACGACATTGACGTGATGGGCCGCATCATCCCCAAAGGCACGCAGATCGCCTGCCTGCTCGGCGCGGCCAACCGCTGTCCGCGTCATTGGGACGCGCCCGCGCAATTCGACCCTGCCCGGCCCGTCAAGGCGCATCTTGGCTTCGGCGCAGGGCTGCATTTCTGCCTCGGCGCGCCGCTCGCACGGCTGGAATTGCAGCTGGGCTTGCAGGCGCTGTGCGAGGCGATGCCGCAGCTGCGCTTGACCCAAAGGCCACATTACGCGGATATCTACCACTTCCACGGGCTGGAGCGCTTGCAGGTTGCGCGCAGATAGCCCCTTTCCCTTGCACCTGCGGCGGATATGTTTCACATCAGTTGCGACCAACACACTGACAGGCAGGACGAGACAGCATGACCGGACATCAGAAACCCACCGAAGACATTTCTGTACGCGATGTGTTCGGAATTGACTCGGATATGTCAGTCAAGGGCTTTGCCGAGCCGACTGACCGCGTGCCCGCGCTCGACCCGACCTATAAATTCGACCCTGACACCACCCTCGCGATTCTGGCGGGCTTTGCCTATAATCGCCGCGTAATGATCCAGGGCTATCACGGCACGGGCAAATCCACCCATATTGAACAGGTGGCCGCGCGTCTGAACTGGCCTTCAGTGCGGGTCAATCTCGACAGCCACATCTCGCGCATCGACATGATCGGCAAGGACGCGATCAAGCTGCGCGACGGCGCGCAAGTGACCGAGTTTCAGGAAGGCATCCTGCCCTGGGCGCTGCGCAACCCTGTGGCGATCGTCTTTGACGAATATGACGCAGGCCGCCCGGATGTAATGTTCGTGATCCAGCGCGTGCTGGAACATGACGGCAAGCTGACGCTTCTGGATCAGAACGAAATCATCACCCCGCATCCCTGTTTCCGGCTCTTTGCCACGGCGAATACGGTCGGTCTGGGGGATACGACGGGCCTCTATCACGGGGTCCAGCAGATCAACCAGGCGCAGATGGACCGCTGGTCGCTGGTTGCGACGCTGAATTACCTTAGCCACGATGCCGAAGCGGCCATCGTTCTGGCCAAGAACCCGGCCTATAACACAGCCAAGGGGCGGCAGGAGATCAGCCAGATGGTCACCGTCGCGGATATGACCCGGACGGCCTTCATGAATGGGGATCTGTCCACCGTCATGTCGCCCCGGACGGTCATCAACTGGGCCGAAAATGCGCGGATCTTCCGCTCTATCGGCTATGCGTTCCGGCTGTCTTTCCTGAACAAATGCGACGAGTTGGAGCGTCAGACCGTGGCCGAATTCTACCAGCGCTGCTTTGACGAAGAACTGCCTGAATCGGCCGTCAGCACAGCATTGGGCTGAAGAAACCGGGGGCGCGAACGCCCCCGGCGCAACCTGTCAGCCTTCCTGCCGCAGCCGCTCATGCGCGCCAAGCGCCAGATAGAGGCCCGCGCAGATCAGCAGGATGTGGAACTGGTTGAACAGCAGGATGTCAATCGGCGGCGCCCAGTAGGCGACGATCAGGACCCCCACGACGATAACCGCCGCGGCCGCCCCAGCCAGCCGCGTGACGTGATCGCCCATCCGCGTGCGCAACGCCCCACCGATGATCAGCGCTGCCCCTGCAAGAATCTCGGCGACGCCCGCCATGGCCCAGAGGCTCAGCGGCAGCCCCCAGCCTGCCGCGACATCCGCCGAGAGCGGAAACTTGTCGAAACCATATTGCAGCAGCACGAAAGCAAGCGGCAGGCGCAAAAGCCAATGCGAATGATGCGTACCTGGAAGAACGCGGGTTGTCCGTTGGATCACGTCTGAAACGAATGCCATCTATCGGCCCTCCTGATGTGAGTGGGAATAGTCCGGCTTGAACGCCCGATACTGCGCTTTCATCCATCGCGCACCCTTCACAGGCAATGACCTCCGCGTGTGGCCGGATCCGGCAGACGGGCTGTCGGCGAGATTCTTTGCCGTGATACATCTTGGCTTAACCAATGGCCCGTAGCGTGATTGGAACACATCGCGATCGCAACGGGGCACAGGGACCACGTGAAAGACAACATCAACGCACCCGCCGCCGCAGAATATCAACGGGTGACCCTGGCCGCCATTGCGGCACAAAGCCAGGACGCTGCGCGCCATGCCAGCAAAAGCGTGGACAGCATCAGCCGGATCACCTCGCAGATGAAGATGCTGGCGATAAATGCCAAGATCGAAGCGGCGCGGGCCGGTCAGATCGGTCGCGGCTTTTCCATCGTGGCTGACGAAGTCAGCAATGTCGGCGGGCAGATCAATGACATCGCCTGCGACATCCAGGCACAACTGGCGAAGCGGCTTGCCGATCTGGATGCGATGGTCGTGGCGATGGACCGGCAGAGCGCCAGTGCGCGTCTGGTCGATCTGGCCTTCACAGCCGTCGATACGATTGACCGCAACCTGTATGAACGCACCTGCGACGTGCGCTGGTGGGCGACGGATTCGGCCTTCGTCACAGCCTTGGACAGGCCCGATCCCGACACGCGGGCCTATGCGACCAAGCGGCTGGGTGTGATCATCGATGCATATAACATCTATCTCGATCTTTGGATCGCGGATCGCGATGGCGAAATCGTTGCGAATGCACGGCCCGCGAAATTCACGGTCACGGGCAAGTCAGTTTCCGATCTGTCATGGTTCGGCAGGGCCTTGGCCCAAAACTCGGGCGACGCTTTTGAAGCTGGTGAGGTCGTGCAATCCCCCTATCTGAGCGGGCGCCAGACCATCACATATGCCTGTGCAATTCGTGCAAATGGTGACAAGCATGGCCGGGTGCTGGGGGTCATGGCAACGTGCTTCGACTGGGAAGCGCAGGCGCGCGGCATTCTGACCTCGCTGCGCATGGATGACACCATGCGCAAACGCAATACCCGCGCATTGTTGATCGACCGCGACGGATGGATCATTGCGGCGTCAGATGACACGGCCATCAAAAGTGGAAAGATCACCATCCCTCACGGAATGGACCCGCATTGCGGTGCCTTTTCAGAGGGGGGCAAGCTGATCTGCTACCATGCCACCGAAGGTTTTGAGACCTATAAGGGCCTTGGCTGGCGCGGCGTGATCCTGCAGGATCTGCCCTGAGGCTTTCACACCCGGCGGGCCGCAGATCCCGGGCTATGCCCTGTTACGCTCAGGTCACGCGCCCCCGCTCTGTCATAAGTGACGCATTGTTGTAGACGCACACCGATGCTGGAAAAGCACTCCGGGGACATAGTCCGCGCGGGCGTGACCCGCGCGGCACTCACACTGGGCTCAAGCGCTGCGCGCGGCCATGGTTGCGCGCGTCCACCAATCCAACTCCGACAGCATGGCATCAGCGGATCCGCCTATGGACCCTTCGATCGCGGAGAGGGGCTTCGGATCGCCGCCCAATGGGTGGACCGCGAAGAAGTCGCTGCCACCAATATGCACCGCCGAGCGGGTCGCAGCCATTTGCAGCTCGATCCCGATGCTGCGCAGATGCTCTGCTGCACGCGTGCCCCCGACCGAGCCATAGCTGACGATCCCGAATGCCTTGCGGTTCCACTCGACATAGGCCTGATCAAGCGCGTTTTTCAGTGCGCCGGTGATGGAGCGGTTATATTCCGGCGTAACAAAAATATAGCCGTCGAACTGGCCGATAACCTCTTGCCACTTGCGCGCGGCCGGATCTTCGGAGGGCATCCAGGCGTTCGAGGCCACTTCATTGAAGAGCGGTAGATCGAAGCTCTTGAGATCGACCAGTTCCACCTCCCAGTCGCCGCGCGCACGGGCGCGCTCGACGATCCAGTTTGCGGGCGCCTCACCAAAGCGCGAGTCGCGGGTGGTACCCAGAATGATGGCAATGCGGGGGGTCTGTGACATGAGAAACTCCTAGTTGACGTCCTGCTCTCCATCTGCGCCTTGTGCGCGGGGTTTCATAGACGCGCGCCAGCACAGCCCCTGTGCAGAAATCAACGGCTGCACCTTGCGCGCGCTTTTCAACCGGGCGGCGCTGGGCTATCTCTGGGTCAACCGAGAAGGATCACATCCGCGCATGACCCGCAACGACAACCCTGCCGACCCGTTCAAGAAAGCCCTGTCAGACACGGCGCGCACCATGGCCGATGCGCGCGATCTGACCGTGACCTATTCGGTCGACCCGCCGGGCATGAGCGGCGATACGATGCGCCTGCCCCAAGTCACCCGCCGGCTGACCCGCGACGAAGTGCTTCTGGCGCGCGGCACCGCCGACACGCTGGCGCTGCGCCACCGCTTCCATGATGCGGCCTGCCACGCGAAATACATGCCGCAGGGGCAGATGGCGCGCGATCTTTATCAGGCGATGGAGGAGGCCCGATGCGAAGCTGTGGGCGCGCGGCACATGCCCGGCACGGCCAAGAATATTGACGCGCGCATCGCCCATGAGGCCAATCGCAAAGGCTATGCCCAAATCCGCGACCGGCAGGATGCGCCCTTGTCGGTGGCTGCGAATTACATGATCCGCCAGTTGGCGACCGGGCGCGATCTGCCCGAAGGTGCAGGCCAAGTGCTCGATCTGTGGCGCGGCTTCATCGAGGAACGCGCGGGCGAGACGCTTGACGGGCTGGACAAGGCGCTGGCTGATCAGGGGGCTTTCGCGCGGCTCGCGCGGCAGATGATCTCGGATCTGGGGTATGGCGACCAGCTGGGTGACGACCCTGATGATCTGGGCGACGAGGATGAAGGCACCGACGACGACAGCGACGAGCAGCCCGAGGAGCCGGAAAACCCCGACAGTCAGGGCGATGATGACGCTTCGGATGACGACAGCGAGGATGAGAGCCCCACGCAGGACAGCGCCCAGGCCGATATGGCGATGGAAGACGATGCCGATGACGAGATGTCGGACGCGACCGAGATGCCCGAGGCCGAAGCCCCGCTGGAGCCCCCCGCCCCTCCGCCCCATTCCGAGGCCAGCTCTGACTACAAGGTTTTTGCGACCGAGTTCGACGAAGAGATCCGCGCCGAAGATCTGGCCGACCCGGCAGAGCTGGAACGCTTGCGCGCCTATCTCGACCAGCAGCTCGAGCCACTGAAAGGCGCAGTCTCAAGACTTGCGAACAAGCTGCAACGCCGCTTGCAGGCACAGCAGAACCGGTCCTGGCTGTTTGATCTGGAAGAGGGGATTCTCGACGCCGGACGGCTTGCGCGGGTGGTGGCGAACCCCACGACGCCCCTGAGCTTCAAACAGGAGAAGGACACCGAATTTCGCGACACAGTCGTGACGCTCCTGTTGGACAATTCCGGCTCGATGCGCGGGCGACCCATCTCCATCGCCGCGATCTGCGCCGATGTTCTGGCCCGCACGCTGGAGCGCTGCAACGTTAAGGTCGAGATCCTTGGCTTCACGACCCGCGCCTGGAAGGGCGGGCAGTCACGCGAACGCTGGCTGCAGGAGGGGCGCAGCGCGCAGCCCGGACGGCTGAATGACCTGCGCCATATCATCTACAAACAGGCCGATGCGCCCTGGCGGCGCGTGCGCCCCAATCTGGGGCTGATGATGAAAGAAGGGCTGTTGAAGGAAAACATCGACGGCGAGGCGCTGGAATGGGCGCATCGGCGCATGCTGGCGCGGCCCGAAGTGCGCAAGATCCTGATGGTGATCTCGGATGGTGCGCCGGTCGATGACAGCACGCTTTCAGTGAATGCCGCGAATTATCTGGAGAAGCATCTGCGCGACGTAATCGCCATGGTCGAGCGCCGCCGCGCGGTCGAGCTGCTGGCCATCGGCATCGGCCATGACGTGACGCGCTACTACCAGCGCGCGGTCACAATCACCGATGTCGAACAGCTTGCGGGCGCGATGACCGAGCAACTCGCCGCCCTCTTCGACCAAGATCCGCGCGCAAGGGCGCGCTTCTCAGGCATCAAGCGCGCGATGTGAAAGTTCAGGCGGCGGCGAGGATCCCGGCAAGCTGATCGGGCGACAGATCGACCGGATTGGCCTTGTAAGAGGATGACTGCCGCGCCTCAATGGCCAGCGCCGCGTGCTGGTCGGATGTGACGCCCAGCGCGCGCAGGTCAGGCAGGCCGTGATCGCGGGCGAAGCTGCGCAGCCCGCGCAGGCTGCCGAATTCCGCCGCGATGCGCGCGGCGACCCAATCGATCCGGCGCGCGGTTTCGCTGCCCTCAGTCACGCCGCGGCGATTGGCCTCCAGCACCGGGACCAGCAGCGCGCCACAGATCGCGCCATGCGCGGCCCCTGTCCGCCCGCCGATCACGCCCGCGAAGCCATGCACCGCCCCCAGTCCCGCATTGGCCAGCGCCATACCCCCGAATAGGCTGGTCAGCGCCATATCGTCCCAAGCCGCCCCATCGCCCTGCACGACCAGACGACGCAGCGCCGAGAGCCCGCGCGGGATCGCTTCAATGCACAGCGCGTCGGTCATCGGATTGGACCGCGCGCAGATGAAGGGCTCGATCACTTGCGTGATCGCATCGAGGCCGGAGGCCAGCGTCACCGATTTCGGGCAGGACAGGCACAGATCCGGGTCAATCAGCGCCAAGGTCGGGTAGAGACGCGGGTCGCGCAGACTGACCTTGCGCGCAGCCTCGGGCACCTGGATGACCGCGTTACGGGTGACTTCCGTCCCTGTCCCGGCCGTTGTCGGGATCGCCACCAGTGGCAAGGGCGCGGCATCGAGCGGCTGGCCCTCGCCCACAACTTCCAGGTAGCGCAGCGCCCCATGCGGCGCGGGGATCAGCGCGGCCAGCGCCTTGCCATGGTCAATCACAGCGCCCCCGCCGATGGCAATGACCAGATCTGGCGCGAAAGCGCGGGCAGTGGCGACATGCGCTTCGACCCCCGGCAGGTCAGGCTCGCCGCGCGCGACCAGTTCCAGCACCGCGCCCGCCGCGCGCAAGTCCCGCGCCAATCCATCCGCCTGTGCGACCGACGCCGAGCGCAGCAGCACCACCCGCCGCGCAGCCGCAAAGGGTGCGGCTTCCGACAGCACACCGCGCCCGAACCGGATCGTGCCCGCCGTCGCGAAACCGAACACCGCCACCGCTCAGACCCCCAACACGGCATTCACCGCGCGGCCCCAGCGGGCATAGCGGGAACGGCGCGCGCCTTCGTCCAGCTTTGTTGTGAATTGCCGCTCGACAGCCCAGCCTCTCGCGAATTCCGCCATCCCGGGCCAGACGCCCGCGCGCATCCCGGCCAGCCAGGCCGCCCCCAGTGCCGTCGTCTCCAGCACTTTCGGGCGGTCTACTGGCGCGCCGATGATGTCCGACAGGAACTGCATCGCGTAGTCATTGGCGGCCATGCCCCCATCGACGCGCAAGGTGGGCTGCGCACCCTCGCGGGTCCAGTCGGCCTGCATCGCTTCCAGCAAGTCGCGGGTCTGATAGCCCACCGATTCCAGCGCGGCGCGGGCGAATTCCGCAGGGCCCGAATTGCGTGTCATCCCGAAAATCGCGCCTCGCGCTTCCGGCTTCCAATAGGGTGCGCCCAGCCCCACGAAAGCAGGCACAAGGATCAGATCCTGGCTCGGATCCGCCTGTTCCGCCAGCGCTTGCGTCTCCGGCGCAGTGCGGATCACCTTGATCCCGTCGCGCAGCCATTGCACCACAGCGCCCGCGATGAAGATCGAGCCTTCGAGCGCATAGGTGGGCTGACCGTCCAGCTGATAGGCAATCGTGGTCAGCAGTTTGTTGGTCGAGGTCACGGGCGTCTCGCCCGTGTTCAGCACCGCGAAACAGCCCGTGCCATAGGTCGACTTCAGCATGCCGGGGGTGAAGCATGCTTGCCCGATGGTCGCCGCCTGCTGGTCACCGGCCACCCCGAGGATCGGGATTTCATGGCCGAACAGATCGCTGCGCGTGGCCCCAAAATCCGCCGCGCAATCGCGCACCTCGGGCAGCATCTCGCCCGGGATGTCGAACAGATCGCAGATCGTCTGGCTCCAGCGGCCCTTGTGAATATCATAGAGCATGGTCCGCGCGGCATTGGTCGCATCGGTTGCATGCACGCGCCCGCCCGTCAGGTTCCAGATCAGCCAGCTATCGACCGTGCCGAAAGCCAGCTCGCCGCGCCGCGCACGTTCCCGCGCGCCATCAACAGAATCGAGGATATATTTCAGCTTCGTGGCCGAAAAATAAGGGTCCGCGAGCAGCCCTGTCCGCGCCGTGATCATCGACTCGTGGCCCTCGTCGCGCAGCGTTACGCAGAAATCGGCGGTGCGGCGGTCCTGCCAGACGATCGCGCGGTGAATGGGCCTGCCGGTCTTGCGATCCCAGACCAGCGTGGTTTCGCGCTGGTTGGTGATGCCGATCGCGGCAATCTCGCGCGCCGAGAGCCCGGCTTTCTCGATCGCCGCACGCGCCGTGGCGGCAGCGGTGGCCCAGAGGTCGGAGGGGTCATGCTCGACCCAGCCCGATGACGGATAATGCTGCGGGAATTCTTCCTGCGCCACGGCCTTGATGCGCATCTGCGCATCAAAGACGATCCCCCGGCTGGATGTGGTGCCCTGATCAAGCGCGAGAATATATCCCATCAACGCCTCCCTTTACATTTAAACTCGTGGACTGGCCCTTGTTTGCCCAAAGCAGCAGGGCAAGGCAATCACTGCGCTGGATGCCGCGTAGGGGGCTGGCCGCGAAACGGCGAAACCGCTATGACAGCGCCGTTGGCGCGTGGCGCAGTTCCGACACTGGCCGCCTTCCAAAACCAGCGACATAGTTTACTCCTTCCTCTCGCGCCGCTTATTCAG
>REBU01000032.1 GCA_007692585.1 Paracoccaceae bacterium | reverse complement strand
AGGATGAAGCGATGCTCACAGAGATCGTGAACAGCATCATCGCCGAGATGGAGGCGGTCGCCTGAGCGCAGGGGCCGCTTGAACTCCGGCAGCCGCGCCAGAATACGGCGCCTCAGTTGCGACTCGAAAATTGCCGAATTCTCTGTTAACCTTTCTCATTCTGTTTGAAGAGGAGGGATCATGCGTATTTTGCCAATAGCTTTCGTCGCCGGGCTTGGCCTGTCGACCCCTGCACAAGCCGATCCGACCATCGGGATTGGTCTGTCCGTTGCTTTCGGCGCGGGAAATGTCGACACTGGCATCGGCCTGCGCGTCTTTTCCGACGACCGGCGCAACCGGGCTGTCGGCAGCATCGGGCTCGATTACATGTTCGGCAGCCAGAGCATCCGCGGGACTGTGGGCGTGGCCTATCTGGGCAATAACCTCTTCGGCGGGGTCGATCTGGGCTATAATTTCAACCAGGGTGACTTTGACTTCGGCGCGGCGGTCGGTGCGGCAAGGACCAAGAGCCGAAGCAGCACATCTGCGCCGGTTGCGGAGGAGGTCAGTCCTGACCGCGACGATTTACCCCCTGATTCCTGATCTGACTCTGTGACTCGGCCACATAACCCCCCGCACAGCGCCAGATGCGCTGTGCGGGGGGTTTGATGCGCGTGTAGCCCCCTTGCCAGCCTCAATTCAATCCGCTACCTACACCTTAAGGACTAGGGAGACACTGGCGCATGCGTCAGGGCCGAAGGAGCAACCGCCCCGGTAAACTCTCAGGCAAAAGGACCAGTCCTTGCAAGATACTCTGGAGAGAGGCGCAGTTTTGCGTCCGCCGAAGGGATAGCGATCTCAGGCGCACGGACAGAGGGGGCATGAACCGCGCGGGGCGCTATTCCGTGCATGCATGACCCACATGGCCCATAGGCCCGACCCGAACGGGGGTATCTGATGGCGGAACTGGCGCAGACCTGTCTGTACAGCTTGCACAATGAGCTCGGCGCGAAACTTGTCCCCTTCGCGGGCTACGCGATGCCGGTGCAATATCCGATGGGGGTGATGAAGGAACATCTGCACACCCGCGCCGCCGCCGGGCTGTTTGATGTCAGCCATATGGGGCAGGTGATTTTGCGCCCGCGCCGCGATATGGCGGCGCTCGAGGCCGGTCTGGAAGCGCTGATGCCGGTCGCCGTGCAGGGTCTGGCCGTGGGGCGGCAGCGCTACGGGCTTTTCACCAATGACAAGGGCGGGATCCTCGATGATCTGATGTTTGCCGCGCGGGGCGATCATATCCTGATGGTCGTCAATGCCGCGCGCAAGGCCCATGACATTGCCCATCTGCAAGCGCATCTGTCGGATGTGGCGCTGGTCCAGCCGGTCACGGACCGCGCGCTGCTGGCGCTGCAAGGCCCGCGCGCGGAGGCTGTTCTGGCCGGGCTGGTGCCGGATGTGCGCGCGATGCGCTTCATGGATGTGATCACGGTCGACACGCTCTATGGGCCGCTCTGGATTGCGCGGGCGGGCTATACGGGCGAGGATGGGTTCGAGATCTCCGTGCCCGAGGCCCGCGCCGAGGATTTCGCCCGCGCGCTGCTGGCCGCGCCCGATGTTGCGCCCATTGGCCTGGGCGCGCGCGACAGTCTGCGGCTGGAAGCGGGGCTGTGCCTCTATGGGCATGACATTGACGAGATGATCTCGCCGGTCATGGCCGGTTTGTCCTGGGCCATCCCGAAGTCGCGCCGGACAGGTGGGGCGCGCGAAGGTGGCTTTCCGGGCGCGGCACATATCCTTGCGGAACTGAACGACGGTCCAGCTGCGCGCCGCGTCGGATTGCGCCCCGAGGGCCGTGCGCCCATGCGCGAAGGGACAGTGATCTGGGACTCCGATACAGGCGGGCGCGATCTTGGCGGGGTTACCTCGGGCGGTTTCGGCCCCACTGTGGGTGCGCCCATCGCCATGGGTTATGTGCCGGATTTTGCAGCAACCCCGGGCACCCGGCTCTGGGGCGAGTTGCGCGGCAAACGCCTGCCCGTTACCGTCTGCGAATTGCCGTTTCACCCGACCACCTACAAGCGCTGAGGAGATTGCGCGCATGAAATATACTGAAGAACATGAATGGCTGCGCGTCGAGGGCGATGTCGTGGTCGTGGGAATCACCGAACATGCCGCCGAGCAACTGGGCGATGTGGTCTTCGTGGAGTTGCCCGAGATCGAGGCGGTCGTCGCCAAGGGCGATGAAGTCTGCGTGATCGAGTCGGTCAAGGCCGCGTCAGATATCCTCGCGCCTGTGGATGGGGAAATCGTCGGGATCAACGAAGCGCTGGTCGACACGCCCGGTCTGGTGAATGAAGATCCGCAAGGCGATGCGTGGTTCTTCAAGATGAAGCTCGATGATCTGTCGGTGCTCGATGAATTCATGACCGAGGATGAGTACAAGGATTTCCTTGGCTGAGACTTCGGGCGGCGGGGCCGTGCGCCTGCCGCCCCACCCACCCGCCCGCGTCAGGCGCACGGCCCCTTTTCGCGGATCGCAGTTGTTTTTCTTTTTTCCCAACCCCAGAGGTCACACCGGATGACGTTCACGCCAACGGATTACAAACCCTATGACTTCGCCAATCGCCGCCATATCGGGCCGCGCCCCGAAGACATGGCCGAGATGCTGGACACGCTTGGCTGCGACAGTCTCGATCAACTGATCGCGCAGACCATCCCTGCGGATCTGTGCCAGGCCGACCCGCTGACCTGGGCGCCGCTGTCGGAGGGCGAATTGCTCGCGCATCTGCGCGCCCTCGGGGCAAGGAACAAGGTCATGACCTCGCTCATCGGGCAGGGGTATTACGGCACGGTTACCCCCCCCACGATCCAGCGCAACATTTTCGAAAACCCCGCCTGGTACACAGCCTACACCCCCTATCAGCCCGAAATCGCCCAAGGGCGGCTTGAGGCGTTGTTGAATTTCCAGACCATGGTCGCGGATCTGACGGGGCTGCCGGTGGCCAATGCCTCGCTTCTCGATGAAGCGACCGCCTGCGCCGAAGCCATGGTCATGGCGCAGCGCGTCGCCAAATCGAAAGCGACGGCGTTTTTCGTCGATGAGAATTGCCATCCGCAGAACATCGCCGTGATGCAGACCCGTGCCGCCCCCCTGGGCATCGAGGTCATTGTCGGGGCGCCCGACACGCTCGATGCGGGCCGCGTTTTTGGCGCGATCTTCCAGTATCCGGGCACTTATGGCGATTTGCGCGATGCCAGCCCGCAGATCGCGGCGCTGCATGACGCAAAAGCCATCGCGATCATGGCGACCGACCTGCTGGCGCTTACGCTGATCAAAGAACCCGGCGCAATGGGCGCAGATATCGCCGTAGGCTCCGCGCAGCGCTTCGGCGTGCCGATGGCCTATGGCGGCCCGCATGCAGGCTTCATCGCCTGCGCCGATGCCTATAAGCGGTCGCTGCCGGGCCGTCTGGTCGGCGTCAGCGTCGATGCGCGCGGCAACAAGGCCTATCGGCTGTCGCTCCAGACCCGCGAGCAGCATATCCGCCGCGAGAAAGCGACCTCGAATGTCTGCACCGCGCAGGCGCTTCTGGCGGTCATGGCCTCGATGTATGGCGTCTTCCATGGCCCGCGGGGCCTGCGCGCCATTGCCGAGCGCGTGCATTTCCTGACCCAGCGGCTTTACACCGCGCTCAGGGCCGCAGGCGCGCATGTCGTCGTCAAGGAGTTTTTTGACACGATCACGGTCGAGGTCGGGGTGGGGCAGGCGGGTATCCTTGCCGCCGCCCGCGCCGAGGGGCTGAACCTGCGCAAGATCGGCGCGTCCCATGTCGGCATCTCGCTCGATGAGACCAGCGACGAGCAGGTGCTCTTGCGCGTGCTGCGCGCCTTCGGGATCAATGGCGCGCCGCCCCACCGCGCAGAGCTTGGCTTCGCGGACAGCTTCCTGCGCCAGTCCGACTACATGACGCATCCCATTTTCCACATGAACCGCGCCGAGACAGAGATGATGCGCTACATGCGCAAGCTCTCGGACCGAGATCTGGCGCTGGACCGCGCGATGATCCCGCTCGGGTCCTGCACGATGAAGCTCAATGCGGCCGCCGAAATGATGCCGCTCAGCTGGCCGGCCTTCGCCTCGCTGCACCCGTTCTGTCCGCCCGATCAGGCACAGGGCTATGCCGAAGCGATTGATGACCTCAGAACCAAGCTTTGCGAAATCACCGGCTATGACGCCATGTCAATGCAGCCCAATTCCGGCGCACAAGGCGAATATGCGGGGCTTCTGACCATTCAGGCCTATCACCGTGCGCGCGGGCAGGGGCATCGCGATATCTGCCTGATCCCGGTCTCGGCCCATGGCACCAATCCGGCGTCGGCACAGATGTGCGGGATGCAGGTCGTGGTGGTGAAATCCTCGGCCAATGGCGATGTCGATCTCGATGATTTCCGCGAGAAAGCCGCCAAGGCGGGCGACCGTCTGGCGGCCTGCATGATCACCTACCCTTCGACCCATGGTGTGTTTGAAGAAACCGTGCGCGAGGTCTGTCAGATCACGCATGACCATGGCGGCCAGGTCTATATCGACGGGGCCAATCTGAACGCGATGGTGGGGCTTGTGAAACCCGGTGAAATCGGTGGCGATGTCAGCCACCTGAACCTGCACAAGACCTTCGCCATCCCGCATGGCGGCGGCGGCCCTGGAATGGGTCCGATTGGCGTCAAGGCCCATCTCGCGCCCTTCCTGCCCGGTCATCCCGAAACCGGCGGATCTGAGGGGCCGGTATCCGGTGCGCCCTATGGATCGGCCTCGATCCTGCTGATTTCGCTGGCTTATTGCCTGATGATGGGCGGGCCGGGGCTGACCCAGGCGACGCGCGTTGCGATCCTGAACGCGAATTACATCGCGGCGCGCTTGCGCGGGGCTTATGCGATCCTCTTCATGGGCAACAAGGGACGCATCGCGCATGAATGCATCCTTGATACGCGGCCCTTTGCCGAAGCCGGGGTCACGGTCGATGACATCGCCAAGCGCCTGATCGACAACGGCTTTCACGCCCCCACCATGAGCTGGCCCGTCGCGGGCACGCTGATGGTCGAGCCCACGGAATCGGAAACAAAGGCCGAGATCGATCGCTTCATCACGGCGCTTCTGGCCATCCGCGAAGAGATCAAAGCCGTCGAGCGCGGCGAGATCACGGCAGAGGCCAGCCCTCTGCGCCATGCGCCTCATACGGTCGAGGATCTGGTGGCCGATTGGGACCGCGCCTATTCGCGCGAACAAGGCTGCTTCCCGCCCGGCAGTTTCCGCGGTGACAAATACTGGCCGCCCGTGGGGCGCGTCGACAATGTCTATGGCGACCGCAATCTGATCTGCACCTGCCCGCCGGTTGAAAGCTACGCGGAAGCGGCAGAATGATCTGACGCGCAGGGGTGATCTGTCACGCCTGCGCGTCGCGTTCCGCCTCGGCCGTTTCTGCCGACCAGACCGCAGCGGCCTCGACCGCGACAGGCGAGGCCGTGGGCAGAACGCCGAGGTAACTTTCCGTTTCCGATGCCGGGACGCTGGCACGCTGGGTCATGCGATAAAGCGCATAGAGTGCGATGGCGGCAAAAGTGACGCTGAGCACCAGCCAGAAGGCGAAAGGCCCGAAGACCTCCATCGCCCAGCCTGTCACCAGCGGTCCGAGGATCGCGCCCAGCCCGAAGGTAAAGACCAGCCCGCCCGATGCTGCAGGCATGTCTTCGGTCGCGAGTGAGTCATTGGTATAAGCGAGGAACAGCGCATAGAGCGGCGTCGTCACCCCGCCTGCGAAAAACGCCGAGAGCATCAGGAATGTAAGCCCCCCTGAAGTCACCCAGCCGAGGGCGCAGAACACCATGCCGATCACCGAGGCGCCGAAGATCAGATTGCGCCGGTCCATACGGTCAGACAGCCAGCCGATCGGGTATTGCAGCACCAGCGCACCAGCAAAGAGCATCGCAACGAACAGCGCGATCTGGGATGCCTCCATCCCGATCTGGCTGCCAAAGACCGCGCCCATGCCCGATTGCGTCGCATAGACACTGCCGAGCAGGAAAATCCCCACAGTGCCCAGTGGTGAGCCGGTGAACAACTGGCGCAACGGCATGGCGCGCGCCACCTCTGCCGCCGGGACCGGGGTCGCCGCCAGCAGGATTGGCGCGAAGGAGATCGACACGAGGATCGAAGCGCAGATGAACAAGACCGAAGTCGCCGCATCGCCCAAGCTCAGCAACCCTTGCGCGCCGATGATGCCCAGCGTCTGCATGATCATGTAAGCCGATAGCACCTTGCCGCGTGTCTCGTTCGTCGCGGCATTGTTCAGCCAGCTTTCTGCCGCGACATAGATGCCCGACATGCAAAACCCGATCAGCACCCGCAGCAGCGTCCAGGCCCAGGGCTCGGTCAGGATCGGGAAGGCGATCAGCGCGGCGGACATGAAACTGCCAAGGGCGGCGAAGACGCGCACATGGCCGACGCTGCGGATCATTACTGGCGTGAAGCGTGCGCCCGACAGGAAGCCAAGGAAATAGGCCGAGGTGACAATGGCAAGCTCAGCGGCGGAAAACCCTTCGATCCCGCCGCGCAGGCCGATCAGGGTGAAATGCATGCCATTGCCGAGCATGATCAGAAAGATGCCTAGCATCAACGGCCAAACTCCTGCGAAAACCTTGATCATGGCGCGGCCTTTCTGTCCTGTGCCATCAGCGTCGCATGGGCCGCGCGGGCCGGGTTTCGCAGTTACGCCGCAATGCAGCACAGAAGCGACAAGGCAGGGCCTTTTCATTCGGGTGATTTCCTGTTGTGATCGCGTTGGATATCGCATGCAAGGAGGGCCCCATGTATTCCCATCTTCTGGTCACTGTCGCTTATGACGAAGGCCATGACGCCGTGCCCTCGCTGGAGATCGCGCGCGCGCTGGCGGAACCCGGCGCGCAGATCACGCTGATCCATGTGATGGAACCCGCGCCGGTCTTTGCGCTCAGCTACCTGCCCGAAGGCTGGCGCGAGGAAATGCGCAGCGCCATCGAGACGGACCTGACCGAGATCGCGCAAGGGTTTGATCAGGCTGCCGTCGTCGTTGTCGAGGGCAATGCCGCGCAGGAGATACTCGACTTCGCCAATCTGCAGGGCGTGGATTGCATCGTGATCGCTTCGCACCGGCCCGGCTCGCAGGGGCTGATCCTTGGCTCGACCGCGAGCAAGGTCGTGGCGCGGGCGCAATGCGCGGTGCATGTCGCGCGGCGGGGGTAAGCGCATGTTGCAGGCGTTCGGCGGCAAGCGGGTGTTGTTCCTGATGGCGGCAGAGGCGGAATACGGCCCGCATCTGCGCGCGCTGTTCGCGCCGGTGATCACCGGCGTCGGGCCGGTCGAGGCGGCGGTCGTGGCGACCGCGACACTGGCAGAGGTGCGGCCAGATCTGGTGGTATCGCTCGGCTCGGCGGGTTCAGCGAGTTTGGAGCAATGCGGCGTCTATCAAGCGCTGAGCGTGTCCTACCGTGACATGGATGCCAGCCCCTTGGGCTTCGCGCGCGGGGTGACGCCGTTTCTGGACCTGCCCGCACGCCTGCCGCTGCCCCATCAGATCGCGGGGCTGGCGGGGGCGCATCTGTCGACGGGGGGCAATATCGTGTCGGGGGCGGCCTATGCGGGGATCGACGCGGATATGGTCGATATGGAGAGCTACGCCGTGCTGCGGGCCTGCCAGCGGTTTGACGTGCCGTTGGTGGCGCTGCGCGGGATCTCGGACGGGGCCGCACCGCTGGAGGGGATGCACAGCTGGACCGAATATCTCGACATCATCGACGCGAAACTGGCAGAGGCCGTGGGCCTGCTGGGGGCGGCGCTGGAACGTGGCGAGCTGGCGCTGTGAGATGTTCCACGTGAAACACTAACGCGTTGTTATTGAATGATAAATTTTGGTATGCAGGGCGTTCGGTAGGGTCAGGGTTTGTCAAGCGCCCGCTCTAGCGCCTCGCGGATCAGGCGCTGATAGGGGATGCCCCGCGCTTTGGCTTCGGCTTTGAGCGCGGCGATCAGGGGTTCGGGCAGGCGCATGGTGATGCGGGCGGATTTCGGCAGGGTTTCAAAGCGCATGGGTTTGAACTGGCTGAAATCGAGAGCAGAGAGGTCTTGGTCGAGAAAATCCTCGGCGTCATTGTCAGCGGTCAGGACGGGGACGGATTTCGGAGAAGGGTTGGGCATGACGGATTCCTGCGTGGGCCTCATCTTAAACTGTTACGTATCTCAAGAATCTCCAAGCTTTGCTGCCGACATCTTGCTGATCGGAAATCTTATCCATCAGCATATATACAGAGTCCCCAAATGAACGCGCGGAGTGAAGCGAATCTCTGTAAAATGAAGCATCTTCCATTTTCTTGCGTAAATCTTCCTTCGAACAATTCACCTCTGAAAGAAACACATTATACTTGTACAAGATATCGCTCACCAACGAAGAGCAATGCGGCGCTGCTTCCCCAACCATCTCGAGACGTTCTATCGGAGTTTGATCTGATATAAATAAAGCCTGCTCCGGGGTTACTGTTCCAGTTTTTGAAAGTTGAACTTGAAGTCCAATGACTGCTGAGAAACAAGTCATTAGCCTGCTATACTTCAGCTTATAATTCTTTGCTCTGCGCTTCGCCGGATCGAGGGTGCCATTAATTTCAAATCCAGACTCATAGTTTATGCAGAGCGTTCTCCAAAATCTGAGTATGTCGTTGAGCAGGAAGGCTGGAACAAAAGTATCGCTATGATCCGAGTAGTCAATCCAATAGCGATGAATGCACTCTTCTTTCACTTTCCGATAGACTTCATTGCCAAACAAAGGTTGACTCTCCAGAAGTAAGAGTATTCTGCCCGTAAAAGTATTATTTTTATCATCGTCTGGTTTGCCTAGGCCTTCAAGGTAGTCTGTTAACCTATGTGCTTTTAAGAAACCGCCATCTGCGTCAAGCTCGGGAAGATTCATTTCCCTATTGGCGCTGATGATCGATGCAAGGAGTTCAATTTCCTGCAGGTTACCTAATAGCCTTCGACCGGATATTTCTTCCACATCCGTTAAAACAAAGACATCAAGATCACTGTATATCGATGCATCTGATCTTCCAAAAGAGCCAGTCGTGTACACGCAAGCAGTCTTTGAAAGGGCTTCGACATCAGTCCATAAGCTTACTTTGTTTTTTAGCAATTCCGATAGGTCGTGCCTTCTCTGCTCCGAGAATTCTTTTTTGATAGATATTTGGTTTTCCATCATTCCACACCATTAGTTTGAAGAAGATATTAGCCTGCTCTATCGCATCATCCAAGGCATGATGTGTATGAGGGAAGTCCGATTGAAGGATTCTAGGCAGTTGACTTTTCGAGGCTCTAGATATTGGGACATGACCACGAATTGCAATTGCAGTCTTAAGATCAAAGCAACCGGAGTGACCGAAAGGTGACCCTAGTTTCGTGAAGCTCGTAAAATACCAATGTATCCACATCCAGTCAAATGCCGCTGGGTAGGCTACGAAGATTGGTCTATTGTCACCAGAAACCTGATCAATCCAATCAGACGCCTTTTGCATGGCTGTCCTTGGATCGACGCCTTCCTTTTTTAACCTGTTTCTATCGAGTCCATTTACATGCAGTGCCTCGTACTCAAAGTTATCACTTATAGGAGAAAGTTCGACATAGAACGTCTGTGATGGTCGCGGCGTGAGTTCCATTGTTCTTCCGTCATAACGACCGCAATATGCCATTCCGATGGCTAGCATCGAGTATGTTCCCGGTATGGGGCCGTCTGTCTCTATGTCAACCGAGATATAAGCGTCGCCGTTTCTGATGTCGTTCACCGCCATTCACCTCGCAAATTTCTTATACTTCACCCGCTTCGGCTCCAGCGCATCCGGCCCAAGACGGCGCTTCTTGTCTTCCTCATAGGCCTCGAAATTGCCCTCGAACCATTCCACATGCGCCTCGCCTTCAAACGCCAGGATATGCGTGCACAGCCGGTCAAGGAAGAAGCGGTCGTGGCTGATGATCACGGCGC
>REBU01000066.1 GCA_007692585.1 Paracoccaceae bacterium | reverse complement strand
GGTGACAGACGGGCGGTTTTCGGGCGGCACATCGGGGCTGTCCATCGGCCATGTCAGCCCCGAAGCCGAAGAGGGCGGGCTGATCGGTCTGGTGGAGCAGGGCGATCTGATCGAGATCGATATTCCGAACCGGACCATCCATCTGGCCGTTGATGATGCCACCATCGCCCAGCGCCGCGAAGCGCAGGAGGCGAAGGGCTGGGTGCCCGCCAAGCCGCGCCCGCGCAAGGTCACGACGGCTCTGCGTGCCTATGCGGCGCTCACAACGTCTGCGGCTATGGGGGCCGTGCGCAAATTGCCCGAAGGGATGTAACCGATGAGCCGGACTGTCTATGTGAATGGCGACTACCTGCCTGAGGGCGAAGCCAAGGTGTCGATCTTCGACCGGGGCTTTCTGATGGCCGATGGCGTTTATGAGGTTACGACTGTCATCGACGGCAAGCTGATCGATTTCGATGGGCATTTCACCCGGCTGGAACGGTCCTTGGGCGAACTCGACATCGCCAACCCGATGGACCGCGACACCTGGCTGGAGGTGCATCGCCAGCTTGTCGCGCGGAACAATGTCGATCAGGGCATGATATATCTGCAGGTCACGCGCGGCGCGCCCGGTGATCGGGATTTCATCTTCCCCGACCCCGAGACGACGGTGCCGACTGTGGTGCTCTTCACGCAAGCGAACCCGGCGCTTGTTGATAGCCCAAAGGCGAAGAAGGGCATCAAGGTCGTGACGATCGACGATATCCGCTGGGGGCGGCGTGATATCAAGACGGTCCAGCTGCTCTATCCGTCGATGGGCAAGATGATGGCGATCAAGCAGGGCGCGGATGATGCCTGGATGGTGCAGGACGGGGCCGTGACCGAGGGTACGTCGAACAACGCCTATATCATCAAGGACGGGCGGATCATTACCCGCGCGCTCTCCAATGACATCCTGCACGGGATCACTCGCGCCGCCGTTCTGCGTTTCGCGCAGGAAGCGCAGATGCAGGTCGAGGAACGCAATTTCACCGTCGATGAGGCCAAGGATGCCGACGAGGCTTTCGTGACCTCCGCGAGCACCTTCGTCATGCCTGTGGTCGAGATTGACGGGACAAAGCTTGGCACGGGGACACCGGGACCGCTCGCGACCCGCCTGCGCGAAATCTACATCGACGAAAGCCGCAAGGCCGCGCTCTGAGCGCGGTCTTATGCCGCGAGGCTGCTTGGACTCGGCACGAACATGATCGAAAGCCGGTCCAGATCTGCGGTGGTGAAACCCTGCAGCACAGCGATTGTCTGCGCGGTGCTGTCATTCGACACGATCAGCCCATCGTCAGAGTCGCGGAACTCCAGCCCGGCGATCGGATCAGATCGCGCTTGAACGGTCAGGCTGTCCGTCTCTGGGTTGAACCCTGAGATGATGGTCGGCCGCGAATTTTCCAGAACGGAGTCATCATGCAGGATCGTGATTTCCACAGGCCCTGCACCCGCCGTGATGGTGGTATTTGCGTAGGTTGATACAGTATTCGTGCCTGTACCGACCTCGAACGCAAAACCTGGGTAAAATGCACCGAAAAACGCCCCGAACTCGACAATGTTGGATCCCCCACCGCCAACCACGGTGCCCGGGGAGAAGGTAAATCCATTGTTTCCGGAGAGTGAAATGACGTTGGTGCCGGGACCACCCAGAACTGTAATCGGCGAGACGAACAAGGCACTGCCGAAGCTTAGACCCTGCTCTGGACCATTGCTGGCATTCAGAATGAACTCGCCCGGCGAGCCGTCAAAGCTGAAGCTGCTGATGGCCGCGTCAATAGTCATCAGAGATCGCCCCGCCAGACGTATCTCGGCAGAGCCATCCGCAGTCAGGGCCACTTCTGTCACGCCGCCCGGGCCAAAGCCGGATTCTGTCGCCGTGCTGATGCTCAGCTGAATATCCTCTGCGCTCACGCCAGCACCGAAGGCAGCCGCGATTTGCTGAGCCGTCAACACAGTGCCGCGCGCGACATCTGAGATCTGGACCTCCAGCGTATTTTCAACAAGCGTGCTGACAAAAACCCCATCGGGCAAGGACAGGTCCACGGGTTCCACATCATCACCGCTCTCTTGCGGCGGCAGATCATCACCCTCCTCGGGCGCGCCCGCAGCGGGCTCGGGAAAGGCATAAACGGCGCCAACCACCTCAAGCGCATCAAAATCGGTTTCAAGCTCTTCAAGCGCGGCCTGCATGTTGCCGCCTCCATAGCTTGAAAGCTGCACCACGTCGATCCCATTGACCCGGATCAAAAGGCCGCCATCGCCTGGACCCGGCACGCCGGTCAAGATCGCCGGGTTCTCTGCCGTGCCCGTATCACCCAGATCAAACTGGCGCAGATCCAGTACGAGACGGTCCTCATCCGGGTTGAAATCCAGCACCACTGTCGGTGCGACCGCATTGCCGTTGCGGTCCAGAAGATCGCCGTCTCCCGTCGTGTCCAGCGGCACGATGATGAACGTGTCTTCGCCTGTGCCGCCGCGCAAGAAAGCATCGCCGCCAATCGACATAAGCGTGTCGTCACCCGCCCCACCGCGCAGGGTGCTGTCGCCATCGGTGATCAGCGTATCATCGCCTGCGAAGCCACGCACGACTTCGCCGCCACTACTGAAGATCACGTCCCTGCCACTTGTCCCCTCGACCAGAGGGGGGCGGGCACGGTCTTCGGACTCGTCTGGTTGCGACGGCTCGTCTTCCTCCTCAGCACTCGGCGTGTCAGAGTTCGAGGACGTCAGCGCATCTGCAAGCGCGAGAAATGCCCCGATGCCAAGTAACAAGAAAATGGGACTCAGATCCATCGTCAACTTCCTTAATTAAAATTAACTTCAGGATCCGCGAGTTTTGGTTTCTGTCAAGTGATTTGATCCGGAGGCTGAAACTCTCGCGTTTGATTGTCTCGTAAGCTTTGAGCTGGATGGTTGAGTTTGTCTGATTGTTTCGGAAATGGCAAAAATTGCGCCAGTTCGGGCACGGTCAGGTCACGCCCCGAGCCACCCTGACAGGACCACAAGTGCAGCCACTTCGCCCGTGACTTGAACCGCGCCGAGCACATCGCCGGTCTGCCCGCCAATCCGCCGAAGCGCGAGCCTTGCAACCAAAGCGGTGATCAGTCCGAGCGCGACCAACGCGGCAAACGACACCGCGCCAAGCCAGAATGCCAACGCCAGTACCAGTGCCGCGCCGGGCAGGAGCGCTCCACGCGTGCCGCCTGTGGCCAGCACCCCCAGCCCGTCGCCGCGCGCGGGGGGCATCAGCGTCAGCGCCAGCAGCATCGCCAGCCGGCTGGCCACGCTTGCCAGCAACAGCGCCGCGAGTGCCATGGTCGGATCCATCTGCGCGAGTGCGCTCACACCGAGTGCCACCGCGAAGATCAGCGCCAACACCCCGTAACTGCCGATTCGGCTGTCGCGCATGATTTCAAGCGCGCGGGCCTTGTCGCGCCCACCGCCGATCCCGTCTGCGAAATCCGCCAGCCCGTCGAGATGCAGCGCGCCCGTCAGCCGCGCCATTGTGCCATAGGCAAGGATTGCGCCAAGCACCGCACCCAGCCCGGCGGCCTGCGCCCCCCACAGCACGGCCCAGCCTGCAGCGCCGATGATCAGCCCCACCAGCGGAAAAGCCCAGGCGGCCTGCGCAAGGCTTGGCACAGGATCTTTCAGCCGCCCGGCGGGCAGACGCGTCAGCATGATCACCGCCAGCCGTAGCTCCGCGCTGCGTTGGCGCAGGCTCATCCCGGGCCGATCCCGGCCTCGGCGAAGGTGGCCATGCCGTCATGGCAGGCCAGCGCCCCGCGCAGGACACCCAGCGCCAGTGCGGCCCCTGTGCCTTCGCCCAGACCCATGCCCAGCGACAGGATCGGGCGCTTGCCCATCGCCTCGCAAAGCGCGGCATGTCCTGGCTCGATGCTGAGATGGCCGATCAGGCAATGATCGAGCAGTGCGGGATTTGCCCCATGCAGCGGGGCCGTTGCTGCCGTGCAGATATAGCCGTCGAGCATGACCGGGATACGCGCCGCGCGTGCCGCCAGCACAGCCCCGCAGATCGCCGCCTGTTCGCGCCCGCCGAGGGCAGCGAGGATCTGCAAGGGCGCGCGCTCTGCATGGAGCGCGACCCCTTTCGCGACGACTTCAGCCTTGCGCGCCATGCCTTCGGCATCGCTGCCTGTCCCGCGCCCGACCCAATCGCCCGGCGCGCCGCCGAAGATCGCATGGGACAACGCGGCGGAGACGGTCGAATTGCCGATCCCCATCTCGCCCAGGATTACGATATCAGCGTCGCGGTCCACTGCGGCGGCACCACGGTTGAACGCGTCGAGGCATTCGGCATCCGTCATGGCAACGCTTGTCGTGAAATCCGCTGTGGGCCGGTCGAGATCGAGCGCGATGACGCTCAGATCTGCGCCTGCGACGCGGCAGAGCTGATTGATCGCCGCGCCGCCCGCAGTGAAATTCGCGACCATCAAACCGGTGACATCCTGCGGGAAAGGGTTCACCCCCTGCGCGCAGATGCCGTGATTCCCGGCAAAGACCAGCGCTTGCGCCCGGTCGATACGGGGCCGGTCGCGGCCTTGCCATCCGGCCATGAACTCGGCCAGCTCCTCCAGCCGCCCCAGTGAGCCAGGCGGCTTGGTCAGCTGCGCCTGCCTTGCGCGTGCGGCCTCGATTGCGTCAGTGTCAGGCTGTGGCAGATCAAGGCGCAGAACGTCGTCGAGTTGGGTAAGGGGGATCATTGCGGTTTCACTTTCAGAGCTTGGCCTGCGACACAGAACCAGACTTCGTCACAGACAGCGGCAACGCGCTGGTTGCTCCAGCCTGCCGCGTCACGAAAGGCGCGGGCGAGTGCGTTTTCAGGCACGATACCTGCGCCGACTTCGTTGGTCACAAACACCACTGGGGCGCGCAGCGCGGGGATCAGGGTGCAGAGCGCTGCGACCTCGGCCTCCCAGTCATGCCCGGCGAGCATCAGGTTCGACAGCCACAGTGTCAGGCAATCGACCAGTCGCGGAGCCGCACCGTCGCTGTCGCGCAATGCCGCGGCCAGATCCATCGGCGCATTAAGGGTCTGCCATTCCGGCCCGCGTCGCGCGCGGTGATGGTCGATGCGCGCGCGCATCTCGTCGTCATGGGCTTCGGCGGTGGCGATATAAATCGCCTCATCCCCGAATGCGAGGGTCTTGTGTTCGGCCAGAACGCTCTTGCCCGAGCGCGCGCCACCTGTGATGAGGATCGACTTTGTCATGGCACCATGACAAATCAGGTTTGGTCTGATTTGAAAAGGCGCAAGATGCAGCATGAAGCCTGTGAACTGATCCTCGTGCGACATGCCCCTGCCCTGACCGGGGGGCGGCTTTGTGGACGTGTGGATGTACCGGCCGATCTCCAAGATACCGCGGCGCTGGCGCGCACCGCACAGGCGCTGCACCATGTGCGCCATGTCGTCACAAGTCCGGCGCAGCGTTGCCGCCAGACCGCTGCAGCTCTCTTTCCCGCGCTCGACCCGCCCGCTGACCCGCGCCTGTGGGAGCAGGATTTCGGTGTGGAAGATGGTCTGCCCTACGCGGATCTGCCCGACCTTGGTCCGTTACCGCTGGATGTGCTCGCCGCGCGCCAGCCAGATGGGGGCGAGAGCTTTGCGCAGATGGTGGCGCGGGTCGGCCCCGCGTTGCAAGCGCTGGCGCTGCGCGGTGGGTCGGTCGCGGTGATCGCGCATGCGGGCACGGCGCGGGCGGGGCTGGCACTGGCGACAGGTTGCGTGCCGGCTGCGCTGGCCTTCGAAATTGCGCCGCTGTCGCTGACCCGGCTGCGGGCCTATGATGGCGGGTTTTCCGTCATCTGCACCAATCTGCCGGCCTGAAGCATGGGGTGGGTGGTGCCGAAATGCGTGGTCGGAGTGCCCTGCGCCCCTGATGGCGGAGGGCGGGGATGAGTTTTGCGGCTGTGATGTTCGTGGCGCTGGTCGTCGATGTGCTGATCGGCTGGCCTGCGCGGGTTTTTGCCCGCATTGGCCACCCGGTCACATGGCTTGGCCGGTTGATCGCGGCGTTGGAGGTGCGGCTGAACATGGGCGGCACATTGGCGCGGCGGATCAAGGGCGGGCTGACGGTCGCTGTGGTCGTTTCCGCTGCCGGTCTTCCAGCGCTGGCGCTGCAGATGGCGCTGCCTGCAGGGGGCTGGGGTATTGTGCTGGGGGGGCTTCTGGCCTGGCCGCTGGTGGCCGCGCGCGCGCTGCATGACCATGTGGCCGCAGTAGCGCGGCCTCTGGCAGCGGGCGATCTGGACGCGGCGCGGGCTGCCGTGGCGATGATCGTGGGGCGCGATCCGCTGCAGCTTGATGCGCCGGGCGTCGCGCGGGCGGCGCTTGAGAGCCTGTCGGAAAATGCGTCGGACGGGGTGGTGGCCCCTTTGTTCTGGGGGGCTGTCGCAGGGCTGCCGGGAATCGCCGTCTACAAGGCGATCAACACGATGGATTCGATGATCGGCCACCGCTCGGCGCGCTATGAGGATTTCGGCAAATTCGCAGCGCGACTCGATGATCTGGTCAATCTGGTGCCCGCACGTCTGACGGGGGCCATGATCGCGCTGGGTTCGGGGCGCGGGCGCGCGCTCGCGGTCATGTGGCGCGACGCGCGGGCGCATCGCTCGCCCAATGCCGGTTGGCCGGAAGCGGCGATGGCGGGCGCGCTCGGCGTGCGTTTGTCCGGGCCGCGCCGCTACGGTGACCGCGTGGCACCAGAGCCATGGCTGAACGCAGCCGCCCAAGATCCGGACGCGCGCGCACTGGGGCAGGGGCTGGGGCTCTATTATCGCGCCATGGCGCTTTGTGCCGCATTGCTTCTGGCGCTCGCGCTGATCTGACCCAGAGACTGGCCTCGGCGCATGCGCAAAGGTCGCTTTTGGACTGCCCCGTGTCGGCACAGCTTGACCTGACTGTCAGCAATTTTGCGAAGACGGGCGCAACTTGGTCCCCTTGGGAGAAATCGAAAATGAAGACGCATGTCAAATCTCTGGTCGTGGGCGGCGGTGCGGTCGGGGCCTCGGTCGCATATCATCTGGCCAAGGCGGGCTGGGACACGCTGCTGCTGGAGCGCGACGAGCTGACCTCAGGCTCGACCTGGCATGCGGCAGGCCTGTTGCCGCTGTTCAACATGAGCTATGCGACAAGCCATATCCACGACTACAGCGTGAAATTCTACAAGACGCTTGAAGCCGAGACGGGTCTGAATCCCGGTTTCTACGTTGTTGGCAATCTGCGCATGGCCCAGACACAGGCGCGGATGGATGAATACATGGTCTATGCGACCACCGCCGAGTCTGTGGGCATCCCCTATGAATGGATGACGCCCGCGCAGATCAAGGAGCGATGGCCGCTGGTGCGCACAGATGACCTGCAGGGCGCGCTGTTTCACCCGACCGATGGCTATATCAATCCCGCCGATGTGACCCAGGCCATGGCCAAGGGCGCGCGTCTGCATGGGGCCGAGATCATGCGCCGCGTGCAGGTTGATGGCTATCGCTGGACAGGCAGCGAATGGGTCGTGTCCTGCACCAAGATGGTGGAGAAGGGCGGCAATCTGGTGCCCTCTGACGAACAGTTCGAGATCACCGCAGAGCATGTCGTCACGGCGACGGGCAACCACGCGCAGCGCACGGCGCGGATGCTGGGCATCAAGACGCCCGCGATCCCGGTCGAGCATCAGTTCATCGTCACCGAACCCGACCCTATGCTGCAGGAATATCGCAAGAACAATCCCGAACACCCGGTCCTGCGCGATGCCGATGCGAAATGGTATGTGCGCGAGGAGCGCGGCGGCTGGATCCTTGGCCCCTACGAGCATGGCGCGCCCGCGCGCTTCCTCTATGACGTGCCCGAGACCTTCCGTGCGGATCTCTTTCCGCTCGATCTGGAGCGGATCGAGGAAGAATACATGTCGATGATCCACCGCTTGCCGTCCTCGGAAACCGTGGGCCTTAAGGACGACTATAACGGCCCGATCTGCTACACACCCGACGGCAACCCGCTGGTTGGCCCTGCGCCGGGCCTGCGAAACATGTGGCTGGCCGAGGGCTTCAGCTTCGGGATCACGGCGGCGGGCGGGACCGGCCATTATCTTGCGCAGATGATGATCGAAGGCGAGGCCGAGATCGACATGGCCTCGCTCGATCCCAAGCGCTTCGGGTCCTGGATGACGACAGAATATGTGGCGCGCAAGAATGAAGAAGCCTATGCGCATGTCTTCATCCTGCACTACCCCGATGAAGAACGCGAAGCCTGCCGCCCGCTGCGCACGGCGCCCTGCTACGACCGCGTGAAGGCGCGCGGCGCGCAATTTGGCTGCGTGAATGGCTGGGAACGGCCCAATTACTACGCGCCCGAAGGATTCGACGATCACGCCGCGCGCAGCTTCCGGCGCGGGGGCTGGTGGCAATATGCCGTCGAGGAGGCGAAAGCGATCCGCGAAGGCGTGGGCATGATCGACGCCACGGCCTTCACCAAGCACCTGGTGCGCGGTCCCGGCGCGGCGCAGTTCCTCGATTGGGTCACCTGCAACAAGCTGCCGAAAACGGGCCGGATCAACCTGACCTATGCGTTGACGGCACAGGGCACCGTGCGCACGGAATATACTATCGTTCGGCTGGCCGAGAACGAGTTCTACCTGATCTCCGCTGGGGCGTGGTCGGATTATGACGCCGATTTCCTGCGCAAGGCGGCTGAGGACAAGATGGCCGAATTCGGCTGGATCGACATCCATGATGTGACAACACAGTGGGGTGTTTTCGCGCTCGCCGGGCCGAAATCGCGCGAGTTGCTGGGCAAGCTCGTGAAGGACGCCTCGCCGGAAACTGCGCTTTCGAACAAGCGCTTTCCGTGGCTGTCGATGCGCAACATCGAGCTGGGCATGTGCCCGGTGCGGGCGGTGCGCGTGGCCTATACCGGGGAACTGGGCTGGGAATTGCACCATCCGATCGAGATGCAGAATTACCTTTTCGACCAGCTCATGGCCGCGGGCGAAGACGTGGGCCTGAAGCTGGTGGGTGCGCGGGCGCAGAACTGGCTGCGGCAGGAAAAGAGTTACCGCGCTTTCGGCAACGAGTTGGGCCGCGACGCGACGCCGCTGGAGGCCGATCTGCCGCGCTTCATCGACATGGGCAAGGCGTTCCAAGGCAAGGCCGCGATGGAGGAAATCGGCATCCGCGCCAAATGCTGCACGCTCCTGATCGACGGGCCGGAAGATGCCGATCCCTGGGGCCGCGAGGCGCTTTATCTGGACGGCGTGAAAATCGGGCGGCTGACTTCGGGCGGCTATTCTGTGGCTTTCGGCAAATCCATCGGCATGGGCTATGTCCGGCCTGATCTGGCGGTCGAGGGCACGAAGCTGATGGTCAAGATCCTCGACAAGCTCTGGCCCGCGACCGTGACCTGCGACAGCCCCTACGATCCGTCGAATGCAATGATCCGCAAGGACGGCTGACGCGCCTGCCTAATCCAGCTTCGCGCGCCAGTCATTATGCTGAGGCGCGAAGCCCAGAAGCGCCTTGGCCTTTGCGTTGGAATAGAAGCTCTCCTGCGGGTCGATGGGGCGCGTCAGCGGCACGCCCTTGTAGAAACGCGCGATCAGCGCGTCCGAGGTCTCGGCCACGGAATGGGTGTCATTGGCGACATTGAACACCTGATAGCCCAGCCTATCGACCTGCAGGCAGCGCTCGACCATCTGCCCCAGATCGCGCGCGTCGATATAGGAAAAGATATTGCGCCGGCGCAGGGCAGGGTCGACCAGATAGGCGGGGAAATCGCGCGCGTAATCCTGCGGCTCGATCACATTGTTGATCCGAAGCCCGTAGATATCCGCCCCGCTGCGCCGCTGGAAGCATTGCGCGGTGACCTCATTGGCGACTTTCGACATGGCGTAGCTGTCTTCGGGGACAGTCGGATGGTCCTCGTCAATCGGCAGGTAGTCGGGTTGGCGCGTGCCATCGGCGAAACAGACACCATAGGTGGTCTCGGATGACGCGAAGATCACCTTGCGCACCCCGAATTTCAGCGCCGCGTCGATCACGTTATAGGTTCCCAGCGTGTTGACGCGGAAACATTCATTGTCGCTTTTCAACAGGATGCGCGGCACGGCGGCGAAATGCACCACAGCATCGAAGCGCGGCACGCCTGTGCCGGGGTCCAACTCGTCGAAATCGGCATAGCTTGCCATCACGTCGAAGACCTGCCCGGCATCGGTGATATCGGCGATGCGATTGGCCACGCCCGGCTGGTCGAGCGGCTGCAGATCGAGGTTCAGCACCTTGTGACCTAGCCCGAGCAAATGGGCGATGACGTGTCGCCCGGCCTTGCCTGTCCCGCCTGTGAACAAAATCCGCATGCCACACCCCCTGCCTTGTGCCTGTGGGCAAGGCTTAGCCGCGGGGCGGGTCAGCCGCAAGCGTGGTTGAACTTGGCCCGCGCCCGGCCTAGCTTGCCCTTGACCCCAGCAGAGGAATGCAGATGACGAACCCGCTTCTCGCCGATTGGCGCACCGAGTTTCAGCTTCCCCCTTTCGCGCAGATCAGCGATGCGGATTTCGCTCCGGCTTTCGACACTGCGATGGCCGAGGGGCGCGCGGCCTACAATGCCATCGCCGACGACCCCGCGCCCCCCAATTTCGTCAATACGATCGAGGCGATGGAACAGGCAGATGCGGCGCTCGACCGGGTGGCGGGGGTGTTCTTCAATCTCTCGGGCAGTGATTCGAACCCCGCGCGCGAGGCATTGCAGCGCGAGTTGTCGCCGAAACTCTCGGCCTATTCCTCCGAGATCGTCAATAACACGACGCTGTTCGCGCGGATCGAAGACCTTTGGGAGCGCCGTGACGCGCTTGAGCTGAGTGCAGAACAAGCGCGGGTCTTGATGCTCTACCGGCGCATGTTCCTGCGCGCGGGCGCCGCGCTGGAAGGCCAGGATGCCGCGCGGATGACATCGATCAAATCGCGGCTCGCCACGCTGGGCACGCAATTCACCCAGAACCTGCTCGCCGATGAGCGCGACTGGATGATGGCGCTGGATGACTTGGCTGGGCTGCCGGATTTCGTCATCGCGAGCGCGCGCGCCGCCGCCGAAGAGCGCGGGCAGGACGGCCATGTGATCACGCTCAGCCGCTCGCTGATCGTGCCGTTTTTGCAATTCTCCGACCGCCGCGATCTGCGTGAACGTGCTTACGCGGCTTGGGTGGCGCGTGGCGAGAATGGCGGCGCGACGGATAATCGCGCGATTGCGGCTGAAATCCTTGCGCTCCGGGCGGAACGTGCGGCGCTTCTGGGTTATGAGAATTTCGCGCGCTACAAGCTGGAAACGGAAATGGCGGGCAGCCCGGACGCGGTGCGCGATCTGTTGATGCAGGTCTGGACGCCCGCGCGAGAGAAGGCAATGGCCGATGCCGCGCGGTTGGAGGCGATGTTGCGCGCAGACGGCCATGACGGCCCGCTGGAGCCATGGGACTGGCGCTACTATGCCGAGAAACTGCGCCGCGCCGAGCATGATATCGATGAGGCCGCGCTCAAGCCGTATCTGTCGCTCGACGCGATGATCACCGCCGCTTTCGATTGCGCGAACCGCCTGTTCGGCCTGGAATTCCGCCCGCTTGATGTAGAGCTCTACCATCCTGATGCCCGCGCTTGGGAAGTCACGCGCGACGGGCGCCATATGGCAGTGTTCATCGGCGATTATTTTGCGCGGGCGTCCAAGCGGTCGGGGGCGTGGTGTTCGACCATGCGCGGGCAGCGCAAACTGGGGGGCGAGGTGCGGCCCATCGTTGTCAATATCTGCAACTTCGCCAAGGGCAGCCCGGCACTTCTGTCCTATGATGACGCGCGCACGCTGTTTCACGAATTCGGCCATGCGCTGCATCAGATCCTGTCGGATGTGACCTATGGTTTCATCGCAGGCACATCGGTCGCGCGCGATTTCGTCGAATTGCCCAGCCAGCTTTACGAGCATTGGCTGGAAGTGCCCGAAGTCCTGAGCCAGCATGCCCGCCATGTCGAGACTGGCGCACCAATGCCGCAGGACTTGCTCGACCGGCTGCTGGCCGCGCAGAATTTCGATCAGGGCTTTGCGACGGTTGAATATGTGGCCTCGGCGTTGGTCGATCTGGAATTCCACGATGGCCCGCCGCCTGCCGATCCGATGCAGAAACAGGCCGAAGTGCTGGACGCGTTGGGCATGCCGCGCGCCATCCGCATGCGCCACGCGACGCCGCATTTCGCGCATATCTTTTCGGGCGACGGGTATTCCAGCGGCTATTACAGTTACATGTGGTCCGAAGTGATGGATGCGGACGCGTTCGAGGCATTTCGCGAGGCGGGCGACCCGTTCGATCCGACCATCGCGGGCAAACTGGAGCGTCATGTTCTGTCTGCCGGGGGCAGTGATGAGGCCGAGGCGCTCTATACTGCTTTTCGCGGTCGGATGCCGGGGGTTGAAGCCTTGCTGAAGGGGCGGGGCTTGGCGGCCTGACCCGCCTGCCGGGACTGCGCGCGTGTCAGAGTGGTCGCAGAACCTCTCCTGCTTGCCACGCGCGCACGACCTCTGCCATCTGGCTGTAGAAAAGCCGCATCGTCGCCTCGGTCGCGTAGCCAAGATGCGGGGTCAGCAGCAACTTGCCGCTGGCCATCAGATCTGCGTCCCGCAGGGGATCGTCCAGCGGCAGGGGTTCAGTGTCAAAGACGTCAAGCGCGGCGGCAGCGGGCCGCCCGGCATGCAGCCCGGCGCGCAACGCGGCGTGGTCCACCAGTCCGGCGCGGGATGTGTTGATGAACACCGCCCCTTGCTTCATGGCGGCGAATTCCGGTGCGCCGATCAGCCCCTGGCTGCGCGCGGACAGGACCATATGCACCGAGACGACATCACTGGTCGCCATCAGTGCTGCGCGCGAGCCCATGCGCTGTGCGCCGCAGTCTTGCGCCCGCGCATCGGTCAGGTTCTGCGACCATGCGCAGATCTCCATGCCCAGAGCGCGGCCCAGCGTGGCCATCTGCGCGCCGATATTGCCGAGTCCCACAAGCCCCAATGTCAGCCCGGCCAGATCACGCCCCTGCGCGCCTTGCCACGCGCCCGCTTTAAGCGTGTCGATATTGGGCAGAAGTTGCCGGTTGAGCGCCAGCATCAGCAGCAGGGTCAGTTCGGATGTGGTCGTCTTGCGCGACTGGGTGCCGCAAACAGGGATGCCTGCACGCTTGGCTGCTGCGAGATCGATGCTGCCGTTGCGCGGCCCGGACGTCACGATCAGGCGCAGATTTGGCAGCGCTTCAATCAACGCAGCGGGCAACGGAGTGCGTTCGCGCATGACGCAGAGCACCTCGAACGGTTGCAGCCGCGCGATCAGTTCCGGGCCCATTGGTAAGGTGTCGCGGTAGACCGTCACGTCACCGAGGCCCTGCCAGTCACCATATTCGAGCGCCACGCCCGCGTAATCGTCAAGAATCGCGATTTGCATCTTGCCTCCGCATCATCAGTCTGATCGGCCGCGCGCCCATGGTCGCCATCCGCGTCAGATAGAGCGCCTCATCTGAGTAGCTTGTATTTGCATACGGATGTATCCGACTGTATGCAAGATGTATCAACTTACTGCGGTCAGATGGGGCGTTAGGCGCAACCGTGACACGTCAGCCTTCGACCTGTCACGGGGGCCAAGTTGCCTATGACTGGCTGCATGACGACCCTCGCCACGGCACAGTGCCTCCCGGTGGGCGGCTGCGGGGAGTTGACCCGCCGTTGGGCGCGGCACATCTCTCGCGCACGTGAGATGCATTGGCTTATGCTGGCGCCGGGCTGGCCTGAGACCAGACGTAGGACCGAGAAAACCCTCCGCAGTTGCCCGGTGTCAGGACAAATGCGTATCATCCGACGCGCGGGGGCTTTCGAACCCGTCAATCAGCACCCGGCCAAGCGTTCCCGCTTTATACAGCAGGCGCTGGCCTGTGCAGTCTAGGCGGCTGGTCGTTGCGCCGGAAGGTCAGGTAATGGGGCTTGCGGCCTTCGCGCAGGGCCTTTTGTTCGTAGCGGGTGGACAGCCAATCCTGCCAGGGCGTCGCCCAGTCGGCCGGGTCAGGCGTCAGGCAGTCAAATCCGGCCAACGGGACTTGCTGCAGGGTCTGGCGCACATAATCGGGGATATCCGTCGCCACGCGAAAAATCGCGCCCGGCTTGAGCACACGGGCCAGTGGGTCGAGATAGTCAGGTGTGACAAAGCGGCGGCGATGGTGGCGGGATTTGGGCCAGGGATCGGGATAGAGCAAGAAAGCGCGTTCCAGGCACTGATCCGGCAAGACATCGAACAACTCGCGTACATCCCATGGATGGAGGCGCAGATTGGACAGCTTTGCATGGCTGATCTTGCCCAACAGCATTGCGACACCGTTGATATAGGGCTCGCATCCGATGAAGCCGATATCAGGGTTCAGGGCGCATTGATGCACCAGATGCTCACCGCCACCGAAACCCACTTCCAGCCAGAGCGGTCGGGTGTCGCCATAAATGCGCGTCGGATCGATCCGGTTGCGGGTCGGGTTTTCGGCCTCGCTGACATTGCGCAGGCGCAGGCTGTCCAGATCCTCGCGCAATTGCGCCTTCTGGGTAGGTCTGAGTGTCTTGCCCTTGATGCGACCGTAGAAATTACGGCCCTCGGCGGGCGCAGTCGGGCGGGTCATGCAGGCACTCCGTTCTGTCGCGCGGGGGGTATGGCGGGCAGGGCAGGGCGCGTCAAGGGCATCGCGGTCGACATCCGGCATAAAAAAAGGGGCCACCCGGCCCCTTTTCCATGCCCTGACAGGCGGGTTTATGCGAGATTGCGCTCGATTTCCTCGCGCTCGAAAATTTCGATCACATCGCCCTGGCGGATGTCATCGTAATTCTCGAATGCCATGCCGCATTCCTGACCCGATTGCACTTCCTTGACCTCGTCCTTGAAGCGCTTGAGGGTTTTCAATGTGCCCTCATGGATCACCACATTGTCACGCAGCAGGCGCACACCAGCAGAGCGGCGTGCCACCCCTTCGGTGACCAGACAGCCAGCCACTTTGCCCACATTCGAAACCTTGAAGACTTCGCGGATCTGTGCGTAGCCGATGAAATTCTCGCGAACTTCAGCGGACAGCAACCCGGATGCGGCGGCTTTGATGTCATCGACCAGATCATAGATGATCGAATAATAGCGGACCTCGACACCTTTTTGCTGGGCCGATGCGCGGGCCGTTGAATTGGCACGGACATTGAAACCGATGATCGGCGCACCAGAGGCTTCGGCCAGACCCACATCCGTATCGGTGATTGCACCGACGCCGTAATGCAGCACGCGTACGCGCACTTCGTCATTGCCGATCTTCTCCAGTGCCTGCACGATGGCTTCGGCAGAGCCTTGCACATCGGCTTTGACCAGCACCGGAAGTTCCGCCACGTCCTTGTCGGCCTTCGCTTTGGCCATCAGCTGCTCGAGCGTGGTTGCCGCCCCGGCTGCCGCGCGCTTGTCCTTGGCCGCCTGCGCGCGATACTCCGCGATCTCGCGCGCCTGCGCTTCCGTATCGACAACATTGAGGACATCGCCTGCTTCAGGTGTACCATTCAGGCCCAGCACCTCGACCGGGACAGACGGACCAGCGTCCTTGATCCGTTCGCCCTTGTCGTTGATCAATGCGCGGACCTTGCCCCACTGCTCGCCTACGACGAAAATATCGCCCTGACGCAGGGTGCCGTTCTGCACCAGAACGGTCGCGACTGGCCCACGGCCAACATCAAGCTGCGCTTCGATCACGGCACCCATCGCCGCGCGCTCCGGATTGGCCCGCAGCTCCAGTATTTCAGCCTGCAGCGCAATGGCTTCGAGAAGCTGGTCAAGCCCCATGCGCGTGATTGCCGAGACTTCCACATCCTGCACATCGCCGGACATGGCTTCGACCACAACTTCGTGTTGCAGCAATTCCGTGCGGACCTTGTTGGGATCGGCCGCTGGCTTGTCGCATTTGTTGATCGCCACGATCATCGGCACCTTGGCGGCCTTGGCGTGGTTGATCGCCTCAATGGTCTGCGGCATGACGGAATCATCTGCAGCAACGACCAGAACGACAATATCGGTCACTGTCGCGCCGCGCGCGCGCATGCTGGTGAAGGCGGCGTGGCCAGGCGTGTCGAGGAAGCTGAGCACAGCGCCGCTCTCGGTCGTGACCTGATAGGCCCCGATATGCTGGGTGATCCCACCGGCTTCGCCCGAGACGACATTGGTCGACCGAATCGCATCCAGAAGCGAGGTTTTGCCATGATCGACATGGCCCATGATCGTGATGATCGGCGGGCGCGACTGAAGATCGGAATCGTCATCGGGGGTCTGGGTGATGACCTGCTCGACATCGGCATCCGAGACGCGCACGACTTTGTGACCGAATTCATCAATTACCAGTTCGGCGGTATCCGCATCGATGGTCTGGTTCATCGTTGCCATGACGCCCATTTTCATCAGCGACTTGACCACATCGGCCACGCGCTCGGCCATGCGGTTGGCGAGTTCCTGTACCACGATGGTCTCAGGCAGCTGGACTTCGCGCACGATCTTTTCGCGCGTCTGGTTCATGCCCATGGCCTTCTGACGCGCGCGCTCCTGCTTGCGCTTCATCGCTGCCATCGAGCGCTGACGCCCGCCATCGCCTGACAGCGCGTCCTTCAGCGTCAGTTTGCCAGCACGGCGGCCACCAGCGTCATCACGCGGCTTGGCTCGGGCCTGGCGGTCATCTTCTGGGCGCTGCTTGAGGGTCTTGCGCGCGTCTGCGGGCGCAATGGTCTTGGCCCGCTCGGACAGAGGGGCAGCAGGCTCGGGGGGGCTTGCAGGCACGGGCTCGGCCGCAGCGGCGGCCTTGCTGGCCTTGCGTGCTTCGGCTTCAGCGGCCTGACGCGCGTCTTCTTCGGCTTTCGCGCGCAAGGCTTCCTCGCGTTCGCGATCTTCGCGCTCGCGGGCTTCGGCCTCGTCGCGGCGGCGCTGACGCTCTGCCTCGCGCTCGCGCTCTTCGCGCTCGCGGGCTTCGGCCTCGTCTGCTTCGCGGGCCTTGGCCGCAGCCAATGCTCTCAGGCGGCGATCAACTTCCGCATCAGATATCCCGGCAGGACGCCGTGCCGGATCAGAGCCCTTGGGCGCTGTGCCCTGCGCGCCCGGAGTCGGTGCTGCCCCCGGCTTGGGCACCACAACGCGCTTGCGCTTCTTCTCAACGACCACGGATTTCGTGCGCCCATGGCTGAAGCTTTGCTTCACATGGCCGCCCTTGCCGCCCAGTCCGAGTGTTTTCTTTCCGTCAGTATCGCTCATGCGTCCGTCTTATCCTCTCCGGTGGCGTATCCACCGATATTCAAGCGCAACCCTTGCAGTCTTGCCGCTTCCTCTACAACAGCTCGACTGAGTCCGCCAGCACGAAGCGCGGCATGTATCACATGTTCGCGCCCGAATGCCAAACCCAATTCCTGCGCGCTTAAACAGCCGATATAGCTGTCTGCCCCATCCGGGGGGCGCAGTTTCGTCTTGCCGCGGGCCGAGCCGTCATAGGCCTGCACCAGCACCGCCATTTCATCGCGTAGCCCCAGATCGCGGCATTTTTCATAGCCTGCGACCGCCTGCCCGCCCTTGCGTGCCAAAGACAGTAACGCAATCACGCGGTGCGACAACAGGCCCTCGACCATATCAGCCAGTCCTTGCGGGACCGTGACGGCCTGACGCGCGGCGCGGGCAAACAGCTTCTTCGCCTCGGCCTTGTCCAGCGCGTCGCGGCTGGCTGACACCCAAATGCCGCGTCCGGGCAGCCGACCGGCCAGATCCGGCACGATCTGCGCCTCTGGCCCGACGACGAAGCGGATCAGACCGCCTGTCGTCTCCGACGATCCAGAGACGATGCAGCGCCGCTCCGGGCCGTCTTTGTCGCTGCGCTTGCCACCCCGCGCCATTGCTGCGCCCCCAAACGCTCTCAGCGTGCCACTTCTTCGGTGTCTTCTTCGGGCGCGTCGCTGTCTTCGTCCTGAGCTGCCGGCTCCAATTCGCTGGGATCGATCCAGCCGAGGCCAACGCGGGCCGTCATGATCAATGTCTGTGCCTCCTCAAGGCTGACATCGAAGCTCTCCAGCAACCCGTCATCCTTGACACGCTGGCCATCAACCGTGGTCCAACCACCGGCCAGTTCCCAATCCGCACAGGTCGCGAAATCCTCCAGGGTCTTGATGCCGTCCTTGGCCAGCGCCTCGACCATCTGCGGCGTGAGGCCGTCGAAGGAAATCAGGCTGTCCTCTGCGCCCAGCGCGCGGGCATTTTCCAGCGCGGCCGTGGCGATGGCTTCCAGCCTCTCGCGTGCGCGGGTCTGAAGTTCGGTCGCGGTTTCGTCGTCAAACCCGTCGATGGTCAGCAATTCGTCGAGATCGACATAGGCCACTTCCTCGAGCGAGGTGAATTCCTCGGCCACGAGCAATTGTGCCATCATTTCATCGATATCCAATTCATCCATGAACAGTTTGGTGCGCTCGGCAAATTCCGCCTGACGCCGCGCCGATTCTTCCGATTCGGTCAGGATGTCGATGTCGAGCCCGGTCAATTGACTTGCCAGACGTACGTTCTGCCCGCGCCGGCCAATCGCGAGTGACAATTGCTCATCAGGCACCACGACTTCGATTTTACCGGCTTCTTCGTCGATCACCACCTTGCTGACCTCTGCAGGTTGCAGCGCATTGACGAGGAAAGTCGCCTGATCGTCGGTCCAGGGGATGATATCGATCTTCTCGCCCTGCAACTCGTTTACAACCGCCTGCACGCGGCTGCCGCGCATGCCGACACAGGCGCCCACCGGGTCAATGGAATTGTCATAGCTGATCACGCCGATCTTGGCGCGCGAGCCCGGATCGCGGGCGACGGCCTTGATCTCGATGATGCCGTCATAAATCTCGGGCACTTCCATCTTGAACAGCTCGGCCATGAATTCCGGTGCGGTGCGTGACAGGAAGATCTGCGGCCCGCGCGCTTCGCGGCGCACATCCTTCACATAGCAGCGAATGCGGTCGCCATTGCGATAGCTTTCGCGGCCAATCTTCTCGTTGCGGCGCAGCACAGCTTCGCCGCGCCCGATATCGACGATGATATTGCCATATTCCTCGCGCTTGACGACACCGTTGATGATCGTCTGTGCGCGGTCCTTGAATTCTTCATACTGGCGGTCGCGCTCGGCTTCGCGGACGCGTTGCAGGATCACCTGCTTGGCCGATTGCGCTGCGATCCGGCCCAGTTCCACCGGCGGCACCTTGTCGATGATTTCATCGCCAATCTTGGGATCGTCGAGATAGGGCGCGGCCTGCGCGACAGTCAGTTCGGCGTGGTAGTTTTCCAGCTCATCCTCCGCGACGACAGTGCGCACACGGGTAAAATTCGCGATACCGGTCTTGCGGTCGATATGGACGCGGATATCCATATCCGCCCCGTAGCGCGACTTTGCCGCGCGTGCGAGGCTGTCTTCCATCGCCTGAATGACCAGCTCCGGGTCGATCATCTTTTCGCGGGCAACCGCTTCGGCAGTTTGCAGCAATTCGAGCTGATTGGCAGAGGTGATGGCCATGTCTCAGTCCTTCTGATGGCTCGCGGGGGCTGCGCCCTCGTCGGTGTCGGTTTCAGGGTCGGTATCGGCTTCGATCTCGTCAAATTCGGCTTCGTCAATTGCGCCGCTGGCTTTGCGGGCGCGCAGCATCTCCGCGATCAGCTCATCAGTCAGCACAAGCTTCGCATCCGACAGCCAGTCGAATTGCAATCCGATGGTCACGGCTTCGCCCTGATCCTCTATCTCGATGAGCACTTCCTCGCCTTCGACACCCGCCAGAACGCCTTTGAAGCGCCGCCGTCCGTCGATCAGTTCGGTCGTTTCGATCCGGGCTTCATAGCCTTCCCAGACGGCAAAGTCCTTGAGCCGCGTCAGCGGGCGGTCGATGCCGGGGCTGGACACTTCCAGCGTGTAGGCGTCTTCCAGAGGGTCTTCGACATCCAGCGCGGCTGAAACCGCCGTCGAGATATCGGCGCAGTCCTGCACTTCGATCCCGCCATCAGGGCGGTCGGCCATGATCTGCAGCGTGCGGGTATTGCCCGCCATAAGCCGCAGCCGCACCAGCTCGAACCCCAGCCCCTCGATGACCGGAGTCACGATCTGGGCCAGTCGCTGGTCCATGCTCGTCTTGGCGATCAGGTCGCTCATCTTCTTCCCTTCGGCAGACACAAAAAAACGGGCCCCGCGGCCCGTTGTGATTTCCGGTGGAGCCTGACTGTCAGGCACCGCTGTTGAGGATCATATAGGCAATTCAAGTCGCGAATGCAAGCGCCTTCCTTACAGCCCCAACCGCTGGGGTTCCTGGCGCAGATGGTTCATCACCCGCAGCAATTCTGCACTGATTCCAGGCTCGGACAGGGCGTGCCCCGCGACAGGTACCATTTCGAGCCGAGACCTGCCCCAGGCTGCGTGCAACTGCCAAGCCGTCTGGGGCGGGCAGATCATGTCAAAACGCCCCTGAACAATCGTGCCCGGCACGTCCTGCATCCGTGACAGTCCGCGCATCAAGGCTCCATCCTCTCCCAGAAAGCAACCATTGGCGAAATAGTGATTCTCCAGCCGGGCGAAGGCGCGGGCATAGTCGGTCGGCGCATCGCCAAGCCCGAGGCCGCGTGTCTCAATGGAGGCGAGCGCATTTTCCCAGCGCGTCCAGCTGCGCGCGAAGCGGTTTTCTTCATGCGGGTCACCTGAAAACAGCCGCCTGGCATAGGCAGCGATCAGGTCGCCCTGTTCGTCTTCGGGGATAGGACGGATGAATTGCGCCCAGATCTCGGGGAAGAAGCGCGCCGCGCCGCCACCATAGAACCAGTCAAGCTCCGCCTGCGTGCCCATGAAAACGCCGCGCAGAATGAGATAGGCCACGCTTTCAGGATGGGCCTGCGCATAGGCCAGAGACAGGGTCGCGCCCCAGCTGCCACCGAACACCATCCAGCGCGAGATGCCCAGCTCCGTTCGGATGCGTTCGATATCGGCGATCAGATGCGCGGTGGTGTTATTGACCACCGAGGCCGCAGGTTTCGAGCGCCCGCAGCCGCGCTGATCGAACAGGATGACGCGGTAGGTCTTGGGGTCGAAGAAACGCCGCATGGTTGGGCTGCATCCGCCACCAGGCCCACCATGCAGTACGACAACCGGGATGCCGTCAGGCTGACCCGCCTGTTCGACATAGATCCGATGCCCGTCGCCCATATCGAGCACGCGCTGGTCGAAAGGTTCGGCGATCGGATAGAGCGCCGACGCTGCGTTGTCATGTCCTGCTGACTTGTCCATGATCGGACTATATAGCGAGAGAACTGATCCCGCCATGGGCGAGATGATCAAAACTCCGGAGGAATGATGAGCATATCGACAATTGATCCCGCTGAAGTCGCCAAATTCGAGGCCATGGCCGCCGAGTGGTGGGATCCGCAAGGCAAGTTCAAGCCGCTGCATATGCTCAACCCCTGTCGGCTCGACTACATCACGCGCCAGATCGCCGCCGAATTCGACCGAGATCTGACACAGGCCCGCCCATTTGAAGGGTTGCGATTGCTCGATATTGGTTGCGGGGGCGGGCTGCTGTCTGAACCGATGGCCAGATTGGGTGCAGAGGTCGTCGGCGCGGATGCGGCCGCGCGCAATATTCCTGTGGCGCAGGTGCATGCGGCGCAAGAGGGCTTGCAGATCGATTACCGCCACACCACAGCCGAGGATCTTGCGGCCGCAGGCGAGGTTTTCGATGTGGTGCTGAATATGGAGGTGGTCGAGCATGTGGCCGACCCGTTGGCCTATCTGAGCGCCTGTCAGGCCCTGTTGCGGCCCGGCGGGCTGATGGTCTGCTCGACGCTCAACCGCAATCCCAAAAGCTATCTGATGGCGATTATCGGTGCGGAATACGTCATGCGCTGGCTGCCCAAGGGAACCCATGAATGGTCGAAATTCATCACGCCTGACGAGCTTTATGACCTGCTGCGCAAGGCCGGGCTGGAGCCAGTGGATCGCAAGGGCTTCGTTTTCAACAAGCTGACATGGAACTGGTCGATTTCCGAGCGCGATCTCTCGGTGAATTACGTCACGGCTTCAGTGAAGCCGCGCGTTTGAGTATTCCTTGCAAGAAAATGTCTCAGCTATAGGCAAAGAAGAGAAGGATGCCGCCGAGTCCGAGCCGGTAGATGACATAGGGCGTGAAGCTGACCGAGCGCAGAAGCTTCATCATGAAGACGAGTGCGGCCCATGCGGCGAAGAAGGAAATGAACGCGGCGATGGCGCCGTCGCGGGCCACGTCCCAATCCGCGATGCGCACCACATCGAAGGTCATCAGGGTACCCGAAGCAATGATGGTCGGGATCGACATGAGCATCGACAATTTCGCCGCATCGTGGCGCGCATATCCCAGAGCGCGCGCGCCGGTGATGACGATGCCCGAACGCGAAGTGCCGGGGATGAGTGCGATTGCTTGCCACAGGCCCAGATAGACTGCGTGTTTCAGCGTCCAGCCGCTGGCGGTGCGGGTCTGGGCCCCCATCCTGTCGGTCAGGTAGAGGACAATGCCGAAGATGATCATCATCCAGCCGATCACAGCGATGGAACGCAGCATTTCCATGACGCCCATGACCTTGAAGATCAGCCCGAGGATCATCACCGGGATCGTAGCTATGATCAGGCACAGGGCAAGGAAGCCGCCCTTTGTTTCAATGCGGCCGCGCAACAGCTCGGGCACGCCGCGCGCAGCGAGACCCACATCAGCGCGGAAATACCAGCAGACTGCGAAGAGTGTGCCGATATGGACCGCCACATCAAGCGCAAGCCCCTGATCTTCCATCGGAGTCAGCGCCGGCAGCAGGATCAGGTGGCCCGATGACGACACTGGCAGGAATTCGGTCACGCCTTGAATCACGGCCAGAAGGAAGATGTGGAACAGGGTCATGGTGGTCCTTATTTTGAGTCGGGCGCACCCTAATCGCTCTGCTCTGGTAAGGGAAATACGAATAAATGGAAGCAGTGCTGACATAAAAAAGACTGCGGAGGCAGATTTAATTTCATTCGAGCGCGCTTTTTATCTAATTAGGTCAGTAGTGGTGACTTTTCATGCTTGGGGTGACAAGATAGAACGGAGCAAATCACAGGAGGATCAGCCGATGGCCAAGCAGCCAATGCTCCGCTTTGTCAAAATTGGGCGCGAGATGCCCGAGAAGCGCCCGCCAAGCCTGCGTGCCGAAGATTTCGCCGAGATCTATGGCGAGTATTCCGACGACAAGGCGACCGAACAGGCGGGGCGCTGCAGCCAGTGCGGTGTCCCATATTGCCAGAGCCATTGTCCGCTGCACAACAACATTCCCGACTGGCTTCTGATGACGGCCTCGGGACGGTTGCAGGAAGCCTATGAGCTGGCGCAGGCGACCAATACCTTCCCTGAAATCTGCGGTCGCATCTGCCCGCAGGATCGGCTCTGCGAAGGCAATTGCGTGATCGAGCAATCCGGTCACGGCACTGTCACCATTGGCTCGGTTGAAAAATACATCACCGATACAGCCTGGGAGCAGGGCTGGGTCAAGCCGATTGTCCCGGTGACTGAACGCGCGGAATCGGTCGGGATCATCGGGGCCGGGCCGGGCGGGCTGGCGGCGGCGGATGTTCTGCGCCGTGCAGGTGTGCAGGTCACTGTCTATGACCGATATGACCGCGCGGGCGGGCTGATGACCTATGGCATCCCCGGCTTCAAGCTCGAAAAGCCCGTCGTGATGCGCCGGATCGAACAGTTGGAGCAAGGCGGCGTGGAATTCGTGCTGAATTGCAATGTGGGCGAGGATGTGACCTTTGACGCTATTCGTGGCAAGCATGACGCGGTGCTGATCGCGACCGGCGTCTACAAAGCGCGCGATCTTACAGCGCCCAATGCCAGCGCGCCGGGCGTGGTCAAGGCGCTTGATTTCCTGACGGCCTCGAACCGCAAGAGCTTCGGTGATGACGTGCCCGAGTTCGACAGCGGCGCGCTGAATGCCGAAGGCAAGCGGGTTGTGGTCATTGGCGGCGGCGATACGGCCATGGATTGCGTGCGCACCGCCGTGCGGCAGGGCGCGACGTCGGTGCGCTGCCTCTATCGGCGCGACCGCGAGAATATGCCGGGCTCGCGTCGTGAGACCCAGAATGCCGAGGAAGAGGGCGTCGAATTCATCTGGCTGACCGCGCCTTCGGGCTTTGTGACTGACGCGGGCGGCACTCTGAGCGGCGTACGCGTTCAGAAGATGCGTCTCGGCCAGCCCGATGCGACCGGACGCCGCGCGCCGGAACTGATCGAGGGCGCGGATTACACCGAGGACGCGGATCTCGCGATCATGGCGCTGGGCTTTGAGGCCGAAGACCTGCCCACGCTCTGGGGCGTGCCAGAGCTGACGGTTACCCGCTGGGGCACGATCAAGGCGAAGTTCAACACGCATGAGACGGATCTGCCCGGTGTCTGGGCGGTGGGCGATATCGTGCGCGGGGCTTCGCTGGTGGTCTGGGCCATTCGCGACGGGCGCGAAGCCGCTGACTCAATGCTGAAATATCTGTCGGCCCCCGCGCAGGTTGCGGCCGAATAATCCTCTCTCCTTGGAAAAAGGACCGATAGAATGACGACATATGATGCAGCCTGGGCCGCCGCTGAAGAAGCACGCCGCGCGCATATTGCCGAACATGGGCTTTACCGGAACGAGGATGAGCATTCCTCTTGCGGCGTGGGGCTTGTGGCGGCGGTAGACGGCAAACCATCGCGGCAGGTCGTGCAGAACGGGATTGATGCGCTGAAAGCCATCTGGCATCGCGGCGCGGTCGACGCGGATGGCAAAACCGGCGACGGCGCTGGCATTCATGTGCAGATCCCGGCGCAGTTTTTCTATGACAAGATCCGCCGAACTGGCCACGAGCCGCGCATGGATCAACTGGTGGCGGTGGGTCAGGTTTTCCTGCCGCGCACCGATTTCGGCGCGCAGGAACGCTCGCGCACGATTGTGGAAACCGAAGTCCTGCGGATGGGGTATTCGATCTACGGCTGGCGGCATGTGCCAATCAACGTGACAGTGCTGGGCGAGAAGGCCAATGCGACCCGCCCCGAGATCGAACAGATCCTGATCCGCAATTCCAAGGGCACAGATGAAGACACTTTCGAGCGCGAACTCTATGTGATCCGTCGGCGCATCGAGAAAGCTATTTCTGCGGCCGGGATCAATGGCTTCTACATCTGCTCGTTGTCCTGTCGGTCAATCATTTACAAGGGCATGATGCTGGCCGAGCAAGTGGCTGAATTCTATCCTGATCTCAAGGACGACCGCTTTGAGAGTGCGTTCGCGATCTACCACCAGCGCTATTCGACCAACACCTTTCCCCAATGGTGGCTGGCGCAGCCGTTCCGCATGCTTGCGCATAACGGCGAGATCAATACGCTGAAGGGCAATCTGAACTGGCTTAAAAGCCACGAGATCCGCATGGCATCGGGTGCGTTCGGCGAGATGGCAGAGGATATCAAGCCTATCGTCGCCTCTGGGGCGTCTGACTCAGCTGCGCTCGATGCGGTCTTCGAAGTATTGGTGCGCGCAGGCCGAAATGCGCCGATGGCCAAGACCATGCTGGTGCCCGAAGCCTGGTCGAAACAGGCGGTCGAAATGCCCAAAGCCTGGCGCGACATGTATTCCTATTGCAACTCGGTGATGGAGCCTTGGGACGGACCTGCGGCGCTTGCCATGACCGATGGCCGCTGGGTCTGTGCTGGGCTGGACCGCAATGGGCTGCGGCCCATGCGCTATGTCGTGACCGGCGACGGGCTTCTGATCGCGGGCTCCGAGGCCGGGATGGTCGTCGTGGACGAGCTGAGCGTGCGCGAAAAGGGCGCGCTGGGGCCGGGGCAGATGATCGCGGTCGATCTGCGCGACGGGCGGCTCTATCACGACACCGAGATCAAGGACAAGCTGGCCCAATCCCAGCCCTTTGGTGAATGGGAAGACAAGATCGTAGATCTGAACGAAACGCTGCGCGATATCCCTGAGACTCGCCAGATGGACGGCTCGGAGCTGCGCAAGCGGCAGGTGGCGGCAGGCTACACATTGGAGGAAGTCGAGCAGGTGCTCGCGCCGATGGCCGAAGACGGCAAGGAAATGATTGCCTCGATGGGCGATGACACGCCGGCGGCTGTGCTGTCGAAGATCTACCGCCCCTTGTCGCATTTCTTCCGCCAGAACTTCAGCCAGGTGACCAACCCGGCGATTGACAGCTTGCGCGAATACCGGGTGATGAGCCTCAAGACACGGTTCGGAAATCTCAAGAACGTGCTTGACGAGGATAGCAGCCAGACTGAGATCCTTGTGCTCGACAGTCCCTTCGTTGCCAATGGCGAATTTGCCGAAATGGTCCGCGGCTTTGGTGAGCAGGTCTCATTCATCGACTGCACCTTCCCGGCGGATGCGGGCGAGGACGCGCTTCGCGATGGGCTGGAGCGCATCCGGGCCGAAGCCGAAGACGCTGTGCGCTCGGGCGCGGGGCATCTGGTGCTGACCGACGAGCATCAGGGGCCGGACAAGGTCGCCATGCCGATGATCCTTGCCACAAGTGCGGTGCATAGCTGGCTGACGCGCAAGGGGCTGCGGACCTTTTGCTCGATCAACCTGCGCGCTGCGGAATGTATCGACCCACATTATTTTGCCGTGCTCATCGGTTGCGGTGCGACGACGGTGAATGCCTATCTGGCGCAGGAAACGATTGCTGACCGCATCGATCGCGGCCTGATCGACGGCAGTCTGATCGACGCCATGCGGCGCTATCGTGAAGCCGTCAATCTGGGGCTGCTGAAGATCATGTCCAAGATGGGGATTTCGGTGATCTCCTCGTACCGTGGCGGGCTGAATTTCGAAGCGGTGGGGCTGAGCCGCGCCTTGGTGGCGGAATATTTCCCCGGCATGCAAAGCCGGATTTCTGGCATCGGTCTGCATGGCATTCAGATGAAGGTGGAAGAAGTCCACGCCAAGGGCTGGCGTCTGGGACAGGATGTGTTGCCCATCGGCGGGTTCTACAAGGCGCGTCGCTCGGGCGAAAAGCACGCTTGGGAAGCGACGACGATGCATTTGCTGCAACAGGCCTGCAACACATCGAGCTATGCGCTGTGGAAGCAATATTCTGCCGCGCTGCAGGCAAATCCGCCGATCCATCTGCGCGATCTGCTGGATGTCAAGCCGCTGGGCAAGCCGATCCCGATCGAGGAGGTCGAGTCGATCACGGCGATCCGTAAGCGTTTCGTGACGCCAGGCATGTCGCTCGGGGCGCTATCGCCCGAAGCGCATATGACGCTGAACATCGCGATGAACCGCATCGGGGCGAAATCGGATTCGGGCGAGGGCGGCGAAGACCCCGCCCACGCGCATCCGCTGCCCAATGGCGACAACCCTTGCGCCAAGATCAAGCAGGTGGCGTCGGGCCGGTTTGGCGTCACAGCGGAATATCTGAACGCCTGTGAGGAGTTGGAAATCAAAGTCGCGCAAGGGGCCAAGCCCGGCGAGGGTGGCCAGCTTCCGGGCATGAAGGTCACCAAGCTGATCGCAAGGTTGCGCCATTCGACGCCGGGGGTGACGCTGATTTCACCGCCGCCGCATCACGACATCTATTCGATCGAAGACCTGGCGCAGCTGATCTATGACCTCAAGCAGATCAACCCGCGCGCCAAGGTCACCGTCAAGCTGGTCGCGCAGTCGGGCGTAGGCACGATTGCGGCGGGCGTAGCCAAAGCCAAGGCTGACATCATCCTGATTTCCGGCCATAATGGCGGGACCGGGGCCAGCCCCGGAACCTCGATCAAATATGCGGGCCTGCCTTGGGAAATGGGGCTGTCCGAGGCGCATCAGGTCTTGTCGATGAACAAGCTGCGCGAGCGGGTCACGCTGCGCACCGATGGCGGCTTGCGGACCGGGCGCGATGTGGTCATGGCCGCGATGCTTGGTGCCGAGGAATATGGCATTGGCACGGCGGCGCTGATCGCGATGGGCTGTATCATGGTGCGTCAGTGCCAGTCGAACACCTGCCCGGTGGGCGTGTGCACGCAGGACGAATCCCTGCGCGCCAAGTTCACGGGCAATGCCGACAAGGTCGTGAACCTGATCACCTTCTACGCACAGGAAGTGCGCGAGACGCTGGCCGCAATCGGGGCGCGCTCGCTCGATGAGGTGATTGGCCGCGCGGATCTTCTGGCACAGGTGAGCCGCGGTGCGGCGCATCTCGATGATCTGGACCTGAACCCGCTTCTGCTGACTGTCGACGGGGCCGAACAGATCCGCTACGACCGCGCCAAGCCACGCAATGCCGTGCCCGATACGCTTGATGCCGAAATCATCCGCGACGCGGCGCGGTTTTTCGAGGAAGGCGAGAAGATGCAGCTGTCCTATGCCGTGGAGAATACCCACCGCTCGGTCGGCACGCGCGCATCAAGCCATATCGTGAAGCGGTTCGGTATGCGCAACAAGCTGCAGCAGGATCATCTGACAGTGAAACTCGCAGGCAGCGCAGGGCAGGCACTCGGGGCCTTCGCTGCGCCAGGGCTGAAAATCGAGGTCTTTGGCGATGCCAATGACTATGTCGGCAAGGGCCTGTCCGGCGGTATGATCGTCGTGCGCCCACGCATGTCCTCGCCGCTGATCGCGCATGAGAATACGATCATCGGAAATACCGTGCTCTATGGTGCGACGGATGGCTATCTGTTCGCAGCGGGCCGGGCGGGCGAGCGGTTCTCGGTGCGCAATTCCGGTGCGAAAGTGGTGATCGAGGGCTGCGGCTCGAATGGTTGCGAATACATGACCGGTGGGGTTGCGGTGATCCTTGGCTCCATCGGCGCGAATTTTGGCGCGGGCATGACCGGAGGCATGGCTTATCTTTACGATCCGCATGGCGAAACGGCTCCGCTGATCAATATGGAAACGCTTGTGACGTGTCCGGTGACTATGGATCATTGGGAGGCAGAGCTGAGATCACTGATCCAGATGCACGCGACCGAGACGGCTTCGCAGCGCGCCGAAGATATCCTGCGCAACTGGGACCGCGAGAAGGCGCATTTCGTGCAGGTCTGCCCGAAAGAGATGCTGATCCATCTGCCGCATCCTATCAGCCATGCTGCGAAAGCGGTGCCTGCCGAATAAGTCAGGTTTGCCACGCGCCAGGACACCTTGGCGCGTGGCTTCATGGTTGCTGCAGTCACACAGGCTGACCATTTGCAGTCCCGACTTGCTCTCCATGGCACCAAGCAATGCTGATCACTCATGGCATATATGCGCTATGCGGTCCTGTCTCAGGCGATCTGATAGGCCAGGCGAAGGCCGCCCCAATGGCGTCCGTGGACGACGATCGGGGCCGAGACATCTTTCATCATGATGAAGTCGCCATTGCCCATGTCGCGCCGATAGGCCTGTAGCAGGAACGGGCGTTTGTTCTGTCCGGCAGCCAGCCCGACACGATCTGCAAATATCCGCCGGTTGCGGGCATGTTTGGCATTCCAGTCAGGCTCTGCGGGGCGCTGGGGAAGACTGAATTTGCGGTTATGGGTCGGGATATAACCGTTTCGGTCAATGGCAGCGCAAAAGACAACACCAGTCAACTTGTCGAGCAACGGCTCCTGTATATCCGGCAAAATGCTGTCGGTGAATCGCGTGAACTCGGTCACGACCTGTTGTGGGTCTGTGCCGGGAACTTCGCGATAAGCCTCGTCAAAGAGGGCGTGCTCGCTGATCCGGCCCTGCGTGAGTGCTGCAGAGAACTGATCGGCAATGCGCTCAGCGGCCTTTTGCACTGTTTCAATATACGGAGTGTCAACTGTTTCGACACCCAGCTGTGCCGAAATGGCGGTCAACGCCGCGGCGTTATCGGTTAGTTCCAGCAAAGCGTCGCGTGTGATGCGCAGACTGTCTGCCTGTTTCCCGACCCCGTCGGACATTTGCGCTATGACCTGTTGTGTCGCGCTGATATCGGCTTCATTTTCCTTGGCTGCGGTCACGATCTGCTCCTGTCCCTCACAGAGGCGCGACAGAACCGCTGGCAATTTCGCAACATCGCTATCGACGCTCGCAGCCTGATCGCGAATTCCGTTCGACAGAGTGCCTGCCTCCGTTGCACGGCTGATCAGGGTCCGCATTTCCGAACTGAGCGCGTTGATCTTTTCGCCGATATCCGCTGTAGATTCCCCCGCCTTGGTTGAGAGGGCCTTGACCTCTGTCGCGACGACTTTGAAGCCATGCCCATGTTCGCCTGCGCGCGCGGCCTCGATCGCGGCATTGATCGACAGAAGGTTCGTCTGGCGCGCGAGGGCACTTACATGATCAAGCACCTTCAGGACTTCGGTAATGGCCGTGTCGACGGTTTCCAGACTTGTCAGAATGTCGCTGACCTGTGTGGTCAGCATCGTCACATCGGCGATCAATTCGGTCACATTGGCGGTGGCGCGGGTCACCTGACCCTGTGTGGCGCTTGCGGAGTCGCGTGCATGTCCGGCCTGATCTGCGACCAGAACACTGCGTTGTGAAACCGTGTCAATCCGCGTGCGCATGTCGCGAAAGGCGCGGTCCTGCAGGGCAGCATGGGTCGTCACATCTTCGACGTCGCCTGTAACCTGTGCGATGCCCACCGAGAGCCGCCCGACACGTTCGGCTATCCTTGCGATCTGCAGATTGTAAGACGTTGCCTGTCCGTCCATAATCGCGCTCCCAAGCGGTAGATGCTGCCCCGATCCAGAAGATACGGCACAAATATGCATGCAGCGTTAAAGCAGGAGCGCCTTAGCAGTCAGATCGCGATCAGATTCATCAGATAGAACAGCACGCCCGACAGCAGCGCGGCGGAGGGCACCGTGACGACCCATGCCGCCAGGATCGTCAAGAAATGCCCGCGCCGTACGACTTTCTTGCGCCGTCTTACTTCTGGCGGGCTGGCTGTGTCGGTCCGGTTTTCTTTCAGGATGCGTTCGTGATACCATTCGCGAAAGAAGCCCACGCCGAAGATGGCGCCAATCGCGATATGGGTCGAACTGACCGGCAGTCCCAGCCATGACGCGAAAATCACCGTGATCGCCGCCGCCAGCGCGACACAATAGGCGCGCATCGCATTAAGGCGCGTGATCTCGCTGCCGACGATGTTGATCAGTTTCGGGCCGAAGAGCAATAGACCCACAGACAGGCCGATTCCGCCGATCAGCATCACCCAGAGCGGGATGCCCACCTGATCCGACGCTCCGCCATCCTGCACTGCATGCACGATAGCTGCGACAGGGCCGATGGCATTCGCAACATCATTGGCGCCATGAGCGAAAGACAAGAGCGCTGCCGAAAAGATCAGCGGGATGTTGAATAATGTCTTGAGCGACTTCTTGCGATTCTCCATCCCTTCACTCTGGCGGTGGATCACCGGGCGCATGATGAAGGTCAGGACGACGCCCATCACCAGCCCCGCCAGCAAGGCATTGCCGAAGGTGACCTTGTAGATCTTGTCGAAGCCCTTGAGCGCCAGATAGGTGGTGAAACACCCGCCCATGATGCCGATCAGGATCGGCACCCAGAAGCGCGCGGCCTCGATCATGTTGGGTCGGTAAATGATGCGCGACTTGATCACGGCCAGAAACAGGGCCGCGAAGATCCCGCCCAGCACTGGCGAAATAACCCAGCTTGCTGCAATCCGCCCCATCATTGGCCAATTCACAGCCGCAAAGCCCGCGGCTGCGATACCCGCGCCCATCACACCGCCGACGATGCTGTGCGTGGTCGAGACCGGCGCGCCGACCCATGTCGCGAGATTGACCCAGAGCGCACCAGCCAGCAAGGCCGCCATCATCGCCCAGATGAAGACCTGCGTCTCGGCGACTGATTCGGGGGCGATGATCCCGCGCGACACTGTGCCTACCACATCGCCGCCTGCAATCAGTGCGCCTGCAGTTTCGCAGATGGCCGCGATGATCAATGCGGTTCCGATGGTCAGTGCGCGCGCCCCGACAGCGGGGCCCATGTTGTTGGCAACGTCATTCGCGCCGATATTGATCGCCATATAGGCCCCGATGATCGCTGCCGCGACGACGATCAGCCCCAGGGGATCAAACCCGATCAGCGCTGCCGTCACGAGGCCGGTCAGCGCCATAAATGCCAGAGCGACGCCTGCACCGACGAGCGGGCGCGACGTATAGAGCATCGCGCGCTCCAGCGCGGTTATGCGCTCAAGATCCTTGTTCAGGGTTTTCCAGGATTTTTCCGTTTGATCAGACACGCAACCAGCCCATATGACGAGATCATGACATGGGGCTAGTAGCAGAGGCCGCCAAGATCAACAACGACCGGTTCGTCGCGGCAAATTGCTTCGTGATGTCAGATTTCTGTCACAAGTCGCGCAGCATTGTCTGAAGTTCCGGAAATTTCACCATCGAAATGGCTTCGGGCAGGGCCGCCCACTTGCGCGTCCGTTTCCCAGCTTCCGGATAGTCATCATGAACAGAGGTGACTTCGAGGATGAAAACCTGCGGGCGGCACTGCACAGGCAGGCCGCTTTTCTTCAGTTTGGTATAGGTGAAAGCGCCGATTGGGTCGGCGTGGATGCGTCCACGCACCCCGGCTTCTTCCCAGGCCTCGATCTCCGCAGCTTCGGCGAGGCTGCGGTTTTTCATCGGCCATCCCTTGGGGATGATCCATTGCTTGCGTTCCAATGTGCGGATCAGCATGACTTCGCGACCTTGCACCCCATCGCGCAGGCAAAGAGCCGCAGCCTGAACAAAGGAAGGACGCATCAATTCCAGCGCGTTTGATACAAGTCCTTTGGGCATGGTGTGCAAATTCATTTGTCTTTGACCTCAAAGCGCCGTGATGGCAGTCAAGTGCGACAGAGCGATGACACCTGTCATCCATCCGATTTCGGGGCGCCGCGATTTGCCTTTATTTCGGCGCGATGCGCCTTGCTTTCAAGGCGGCGTCTTTTGCTGGCGAGCGTCGGGCGCGTTGCAATGCGCGGTTTTGGTCGCTCGCAGGCGCGTTGGATCAACTCGATAAGGCGCAATCGCGCAAGCTCGCGATTGCGCGCCTGGCTGCGTGTTTCCTCTACGCGCAGGACTACAGCGCCGTCCTGCGTCCAACGTCGCCCAGCCAAGCGTTTTAGCCGTGCTTTCACGGGGGCGGGCAGATGGGGGCTTCGTTCTGCTTCAAAGCGCAATTCCACGGCGGTCGACACCTTGTTCACATTCTGTCCACCCGGCCCAGAGGCGCGCGTGAAGCTTTCCGAGAGTTCCCAGTCCTGAAGGGTTATGGTCTCATTGATACGCATTGATGCTTACGAAATTCTGAATCGAAAGGGCCGCCCTGATAGCGAGGCGGCCCTAAGCGAGCTTTAGGAGATGGCACCAAGTTAGAGCTTGGGCTCAATCAGAAGGGCGTCCCATCAGGGCTGCCGTCAGGTTCTGCCCCCTCTGACTGTCTTTGCACCTCTCTCCAACATCACTCTAGACACTGGACCACCTCCTTTCATTGGGTTGATATTAATAGGATGGTGGCACAGATTTGGTGTATGTCAAAAGAAATTATGCGACAGGTTGCGTTAATTTTGAAACGGCCATGCGGAAGGGAATCAGTGCCAGCAGCGCCAGAGTGATCTTCACACCCCAATCCGCGACCGCCAAGCTGACCCAAAGCGGGACTTCAGGACCGAAATTCAGCAGCGCCATGCGTTCACCGGCCCAAGACACGTCATTTGCAGGCTCGATAAAGCTGAGTGTGGCCGAAAAGGCGATGCTGAAAAATAAGGCAGTGTCCACGGATGCGCCGACGAAAGACGACGCTGCGGGCGCACGCCACCAGGCCCCGCCATGATGATCTTCGCGTAGCCGGTTGAAGATCGCGATATCGAGCATCTGCGCCGTCAGGAAGGCAAGCCCCGAGCCAAGCGCGATGCGCAGCGTCACAAGCGGGCCGAATTCGCCGATGATCTGCGTGCCGATCAGCGAGCAGGCGACACCTACGGCAAAGCCCATCCACACGACGCGACGCGCGGCTTGCGGGCCGTAGACGCGGTTCATCACATCATTGACGAGAAAGGCCAGCGGATAGGTGAGGGTGCCCCAGGTGATCCAGTTCCCAAGCAGGAACTGTACGAGGATGTTCGAGGCGACGACAATCGCCGCCATGGCAAGAATGCCGGGCAGGTAAGTGCGGGTCATGA
>REBU01000038.1 GCA_007692585.1 Paracoccaceae bacterium | reverse complement strand
GTTTGCGTGGGCCATCGTGTTTGCGTGGGCCTGTCGGCCCATCGGCAGGGCGCGGGCGCGGTTCAGCGCGCGGTGGGCGGGCGCTGTCGCGAGGGGGACGGGCGCTGTCGCGGGGTGGGCGGGCGCTGTCGCGGGGCGCGCTGAGATCGGCGGGCGGGGCTGCGAGTCTGCGCGCCGTCACGTCCTCTTCGAGCACGCCCGACGCGCCCAGATGCGCTTCGAGCTTGTCTGCGGCGGCTTCGGCGATTTCGACAAATGTGGTGCTGGTCTGCACCTTGATGCGCCCGATCTGGCCTTTGTCGAGATTGCCCGCGCGGCACAGAAGCGGCAAGAGCCAGCGCGCTTCGGCGCGTTTATCCTGCCCGATGGACAGCTCGAACCAGGCTGAAGGTCCGAACGCCGCGCGTTCGGGGCGGGCCTTGGTGTCGGGGAGTGTGCCGATATCCTCAGGGGCGGACAGCCCCTCGCGATAGAGCCGCAGGCACGCGACGGCGATGGCTTCGGGGGTCAGTTCCGACAGCAATTCCTGCGCGAAGCGGAGTTCATCCTCGTTGGGGTCATCATGCCAGACGGGATTGGCACGCAGGCGCTGCTCGTCCAGTGCGAGGATTTCCTCGGGCGTTGGCGCACTGATCCATTCGGCCTTGATCTTGGCCCAGCCCAGCAGCCGATTGGCCTTGGGGGCGGCGCGGTCGGGCACGATCAGCACCGACACGCCTTTGCGCCCGGCGCGGCCTGTGCGGCCCGAGCGGTGCAAAAGCGCTTCGGTATTCATCGGCAGATCGGCATGGATCACGAGGTCCAGATTGGGCAGGTCGATCCCGCGCGCGGCCACATCGGTCGCCACACAGACCCGCGCGCGCCCGTTGCGCAGCGATTGCAGCGCATTCGAGCGTTCGTCCTGGCTGAGTTCGCCCGAAAGGCTGACCACGGACAGGCCACGATTGGCAAAACGTGCGGCCAGCCGCGCAACCGTGGCGCGGGTATTGGCGAACACGATGGAAGCGGGCGCATCATGGAGCCGCAGCAGGTTGATGATCGCGTGCTCGGCATCGGCCTGCGCGACCTTGACCGCCTGATAGGAGATATCGGCATGCTGCGCGCCTTTGGAGACCGTCGTGACGCGCACGGCATCGCGCTGATATTTCTTCGCAATCTCGGCAATCGCGGGCGGCACTGTGGCTGAAAACATCAGTGTGCGCTTGCTCGCGGGGGCTTCTGCCAGCATGAATTCCAAGTCTTCGCGAAAGCCCATGTCGAGCATTTCATCGGCCTCGTCCAGCACGATGGCGCGCAGCTCCGACATATCGAACGCGCCGCGCATGATGTGGTCGCGCAGGCGCCCCGGGGTGCCCACGACGATATGCGCGCCACGTTCCAGCGCGCGGCGCTCGTTGCGCGCATCCATGCCGCCGATGCAGGGCACCACTTGCGCGCCGGCTTTTTCGTAGAGCCAGGACAATTCGCGCTGCACCTGCATCGCGAGTTCGCGCGTGGGTGCGATAACCAGCGCCAGCGGCAGGGCTGCGGGGCCGAAATGGAGCGCATCGCCCAGAAGCGTGTGGCCGATGGCAAGGCCAAAGCCCACGGTCTTGCCCGAGCCTGTCTGTGCCGAGACCAGAAGATCGGCATCGGCCAGTTCGGGCGCGGTCACAGCTTCCTGCACATCGGTCAGGGTGTCAAAGCCGCGCTCGGTGAGGGCTTCGGAGAGGGTCGAGATCATGGGCAGGAATCCTTGGGGAGTGGCCCCCGCAAGGGCGCTTTGCAAGCGCGTTGCATAATCCAAGCCCGCCCCCGTGTCGAGGGGCGCGGGGATGGGTTTTGCGTCGGCCTGCAGCGCCTCAAGCCAAAGGGCCGGGACGCTGATGCCTTCCCGGCGCTGTCTGCGTCATCTGTGCCTGCAGCCAGCGCCGCGTGAGGGTTCACGGCGTCAGCTGAGTATTTGCACCGATGGCGGCCCCGACGGCAGCGCCGCCCAGAATTGCGGCCGTATTGCCGGAGCCCGAGCCGATCTGCGTGCCGACAGCCGCGCCGGACAGCCCGCCCACCGCCGCATTGATCTGCGGATCATTCGAGCAGGCCGAGATCACGATCGCGCTGGCCGCCATCAGGCTCGAGAGTTTGAGATATGTCATCATGGACCTCCTTGGTCTGATACTGTGCAGAGCGCCGCGCAAGATGCGTCACAGCGTTCTCGCATGTATAGTATATATGTGATGCCGCACGGTTTAGTTTCGGTTCCATGTGCACAAAGACGCGAGATTCTGACGGTGCTTCAATGAGCACCGCTCAGTGAACAACGCTGCAGCATGCATCCCGGTTCCGATATGCTTGTCCCCTGTTTGCCAGAACGCCATGAGACACCATCGCGGCGAGATCGACGCATCGCGCGGGTTTTGCCTGCCGGGAAGCGCAGGTCTCAGGTAATCACATCGGGCTTGGCGCGGCCCGTGCGCGCGGCGATCCCGGCAATGGCATCGGCCGCCGCGATCAGATCCGCAAGGGCGGCTTGCGGGTCGCGCTGCAGCTGGTCTGGGTCGGTTTCCAGTTTTTCCAGATAGACCCGCAGCGTGGCCCCGGCCGTGCCCGTGCCCGACAGGCGCAGCACAAGCCGTGCGCCGCCGTCAAAGAAGATGCGCAAGCCCTGCGCGCTGGCATGTGAGCCATCGACCGGATCATCATAGGCGAATTCATCGGCCCGTGTGATTTTCAGCGGCCCGATGCTCTGGCCTGCGAGTGTCGGCAGCGCGGCGCGCAAATCGGCGATCAGCGCTTGGGCGGCATCTGCGTCGACTTCCTCGTAATCGTGGCGCGAGTAATAGTTGCGCCCGTAGCGCGCCCAGTGATCGGCCATCAGCTCGGCCAGGCTTTTGCGGGTCGCGGCCAGAATATTGAGCCAGAGCAGCACCGCCCAGAGCCCATCCTTCTCGCGCACATGGTCCGAGCCCGTGCCCGCCGATTCCTCGCCGCAGAGCGTGGCGCGGCCCGCATCGAGCAGGGTGCCGAAGAATTTCCAGCCTGTGGGGGTTTCAAAGCAGGCGATGCCCTTGGCCTCGGCCACGCGGTCGACCGCGCAGGAAGTGGGCATGGAGCGCGCCACGCCTTTCAGCCCGCCCGCATAGCCCGGCGCGAGATGCGCGAGATCGGCCAGCACCGCCAGACTGTCGGACGGGCTGACATAGCAGTCGCGCCCGACGATCATGTTGCGGTCGCCGTCGCCATCGCTGGCCGCGCCGAAATCGGGCGCGTCCGTGGCATACATGGTGTCCATCAGCGCATGCGCCCAGATCGGGTTCGGGTCGGGGTGGCCGCCGCCGAAATCGGGCAGGGGGGTTGCGTTGACGACCGAACCGGGGGCCGCGCCCAGCCGCCGTTCCAGAATTTCGCGTGCATAGGGGCCGGTGATGGCGTGCATCGCGTCAAAGCGCAGCCGGAAGCCGCTTGCAAACAGCGCGCGCAGGGCGTCGTAATCGAAGATCCGCGCCATCATCTCGGCATAATCGGCGACCGGGTCGATCACCTCGACCACCATCGCGCCGAGAGTGGCTTCGCCCAAGCCCGTGATATCGGGGGCGGGGCCGTCCCAGATGCGGTATTCGCTGAGGCTGGCCGTGCAGGCATGGATCGCCTCGGACACGGTTTCAGAGGCAGGCCCGCCATTCGCGCCGTTGAATTTCAGCCCGAAATCGGCATCAGGCCCGCCGGGATTGTGACTGGCCGACAGGATCAGCCCGCCATCCGCGCCGCGCAGCCGGATCAGGTTGGATGCGGCCGGGGTTGAGAGCAGCCCGCCTTGCCCGACGATACAGCGCGCCGCGCCATTGGCCGCGGCCATGCGCAGGATCACCCCGATGGCCGTGTCATTAAAATACCGCCCGTCGCCGCCCACGACCAGCACCTTGCCCTGCACGCCGCCGATCCCGTCGAAAATCGCCTGCACATAATTTTGCAGATAGGGATCGCGCATGAAGACCGGGGTTTTCTTGCGCAGACCCGATGTGCCGGGTTTCTGGCCATCGATGGCGGTCGTCGGGACGATCTGGATCATGTAGGCAGGCTTTCTTTCGTCGCGGGTGCGGCAGATCAGCTGGCGCGCGTGCTCTAGCGGTTGATCGTGCGCGCGTTGGTGGCACCCCGGACGGTGATCTGGCGCAGGCCTGCCAGCCGGGATGCGGGGATCGCCACGCCTGCCGTCACGAGCCGCGCAGCTTCGGTTGATGTCGCCGCACCTGCGCGCGGGGCGGCGATCACGAATTCATAGACCAGCGCGCCGTCGACCGGGCGGCCATTATTGAGCGCGCGCAGCTCGACATCCCACCAGCCCTGGGTGTCGGGCAGGCCAGAGGCGCGCAGCAATGCGCCGCTGCTGGTGGGGATCAGCTCGAGTTCTGTCACGACGGGGACGAGGGCGCGATTGTCGATGGGGCGGTTCCATCCGCCCTGCGGCACAAGCGTTTCGGTGCTTTCGCGGCCAAACCAGTTCAGCGGGTTGAGACGCGAGTCGCGCACGCCGCCGCAGGCCCCAAGAAAAAGCAGCATGGCCATTGCGGCGATGAGGGGCTTTTGCATCCTTGGTCCTTCCGATGGCTGTGGCGCGGGCCGGTTGCCTTGGCCTAGCGCAATCTGCAGGATTTGAAAAGTGCCGCATCGCGCGACCGGGGGCAGAGGCAGGCGCACAGGTCAGGCGCGTGGGGCTGGACCTTTGACGCCTGCGCGCTTAGCTACAGGGCAGATGACATGGAGCGCGCGCAGATGGCCACGACCGCTTTCGAAGAGATTGCCGAGACATTCGAATTTCTGGAGGACTGGGAAGACCGGTATCGACATGTGATCGAGCTGGGCCGTGCCATGCCGCCCATGGAGGACGCGCTCAAGACGCCTGCGACCAAGGTCGATGGCTGCGCCTCGCAAGTCTGGATCCATCCACGCCTGGTGGGCGAGGGCGCGCAGGCGCAGTTCGATTTCGCCGGCGACAGTGACGCGATGATCGTGCGCGGGCTGATCGCGGTGCTGCATGCGCTCTACTCCGGGCTGAGCGTGGCCGAGTTGCGACAGGTCGATGCGATGGCCGAATTGGGGCGGCTGGGGCTGGACGCGCATCTGTCCTCGCAACGCTCGAACGGTCTGCGCGCGATGGTCGCGCGGATCGAGGGGATTGCCGCGCAGGCCCGTGCGTGAGTGCTGATACCACGCTGCTGGTGCAGATGGCCGTGATGCTTCTGGTCACCGGGGGCTTTGCGGGCGTGCTGGCGGGGCTTTTGGGCGTCGGCGGGGGCATCATTCTTGTGCCGGGTTTTTTCTATGCCTTCACGGCGCTGGGCTATGGCGGCCCACAGCTGATGCAGATGTGTCTGGCGACGTCGCTTGCGACGATTGCCGTGACCTCGGCGCGCTCCGTGCAGGCCCATCATCGGCGCGGCGCGGTCGATTGGTCGATCCTGCGCGGCTGGGCGCCGGTCATCGCGCTGGGGGCGGTGCTGGGCGTGCTGGTCGCCGCAAGCCTGCGTTCGGTGGTCTTGCAAGGGATTTTCGGTGTTCTGGGGATGATGCTGGGGCTGTTCATGGCGCTGGGGCACCCCGACTGGCGACTGGGGCCGCGGATGCCCGTCGGGCTGACACGCGCGGCGCAAGGCAGCACCATTGGCTTCCTGTCCGTGTTGATGGGGATCGGCGGCGGGTCTTTCGCCGTGCCGCTGATGTCGCTTTACGGGGTCACGATGCATCGCGCGGTTGCAACGGCAGCAGGGTTCGGGCTGTTGATCGCTGTGCCTTCCGTCGCGGCATTCGCGCTGGTCCCGGTCGCGCCTGCGCCGCCGCTGAGCCTCGGGGCGCTGAACCTGCCGGCGTTCGGGATCGTCATTGCGATGACGCTTCTGACCGCGCCACTGGGGGCGCGGCTGGCGCATGCGCTTGACCCCAAGCCGCTGAAACGTATCTTTGCGGTGTTCATCATGGTGATGGCGCTGAACATGCTGCGCAAGGCGCTGGGGTTCTGACACCGCGCCGCAAGGGTTGCGCGCGCGCATCGTTTGCGGCAAGGAAGCGGGCAGTTTTGGGAGAGGAACATCATGAGCCGTGCATTCATTTTTCCCGGTCAGGGCGCGCAGACCATCGGTATGGGACAGGCGCTGGCCGAGGCCTATCCAGCGGCCCGCGCCGTGTTCGAGGAGGTGGACGCGGCGCTGGGCGAGAACCTGTCGGGGCTGATCTGGTCAGGCGATATTGCGGAGCTGACCCTGACGGCCAATGCACAGCCCGCGCTGATGGCGACCTCGATCGCGGCGCTGCGTGCGTTGGAGACCGAAGGCGTACTGCTTGACAGTGCGGCTTTTGTGGCGGGCCATTCGCTGGGGGAATATTCGGCGCTGGCGGCCAGTGGCGCGCTGAGCGTCGCGGATGCGGCGCGGCTTTTGCGGGTGCGCGGGCGCGCGATGCAGGATGCGGTGCCGGTCGGTGTCGGTGCCATGGCGGCGGTGCTGGGGCTGGATCTTGCGGCGGTGAGCGCGGTTGCCGATGAGGCTGCACAGGGCGAGGTCTGTCAGGCCGCCAATGACAATGACCCCGCGCAGGTCGTCGTCTCGGGCCACAAGGCGGCGGTCGAACGCGCCGTCGAGATCGCGAAAGCACGCGGGGCCAAGCGCGCGCTGCTGCTGCCCGTCTCGGCCCCGTTCCATTGCGCGCTGATGCAGCCTGCCGCCGAGGCGATGCAGGCGGCGCTGGCCGAGGTGACACTGCATGCGCCGCGCGTGCCGCTGGTGAGCAATGTGCGCGCCAGTGCCGTGAGCGACCCCGAAGAAATCCGCGCGCTTCTGATCGCGCAGGTCACGGGCGCTGTGCGCTGGCGTGAATCCGTGACCTGGATGGCCGATCAGGGCGTCACGGAGTTCTGGGAAATCGGCGCGGGCAAGGCGCTGTCAGGCATGGTCAAGCGCATTGCGCGGGGTGCGCTGACGCAGAATGTCGCCACGCCGCAGGATATTGCAGCGCTGGCGGCGTGACGCTGCGCCGCGCGTCTGCGCGCGGCCCGATGCTCAGGGAATGATGCGGTTGTATTTGACGCCTGCCAGCGACGCCCCGGCAAGGATGCCCGACTGGCCGAAGACAACTGCGATCACAGGCGAAAACTGGGTCGTCGTCTCGGTCCCCAGCGAGCCGCCCTGCGTCGGTGTGGCATAGCGCATATCGGCGCTGGCAGCCCAGCCCGGCGAGAAGCGGAAATCCGACAGCGCCTGTTCGGTCATGAAGAACAGGGCATGCGCATATTGCTGCGCGCCGATCTGCAAGCCAATACTGGCGCGGGTGGCGGAATAGTAATCGACCGTTGCGTCACTGATGCGCAGCGCGCCGCGCCCATAGGCGCCACCGACGAACAGTCCGGCTTCCGACACGACGGGAATATAGAGGATCCCGCGCGCATTGCGAAACAGGTCATCGAGCGAGGGATAATTCGTGCGCAGATAGTCGCGCGCCGCGTCCACACGGGCATCAAGGGCCGCAGCCCCTTCGCTGCCGATTGGATTGGAACAGCCAGCCAGCGCGGTCATTGCGGCCAGCCCCGAGAATGCGAATACCCGCCGGTTCATCTGGGTCATGCGTCTGCCTCATGTGATCAGGTGGGGGCTTTGTTGCCCTCTTGTGCGCTCTTTGTACCGCGCCCGCGCGGCTTTGTCACCTGCAACTGGTGCGTGTGATGCGCTTTCGGCAGGGCTTCGCCCTTGTGCGGCGCAGGATCAGGCTTGCAAGGCGGCGGCGACGCGCGGGGCGAAATAGGTCAAGACCCCGTCGCAACCTGCGCGCTTAAACGCCATCAGGCTTTCCAGCATGACCTTTTCGCCATCGAGCCAGCCATTTTGCGCCGCTGCCATCAGCATCGCATATTCGCCCGAGACCTGATAGGCGAAGGTCGGCCGCTGGAAGCGATCCTTCACGGCGCGGCAGATGTCGAGATAGGGCATGCCAGGCTTGACCATGACCATATCCGCCCCTTCCGCCAGATCGCGCGCCACGCAGGCGAGCGCTTCATCGCGGTTGGCAGGGTTGATCTGATAGGTGGCCTTGTCGCCCACCAGCCGACCTGCTGCCCCCACGGCATCGCGGAACGGGCCATAGAAGCTCGACGCGAATTTCGCCGCATAGGACAGGATGGCGACATCGCTGTGCCCCTCGGCTTCCATCGCCATGCGCAGCGCGCCGATGCGCCCGTCCATCATATCCGATGGCCCGAGGATATCCGCGCCCGCTTCCGCCTGCGCAAGCCCCTGCCGCACCAGCGCTTCGACGGTTTCATCGTTCAGGATCACGCCGTCGCGCACCAGCCCGTCATGGCCATTGGCATTATAGGGATCGAGCGCGATATCGGTCATGACCATCAGATCAGGCAGATCGGCCTTGAGCGCGCGGATCGCGCGGTTGGTCAGGTTCTCGGGGTTCCAGGCCTCGGCGCAATCTTCGGTGCGCTGCGCGGGGTCTGTATAGGGAAAGAGGCAGATTGCGGGGATGCCTAGCGCATGGGCGTCCGCTGCCGCGCGCAGCATTTCGTCGAGCGACAGCCGGTTGACACCGGGCAGCGAGGCAATGGGTTGCTGGACCTTGGTTCCTTCGCAGATGAAGACCGGCCAGATCAGATCGCGCGCCGAAAGCCCGTTTTCCTGAACCATATCGCGGAGGGCGCGGGTACGGCGCAGGCGGCGCATGCGGGCGGCGGGGAAGGGGGCTGGGGTCATGGTCGAGGGGCCTTTCGTCATCTCTGCGCGTTGGTGCCATGTTGCGCAGGCAAAGGGAAGCCCCCGGATGGTGCTGGCGCGCGCGGGCCGCGGGGCGGCTTTTGCGCGGCTCAGCCGGCCTGGCGCGCAAGCGCGGTTGCAAGATCACCGTAGCCTGTGACGCGGCGCGTATAGGCCAGCCCCAGCCGCGCGGCGCAGTCGCGGGCCTTGGCATCGAGCGCCGGGTCGTCGGTCTGGGCCTGATAGATCAGCTGCGTGTAATTGCCGAACATCATCGCGATCAGTTCGGGGTGGCGGTCAAAGCCCATCGGCTGCCAGACAAAGGCATCGAACTGGCGGACCAGAAAATCGGTCAGATAGAAGGCGGTGATCTCGTCTTCGGCCTGGGCTTGGAAGCGCTCGACGCCCTCGAAGAAGGCGTAGCAATGGGGCCCTGCGACCATCTCGACGCCCAGATCGGCGCAGCGCGCCGCCAGAAGCCCGCCCGTGCCGCAATCGGCATAGACGACGAAGATCCGCGCATAGCGATCACGATGCTTGCGCACAGCCTGTTCGACGGCGTCGGGGATGCGTTCGGGCCAGAGGTGCAGATTGGCCGGAAGGCAGTGCAGATCCATATGCGTCCAGCCATTCGCGGCGCGCAGTGCCAGGATCTCGCGCGCCAGCGCCCCGCAGGCCAGAAGCAGGATCGAGCCGCGTCCTTGTGGCGCAAGCCCTGCTTCGGTCAGGCTCTGGTCATCTGGGTGCATCTTGCTTCTCGCGTGCTTTGGCTGCATCCCATAGGGCGTCCATTTCCTGCAGCGTGCTGTCCTCGGGGCGACGGTTCTGGGCCGCCAGCGCCGCCTCGATGGCGCGGAAGCGGCGGGTGAATTTGGCATTGGCCGCGCGCAAGGCCGCTTCGGGGTCGATGTCCAGATGGCGGGCGAGATTGGCCATGACAAAGAGAAGATCGCCAAATTCCTCGGCCTGTTCGGCGGCGCCCATCTGGTCGCGGGCCTCGATCAATTCGCTCGCTTCTTCCACGATCTTGTCGAGCACCTGATCGGTGTCGGGCCAGTCAAACCCCACGCGGGCCGCGCGTTTTTGCAGTTTGACCGCGCGCATCAGCGCAGGCAGGCCGAGCGCCACATCGTCGAGCACGCCGCCCCGGTCGCGCGCGGCGCGCTCCTGCGCTTTCATGCGCTCCCAGTCGACGGTCTGATCCTCGGCGCTCTTGTCGCGGCTCTCATTGCCGAAGACATGGGGGTGGCGGGCCAGCATCTTGTCGCTGATCGCGCGGGTGAGGCTTTCAAAGCTGAAATGCCCGGCTTCTTCGGCCATTTGCGCATGATAGACCACCTGCAACAGCAGATCGCCCAATTCGCCTTCGAGCGCTGGCCAGTCTTGTTGGGTGATCGCGTCCTCGACCTCATAGGCTTCTTCGATCGTATAGGGCGCGATGGAGGCGAAATCCTGCTCGATATCCCAGGGGCAGCCCGTGTCAGGGTCGCGCAGGGCGCGCATGATCGCACGCAGCCGCGCGACAGAGCCATCGGGGGCAAAGATCAGCGGGTCATGGGGCATGGCGAGGGTCCGGGTCAGGGGTGTCAGCCCCTTGTGTTACAGCCCATGCGCAAGCTGTCCAGTGCGCAAACCCCGGATCATCGCGAAAAGCACGAGCACCAGCGCCACTGCAGCCGCGATCAGCACAAGAGCCGCGCCGCCCCAATTCGCCACGATCACCGCCACCAGCGCCCAGACGAAAGCCAGCCCGTAATCCGGCAGGTCAGGGCGGAAATAGAGCGTGGTGAGCATCACACCCGAGGCGAGCGCAAGCGCGATGACGGCGGCGATTTCTGCGGGGGCGATGCCGAAGCCGCCAAGATTGATGCCGAGCGAGACATGCGCCGCCGCTGTCAGCCAGCCCGCATAAAGCGCGACCGGCAGGCGCAGGAGGAAACGGTCCTGCGCAGGCGTGCGCAAGAGCGCCCAGATCGCGGTCGCCATCATCCAGAAGATCAGCACGGTCGCGGCGCGCGGTGCGAAGCCTGCGACCCAGAGCCAGGCCGCGCCGGGGCCGAGGCTGAGGATCAGCGGCAGATGCACGCCTTGCCATTGCGGCGCGTGGCGGCGCAGCGTCACGCCCGCCACGGCCATGACCACAAGCCAGAGATAGATCAGCCCCCAGATGCCGAAGGCATAGCCCGCCGGTTGCACAGGCGGGTCGATCTGCGGCACCGGAAAGCGGTCGGGCGCGAAGCCCGAAAACGGGTCAGTGACGAGCGGGGAGACCACGAAAGCGAGGGTGGCGAGCAGGGTCAGGACGGGCAGGTTTTGTTTCATGTGGGTGATACGCAGGCGCGACGCGACTGGTTCCTTTTTCGCCAAGCAAAATGCCGCCCCGGTCAGGGGCGGCAGGGGGGTGCGATGCGAGTTGGCCTTAGCGTGTCTCGATTTCCACATAGTCGCGCGAGGGCGCGCCCGTGTAGCGCTGACGCGGACGGCCGATTTTCTGCTCTGGGTCCGAGATCATCTCTTTCCACTGGCTGATCCAGCCGACTGTGCGCGACAGCGCAAAGATCGGCGTGAACATCGCGGTCGGGAAGCCCATCGCTTCCAGGATGATGCCGGAATAGAAATCGACATTCGGATAGAGCTTCTTCTGGACGAAATATTCGTCCTCCAGCGCGATGCGCTCCAGCTCCTTGGCGATCTTCAGCGTCTCGTTATCCTCGATGCCCAGAAGGCCCAGCACTTCGTCAGCGGATTGCTTCATCACCTTGGCGCGCGGGTCGAAATTCTTGTAGACCCGGTGGCCGAAGCCCATCAGCTTGAAGGGATCGTCCTTGTCCTTGGCGCGCTTGATATATTCGGGGATGCGGTCGACGGTGCCGATTTCCTGCAGCATTTCCAGACAGGCCTGATTGGCGCCGCCATGCGCAGGCCCCCAGAGGCAGGCAATCCCGGCGGCGATACAGGCGAAAGGATTGGCGCCCGAAGAGCCCGCAAGCCGCACGGTCGATGTCGAGGCGTTTTGTTCGTGATCGGCATGCAGCATCATGATCCGGTCCATCGCGCGCGACAGGATCGGGTTGACGACATATTCTTCGGCCGGGACCGAGAAGCACATGTTCAGGAAATTCCCCGCGTAATCGAGGCTGTTTTTCGGATACACGAAGGGCTGGCCGATGGAATACTTATAGGCCCATGCGGCAATCGTGGGCATCTTGGCGATCATGCGGATCGCGGCGACTTCGCGCTGCCAGGGGTCGTTGATGTCGGTGCTGTCATGGTAGAAGGCCGACATGGCGCCGACCACGCCGGTCATGATCGCCATCGGGTGGCTGTCGCGCCGGAAACCGCGGAAGAAATACTGCATCTGTTCATGCAGCATCGTGTGGCGGGTCACGCGGCTCTCGAAATCCTCCAGATCGTTCGCGGAAGGCAGTTCGCCGTAGAGCAGCAGGTAGCAGGTCTCGAGGAAATGCGATTTTTCGGCCAGTTGTTCGATGGGATAGCCCCGATAGAGCAATTCGCCCTTGTCGCCGTCGATGAATGTGATGGTCGAGGAACAGGACGCGGTTGAGGTGAAGCCGGGGTCATAGGTGAAGACGTCGCCCTGAGCGTAGACCTTGCGGATATCCAGCACATCCGGGCCGACCGAGGGTTTGAGAATTGGCAGATCAATGACCTTGTTCCCGATAGTCAACTTGGCAGTCTCTGTCCCGTTTGTCATTCATCAACCTTTCTTTTGGGCCTGAAGGAAGGGTTCCATCCAGGCAGATCAGGGCCTGCGCGCTGCGACCTGGGTCGCGGGTTCAGGTCGTCGCATCTTGTAGCCGGCCAAGGGTTTCGTCCTGGCCCAGAAGGAGCATCATGTCGAAAACGCTGGGGCTGGTGGTCCGTCCGGCGAGCGCGGCGCGCAGGGGTTGTGCAATCTTGCCCAGACCCAGCCCATGTGCCTGCGCGACGTCTCCGACCACCCCTTCCAATGTTTCTCGCGCCCAATTAGCATTTTGCAGGCGCGGCGTCAATTCCCGCAGTATACCACGGGATACATCATCGAGACTGGCCTGCGCTTTCTCGTCGATATCCAGCGGGCGTTCGGCGAGGATAAACTGCGCTTTTTCAAGTATTTGCCCGAAGTTCTTCGCCTTGTCCTTGACCAGGGGAAGGGCTTTGTGCAGGTTGGCGCGTTGCGGCTCCGTCAAGGCGGGGGCGTCGGTCGCACCGAGATATGCCTCTAATTCATGCAGCAGCGCAGCATCTTCGGCGGCGCTCATGTGTTGGGCTGTCAGGTGGTCGAGTTTCTTGAAATCCAGCCGCGCCGGGGATTTGCCGATTCCCGCCAGATCGAACCAGTCGCGCGCCTGTGCATCGGTGAAGAATTCGTCATTGCCATGGCTCCAGCCCAGCCGCGCCAGATAGTTGCGCATCGCCGCCGCCGGATAGCCCATGCGCTGATATTCCTCGACCCCGAGCGCGCCGTGACGTTTCGAGAGTTTCTTGCCATCCGGCCCGTGAATAAGCGGAATATGCGCGAAAACCGGCACGTCCCAGCCCATCGCTGTGTAGATCAGCATCTGCCGCGCGGCATTGTTGAGATGGTCATCGCCCCGGATCACATGGGTCACGCCCATGTCGTGATCATCGACCACCACGGCCAGCATATAGACCGGTGTGCCGTCCGAGCGCAGCACGATCATATCGTCAAGCTGGTCATTGCGGATGCGCACATCGCCCTGCACCTGATCGCGGATGATTGTCTCGCCGTCCAGCGGGGCCTTGACGCGAATCACGAAGGGCGCGTCGGGATGGCTGGCGGGATCCGCGTCGCGCCAGGGCGAGCGATAGAGCGTCGAGCGCCCCTCGGCACGGGCGGCTTCGCGGAAGGCTTCGATCTCGTCTTGCGTGGCGAAGCATTTATAGGCGTGACCGCTCGCGAGCATCTGATGGGCGACCTCTGCATGGCGGTCGGCGCGGGCGAACTGGCTGACGGGGTCGCCATCCCAATCGAGCCCGAGCCAGGTCAGGCCCGTGAGGATCGCCGCCGTGGCTTCGGGCGTCGAGCGGGCGCGGTCGGTATCTTCGATGCGCAACAGGAACTTGCCGCCCCGGCCGCGGGCATAGAGCCAGTTGAACAGCGCCGTACGCGCCCCGCCGATATGCAGGAAACCTGTGGGCGAAGGGGCAAAGCGCGTGACGACAGGGGCGGACATGGCGGCGTTAACTTTCTGTAAAGCAATCTGGGGCAAGGTGACTGCCACAGTTTTAGGGAAGGTCCGAGTTGGAAACAAGGGCGCATTGGCTGACCTTTTCTGCGCCATGGCCTGCGGCCTGGCTAGAGAGCTGCCGCGCGGGGCTGGCGCGGCAACACGGACGTCTGTTTCTCTTTGTGCCGGTGGTTTTTGCGATCGGGATCGGGCTGTATTTCGCGCTGCCGCGCGAGCCCTCCGTCGCGGAGTGGGGTGCGCTTGGTGGTCTGGGGCTGGCGCTTCTGGCGCTCAGTCGCGCTGTGCCGCGCGACCTTGCGCCGCTTCTGCTGGCGGTCGTCATCGCTGTGGCGGGGATGTTGGTTGCGGGGTATCGCAGCTATCAGGTCGCAGCGCCGGTGCTGGAATATCGGTTCTTCGGGGCGATCGAGGGCCGGATCGTCAAGATTGACCGCTCGGCAAGCGATGCGGTGCGCCTGACGCTGGATCAGGTGGTGCTGGAAGGGATCGGTCCAGCGCGCACACCGGCGCATGTGCGCCTGTCGCTGCATGGTGCGCAGGGGTTCGTGCAGCTGGAGCCGGGTGTGCGGGTGATGACAACCGGCCATCTTGGCCCGCCGCCAGCACCGTCCGAGCCGGGCGGGTTCGATTTCCGCCGCCTTGCCTGGTTCGAGGGGCTGGGCGCCGTCGGCTATACTCGCGTGCCGGTGCTTGCCGCGGTCCCGCGTCCCGACGGGGCGCGCGGTCTGGCGCTGCATCGGCTGCGCATGACGATTTCGGCGGCGGTGCAAGAGCGGCTGCCGGGGGATCGCGGCGGATTTGCGGCGGCGATCCTGACCGGGGATCGCTCCGGGATTGCGCAGGCACAGATGGAGGAGTTGCGCCGCTCCAATCTCGCGCATCTGCTGGCGATTTCTGGGCTGCATATGGGGCTGCTGACCGGCTTCGTCTATGGCCTGCTGCGGCTGGCAATGACGCTGGTGCCGCCCTTCGCGCTGCGCGTGCCAACGCGCAAGCTGGCCGCGCTTGGCGCGCTGGGGGCGGGCGCGTTCTATCTGGCGCTGTCGGGGGGCAATGTGGCCACAGAGCGCGCCTTCATCATGGTGGCTGTGATGCTGGTCGCGGTCTTGCTGGATCGCCGCGCGATCTCGTTGCGCTCGGTCGCCATGGCGGCGATGATCATCCTGATCCTGAGGCCCGAAGCGCTGGTGCAGGCCGGATTCCAGATGAGTTTCGCGGCAACGGTGGCGCTGGTCGCGGTGTTTCGCTTTCTGGCCGACGAGCGCGGCTGGCGCGCGCGGGTGCCGCGCTGGGTGCTGCCGGTGATCTCGGTCGTGATCTGCTCGGTCGTCGCCGGGGTCGCGACCGCGCCGATTGCCGCGGCGAGTTTCAACCGCATCGCCGAATACGGGTTGATCGCCAATCTGTTGACCGTGCCCTTGATGGGGATGGTGATCATGCCTGCAGCCGTGATCGCAGCGATCCTGGCACCCTTCGGTCTGGAAGCTGTGGGGCTGGCGGTGATGGGACCGGCGATAGGGTGGGTTTTGCAGGTCGCAGCCTGGGTGAGCGCGCTGGAGGGCGCAGTCATCCCCATCGTACAGCCCGCGCCCTGGGTCATCCCGGTAATCGCACTTGGGGCGTTGTGGGGCATATTGTGGAACGGACGCGCGGCCTGGGCGGCTGTGCCCGCGATTTGCGTGGCGTTGATTGGTTGGACCATGACCCCGCGCCCGACCTTGCTGATCGCGCCTGAGGCCGATGTGGTGGGGCTTATGACCTCGGAGGGGCGCGTGCTGAGCCGGGCAAAGGCGGGGAGTTTCGCGGCGTCCAGCTGGCTACAGGCCGATGGGGACAGCGCCGAGCAGGAGGCGGCCCACGCGCGCAGCGGGGCAGGGCCGCGCGATATGGTCGTGCATCTGCACGGCGGCGGGTTTGACGTGGTGCATCTGGCAGGCAAGCGGGCCTTGACGCAGTTGGAGGCCGTGTGCCTGCCGGGCCGGATCGTTGTGGTGTCGGAACCGCCGGAGCAGCGCGCCGGGCCGTGCGAGGTGATCACACCGCGCGATCTGCGTGCGACTGGGGCGCGCAGCTACGTGCTGAAAAACGGGCAGGTCCAGATGCAGACCGTCACTGCGCGCAGTGGCCATCGCCAGTGGACCGGTGGCTAGAGGTGTCGAGGGGCAAGCCGGTCCGCATTGGCCACGGTCGGGTTGCACGCATCTCACGCGCTTCGGTCAGGCGGCGTTTCGACATTGACGAGGGCATGGGGCAGTCTTGACGCGGATGCGCAACAGGCGGTCGGCAAGCGTGTCTGAGCGGGGTCGCAGGGCGTGAATGACACGCCTTGGATTTCAGGGGCTGTCTGCCATTTTGGGAAAGTCACTGTCGCAAAATTCCGCGCGCTCGGCGGCTTGCGCATCAGATTGCCAGATGTGTCGCGCAGTGTGGTGCGGGGCCTGCGCGCGTGCAGCCCCCGCAATGCGGCGTCTCAGGCATTCGCCTCGCGGATTTTCTCGGCGGCGTCCTTGTCGTAATGCACACCTTTGGCGTCAAAGAGCTGGTCCAGCTCGCCCGACAGGGTCATTTCGGTGATGATGTCGCAGCCGCCCACAAACTCGCCCTTCACATAGAGCTGCGGGATGGTCGGCCAGTCCGAGAACTCCTTGATCCCCTGGCGGATCGTATCATCGGCCAGCACATTCACATCGGCATACTCCACGCCCATGAAATTCAGCACCCCGGCCACGCGGCTGGAAAAGCCGCATTGCGGCATCGTCTTGGTGCCTTTCATGTAGAGCACGACATCATTCGTCTCGACAGTTTGCTTGATCTGGTCAGTGGCGCTCATGGCGGGTCCTCTCAAAATTAGTCGGGGGCTTTGGTGGTCAGGGCGAGGGCATGCAATTCGCCGTGATTGCCATCCATCTTGCCCTTGAGCGCAGCATAGACCGCGCGCTGTTGCTGGACGCGGTTCAGGCCGCGAAAGCTTTCGTCAATCACTTCGGCCGCGTAGTGATTTCCGTCGCCGGCCAGATCCGTGATCGTGACCTTGGCGTTGGGAAACCCGTCCCGCAGAAGCTGTTCCAGTTCGGTGACAGTTATGGCCATCGTGGCAATTCCTTTTCCCTTTGGCGTGAAGGTAATCCCGCTGTCGGACCAGATCAAGCGTCGCCGATCGCGTGCGCGAAGCTTGTGCGATAGAGCGTCGAGAGATCGGCAAGCGGTGCGCTTTCGCCGCCCAGTGCAATGTCTTCGCCGCCGAAACGGCCCACCACGGCGAGCGTCACCCCGGCCTGACCTGCGGCGACCATGAGCGCTTCGGCCTGATCGAAGCTGCAGGCCAGCAGGTAGCGCGCCTGATCTTCGCCAAAGAGCGTCGCGATGTCGCGCGCGTCGAGACTGACGCCCAGACCTGCGGCCTCGGCCATCTCGAAAGCGGCGAGCGCAAGCCCGCCATCAGAAAGATCCGTCGCGGCCTTCACCCAGGCGCGGTTGTCGCGCAGGAATTCGCCATTGCGCCGTTCGGCATCCAGATCGACCGCAGGCGCGTCGCCCGCTTCGATTCCGAAGGCTTCGGCCAGAAGCGCGGACTGGCCCAGATGGCCCTGCGTCTCGCCCAGCATCAGCGCAAGATCGCCCGCGTCGGGCCGCCCGCCTATGATCTGGTCGAGATGGTCGATCAGCCCGACCGCGCCGATGGTCGGGGTGGGCAGGATCGCGCGCCCGTCGGTCTCATTATAGAGCGAGACATTGCCCGACACGATCGGCATGTCGAGGGCTTCGCAGGCCGCGCCGATGCCCTTGATCGCGCCGACAAGCTGGCCCATGATCTCGGGCTTTTCGGGATTGCCGAAATTCAGGTTGTCGGTCGAGGCGAGGGGCCGCGCGCCCACGGCCGTCAGGTTACGATAGGCTTCGGCTACCGCCTGTTTGCCACCTTCAAACGGGTTGGCGCGGACATAGCGCGGGGTCACATCAGAGGTGAAAGCGAGCGCCTTGTCCGTGCCATGCACGCGGATGATGCCCGCGCCGAGGCCGGGTGTACGCACAGTATCGGCCATCACCTGCGTGTCGTATTGTTCCCAGACCCAGGCCTTGTGGGCATAGCTGGGGCTTGCGATCAGGGCGCGCAGGGCGTCGATGGGCGCGATTTCGGGGATGTCCGTCAGGGGCGCGGGGGCAGGTGTTTCCACCCATGGGCGGTCATATTCCGGCGCGCTGGAGGAGAGTTTTGACAGCGGCAGATCGGCCATGACCTCATTGCCATGCAGGATCAGGAAACGGTCCTCGGCGATGGTTTCGCCGACAATGGCGAAATCGAGATCCCATTTGTCGAAAATCGCGCGGGCTTCGGCCTCCATCGAGGGCTTGAGGACCATCAGCATGCGTTCCTGACTTTCCGAGAGCATCATCTCGTATGCGGTCATCTCGGCTTCGCGCTGGGGCACATGATCGAGCTGCAGCTTGACGCCCAAGCCGCCCTTGTCGCCCATTTCCACAGCCGAACAGGTCAGCCCGGCGGCGCCCATGTCCTGAATCGAGATCACCGCGCCCGAGGCCATCAGCTCCAGACAGGCTTCCAGCAGGCGCTTTTCGGTGAAGGGGTCACCGACCTGCACTGTGGGGCGCTTTTCCTCGATCGTGTCGTCAAACTCGGCGCTGGCCATGGTGGCCCCGCCAACCCCGTCGCGGCCTGTCTTGGCGCCCAGATAGACGACCGGCATGCCGACGCCGCTGGCTGCAGAATAGAAGATCTTGTCCGCATCGGCCAGCCCGGCGGCAAAGGCATTCACAAGACAATTGCCGTTATAGGCCGAATGGAAGCGGACTTCGCCGCCCACAGTCGGCACGCCGAAAGCGTTGCCATAGCCGCCGATGCCTTCGACCACACCGCGTACAAGATGCGGGGTCTTGGGATGCGTGGGCGCGCCGAAGCTGAGCGCGTTCATCGCCGCAATCGGCCGCGCGCCCATAGTGAACACGTCGCGCAGGATACCGCCGACGCCGGTCGCAGCCCCCTGATAGGGCTCGATATAGCTGGGGTGGTTGTGGCTCTCCATCTTGAAGATCACCGCCTGCCCGTCGCCGATATCGACGACGCCCGCATTCTCGCCGGGGCCGCAAATGACCTGCGGGCCACTGGTCGGCAAGGTGCGCAGCCATTTCTTCGAGGATTTATAGGAACAATGCTCGTTCCACATGGCCGAGAAGATGCCGAGTTCGGTATAGGTGGGCGCGCGCCCGATGATCTCAAGGATGCGCGCATATTCATCCGGTTTCAGCCCATGCGCGGCGATCAGGTCATCAGTCAGGGCGGGATCAGTCATCTTGGTCTACCTTTGCGCAGGTTTCGCGAGGGCCGGAATTTCGGTCAGGGGCCGTTGGACCGTCCATAAGCCATAGCTGCGGGAGGGGAAAGGGGGGGCGCTCTGCCAGAAACCGCGCCCTGCGCCTGCATGCGCCGGCGATGACGTAAAAAAAGGCCGAGCGCAGAGCTCGGCCAAAGTCCAACAGGGAGGTTAGGACCGATGCCTCAGCGTCGGCCCTGATCCTAATATGGAGCCGCATGCACATTACGCAAGTTAAATGTTTTGACGCTGCTGCAGAATACAGCCCTGCGTTGCAAACTTGCCTCATGCTAAAGTTACAGAGCCTTAGCGCGCGGGGCAGTGCTCAGCTCTGGCGTGCGCGGCGATAGGCGACGATCTCTTCGACGACGAAATCACGAAACGCGGCAATGCGGCGGGAATGGCGCAATTCTTCGGGATAGGCGAGGAAAACCGGGATATCGCCACTGGCGACCTCTGGCAGGACATGGACCAGCTCGGGGAAATCTTCGGAAACGTAATCGGGAAGCACTCCGATCCCCAGATCATTGATAACGGCCTGCAGCACGCCGAAATAGTTGTTCACAGTGAAGCTTGACCGCAAGGGGCGGGCGGTCAGTTCGCGGATCAGCTGCGCGCCCACACTGACTTGCGCGGAGGCGATGTTTTGCGAGATCAGCCGGAAATCGGCAAGATCTTCAATCGTTTCGGGCCTGCCATTGGCGCGCAGATACTCCTCGGAGGCATAGAGCCGCATCGTTACGGTCATCAATCTTTTGCGGATCAGATCGGCCTGCGAGGGTTCTTTCATGCGAATCGCCACATCGGCTTCGCGCATTGGCAGATCGAGCACGCGCTCCTCAAGCATCAGGTCGATCTTGATGTCGGGATATTGTGTATAAAGTGCAGGCAGGCGGGGGGCAAGAAACAGCGTGCCGAAGCCTGTGGTCGAAGTGACGCGCAATTCGCCATAAACCTCGTCCTCAGTGTCGCGGATGCGCGCGGAGGCAGATTCAAGCGTGCGGCTCATGTCGCGGGTAGCAGCGAACAGCACTTCGCCCTGTTCGGTCAGAATCAGGCCGCGCGCATGGCGGTGGAACAGAATCGCATCGAGCGATTCCTCGAGCGCGCGGATCTGGCGGCTGACGGCGGATTGCGACAGTTTCAGTGTGTCCCCGGCATGGGTGAGACTGCCCGCATCGGCGACCGCGTGAAAGATTCTGAGCTTGTCCCAATCCATGGCATAATTTCCACAACAGTTGATTACGCAAACAATTCGCGATCTGTCTAAGCGTTTTTTGCTGTTCACAAAAGCGCTTAAACGCAAGAAATCATTTTGTAGGTCAGCAAATGTGACCTATGATCAAACCTTACGCAACATTGCGACGGGAGGTGCAAGGATGCGTCAGGATATCACGCTTTCGGACCGATTCGATCTTCAGAAATCGCCAGTGTTGCTCAATGGCACACAGGCCCTGGTGCGGCTGATGCTGGCGCAGGCCGCTCGCGACCGGGTGGCGGGGCTGAAAACCGCAGGGTATGTGACAGGCTATCGTGGCTCGCCCCTGGGGGCGGTCGATTTGCAGATGGGGCGGGCGCGCGCGCTTCTGGAGGCGGCGGAGATCCGGTTTCAGGAAGGGCTGAACGAAGATCTGGCCGCGACGGCGCTCTGGGGCAGCCAGCAGGCGGAACTGCGCGGCGAGGGCCGTTTCGACGGGGTGTTCGGGCTCTGGTATGGCAAGGGGCCGGGGGTGGACCGCACAGGCGATGTGTTTCGTCATGCGAATATGGCCGGCACGTCGCGCAATGGGGGCGTTCTGGTGGCGATGGGGGATGACCATACGGGCGAATCCTCGACCGTGCTGCACCAGTCGGACTGGGCGATGGTCGATGCCTATATCCCGGTCCTGTCGCCCGCGGGCGTGCAGGAAGTGCTCGATTTCGGCCATTACGGCTATGCGCTGTCGCGTTTCGCGGGCGTCTGGGTGGGACTGAAAACAGTCAAGGAGACAGTCGAGGCCACAGCGATTGTTGATGGCAACCCGCATCGGATGCAGTTCGCGGCCCCCGATTTCAAGATGCCCGAGGGGGGGCTGAATATCCGGCTGGGTGACACGCCTGTGGCGCAGGAAGCCCGGATGATCGATTACAAGCGTTTCGCCGCAGAGGCGTTTTCGCATGCAAACGGGCTGGATCGGCGCGTCTGGGGCAAACCGGGGGCGAAGATCGGGCTGGTGGCCGCGGGCAAGAACTGGCTCGATCTGGTGCATGCGCTGGGCTTGCTGGGGATCGATGCCGCGGGCGCCGAGCGGCTGGGGATCACGACCTACAAAATCGGCCAGAGTTTTCCGCTGGACATGCGCGGATTTCATGACTGGGCCGAGGGGCTCGATCTGATCGTTGTGGTCGAGGAAAAGCGCAAGCTGATCGAGGTGCAGGTCAAGGAGGCGATTTTCGACGATCGCCGGGGCCGCCGCGTCTATGGTTGGCACAAGGGCGATACCTGGGAAAACGGGCGGCAGGTCGAGTTGTTTCCGACCCGCTACGCGCTCGATCCGATCATGATCGCGGAGAAACTGGGCGCGATCCTGATCGAGGAGGGGCGCGCCACGGATCGCGTGAAGGCGGGGCTGGCGATGCTGGCGGATGCGCGCCGGGCGGATAATGCGCAGGATCTGGCGGCGCGGCTGCCTTATTACTGTTCGGGCTGCCCGCATAACAGTTCGACAAAAGTGCCCGAGGGGCATCGCGCCTATGCGGGCATCGGCTGTCACTACATGGTGCAATGGATGGACCGCGCGACGACGGGCTTCACGCAGATGGGCGGCGAGGGCGCGAATTGGATCGGCGAGGCGCCTTTTTCCACGCGGCCCCATGTGTTCCAGAACCTCGGCGACGGGACATATAACCATTCCGGGGTGCAGGCGATCCGCGCGGCACTCGCGGCGGGCACGCATATCACCTACAAGATCTTGTTCAACGATGCTGTCGCCATGACCGGCGGGCAGAAGAATGAAGGGGGCCTGAGCCCTGCGCAGATCGCCCATGAGCTGGTCGCGATGGGGGTGGGCAAGATCGAGGTTGTCTTCGACGAGAAGGAAGAGCCCACCCGCGCCGATTTCCCGCGCGTGGTGGGCTGGCATCCCCGCGCCGGGCTGGAGGGGGTGCAGAGGGAGTGCGCGGCCTATCAGGGCGTGTCGGCGATCATCTATGTGCAGACTTGTGCTGCCGAAAAGCGCCGTCGACGCAAGCGCGGGCACTTCCCCGACCCCGACCAGCGCGTGTTCATCAATACCGATGTCTGCGAGGGCTGCGGGGATTGCGGGGTGCAATCCAATTGCGTCTCCATCGTGCCGGTCGAGACGGAGCTGGGCCGCAAGCGTGCGATTGATCAGTCGTCCTGCAACAAGGATTTCTCTTGCCTGAAGGGGTTTTGCCCGTCTTTCGTGACGCTGGAGGGCGCGCAGGTGAAGAAAGCCGCGACCGCTTCGGTCGATTTGCCGGAGCTGCCTGCGCCCGATCTGCCTGCGATCAACGGCACGCATAACATCGTCATCACGGGCGTCGGCGGCACAGGCGTCGTGACGGTGGGCGCGATCCTGGCGCAGGCGGCGCAGCTTGACGGCAAGGGCGCGGGGCTGATCGAGATGGCGGGGCTCGCGCAGAAGGGCGGCGCGGTGCATATCCATTGCCGTCTGGCCGAACGCCCCGAGGATATCTCGGCTATCCGTGTCGCCGTTGGCGAGGCGCATTGCGTCATCGGCGGCGATCTGGTCGTGACGGCGGGCGCCAAGACCATGGGGCTGATGCGCGCGGGCCAGACGGGCGCTGCGGTCAACAGCCATGAGATCATCACCGGCGAATTCACCCGCAACACCGAATTCCGCATCCCGACCGAGGATCTGAAACTTGCGCTGCAAGCCCGGCTCGGCGCGCGGGTGCAGCTTTTCGATTATTCCGATCTGGCGCGGCGGCTTCTGGGCGACAGCATCTTTTCCAACATGATGGCGCTGGGCGCGGCCTGGCAGATGGGGCTGGTGCCACTTTCCGAGGCCGCGATCCTGCGCGCGATCGAGTTGAATGGCGCGGCGGTTGCGGGCAACACGCGCGCCTTCGCATTTGGGCGCTGGTCGGTGGTCCACCCCAAGGCCGCAGCAAAGATGCTCGACGACAAGGTGGCGCGAAAGCCCCTGTCACTGGACGAGAAAATCGCGCTGCGCGAGGAGCATCTGACGCAATACCAGTCCAAACGTCTGGCGCGGCGCTACCGCAAGCTGGTCGATCAGGCCCCCGATGCGCAGATGCGCGACGCGATTGCGCGCGGCTATCACAAGCTTCTGAGCTACAAGGACGAATATGAGGTCGCGCGCCTGCATCTGCAGACGGTTGGAAAGGCGCGTGCGGAATTTGACGGCGATTTCACCCCGCGCTTCCACCTCGCGCCACCGCTTCTGTCGCCTATGGGGCCCGATGGCCGCCCGGTGAAGCGCAGCTTCGGGCCATGGATCCTGCGCGCCTTCAAGCCTCTGGCCGCGCTGAAAATCCTGCGCGGCACGCCGCTCGATCCGTTCGGCTACACGGCCGAGCGGCGGATGGAGCGCCAGTTGATCCGCGACTATGAAGCGCTGATCGCGCAGATCCTGACCGGGCTGAGCCCGGAAAACCACGCGATTGCCGTGGAGCTTGCCGAATTGCCGCTGACCATTCGCGGTTTCGGCCCGGTCAAGCATCGCAATGCTGAAAACGCCGCCGCGCGCCGCGCCGAGTTGCTGGCCGCCTTTCACGCAGGCCCGGCCCGGATCGCCGCTGAATAGGCGCGAACAGACTGGATTTCCGCCCCTGCCAGTTCTATGCAGGGGCAGGATTTCAGGGCCGGAGACAGGCAGATGGCAGTGGGCGTATTCGATTCGGGCCTCGGCGGGCTGACAGTGCTGGGCGCGCTGACCGAGCGTTTGCCGGACACGCCTTTCGTTTACTTGGGCGACAATGCTCATGCGCCTTACGGGGTGCGCGATGCCGAAGATATCTTCACGCTGACCTGCGGGAATGTCGAACGGCTCTGGGCGGAGGGCTGCGATCTGGTGATCCTGGCCTGCAACACGGCCTCGGCGGCGGCGCTGAAACGGATGCAGGAAACCTGGGTGCCCGCCGACAAGCGCGTGCTTGGCGTTTTTGTCCCGCTGATCGAGGCGCTGACGGAGCGCCAATGGGGCGACAATTCCCCGCCGCGCGAGGTCGCTGTCAAGCATGTGGCCCTGTTTGCGACCCCCGCCACTGTGTCCAGCCGCGCCTTCCAGCGCGAACTGGCCTTCCGCGCGATTGGCGTCGATGTCGAAGCGCAACCCTGCGGGGGCGTCGTCGACGCGATCGAGCAGGGCGATATGCAGCTGGCCGAAGCGCTGGTCCATTCCCATGTCGAATCGCTCCTGCGCCGGATGCCGCGGCCCGATGCGGCAGTGCTCGGCTGCACGCATTACCCGCTGGTCGAACATGCGTTTCGCGAGGCGCTGGGGCCGTCGGTCGATGTCTATTCGCAGCCCAAACTCGTCGCGGCGAGCCTTGACGATTACCTCAAACGCCGCCCGGAAATGCTGGGGGCAGGGCGCAGCAGTGCCTTCCTGACAACGGGCGATCCGGTCAATGTCTCGCGCAAGGCCACGCAATTCCTGCGCCGCCAGACGGTGTTTCGAGCGGCGTGATGGCGGGGCCAAGACTGCGCTACGTTGTCTACCGACTGACTTTCCCCAACGGCAGAATCTACATCGGGAAAGACATTGGCGGTCGAGGTCATTCGCTGCGCTATTTCGGATCGTGGGACAACACCACTGTGTCTGCGGATTTTTCGGATCAGGAATTGCGTGATTTTACAGTGAGAAAGGAAATCCTTTTCGAGAGCGCGGACAAGTACGAAGTGACGCGCAAGGAGTCGGAGCTCATTCGGGAAAACCGCTCGAACGTTTCGGAAATCGGGTATAACCGTACGCATCGCAAGAAAACCTCCTCTGTGGATAGTGGGTTTCGACGCGTTGATGATGAGGACCAAAAATGACCAAATCCATCGCCATTCTCGGGGCTTCGGGCTATACGGGTGCGGAGCTTGTGCGGCTGATCTCGACCCATCCGCAGATGCGCCTCACCGCGCTGACCGGCGAGCGCAAGGCCGGGCAGGCCATGGCGCAGGTTTTTCCCTTCCTGCGTCACCTCGATCTGCCTGATCTCTGTCGGATCGAAGATGTGGATTTTTCAACCATCGATCTGGCCTTTTGCGCGCTTCCGCATGCGACCTCTCAGGCGGTGATCAAGGCGCTGCCGCGCGATCTGAAAATTGTCGATCTGTCCGCCGATTTCCGGCTGCGTGACCCGGCCGCTTACGCCAAATGGTACGGCCAGCCCCATGCCGCGCCCGATTTGCAGCGCGAGGCGGTCTATGGGTTGACCGAATTTTACCGCGAGGAGATCCGTGCGGCGCGGCTGGTAGCGGGGACGGGCTGCAATGCCGCGACCGGTCAATACATCCTGCGCCCACTGATCGAGGCAGGGGTGGTTGACCTCGACCGGATCATTCTGGACCTGAAATGCGGAGTGTCCGGGGCAGGGCGGGCGTTGAAGGAAAACCTGCTGCATGCCGAATTGTCCGAGGGCACGCAGGCCTATGCGACCGGCGGGACGCATCGGCATCTGGGCGAATTCGATCAGGAATTCAGCGCGCTGGCAGGGCGGCCGGTGCAGATCCAGTTCACGCCGCATCTCTTGCCGATGAATCGCGGAATTCTGGCGACAGCCTGGTTGGATGGCGACCCGAAGCGCCTTCACGAAGTTTTGCAGGCACGCTATTGCGATGAATCAATGATTTGCGTGCTACCTTTTGGCACAACCCCCTCGACGCATGATGTGCGCGGGTCCAATTTCGTGCATATCGGGGTGGTTGGGGATCGCGTGCCGGGCCGCGCCTTGGTCGTGGCCGCACTCGATAACCTGTGCAAAGGGTCCAGCGGGCAGGCGGTTCAGAACGCCAACCTGATGCTGGGGCTGGATGAGACGATGGGGCTGACGGGTGCACCCGTATTCCCGTAAGCTTTGAGGATGCTATGAAAAGTTTGAAGAAAACCCGCCGTATCCAGATCATCTCGGTGGCTGCTGTCGCGCTGGCGCTGTCTACGGCGTTGATCGGCTACGCGATGCGCGACGGGATCAACTTTTTCCGCTCGCCCAGTCAGGTTCTGGCCGAGCCGCCTGCGCCGACAGAAGTGTTCCGAATCGGTGGTCTTGTCGAGCCAGGGTCGATCCTGCGTGGTCAGTCCGACACAGTGGTGTTTCGCGTGACTGACGGTCCCGCTTCGGTTGAGGTGCATTATCGCGGCATCCTGCCGGATCTTTTCAGCGAGAATGAAGGCATGGTCGGCACCGGGCGTTTCATCGACGGGGTATTTCAGGCGAGTGAAATCCTTGCAAAGCATGACGAAACCTACATGCCGCGTGAGGTCATGGAAGCGCTCAAGGCGCAGGGCGAATGGCGCGGCCCTGATCCGCAGGGCCTGCCTGACCCGCAGAGTTGATCAAAATTTCAAGGCGCTACGGGATCCGCGCGGTGCATGCGTATGCATGGATACCGGTCCTGCCTCCGTCCGGGTGAGGCGCGGATCTTGATGCTTGAAGGCGGCGCAAATGCCCGCCAGGACGCTGATTGGACATGAGTGGACCGAAGTCCGCGGGTTGTGATCGCTGTTGGATCAAGAGAGCGGTGATGCTCGCGTCCGGCGGGATTCCCAAACCTTTCCGCCTTGTGCAGGCAAAGACGCTCGATCTGCAGAGTGACGGGTTCGACATAGTGGATCGCCGGTTCGCAGCGCCACGCCGTGGTGACTCTTCTGCGTAGCTTTTCGGAGAAATGGCCCTGACGGTGAAGGAGCCGGCCAAGACCAGTCTGTCGCACATGCTTCTCGGGAGGCCTGAATCGCGAGTAGACTGACCTGCTGCCCGTGCTCCGTTCAATGGCCGCGTCGCAGCGCAAGGAGCACAAGGCACATGTCGCGCAATGGTGTGATCTGCGCGCAGCAACCCTGTCCAGCGTCCTGTCCCCGCCGCTGCCATCATCATCATGGCTTGCGCGGCTCAAGGATGCCTCACGTCACAGGCTGATTTTTTTCGAAGATGCAAGGCGGCACCGACACCCCGCTTTCAGAAGAGTTCTATATCCCCGGTGGCCGGGCGACGCGGGGTTTCCACTGGAGGTGGCGCTTCGTCGCCCAGAAGCTGCATCTGCACGCGCCCGCTCGTGGGCCAGAACCTGATCCTGCGCGCTTCGGCACCACAGAGATCGCCGCTGACGATGCGAATTCCGTCATCCTGAAGAATGCGTTTTGCGGCTTCGGCATTCTGGCGGCCGATATCGGGCAGCGATGGGATCATGCGCGCGCCGCCAAAAAGTTTGGCTTCCAGCCGCTCACGTCTTGCGCCGTTGCGCAGCAGCGAATTTACCAATGTCTCGATTGCCGCAGCGGCATAGCGGATGTCGCTCTTGTCCTGTTTGGCCAAGGGCAGCAGAAAATGATTCATCCCGCCGATCCTGCAGACCGGGTCATAAATGCAGGCCGCCACACAAGAGCCTAGAACTGTCGTGATCACGACTTCGGGGTCATCTGAGACATGGTGCTCGCCCTGAACCACGTGAACGGTCTTGTTTCGGTAAACCATTGTCATCGCACCTGATACGTGGATTTTCTGCAGCGCGCCGGTCCGTGCAACAGCGCATCGGCGATCCTGTCGATCGGCAGCACATCGTCCACCCCACCCATTTCAGCGGCCACCCGTGGCATGCCCCACACGACCGAGCTGTCCCGATCTTGTGCGATTGTATACGCACCAGCCTCGCGCAGTCGGCACATGCCTTCTGCACCATCTGCGCCCATTCCGGTCAGCAGCGCTGCAGCCACGGGCACTTTCCCGGCGAGCCGCGCGCCGTGTTCAAACAGGACATCAACCGAAGGGCAATGACCCGATACATTCGCGTCATCCAGCAGCTGCGTCATCAGACCCCCGCGTTGGACCACCCCGAGGTGACGTCCGTTCCCGGCCGCGACATGGACTGTGCCATTTTCCAGCAAAACCCGATCGCTGGCCGCCCTGACACGCGGTTTTCCGATGGAATCCAACCGGCGAATCAGCCCGTCTCCAAAGCCGGGGCGCATATGCTGGACGATCAGCACCGGTGGGCAGTCATGAGGGAGTTGGCCCACGATTGTTTCAAGCGCAGTGACACCGCCGGTCGAAGCTCCGATGAGCAAGATCCCCTGCATCGCGGGCCGCACCTGGACCTGGGAGGGCGCTTCCATCTGCCTTGCCTGCTTTTGCGGTGCGCGAGAGAGGCCAAGGCCGGATGTCAGAGCGCTTACCAGGCTGTGCATTCCGCGCGGATCGTTGATCTGATGCACGGTTCGGTCTGCGCATTCCTCATCAGTGCCGTAAACAATGACATCGGCTCCAATGTAATGGATCAGGTCGAGCAAGGCCTGAAATTCGCCGGTGCGGGTGAATTCCGCAGTGATGGCAATCCTTGAGGGTCTATGCACTTCGGCAAGCTGATACGCGTCATCCAGCGTTGTGGCAAAGAGTGCGGGGGCTGTCGTTGCCTCGGCGCATGCTTCGATCACTTTCCTTCTGCGAACAAGATTCGGATCGACGACAAGAATTTGAGGATCAAACATCGCAAGCTCCCTGAAATGATCCGAGCACCCTAGGAACAATTGCTTAAAATTCCCTATCTCTCTGATCGCGCGCGGGACAAAGTTTCTGCCGCCCAGAAACTCTTTCTTAATTTCAGATCAGTATCACCGAGTCATGAAGCCGAAGATTTGACCCGAAAAGCCTTGCGATATGAAACTTGACGGCCCGCCACGTAGAGGAGATGAGATGCCAGACATACAGCTTCCGGAGATTCTCGATCAGCGCGCGGCGCAGAAGGTTGCGACACTCCTGATCGAGGAAATTGGCAAGCCGATCAAGCTTGATGCCTCTGCCATCACGCGACTGGGAACGATTGGCGTCGAGATGCTGCTTGCCGCGCAACGGCAATGGCAGTCTGACGGTGTCGCATTCGAGGTCTGCGACTGGTCCGCAAATGCCGAAAAAGCGATTGCCACTCTGGGACTGAGTACCACGCAGTTTCAGGTAGAGGTGCAGTCATGACCGCTCGGATCTTGGCTGTCGATGATTCTCCTACGATCCGAGGGCTTGTGTCGAGTGTATTGCGGCGGGCGGGATTCGAAGTGTATCTTGCAGGTGACGGTGTCGAAGGCGTCGGTAGTTTATCTGACGCTGATCCGGCTCTTATCATTACCGACATCAACATGCCACGGATGGACGGGTTTGGTCTGATCGAAGCTGTTCGCGCAACAGGCGAGTATTCCAGCGTACCAATCCTTGTGCTGACGACGGAGAGTAGCCCTGAGCTAAAAGCGCGTGCGCGCAATGCTGGGGCGACCGGATGGATCGTGAAGCCATTTGAAGACAAGCACTTCGTTTCGGTCATCAACCGGGTTCTGGGAAGGTAACGCATATGTCGGATATGGACGAATTTCTCGAGATGTTTTTCGTCGAATGTGACGAACTACTTGAAGCCCTCTCTACGGGTTTACGTGCGATGGACTCGGCTACGGGCGACGTAGAAACTGTCCATTCCGTTTTTCGTGCTGTCCACTCAATGAAAGGAGCAGCTGCTGCTTTCGGGCTGTCAGATCTTGTGACCTTCGCTCATCGGTTTGAAACCGTTCTGGACGAATTGAGATCCGAAAAGCTGGACGCTACACAATCCGTAATGGTGACACTACACCGGTCCTCGGATTTCCTCTCTGATTTGGTGACGGCGGCGCGACAGTCAGAATGTGCCGATCAAGCCCGACTAAAAGAACTTCTGAACGAGTTGGATGATATCATCGGCCATGAGGATGTCTCGACTGAAGACGAGGATGAAGGTATTGAATTTGTCCCTTTAACCCTTGATCTAACACCGCTGGACGGTGGGACTCCTTTGAACACGTTTCAGATCATCTTCTCACCTGATGCCGAACTTTATCGAAGTGGAAATGATCCTGTAGCTTTGCTGTTTTCCTTGCAACAATTGGGTGAAACGGAAGTAACGATCGATCATGCACTTGTTCCACTGCTTCGAGACTGGAGGGCTGAAGAAACTTACCTGTCTTGGAAGGTAACCCTCATCACCGATGAGCCAGTTGGAAAGGTAAACGAGATATTTGAGTTCGTCGCGGATTGCGCTGCGATTGAAATCAGTAGCTTTGAGCAGCCGATACAAAATGATTTTTTTGAGAAAAACCCTGTAGCGACGGTGGGATCTCAAGAACAAAAAGAGCTGGCCAACAATCCTCAAAATGCCGAAGAACATAAAAGCGTCGAACTAGACGAAAACAAATCAGAGAAAGCGGCAAAAACCAGCAATGGACCTGGAGGTAATGCCAATGCGGCGGCAAGTATTCGGGTAAGCCTTGAGCGCGTCGATAAACTTATGAACATGATCGGCGAACTAGTAATCAAAGAAGCAATGCTTTATCAGGTAATTGAGACGGCAGGTCTGACCAATCAGCCTGACGTTGTCTCGGCGCTTGATGGAATACGTCAACTTGCCGGAGATATTCAAGAAAGCGTTATGTCAATTCGCGCTCAACCACTTAAGCTCGTATTTCAACGGATGCATAGGATCGTGCGTGAGGCGGCAGATGCAACCGGAAAGAAGGTCCGTCTCGATACAATAGGCGAAAATACTGAAGTCGATAAGACGATGATTGAGCGCCTGATTGATCCTCTGACTCACATGATTCGAAATTCGGTAGATCATGGTTTGGAGGATGCCGTAACACGTCAAAGAAGGGGTAAAGCACTAGAAGGGACGATTACGCTCTCCGCTGCACATAGATCAGGCCGCGTGCTAATAGAAGTTTCTGACGACGGCGGAGGTATCGACCGAGAGCGAGTAAGAAAAATCGCCGAAGATCGAGGTTTGATTGCGCCGGGTACACAGCTGTCATCGAGCGAAATTGATTCCCTGCTTTTCTTACCTGGCTTCTCGTCCAAAGAACAGGTTTCCGCACTTTCAGGCCGAGGTGTCGGTCTGGATGTCGTTCGCAGAGAAATCATGTCACTCGGCGGAAGAGTAATGATCCAGTCGACGGAAAACAAAGGAACAAAATTCTCTATCACCCTTCCGCTTACGCTAGCGGTACTGGAAGGCATGTTGATCCAATTGGGAGATCAGTCGATGGTCTTGCCAATTACCGCAGTCCAGGAAACTTTGAGACCCTCTAGTTCTTGCCTTCACTATGTGGGAAAAACTGGAAAGCTTCTGCTTAATAGGGGAGAGCTGATTCCGATTGTGGATATAGCTTGCACGTTTGGCATTCGCGATGAACCCGCACCTCTTGAAGATGGCGTTCTGATAGTAATAGAAAACGACAGCCATCGTCGCGCAGCGCTCTTTGTGGACGCGATATTCGATCAGCGGCAGGTGGTCATTAAAAGCTTAGAAGAAAATTACGGCAAAATTCCCGGTGTCTCAGCTGCAACGATACTGGGTGATGGAAATATAGCACTCATCATCGATCCGGAGGAAATAATCTTTGCGAGTGGAATGGAACACGCTCGTAATAATCTGAAAATTGCGGCTTATGGATGAAATCATGTTAGACACGGTATCTGAAACTGCGCTAGGTAAGAATGATGTGGTGGCATTCAGGCTTGCAGGGCAAGACTTTTGCATAGACATAAATCTCGTCCGTGAAATCCGAGGATGGTCTCCAACTACCTTGCTTCCACATGCCCCAAGTTATGTGAAAGGCGTGATAAATCTCAGGGGCTCTGTCGTAACGGTGATAGATCTCTCCGCCCGTCTCGGATTTGGGCCGTCCGAAATTTCTCAGAGACATGTTGTCATTATTGCATTGCATGAGGGACGTATTGTGGGTTTGTTGGCGGATTTGGTTTCGGATATTATGACTATCGATCATAGCCGAATACAGTCGGTCCCGGAAATTGCTTCAGATCCTTCGCGGGAGTTTATTGTTGGCATGATAACATTTGATGATGGTAGCATCCTCAGAAAAATCGATCTTTCTCAGCTTTTGCCTGAGTCAAAAATCTTGGAAAGTTGAAAGCATGGTCGTAAGTGATGTCTTTCTAACGGATCAGCAATTTTCTTTTCTTTCTGAAATCGTTCATAAGAACTCGGGCATTGTTATCACGGAAGCGAAACGTGGATTGTTAACTGCTCGGCTTAACAGAAGATTACGTCACCTGGGTTTATCGAGTTACGATGAATACTGCTCTTTTCTCCGCCAACCAGGCGGTGAATCTGAGCGCCAAGAAATTATTTCATCCATTACTACAAATGTAACAGCCTTTTTTCGAGAAGTACATCATTTCGAAGCGCTCAGGTCTAAAGTTCTCCCGCCACTTCTCGAGGCGGCAAGGAGGGGGGAGCGTGTACGAGTATGGTCCTGTGCATGCTCTACAGGCGAAGAAGTCTATTCAATTGCCTTATCCGTATTTAATCTTGAGCGTGAAGTTGCAAAGATGGATTTTCTAATACTTGGAACTGACATTGACCCGTTAGTTGTCGCTAAGGCTCAGGCTGGAGTTTTTGATCAAGATGCGGAGAGGCAGATTCCCAGAGAGTTTTGCAGCTTTTTTGCGAGGGGCTCTAACAGGACGGTATGCATCAGCGATTCTGTTAAGAGTATTGTGAGGTTTGCGACGCTTAATTTGCATGGTGACTGGCCCTTCTCGGGGCGATTCGATATTATTTTTTGTCGAAATGTGGTTATTTATTTTGACTCAGAAGGGCGTAAACGCTTATGGGGTCGGCTGGGTGAGCGGCTCAATCGCGGAGGGAGTCTGTTTATTGGGCATTCTGAACGACTTGATGGAGAAGCGGCTAGTGGGTTTAAACTCGCTGGCGCTACCCATTACGTAAAGTCTTGAGATCTGTGATTGTGGCCGATGTGCAGGAGGAATTATGCCACTGAAAAGCCAACTTCACCTGATGGTTGTGGACGATATGTCCACAAGTCGTGGTTTGATAGAGCAAGCGTTGGATTGGGCAGGAATTACTAATGTAAGATACGAAGCTGATGGTGCAACTGCATTTAAGAAGTTAAGTGCGGCTCCAGTGCATTTGGTCATATCTGATTATAATATGCCCGGCATGGATGGAATCTCTTTGTTAGAGGCTTTGCGTTCCAACAAGTCGACTCACAGAATAGGTTTTATTCTTATCACTGGGAAGGCTGATAAGGCCCTTCTTGAGCGTGGGCAGCGAGCGGGTATGAATAACTTCTTGATGAAACCGTTTAAGAAAGAAGGCTTGCTGCACTGTATCGAATCTGTGACTGGGAAGCTGCAATGAACTTTAAGCGTAGCGATGGACAGGTTTGCAGTGATTCGATCGATTCAATCAATGATGAGAATCTAGTTCAATTTAGTGTGGTTTATTCGAGAATTTTAAATGAAGTGAATCTACTAGCTGAATCGGCGGGTGTTTTGGACGTGGCCTTCGGTGAAATCAACGGGCGTGTTGATGTGCTGGATCAGGAGGTTGTCCAGAGTATAGATCTGTTGCGGCAGTCGCTGGTCGGGTTGGAGTTATTTTTGCGAGAGTTGGAAAAGACTTTCGATGCAAAATTTTATTGTGACCCAGTGTTTGCGTCTTCGGTTCTTGGATTGAAAGCGCAAGTAAGCCGACTTGGTTTTGGTGCGGGGACTATATCAGCCTCGGATGATAGTGTCGATATTTGGCGCTGACTATCCTTTGTTGGGATTGCTCCCTATGTGTTTGATCCTTAATGATCATATTTCCCCTCGGCGATCTGACATCTTCATGGGCGTTGTTGCAGAATTCTGTCCGCGAAGGTTTCACATCTTAAATGCATTCGGTTTGCCCAAGTTCGACAGCAAATCCGCTAAGCAATTGAATTCACTTGTGACGATTTCTGGAATTGCCACAACATCAGGCGGTTCAAGCAGGCTTTGAGACGTCCAGGGCTTCGAAGAGGGACAGTTGCTCCGGCTTGGTTCGAGTGGTTCCGGTGAATGGCTTCTCGCCGATATAGGCGGTGAAACGTTGGACTTTGGCGAGGATTTCCAGTGCAGTCTTTGGGCTCGCGCCGTGGCCCTTGGCCTTCAGGCGCATGCGCATGACGCGGTAGAGGGTCAGGGCCAGGAAGCAGGTGAGCGCATGGGCGCGAATGCGATCAGGCAGGCGATGGTGAACCGGGGCGCCCAACTTTAACACTTGGGAGTGTTAAGTAATTGATTTTCTTGAAGCGGGGCTTC
>REBU01000076.1 GCA_007692585.1 Paracoccaceae bacterium | reverse complement strand
CATGGCCGCTGATCTCGATCTTTTGCGCGCACTCAGGCTGACCCTGCCTGAACTGCAGCCCAAAGCCCAGATCAGCATCGAATATAGTGCGACGCTGCGCTGAAGAATCGCGCAAGGTTGATCTCAAGGAGCTTTTTCAGCAATGATCCATAAATTTCTCAGAACCTTGGCGTTCGGCGCAAGTTTGACCGCCGTCCTCGGCAGCGGGGCCTTCGCCCAGAGTACTGGCACAGCAGCAGATACTGTCATCACTAACACAGTCAGCGTGACATTTGATGGTGCTGCCGCGCCGGTCGAAGGGGAGGTTGCTTTCCGGGTCGACCGGAAAATCGATCTCACCCTGACATCGCGGGCGACGCAAGAAACTTCGATTACAGTAAGCTCAGGTGATCCACAAGCGCGTCTCGGCTTCGAACTGGTCAATCTCAGCAACGCCCCTCTGAGCTTCAGATTGTCTGTCGATCAGGCTTTGGGCAACAGCATGGTCGATTTCACGGAAGCAAGTACACCGACAGCGACCCCCGCCTCCGGGGAATATTCGATCATTGTGAGTACAACAGATAATTTCAGTGCAGGCAGTCCATTAGCCTCCGGGGCGAACATCGATTCAGTGAACCCCGGGGACACGGTCTATGTCTGGATCGTCGCGCATGTTCCGTCGGGATCGGCTGAAGCCGATGCACAAGTCTTCACATTGCGCGCAAGAACAACTGAGCCAGACACCAATGATCTGGTCGCAGAGCAACGCAGCACCGACCCGATGGATCTGAACACGGTTCTGGTGGATGTGGCAACGCAATCAACGCTGACGCCAGCCACGGAGATTGATCCCGAGCGCGATGGCGCAGATGCCGATCAGGCGCGTTTGCAGGTCACTGTACCGACGATAACTGCTGAAAAAACCGTCTCCGTCAGAAGCGAAGACCCGAATTTCGACTGCAGCAGCCTTGCCCCAACACCACCGCCCGCATCTGATCTCGTTTTCATTCCAGGGGCATGCATTCAATATCGGATCAGTGTCGCGAACACCAGCGCGAGCACAGACGCGACCAATATTGACATTACGGATGACTTGCCCGCCGGCATCACATTTGCGGCTGTAAGCCAGTTTTCTAGTATCCCCCTTGGTGCCACCTTCACATCCCAACCATCCCAAAGTGGCGGAACAATCACTGCAGTGATCGAGAGACTGCCACCGGGCACGACGGCAAGTTTCTTCATCCGCGCCACGATAGACTGAGCCAAGCCCCCATGGTCGATATGACCATGGGGCCCTATCCTGTTGTAGGGATTTCATGAATGCTCCTCTCTCTTCCCTCTGCCCTCGCCCGGATTGGCGCGGCAGCCCTGTTGCTGGGGTTGGCCGCGACACCCGCGCTGGCGCAGACAGTGATGGGGACCGAAATCGTCAACACAGCCCATGTCACATGGCAGGTGGATGGCGTCGATCAGGGCGACGGGCTGGCCCCTGAAGCCCGTTTCACCGTCGCGCGACCGCCCCGCAGCGACGCGGTGCTGACCGCATGGGAGCTTGATCGCGGCCTGACCGACGGCCCTTTCGAGGAAATTTTCTTTCCCGCCGCCGACTACCGCGTCAACCCTTTCACCCCCATGCCCGAGCCGGTCGACCGCTCCACCCTGACCGGTGATGCGACCCCTATCGACCGCAGCGCCCCTCTGCGGGTGTTTCGCACAGACCGCGTCCGGATCGGCGTGCCGATCTTCTTCACGCTTGAAGATGACGGGCTGAACCGCGACCCCAGCGCGGTCGAAACAGTCGTTGTCACCGTCATCGACAGCGTCACAGGCGACCGCGAGGAGCTGCGCTTTTACGAGACCGGCCCTGATACCGGCGTGTTTTCAGGCTGGATCAATACGGTTGACGCAACAGCCCAACCCGGCGACGGGCAACTTGCAACCCGCGCGCTCTCCGTGATCAGAGCGGAATATGTCGAATCCAGCAATACCGTCAACAATCTTGAAGTCGATGTCAGTGTCGGCCCCATTGATCCCTTCGGTGTGGTCTTTGACAGCCGCTCGGGTGCGCCGCTCAGCGGGGTGGAGCTGACATTGATCGACATGGCCACCGGCCAGCCAGCGGAAGTGTTTGGCGATGATATGGCCGCGACCTTCCCTGCCACGCTGATCAGTGGCGGGCGTGTCACCGACAGCGCGGGCCGGGTCTATGATTACCATCCCGGCGAATACCGCTTCCCCTTTGTCGCGCCCGGTCGCTACCGCATCGACATCACCCCGAGCGCGACCCATAGCGCACCAAGCCTGCGCAGCGAGGACGATCTGCAACGCCTCGCGAATGCGCCTTTCTTCCTCGGCCCCGCCGCGCGGCTGGAACCGTTCGAGGTCAGCCCCGGCCCGCCGTTGCGCATCGATATCCCGATGGACCCGCTGGCGCTTGCGCAGATCACGCGCACTGCGTCACATTCCGATGCCGCGCTGGGGGAGTTTCTCGAATACACCGTCACGCTGACTGTCTCCGATCCCGGCAGCATGACACTGACCGACAGCCTGCCTGCGGGCATCGTGTTCCTGCCCGGAACGATGCTGGTCGATGGCCAGCCCCTCACCCCTCGGCTGCAGGATAGCGGCCGCGCGCTGGTCTATGACCTGCCTGACCTGCTGGCGGGCGATACAGTCACCATCACCTATGGCGCGCAGGTCGTGGCCCCGGCGCGTGCGGGCCAGACCCTGCGCTCTGTCAGTGACGCCACGCTCAACGGGGGGCGTGCGTTGCGCGCCGATCACAGCCTGCGCGTGCGCGATGCACTAGGGCTCGATCAGGTGGCGATCCTTGGCCAGATCAGCGCAGGCGGCTGTGGCGGGACCGATCCCGACTACGATCTGTCGGGCATCCGCGTGCTGCTGGAAAACGGCGAATATGCGCTTACCGACAGCGACGGGCGATTCAGCTTCCGCGACATCTACCGCCGCCCGCGCGTTGTGCAGATGGATGTGACCACCCTGCCCGCAGGCGCGCGGCCCGTCCTGTGCCATGCCACCACCCGCAGCGCAGGCAGCGCGATTTCGCAATTCGTCGAATTGCGCCCCGGCATGATGGCGCGGGTCGAATTCTACATCGAATTCGACGAAGAACCAGCGACCATTGCCCCCCCCGCCAGCCCTGCCGCGCCCGCGCCGTCCCCGCTCACGCGCTTCGACCGCGACTGGCTCGACCGCCACGCCGCGCGTCACGGCGCGGGCTTCCTAGCCCCGACCCAAGGCCACCTGCCCCGCACCAACGCCATCGATCTTGTCTATCTCCGCCCCTTCGGCGCGCGCGCGGAGCTGCTGCTGAACGGCGAGGCCATCCCCGCCATCCGCCGCGAACCCGCGATCCGGTCCAGCGACGGGGCGTGGGAACTGGTCCGCTACCGCGCCGTGCGCATCACGGAGGGGCGCAATACGCTGGCGCTGGTGATCACCAGCGCGGAGGGTCGCGAGTTGCACCGCACCACCCGCGACGTGCTCTACGGCCTGCGCCTCGCACAGCTGGAGCTGGTCCGCACGGCGAGCATGCTCGAAAGCGACGGGCGCAGCGCCCCGCAGATCACGATGCGCCTGACCGATGCTGCAGGTATCCCGATCCGCCCCGGCACACAGGTCACAGTCAGCGTGGACAGCCCCTTCGGCTTCGCCCCGGATGGCCCACAGCGCCGCTCCCAGCCCGCAGCCGAGCGCGCGCCGCAAAGCCGCGTCACCGCGACGGTGCAGGACGACGGGATCATCTCCGTGGCCCTCGCCCCAGTGCTCGAAGGCGGCACGGCGCGGCTCAGCATCCCTGCGCCCAACCGCAATCTGACGCTTAACGTGCCGATTTCAGTCGCGAACCGCCCCTGGGTGCTGGTGGGGCTGGCCGAAGGCACGCTGGCGCATCGCCGCGTGCGCGACCATATGCGCCGCGAGGGCGAAATCGGCAACGCGCTTTCGGGCCGTGTGGCTTTTTTTGCCGAAGGAGTAATCCGCGGCGAATGGTTGCTGACACTGCGCTATGACAGCGCGCAGGAGCGCGACAGCTTCTACGGCATCGACCCGGACGCCGATTACATCGTCTATGGCGACCGCTCGACGCAAGGCAATGCCGCGCAAAGCCGTTTCCCGCTCTATCTGCGCCTGCGCCGCGAAGGGGCGGAAGTCCTGATCGGCGATTTCAACACCAACCTCAATGCAGGCGGGATCGCGATCAACCAGCAGGTCACCGGCGCGCGCGCCGTGTTCGAGACCGAAGATTGGCGCGTCATGGCCTTCGCCGCGCAGACCTCGAACCACCTCGTCGAAGACCGCATCGCGCTGAACGGCACCATCGGCCCCTACCAACTCAGCCGTCGCGATATCGTGCCCCATTCGCAGACCGTGCGACTGGTCACCGTGTCGCGCCTTGACGCCTCGGAAGAACTGAGCAGCCGCACATTGGTCACGGGCGTCGATTATGCCGTGAGCTTCACCACCGGGCAGATTTTCCTGCGCCGCCCTTTGCCGGCCTTCACCGAAAATCTCGACCGTCAGATCCTTGTCATCGACTATGAGGCCGATGCCGATCTGCGCAATGCGCTGGTCGCAGGCATCCGCGCCGAGGCCGAACTCAGCCCCCGCCTGCGCGCCGGGGCGACTGCTGTGCATGCCCGCCGCGTCGAAGGCCAGAGCCTCAACATCACGCTGATGGGCTTTGATCTGAGCTATCAGGCCAGCGACGCGCTGACGCTCAGCGCCGAAGTGCTGGCCGCGCGGCGCAATTTCCTCAGCCACAATGACACCGGCCTGCGCAGCGAGATCCGCGCCGAATTCGACCGCGACGGCACGCAGATCGCCGCCTATCTGCGCCGCCAGCGCGGGCATGTCGCGCTCACCGCGGCCGACCGCCGCATCGACACCACGGTCGCGGGCCTCAGCCTGCGCCACCAGATCTGGGCCGATCCCGACACCCCGTCGGAACGCTGGCTGATCGACGCGCTGCTGCTGGCCGAGAACGACCGCGCCCAGGGAACCCGCAAGCGCGATGGCGAATTGCTGCTGACCCGCGAGCGCGCGGGCAAGACGCAATCCGTGGGTCTGCGCGGGCTGCGCAGTGACAGCGCGACCGGCCCGACCCGCGACCTGCGCATGGTCTATCGCGGCACAGCCACGTCGGAAGATGGCCGCCTGACGCAAGGACTTGGCACCGAAGTCTCGGTCCGCCCGGATGGCGCGCAGGCCGGCGACAAGATCGAACTCAGCTTCAGCTATGCGCTGAGCGAACACTGGTCCGCCTTCGGCACATTCGAGGTGGAAAGCCAACGCCAGAGCGCCTCCGAGGGTCGCCGCGCCACATTCGGCGCCGAATTCACCCCCAGCGAAGGCCGCGCCTATCGCAGCGCACTGTCCTGGGCGGGCAATGACCAGTATCGCGGGCAGGCGCTGTTTCTGGGCGCGGATCACGACTACACATTGCGCGAGGGCACGACGGCCTATCTCGGCGGGGATATCCAGTGGGATCTGGGCGCGAATGCCGTGCCCATGGGCCAGTCCATCGGCAACCCCTATATCGCCGAGAGCTTCGCCGCCCTGCGCAGCGGCCTGCGCCATGAAACCGAGACATGGGGCGCAGGGCTGGATGTCGAAGCGCGTCGCACGCGCAACAGCACGACGGCCAATCTGCGCCTGCGCATGGATGGCGAGATCTCCGAGACATGGAGCGCCGGGGCCGAAGCGTTTTTCGGCGCAACCCGCAATTCCGGGCAGGACATGCGCCACGAGGTCAGGCTGCAGGCCAGCGCCGCCCATCGCGCAGGCCCGCGCGACCCGATCACGCTCCTGCAAGGCGAGTTGCGCCAGCGCGATCAGGGCGGGATCGACAGCATGACCGCGATTGCCTCGGCCTACCGGTCGCAATATCTGTCGGATGTCGATTACCTGAACCTGCGCTACGGGCTGAAATACGACCGTGCCAAGCTGCGCACAGGCAGCGTGGACGATCTGCTGAACCTGATTGGCGCGGAATATCGCCGCGATCTGTCCGAAACCCTCGATCTGGGCCTGCACGGCACCGCGATGCATGCCGCGCGCACGGGCCGGATGTCGCACAGCCTCGGGCTGTCGCTGGGGCTGACGCCGTTTGACAATGGCTGGCTGTCGCTGGGCTATAACTTCGCGGGCTTCCACGACCCCGATTTCGCGGCGCTCGGCCAGACCGACAAAGGCCCGTTCATGCAGTTCCGCCTGAAATTCGACGCAGACACCCTGCGGGGGATGTTCCGGTGAGATCGCTGCTTTGCGCTTTTCTGATCCTCATCATCTATGTCCCGCCTGCGTTGTCTTCGCAGTTGGTCCTGTCGTACCAAACCGAAACCCAGGACCCGGTTCCCGGCGCACCCGAACAACCCAGCCTGTCGGCCATGCCCACACCGCTCGGGCCAGGTCTCGTCCCGATGCCCCTGGAGCGGATCGGCGTCGAATTCGTCCCCAGCACGCATGGTTTCGGCGCGCGGGGGTGGTCTGGCGCACTCGACCGCACGAAGGAATTCAGGTTCGGATTCAGCACGCAAGGCTATGTCTATGAAATCACTGATTTCTGGGTCAACATTTTAAGGAATCCAGGCGGGCCACGTCAGATGCTGCTCTCTGTCAGCATCGATAACGCTCCATTTGTGGATCTGGATGAATACCCGCTCTCTGGCGAGCTCGATTACTATTTCGGGATAGCAATACCGGGCGTTGATCCTCTTGTCGTGACAGAACAGATCATCATTTCCCTGATTCCTTTCGACGCGCAGAGCTCCTCTGGCACGCTCGAAATTCGTAATATAGACGGCATTGCCAACCCCGACCAAAATCAGCGCGCCATCATCCTCTATGCCAGCAGCACCCCGGCCCCTGCACCCCCGATCATCGCTGATGCGGGCCCTGACCAATCCGTTTCCGCTTTCGATTCGGTTCAGCTGGATGGCACCAATTCATCGCCCGAGGCCGACATCACCAGCTATCTCTGGCAACAGATCTCAGGCCCCCCCGTCACCCTCAGTGATCCCGCCAGTCCCAGCCCCAGCTTCACTGCGCTCCAGCCCGCCGGGGCAAACGAAACGCTGATCTTTCAGCTGACCGTGACCGATGCCGCAGCGAACAGCGCGACTGACACAGTCGCGATCACTGTGCAGGGCGTGCCTGTTGTGACTGCCAGCAAGACCGTTTCGGTCTGGTCCGAAACAGGAAGCAATTGTGCCGATCCCGCCGCCAGCCCGCCCGCGGCCCCGGCCCTGCCAGCTGCGATCCCAGGTGCCTGCATCGAATATGTGATCACTGTCACCAATTCCGGCCCCGTGCCCGCGACCGACGTGACCCTTGCGGACGCGCTCCCGTCCCAGCTGACCCTGCGCGCGGCCACGCTCGGCGGTGACTGGGGCGCAGACGCGGAGCTGCAATTCACCCCGGATTGCACGGGTCCGGGATGTGTGATTGAAATCATCCACGGGACGATCCCGGCACAAACGTCCCGCCAGCTCACCCTACGTGCCTCGATCAACTGACACCATGGCACAGCCTCGCCCCACCGCCCCGACGCGCGGAACCCCGGCCAGCCCGCGCCGCCCCGGCCTAGCGGCGCGCCTTGGCGTGCTGCTGCTTACCCTGCTGTGTCTGCTGGGCACAACGCCCGCGCAGGCAGACCCGGCCTGCGCTGCCTATGCCACAGGCGGCACCGTCACGCGGATCACGGTCGATTCGCAGCAATTCTGCATCCACACCTTCACCACAGTCGGCACCCACGACTTCGAGCTGCTCCGGTCGCGCAGCGTCGAATACCTGCTCGTCGGTGGCGGCGGCGGTGGTGGGGCGCTTGCAGGCGGTGGCGGCGGCGCAGGTGGGGTGCGCAATGGCTTTTTCAGCGAAGTCCGCCCCTTCACCATCGAAGTCGGGGCCGGGGGGGTGGGCGATTTCCGCACCACATGGCCCAACGCGCCCGTGCCCGGTGGCGGAAACGGCACGCGCAGCGGGATTTTCAGCGCAGGTTTCAGCGATCAGGCCGCAGGCGGTGGCGGCGGCGGCACCTATAACAACCAAACCCTGAATGGCGCAGGCCGCAATGGCGGATCGGGCGGCGGCGCGTCGCATGTTGGTGCGCCCGGCAGTGGCACAGGGGGTCAGGGCAATAGCGGCGCGACCGGCACGATTGGCGGCGGCGATTCCTCTGGCGGCGGCGGCGGCGGGGCCGGTCAGGCGGGCTTTGCGGGCACAAGCTCGCAGGCCGGGCGGGGGGGCAACGGGGTTTCGTCCAGCATCAGCGGCAGCAGCGTCACTTATGGCGGCGGGGGCGCGGGCGGCGGCGATCTACGCTGGCCGGGCGTGTCGACGAATTCCGGCGGCGCGGGCGGCGGGGGCGAATCGCGCAACGATGTTGCAGCAGGCAATAACGGCCTCAACGGCCGGGGCGGCGGCGGCGCGGGCGGACGGATCGGCAATGAGGGCCTTGAGTCGCGCGGCGGCAATGGCGGCTCGGGCATCGTGATCCTGCGCTATGTCTATGAGCCCGTCCCCACGGCCGATGCAGGCCCCGATCAGACCGTTTATGAGACAACCCCGGTCACGCTGGACGCCAGCGGCTCCAGCGCCAGTGGCGGCGAGGCGCTGAGCTACGCGTGGGCGCAAATCGAAGGCCCCGCCGTCACGCTGAGCGGCGCAAATACGGCGACGCCCGGCTTTACCGCCCCATCGGGCCCTGCGACCTTGCGCTTCCGCGTCACTGTGACCTCCTCGGGCCAGACCGACACCGATGAAGTCACGATCACGGTCGCGGCCCTGCCCGATCCGCCCCAACCCGGCACAGGTGTCAGCGTCACCGAGTATAACGACATCCCCGGCCATGTGACCTGGCGCGCGCAAAGTTTCTTCGGGGATGGCACGCTGGTGCTCAGCGCGCCCACGACGCTCGACTACCTGATCGTCGGCGGGGGCGGCGGGGGGGGTGGTATAGCCGAAGGCCCCTCAGGCGGCGCGGGCGGCGGCGGGGCTGGCGGGATGCTTGAGGGCACGCGCTCTGTCGCGGCAGGGTCTTTCTCGATCACCGTCGGGCAAGCTGGTGCAGGGGCCATTTGTGGCGCCACTTGCACTGCAGGCACCAATGGCGGCGCATCCAGCTTCGACGGACTCATCGCGCTTGGCGGCGGGCGCGGTAGCTTTGTGGGCAACAGTTCCGGGGCCGCCGGGGGGTCCGGTGGCGGTGGCCGTCTGACCTCGTCTGGTGGGGGCGGCGCGGGCACGCCAAGCCAGGGCAATTCGGGCGGGACTGGCGATGGTGACGCCACATTCAATGTCGCCGGTGCAGGTGGCGGCGGGGCCGGGGCGCCGGGCGGATCAGTCATGTCCAATTCCGGCGCGGACGGGGGTGCAGGGCAGATCAGCGGCATCACCGGAACAGATCAGGTCTATGCAGGCGGCGGCGGTGGTGGTGGCTTTGACGGGGCAACAGGCGGATCTGGCGGCACCGGCGGCGGCGGAGGCGCACCCGCGACACGCGGGCCGGGTCAGAATGCCACCGCTGGTACTGGCGGCGGTGGCGGCGGGGCAAGCGGCTCTTTTTCGGGCGATGGGTTCAGCGGAGGCCATGGCGGCTCGGGGATCGTGGTGCTGCGCTATGTCATCAACACTGGCCCCACCGCGGATGCAGGCCCCGCGCAATCGGTCACGGGCTTCACGCAGGTCAGCCTCGACGGCACTGGCTCCAGCGACCCCGATGGTGATGCGCTGATCTACGAATGGGAGCAGATCGCAGGCACCACGGTTGCGCTCAGCGACCCCGCGAGCACCGCGCCGGGTTTCACCGCGCCCCAGCCCGTCAATGGCATCTCCGAGGATCTGACCTTCCGCCTGACCGTCACTGATCCGTTCGGCCTTGTCTCGACCAGCGAGGTGACGATCACCGTGACCCCGCGCACCGAGACCCAGCCCCCGCCCCCCGGCGCAGGCGGCACAGTCGTTGAATACAACGACATCGCAGGCCATGTGACCTGGCGCGCGCATAGCTACTTCGGGAATGGCACGCTGTCCCTGAGCGATCCGACCGAAGTCGAATATCTGATCGTCGCGGGTGGCGGGGGTGGCGGCAATTCGGGCACCTCACCCGATCCGCTGCTGAATTTCTCCGCAGGCGGCGGTGGCGCGGGCGGCCTTCTTGTCGGGACCGAGACACTGACAGCGGGCAGCTACCCGGCGATCATCGGTACAGGCGGACAGGGCGGCAATCAGGCGCTCGGCCTTGCGGCGCAAAACGGCACAGACAGTTCCTTCGCGGGCCAGACGGCCCTCGGCGGTGGGGGCGGTGGCGGTGCGATCGCGGGCACCCCGCGCGTGGGCGGCAGCGGCGGCGGCGGGCGCGCGCGCGTCAACAGCCAGACAACCGTCGGCGCGGCAGGGACGCCGGGTCAGGGCCATGCCGGCGGAGCCGGGAATGGACATGGCAGCACGCTGACCAATCGCGCAGGCGGTGGCGGCGGCGGCGCAGGCGGACCTGGTGTTAACGGCGAAAACCGCGTCGCAGGGGCCGGGGGCGCAGGCATTACCTCTGCGATCACTGGCAGCCTGCGCGGCTATGGCGGCGGCGGGGGCGGCGGCATGATCGCCAATGCCGACACAGTCGGCGCAGCCTCGCATGGCGGCGGCAGCGGCGGCGGCGGTGCGGGCGCGGCCCTGCCCGGGGATGGCCAGCCCAATACCGGCGGCGGCGGGGGCGGCGCGGGCTTCGGACGCGACGCGGGCGGCAATGGCGGATCGGGGATCGTGGTGGCGCGCTATGTCATCAATACCGGCCCCGAGGCCAATGCAGGCGCGGATGTCACCGCGACCGAGGGGCAGGAGATCACGCTCCTCGGCACGGCCTCGGACCCCGATGACAACATCACCTCCATCAGCTGGACCCAGACCGCGGGGACGACTGTCACGCTGACAGATGCCAACATCCTGCAACCCGGCTTTACCGCCACGGCCCCCGCAGGCGGTGCCGCCAGTGAGGATTTGGTGTTTCAGATCACCGTGACCGACGCTTTCGGACTGGTCACCACGGATAGCGTCACGATCACCTTGCAGGGACAGGCCGAACTCTCCGTCACCAAGACGGTCCGCGTGTTTTCCGAATCCGGCAGCGCTTGCGATGATCTGACGGCCGCGCCCCCAGATACGGGCAGTCTGCCCGCCACCGCGATCCCCGGCGCTTGCATGGAATACACGATCACCATCACCAATACCGGCCCCGTCGCCGCAGAGCAGATTACCCTGCGCGATGAGTTGCCCGCTGACCTGACGCTGAGCGCCGCCGAGTTGCGACCAGACTGGGCAGAAGGCACGCTGACCCTCTCGCCCGACTGCCCCGGCGCAGGCTGCGTGATCGAGGTCGAAGGCGGCCGCATCGCAGCCGGCGCCACGGCCAGAGTAATCATCCGCGCAGTGCTGAGGTAATCTTTCAGCGCCTGCCGCAAATCTGCCCCCGCGCGTAAATTGTCAGGGGCGGAGCGCGGAAAACAGTGGCCAGTCCAGAATAACCGCGCGGGGGATCACAGCCCCCCCGCGCAGCGCCGCTGCGCATGGCGTGCCATGTCAGCGTCGCGACTGCTGGCCCGGCCAGTGCAGAGCTGATCACCCGCAGCGATGTTGTGTCCGCTGACCTGACTTGGGCGGCAGGCCCGCGGCCCCTTTCACCCGCTGGCCTGGGGCAGGCTGCGTGATCAAGGTGGAACCCGGCCCCATCACTGCGGGAGCGACAGCCAGAGCGAAGATCCGCACGATAATCGACAGAGCGCGCCGCGCGTCAAAACCGCCAGCGCCAACGGCCAGCATCGCGACGCCCGCCCCCCTCGCCGCAGTGCTGATCACCCTGCACGATGGCCTGTCCGCCGACCTGACGGTGTCATGTCCCGGTCACCCACGCGCTGGGCAACAGATGCAGCGCGCCGATGGGCAACCAACTCCATGCAGGCAGCGTGATCAAGATCAGATGAGGCGCGCATAGACCGGCTGGACACGACTGCCGCGCCCATGCACGACACTCGGTTTTTCCCATGGTCAGCCAGAGCGATCTTTGCGTCTCGCGCAGGCACGCTTGGGGGTCAGAACCGATCGAGCAGGCGGCGCAGGTAGTCGAGCTCTGCCTCGGGTCGGTCGAGTTCCGCCGAGCGGCGGCGCAATTCGTCGAGCAGATCACGCGCGCTGCGATAGACATCCTCGCCCTGCAGCAGGTTCTCATCCGTGCCAACCTCGCCGCCCTGACTGCGCTCACGGCCCAGCGGGTCGCGCTGGGGTCCGTCGCCTTGCGCGTCGGCAGCCTGATCGCCGCCCTGCTGCTCACGCGCTTCCTGATTGCGGGCCTCGTTCATCGCTCGCATGCCCTCGCGCATGGCTTCCATCGCATCAGCCTGACGGCTCAGCGCCTCGCCGGTTTCGCCCTGCTCAAGCGCCTCTGCGGCCTCTTCCATCGCTCGTTGAGCGCGCTCCAGCGCCTCAAGCGCCGCGTCACCTTCTGCGGTGCCCTCACCCGGTAACGGCTGCAACTGCTGCTCGCGCAACCGCTCGGCAAGATCGCGCTGCCGGTCGCCAAGACCTGGCTGCTGCCCCTCGCCCGGCTGATCGCCCTCGCCGCGCTGCTCACCCTGGCCTTGACCCTGGCTGTCGCCCTCACCGGGCTGCGGTGCGCCGTTGCGGAATTCGTCCTGCAACTGGTTGAATGTCTCGTCCGACAGGTTCTGCTGCTCGCGCAGCGTTTCGCCCAAGCCCTCCATCGCCTGATCGCCGGGCATGCCTTCACCGCCCTGCCCTTCGGCGACCTGCAGGTTGTCCAGCAGCGCATTCAACTGCGCCAGAAGCTCGGCCGCCTCATCCATGCGGCCTTCTTCCATCAGCTCCTGAATGCGGTCGAGCAGCTCCTGGATCTGATCCTGCGTGACCTCCATACGCTCGCCATCTGCCGGAGCCTCGCCACGTTCGCGGGGCTGTTCGGCCAGTTGCTGCATGTAATCGCGCATCGCCTCGCGCAGCTCGTCCATCAACTCGGCCACTTCAGCCGGGTCCGCGCCATTGCGCACCGCCTCGTCCAAGCGCTCCTGCGCGCGGCGCAGACGCTCGCGCGCATCGGCCAGATCGCCTTCCTCCAGCAACACCGCCAGATCCCACATCCGCTGGGCCAGATCATCGCGCGTGGCCTCGTCCAGCGATCCGTGATCAAGGCTCGCAAGCAAGATGCCGCGGGTTTCGGTGAAGCGCGTGCGCGCCTCGGCCGAGCGGAAAGTATCTTCGGGCCGATGTCCAATCGCGCGCATCAACTGCCCGACGCGCGGCGCATTTTCGCGCGTCCACAGAAGATCGCGGCGAAGCTCAATAACCGCCGCCGCCATCGGGTCAAAAAACCGCCGCCCCGGCAAAACCATCGGGGTCGTGGCACTCTCGCCCTCCTGTCCGCGCGCATCCTCGACCGCGAAAGCGACGGTGACCGGCAGATTGGCCCATGGGTGCTGCGAGAAATCTTCGATGAACGCGTCCTCGATCTCGCTGCGCGAGCCCGAAGTCGGCATCGGCAACGGGACGCTGAGCGCATCGCGCGGCTCGGGTTCCAACGCCAGCCCGTAGCGGCGGTCCACCTCGCCCAGATCAAGCGCCACGCGGACTTCGCCCCCGGTCACACCATAATCATCACGGGCCACAAAATCCTGCCGCATCACCCCGCCGCGCTCGCGCTCGGCCTGCCCCACAAGCTGGACGACAGGGGGCTGGTCGATCAGCGCAATCACTTCCCAGTCGCGCCCCGCAGGCCCGCGGATCGACAGACGGCCCGAACGCTCGATCTCGAAATCCTGCGCCATCTCGGCGGGATCGGCCTCGGCACGATCTGACAGGCTTTCATGCACTGACATGATCCCCTGCTGGCCATAGAATCGCACCGTCACCCGGCTGCCTTGCGGCAGTTGCAGGCTGGTGCGATCCACGTCGTTCAGATAGAGGCTTGGCCGCCCGGTATAGCCCGGCGGCTGCACCCAGGCTTCCCAGCTTGGCCCCAGAGCCACAGCCTCGGCGCGCGACGGAACCTGCGCAATCTCGGTGATCTCGGCCACGCGCGATGGCGCGCCGAAGACCACCGCCACGATGAACGCTGTCAGCGCGATGTAGCGCAGCCCGTAGCGGTCATAGGCCGCAAGGCGCAGATTGCCGGGGACCGCGCGTGCCTGTGCGATCAGCGCCTGCATCCGCGCCAGATGCGCCATCCAGACTGCACGCGATGCGGGATCGCCTGCCCCGATGGCCTGCTCATCTGCCAGCATCGCAAGTGGGCGTCCGGGCATGGCCGCATCAAGTCGCGCCGCTGCCTCGGCCCGCGTGGGCAGCCGCAAACGCCACAGGCCAATGATCAGGGTTGCCATCAGCGCAAGCAAGGCACCAAACGCCATCCACATCGCGACGGTGCCCGACACCGCATCCTGCGCACCCAGCCCCAGCGCCGCAGCACAGATCAGCGCCACTGTCGTAAAGGGCCAGAGGGCGCGCAAGATCCGCTCGGCCCAGAGCCCCGCCAGTGTTCCGCGCAGCGCGCGGGTCAGGGCGGGGGGCATATCGGCACGGGGGCGACGTCTGATCATGCGCGCTCGCTTATGGTGTAGAGCTCTCTAGCCATGCAGGTAATGTATCGCGATTGAGGATGTCGTCAAAGGACGGACGCGCCCGAATGACGGCATATTGATCGCCATGCACCAAAACCTCCGGGATCAGCGGCCTGGTGTTATATTCCGACGCCATCACCGCCCCGTAAGCCCCCGCCGAGCGAAACGCCACCAGATCGCCCGGCGCAAGCGGCGGCAGGCTGCGCTGGCGCGCGAAGGTGTCACCGGTCTCGCAGACCGGGCCCACGATATCGACCGGGCGCTGGTCCGTGGCGGCCTGCGCTTCAATCACCGGGATAATGTCGTGATGCGCGCCATACATGGCCGGACGGATCAGGTCATTCATCGCTGCATCAAGGATCAGGAAATCCCGCCCCTCGCCTTGCTTGAGATAGAGCACGGAGGACACCAGCACCCCGGCATTGCCCGCGATCAGGCGGCCCGGCTCGATCTCGATCTCGACATCGAGATCACCGAGCACGCGGCGGATCATCGCGCCATAGTCCAGCGGCAAAGGCGGGGTTTCGTTCGACCGCGTATAGGGAATCCCCAAGCCGCCCCCCAGATCGAGACGACGAATCGTATGGCCATCGGCGCGCAACTCCCGCGTCAGATCGGCGATCTTGCTGAAAGCGGCCTCAAACGGCGCAAGATCGGTCAGCTGGCTGCCGATATGCACGTCGATGCCCACGACCTCGATCCCCGGCAGGCGCGCAGCTTCCGCATAGACCTCGCGCGCGCGGGCGATGGGCACGCCGAACTTGTCCTCCTTGCGGCCTGTGGCGATCTTTTCATGGGTTTTCGCATCGACATCAGGGTTCACGCGCAAGGTGATCGGCGCAGTCTTGCCGAGGGCCGTGGCGACCTCAGACAGGACGCGCAACTCCTCGGCCGATTCTACATTGAACTGCCGGATCCCGTGGGTCAGCGCATAGGCCATTTCCTCGCGCGTCTTACCCACGCCGGAAAACACGATCCGTTCGCCCGGCACGCCTGCGGCTTGCGCGCGCCGATACTCGCCCCCCGACACCACATCCATGCCCGCGCCCAGATTGCCCAGCGTGCGCAGCACCGCCTGATTGGAGAGCGACTTGATCGCGAAACAGACCAGATGATCGAGCCCCGCAAGCGCGTCCTGAAACAGCCGGAAATGCCGCGTCAGCGTGGCGGTGGAATAGCAATAAAAGGGTGTGCCAACTGACGCGGCGATTTCGGTCAAGGCCACGTCTTCGGCATGCAAAAGGCCGTCGCGGTAGAGGAAATGATCCATAGGGTAAGCTCTCGGTCAGGCGTCAGGCCGGGGCGCAAGCGCGGTGCACCTCCGGCGGGGGTATTTGGGACAAGAAAATGTCAGGTATCGGGCTTCGAACGCAGGAAGAGGTAAAGCGGCACCCCGCAAGAGACGCCGATGCAGAACGTCGCGGGAATGGCCAAGAGGCCCAGATAGCGCCGCCTCTGCCAGGTCTCGACCAGCACGAAAACGGTCAGCGCGACCGCCGCAATGGTCAGATCCCAGACCAGACCCGATGTGGCAGCGTTGACATGCCAGGCATCGACCATGGCCATCAGCGACCACTCATTTTCCACAAACCAGGTGATGAACCAATACATCGGGTGAATCGTGCCCCAGATGGCGAGGGCGAGATAGAGTATGCGCAGCGGGCTCATAGCCGACCGCTCACGCCGATGCGCGCTTCGCCCGAAATGCTGACGCCGGGTGTGGGCGCTTGCGGGGGGGCATCGGCGCCGCAGGCCGCAAGGGCCAGAACTGCCGCGAGGGCTGCGTATTTCATCCCAGAACCTCTTTCCAGCGCGCGATCTGAGCGCGGACATTATCGGGCGCAGTGCCGCCGTAGCTGGTGCGGCTGGCGACGGAATTCTGCACCCCCAACACAGAATAGACCGCCTGGGTGATTTCGCCATGGATTTTCTGCATCTCGTCCAGCGACAGATCCGGCAGATCGCAGCCCTTGTCCTCGGCGAGCTTCACAAGGCTGCCGGTGACATGATGCGCGTCCCGAAACGGCAGGTTCAATTCACGCACCAGCCAATCGGCGAGATCGGTCGCGGTGGAAAACCCGCTGCTGGCCGCGGCTTCGAGGGCGGCGCGATTGGCGGTCAGGTCGCTGACCATCCCTTCCATCGCGGCAAGCCCCAGGAGCAGGTTATCGGCGGCATCAAAGACCTGTTCCTTGTCTTCCTGCATGTCCTTGGAATAGGTCAGCGGCAGGCCCTTCATCACAGTGAACAGCGCCACAGTCGCGCCCAGAATGCGCCCGAGCTTGGCGCGCAACAGCTCCGCCGCATCGGGGTTGCGCTTCTGCGGCATGATGCTGGAGCCGGTCGAGAAGCGATCCGACATGCGAATGAACCGAAACTGCGCCGAAGACCAGATCACCAGCTCTTCGGCGAAACGCGACAGATGCATCGCACAGATCGACGCAGCGCCAAGGAATTCCAGCGCGAAATCGCGGTCCGCCGTGGTGTCGAGCGAATTTGCCGTGGGCCGATCAAAGCCCAGAGCGGCGGCGGTCATGTGGCGGTCAATCGGAAAGGACGTCCCCGCCAGCGCCGCAGCCCCCAACGGGCATTCATTCATCCGCGCCCGCGCGTCGATGAAGCGCGACCGGTCGCGGGCAAACATCTCGACATAGGCGAGCATGTGATGGCCCCATGTCACGGGCTGCGCGGTCTGCAGATGGGTAAAACCGGGCATGACCCATTCCGCACCCGCCTCGGCCTGTGCAAGAAACGCCCGCATCAGCGCTTCCAGACCCCCAATCGCTGCGTCGCATTGCTCCCGCACCCAGAGCCGGAAATCGAGCGCCACCTGATCATTGCGCGAGCGCGCCGTGTGCAGCCGGCCCGCAGGCGCACCGATGATCTCGCGCAGCCGGGCCTCGACATTCATGTGAATATCTTCCAGCGCAGTGGAAAAGGTGAACTCGCCCGCCTCGATCTCGGCCAGCACCTGGCTCAAGCCGCGGTCGATCTCGGCGGCGTCGCCCGGCGTGATGATCCCCGTCGCCGCCAGCATCGCGGCATGCGCGCGCGAGCCTGCGATATCCTGAGGGGCCAGTCGCTTGTCGAAGCTGATCGAGGCATTGATCGCCTCCATGATCGCATCAGGCCCAGCGCTGAACCGCCCGCCCCACATCTGGTTGGCTGCTGTCTTGTCCATGACGTCCCCTCTCCGGCGCTGCCCCATCTCGCGCTTTGGCCTATACGCGCGCAGCGCGGTGATGGCAATCAAGCGCGAAGGCAGGGCGCTGGGGCCAAACTGCATAGCATTTTATCTAATGCACGCCACTTTAACTGCCAATTAAGCGCATTGGGTGAATTTGGGGGAAATCATGGAGCCGAGTAGATGCCCCCCAGCCAGTCCGACCAGTTTCCCGTGTATGATCCTGTCCATTCCTCACCCTTGTCCTCGGCGGCCGAAGAAAAACGGCTCGACACATTGGCGATGGTGCGCGAGGCGCTTGATGAAAAGCGCAGCGTCTTGGCCTATCAGCCTGTCGTGCAGGCGCGCATGTCCAAACGCGCAGCATTTTACGAAGGACTGATCCGGATCATCGACCATACCGGGCGCATCATCCCGGCAGGCGATTTCATGGACGCCGTGGAAACCAACGAACTGGGGCGGCGCATCGACTGTCTGGCGCTGGAACACGGGCTGCGGACCCTCGCCGAAGAACCCTCGATCCGGCTGTCGATCAACATGTCGGCGCGCTCCATTGGATACCCGGCGTGGCTGTCGACCCTCGAACGCGGCCTGCGCCAGGACAAGAGCATCGGCGAACGGCTGATTCTCGAAATCACCGAATCCTCGGCCATGCTGATGCCCGATCTGGTCACGGTCTTCATGCAGGACATGCAGGAACGCGGGATCTGCTTTGCGCTCGATGATTTTGGCGCAGGCTATACGGCCTTTCGCTACCTGAAGGATTTCTACTTCGATATCGTCAAGATCGACGGCACCTTCATCCGCGATATCGGCCAGTCACCTGACAATCAGATCCTGGTGCAGGCGCTGGTCTCCATTGCGCGCCATTTCGACATGTTCACTGTCGCCGAATGCGTCGAAACCGTCGAAGATGCGCGCATGCTCGTCGATATGGGGGTCGATTGCCTGCAGGGCTATTTCTTCGGCGCGCCCACGACCGAAGCGCCGTGGCGGGTCTCGCAGCTCAAGACCAGCATGACCGGCTGACCTGCCGCCAAGCTCCGCCCCCTTCACCAAGCGCGCCCGGACGCACCTGCGCCGCGCAGCTGGAAGGCGAAAAACGACACCGGGACCACTCGCCCCGCGCTTCAGGCTTGATTCTTCCGCGCAGGACATGTCCACTTGGGCATGTGTCACAACCACCCGCAAGAAGCGGCAGCAAGGGAGCAAAAGCACCATGGCCCGGAAAGTCCTCCTCCCCATCGACCTGAACGCGCCCGCCTCCTGGATCAAACCGCTGGGCGAAGCGCAGACCATGCTGGCCACAGGCGGGGAGCTGCATGTCGTCAGCGTCCTGCCCGATTTCGGCATGTCGATGGTCGGGACGTTCTTCAAGGCCGGGTTCGAGCAAACCGCACTGCACCATTTCGGCGATGCCTTGCGCACATGGGTCCGGCAACATGTTCCCGGAGCGATTGAAGTGCATCCCCATGTGCTGCATGGCAATATCTACGATGAAATCCTGCGCGCGGCCGACAAGCTCGACGTTGATGTGATCATTCTCGCAGCCCATCGCCCCGAGGCGAAGAGCTATCTGCTCGGCCCCAACGCCGCGCGGATCGTGCGCCACGCCAGACAATCCGTCTACATCGTGCGCGACTGACCCGCATCCGGCCCCATCTGCATATCGCACCACCACGGCATGTCAGACGGCTACTTGTATTCAATCAAGCCACTGACCCGACCCGCGCGCTGATCCCGCCAGAAACGGACCAGCCCTTGCAATTCAGCATGTTTGCCAAGCATCAGCACGCTCGCGGCGCGAAAGGCGCGGTCGGGATCAAGTTCCATGCGCATGAAGCGCCGCGTCTGGCGTGTCAGCGAAAGCGCAATTGCCAGAGCCATCAGCAAAAACAGCGGCAGCCAGAACACCAGCCCGATCAGGCCCAACAGCGGCACAACCCCGCCCCAGACCAACGCGCGCACCCGCTGCGCACGCCCCTTTTGGGCGTGGCGCTGGCCGAGGGCGCCATAACTGTAGCCCGCGCGCAGCATCCGTCGCCACCATGGCGCGAAACTCAACAGCCGCGCGTCATGCTCGGTCATCGCCCCGCCGATGCGCCAGGTCTCCCAGCCCGCCGCTTGCAACCGCAGGCAAAAATCGTCGTCTTCCCCGGCGATCAGCGCCTCGTCATAGCCGCCAAGCTCGACCATGGCGGTGGTGCGCACCAGCACGCAGCCCGCGCTGAGCGCATCCCGCCCCGCTGGCTTGTCCCATTCCCAATCGGTCAGGAAATTATAGACCGATGCATCAGGTCGCGCTTCGAATTGCCGCCCGAAGACCAGCCCGGCCTGTGGATGTTCGCGCATGAAATCCAACGCTTGCGCCGGCCAGTCGGGCTGCAGGATGCAATCACCATCGACGAAATGAACGAATTCCGCCCGATCCGGCCCGAGCGCGGCAAACCCTTCGTTTCGCGCCCGCGCGGCCGTGAAGGGGCGCACAGGGTCGAGCGCACAGACGGTGATCCCCAAGGCCCGCGCCTGGGTCACGCTGTCGTCGCGCGACCCGCTATCGACATAGATCACCCTCCGCGCCAGCCCCTTCGCCGCGCGCAGGGCCGCGCCCAGGCGCAGCCCCTCATTTCGTCCGATAACGACGACATCAAAAGACACCAGATCACCCTTGAAACACCCAAGATCTGCGCGTCTTAACAGATTTCGCCGAAAGTTACAGCGTCATGCGCTCACCCCGCGCGCGATCCGCGTATAGGCCTTCAGCCGGTCACTGCTCCGGTGCTGCAGGCGCAGCATCAGCGCCTTGCTCCGCTGCCCAGGCATGGCCGCGCGCTCCAGACGCAAGAATCGCATCAGCCGCTCGCTTGGCGCGGTTTTGGGGTGATCGATCAGGTGACGTGTCATGGCAAATCCTCCCGTATTTGACAGGCAGCAAGCTTACCACAATCGCGCAAGAAGACCAAACCACTCCGGCTCGGCTTGACGGAAATTTGTCGAAGGTCTAGCGAGTGGTGCAACCAAGAGAGAGGACAGACCATGACCACCCCTTCCCTGCTCATCCTGCCCGGCGACGGAATCGGCCCCGAAGTCATGGCCGAAGTGCGCCGCATCATCGATTGGTTCGGCGCCGAACGTGGCCTGAATTTCGACGTGAGCGAGGATCTGGTCGGCGGCTGCGCCTATGACAAGCACGGCACGCCGCTGCATGATGACACGATGGCGCGCGCGCAGGAGGTTGATGCGGTGCTTCTGGGTGCTGTGGGCGGCCCGCAATATGACGCGCTCGATTTCAGCGTGAAGCCCGAACGCGGGCTGCTCAGGCTGCGCAAGGAAATGGATCTGTTTTCCAACCTGCGCCCGGCGCAATGTTTCGACGCGCTCTCGGATTTCTCCTCGCTCAAGAAGGATGTGGTCGCGGGGCTCGACATCATGATCGTGCGCGAACTGACATCCGGCGTCTATTTCGGCGAGCCGCGTGGCATCTTCACCGAAGGCAATGAGCGCGTCGGCATCAACACCCAGCGCTACACCGAATCGGAAATCGCCCGCGTCGCACGCTCGGCGTTCGAGCTGGCGATGAAGCGCGACAAGAAGCTGTGTTCGATGGAAAAGGCCAATGTGATGGAATCGGGCATCCTGTGGCGCGAGGTTGTGACCGAAGTGGGCCGCGACTACCCTGAGGTCGAGCTCAGCCACATGTATGCCGATGCCGGCGCGATGCAACTGACCCGCTGGCCCAAGCAATTCGACGTGATCGTGACCGACAACCTGTTCGGCGACCTTTTGTCCGATCTCGCCGCCATGCTGACCGGCTCGCTCGGCATGCTGCCTTCGGCAAGCCTTGGCGCGCCGATGGAGAACGGCCGCCCGAAAGCGCTCTACGAGCCGGTCCACGGCTCCGCCCCCGATATTGCAGGCCAAGGCAAAGCCAACCCCATCGCCTGTATCCTCAGCTTTGCCATGGCGCTGCGCTACAGCTTCGATCAGGGCGATGAGGCGACGCGGCTGGAAGCCGCCATCGAGCGCGTGCTGGCCGATGGGGTGCGCACCGCCGATCTGATGGGCCCCGAAGGCGGTACGCCTGTTTCGACCTCCGGCATGGGCGACGCGATCCTGTCGGCGCTCGACACCAGCCTCTGACCCGTGACCAGATCTGCCCGCAACCCTCATATGCGGGCAGATCGCTGTTGCAAGCTCTCAGGCAGCGCGACATCCTCGCCCTGAGGCGGGGCCTGCGCGCAGGCGAGATCGCGGGCGCGGGGCTGGATGTCTATGAGCGCGGCCATGACATCAACCCGCGGCTGCGCGACCTGCCGAATGTGGTGCGCTTGCCGCATATGGGCTCGGCCACGCGCGAAAGGCCTATCGAGATGGGCGAAAAGGTGATCCTGAACATCAAGACCTTCGCCGACGGCCACCGCCCGCCGGAACAGATGATCCCGTCCATGCCCTAGCCTCTCCCCGGCGACGCCCCCCCCCCACGGCGAGGGATGTGCACGCGCGCCCCAAAGCCGCAGACGGGCCGGGTCGCGTGAATTTGTCCGCAAGGTCTGCCGGCTGCGCAGCATTGCGCAAAACACAGAGGCCAGACCGCTGCTAGCGCAACTGTCCATGGGTCTCTCTGGTTGAGACATGAAAATGGCCGCCCGAAACACAAAACCATCCTGAAAGCCGCAGCTGAACCGCGAGTCAACCAGCTCATTGCGGAACAGGGATCGTCCGCCCCTAACGGACGTTCGGGCCATCGGGAAGGCTGACACACAGGCTGCACAAGCCCTTGTGCAACTTCTGAAACACCCTTATAAATCGTTTACCGACGATAGGCGAAGTGATTCCCATGCTCTCCGACTCAAGTCTTGCGGAAACAGCTGATGATGAACGGCTGGCCGTGCTCGCCAAGGCACTGGCGCATCCTGCGCGGCTGAGAATCCTTGCGCTGCTCGCGCGCACGCCCGGATGCATCGGCGGTGATATCGTGCAGGCGGTGGGGCTGGCGCAATCGACCGTGTCCGAACACCTGCGCATTCTGAAGGCGGCAGGTGTGATCGATGGGCAGATTGACCCGCCGCGTGTCTGCTATGCGCTCGCCCCCCATGCGCTGGCACCGCTGGCGGAGTTGGTCGGCGCGCTTCAGGCCGCATCCAGCGACCCTGCCTGCTGCGTTACCCCTGACAAGAGATGAAAGACCGCCCATGTCCACATTCGAACGGTATCTCTCGATCTGGGTGGGGCTGAGCATCCTCGCCGGGCTGGCGCTCGGCGCGCTGTTCCCCGATCTGTTCGCCACGCTTGCCGGGTGGGAGATCGGAAAGATCAACCTTGTGATCGCAGTGCTGATATGGGTGATGATCTACCCGATGATGGTGGCGGTAAATTTCGCCGCCCTCGCACAGGTGCATGAACGTCCCAAGGGGCTGATCATCACTCTGGCGGTGAACTGGGCCATCAAGCCCTTTACCATGGCAGTGCTGGGCGTGATCTTCTTTGAATATCTGTTCGCCCCCTTCATCGACCCCGGCACGGCAGGTGAATATATCGCCGGGCTGATCCTGCTGGGGGCGGCCCCCTGCACGGCGATGGTGTTCGTCTGGTCGCAGCTCACGAAGGGCGATCCGAACTACACGCTGGCCCAGGTGTCGTTGAACAATGTGGTGATGGTGGTGCTCTATGCGCCCCTTGTGGCGCTTCTGTTGGGTCTGACCGAACTGACTGTGCCTTGGGACACGCTGCTTCTGTCGGTGGTGCTGTTCGTGGTGGTGCCGCTGGTGGCCGGGGTGCTGACACGTCTGTTGCTCAGCCGCCGCGCGCGCGATGCGGCGCAGGCCGAGGGCGCGGTCACGACCTTCACGGCGCGGCTCAAGCCGTTCTCGGTGCTGGGACTGCTGGGCACGGTGACGCTGCTCTTCGGGTTTCAGGGTGATGTGATTCTGGATCGCCCGGCTCTGATCGCGATGATTGCGGTCCCCATCCTGGTTCAGTCTTACGGCATTTTCGCGCTGGCCTATGCGGCGGCGTGGCGCTGGGGCGTGCCGCATAACGTGGCGGCACCCTGCGCGCTGATCGGGACATCGAACCATTTCGAACTGGCAGTGGCGGTGGCCATCGGCCTTTTCGGCCTGAACTCAGTCGCGGCGCTGGTCACTGTGGTCGGCGTGCTGGTCGAGGTGCCGGTGATGCTGTCGCTGGTGTGGTTCGCCAATCGGACACGGCAGAGCTTTGCAGTTTGAAAGGTGTCATCAATCCGTTTCAAAGCTGCGTCCATATGCCTGCGACGCGCACTGAAAAACGAAAACGATAGGTGAGCCCCATGACCTTACGCATAGCCCTCAATGGCCTTGGCCGCATCGGAAAACTTGTTCTGCGCGAGCTGATCGACAGTGGCGCGGGGGGCGAGATCGTGCTCCTGAACGATCCGGTCGGCGATGTGGCGCAGCATGCGCTGCTGATGGAGTTTGACTCGGTCCATGGCCGTTGGACCACGCCCGTTTCCGCCGCCGAGGACGCTCTGGTCCTGAACGAAACGCCCATCCGCCTGACCCAAGAGCGCACCATCGAAGCGCTGCCGCTGGCCGAGATGGGCGTCGATCTGGTGATCGACTGCACGGGCGTGTTCAAGACGGCAGCGAAGATCGCGCCTTACTTCAAGGCGGGAGTTCAGAAGGTCATCGTTTCTGCCCCCGTCAAGGACAGCGGCGCGCTGAACCTTGTCTATGGCGTCAATCACCACCTCTATGACGGCAGCCAGACCATCATCACGGCGGCGTCCTGCACCACCAACTGCCTCGCACCCGTGGTCAAGGTCATCCACGAGGCGCTGGGCATCCGCCATGGATCAATCACCACGATCCATGACGTGACCAACACCCAGACCATCGTCGATCGCCCCGCCAAGGACATGCGCCGCGCACGGTCTGCCCTGACCAACTTGATCCCGACCACCACCGGCAGCGCAACAGCGATCACCCTGATCTATCCCGAACTCAAGGGGCGGCTGAACGGTCATGCCGTGCGCGTGCCGCTGCTGAATGCTTCGCTGACCGACTGCGTGTTCGAGTTGGAGCGCGCGACAACGGCGGAGGAGGTCAACGCCCTGTTCCGCGCCGCTGCCGAAGGCCCGCTCAAGGGCATCTTGGGTTATGAGGACCGCCCGCTGGTCTCATCCGACTACACCAACGACCCGCGCTCAGCCATCATCGACGGCCCGTCCACCATGGTGATCAATGGCACGCAGCTGAAGGTCTATGCCTGGTATGACAATGAATGGGGCTATGCTTGCCGTCTGTCCGATATCACCCGAATGGTGGCGACAAGCCTCTGACCTTTTCATCTTTGCACAAATATCCTCTGGGGTCGCCATTATGCGCCATTGGTTCGAGCACAATGGCGACGGGGCCAAGCGCCCCCGGGGCTTTCCATAAGGAGAGACTTCGATGACCCTGTCCGCCCCAAATCCCCTGCGCGCCTATATCGCCGTGACAGGCTCGTATTGGGCTTTCATGCTGTCGGATGGTGCGCTGCGGATGCTCGTGCTGCTGCATTTCAATTCGCTGGGCTTCACGCCGATCCAGCTTGCCTATCTGTTCCTGCTGTATGAAATCGCGGGCATCGTCACCAATCTGGCCGCCGGCTGGCTCGCTGCACGGTTCGGGCTGGCAGCGACGCTTCGTGCGGGGCTGGCACTGCAAATCGCGGCGCTGGCGGCTCTGGCGCAGATGGACCCGGCCTGGGGCATCACGGCATCGGTGATCTTCGTGATGGCGGTGCAGGGGGTGTCTGGCGTGGCCAAGGATCTGGCCAAGATGTCCTCGAAATCTGCCGTCAAGGTTCTGGCCCCGTCCGAGAATGGGGGCCTGTTCCGCTGGGTTGCCGCGCTGACCGGATCGAAGAACGCGGTCAAGGGCTTAGGCTTCTTCCTTGGCGCGGCGCTCTTGGCGCTGGCCGGGTTTCAGACGGCGGTCTGGAGCATGGCGGCTGCGCTCGCGGTGATCTTGCTCGCAGTGGTCCTGTTCCTGCCTGCGGGGCTGCCGGGGCGAATGAAAGGCGCGGATACTTGGGCGGGCTGGCGCTCGACCGATCCGCGCGTGAACCGTTTGAGCCTTGCGCGGATGTTTCTGTTCGGCGCGCGCGATGTGTGGTTTGTGGTGGGCATCCCGGTCTATTTCCAGGCCGTGCTGTCGGACGGCACGGCAGAGGGGCGGCGTGAGGCGTTCTTTCTTATCGGCGGGTTTCTGGCGCTCTGGATCATCGGTTACGGGGCTGTGCAGGCGTTTGCCCCGCGCATTCTGAGAGCCAGGGGCCAGCCCGAGGCCGCAACCGTCGCCAAGGCGATCCTCTGGGCGGGGCTTCTGGTGCCGATCCCTTTTCTGCTCGCGCTCGCGGCGTTTGTCGCAGGCGATCCCGCGGGCTGGCTGAGCGCCACGCTGGTCGCAGGGCTCTTGCTGTTTGGCTTCGTCTTCGCGATCAATTCCTCGGTGCATTCCTACCTGATCCTCGCCTTCGGTGCCGCTGAGCGGATCACCCGGGATGTGGGTTTTTACTACATGGCCAATGCAGCAGGGCGGCTGATCGGCACATTGCTGTCGGGGATCAGTTTTCAGATCGGTGGGCTGCCGCTCTGCCTCACCACCGCCGGGCTGATGGCGCTGGCAAGCTGGCTTGCCGCAAGGCGGCTCAATTCCGTATGAGCGTCGGTTGCGTCAACAGCCAGACCCCGCCGATCAGCCACCCCGGGTCTTGTCTGATCTTGCGAGGCATGGTCGCTGGGAGCGGTCTATCTGATATCGCGCAGTCAGCCGAGATGATGCAACGCAATCTCTTTGGTCCTTGGCCTGCTGCTTGAACCGTGTGGTTTCGGCCAATGGCCGCTTTAGCCTAGCCGCTACCGGCCTGGCGCGATGTCACAGGCGGCTTTCCGTCCGTCACGTCGGTCACGCGGCAACAGCGAAGGGGTATGGGCGGACGGCGCGACCGGCAGAAAAGTCCCGCATAGCTGCCGGACTGCCACACGATCTGACAGAAATTTTCATTGTATACCATTGTGCACTGTTTACGCCGCCGCAGAATCCCCCTATGGTGCGCCCAGCATCGAAAAGGGGGCTTGTACCATGACTGACAAAACCATTCCCGACATCATCTACACCAAGGTGGACGAAGCGCCCGAACTGGCCTCGGCCTCGCTCCTGCCGATCATCCAGAGCTTCGCCAGCGCTGCCGGTGTCAGCGTCGGCACGCGCGACATCTCGCTTGCAGGCCGCATCATTTCGGCCTTCCCCGAACACCTGACCGAGGACCAGCGCATCAGCGACGATCTTGCCGATTTGGGCGAATTGGTAAAAACCCCTGAGGCCAATGTCATCAAACTGCCCAATATTTCCGCCTCCGGCCCCCAGCTTCTGGCCGCGATCAAGGAATTGCAATCGCAGGGCTATGCGCTGCCCGACTACCCCGAAGCCCCTGCGACAGACGCCGAAAAAACCGCCCGCGCCCGCTATGACGCGATCAAGGGCTCGGCGGTGAACCCGGTGCTACGCGAAGGCAATTCCGACCGGCGCGCGGCCACCGCCGTCAAGAAATTCGCCCAGGCTAACCCCCACCGGATGGGCAAATGGACCGCCGACAGCAAGACCGAAGTCTCGTCCATGTCGGGTGGCGATTTCTTCTCGAATGAGACATCTGTCACGCTGAAAGACGCCGCCAAGGCCAAGATCGTGCTGACCGGCGCGGATGGCACGGAAACAGTGCTCAAGGACGGGCTCAGCTACCCTGCCGGAACCGTGGTCGACGCCACCTATCTCTCGGCCAAGGCGCTCGCCAGCTTCCTCGACGCGGAAATCGCGCGCACCAAGGACAAGGGCACGCTGTTTTCACTGCATATGAAAGCCACGATGATGAAGGTCTCGGACCCGATCATCTTCGGCCATGCCGTCCGCGCCTGGCTCAAGCCTGTGTTTGAAGCCCATGGCGACAAGCTCAAGGCGCTGGGCGTGAACCCCAATTCCGGCCTTGGCACGCTGCTGGAGCAGGTCAAGGATGATGCCGAGATCATGGCCGCGATTGACGCCGCAACCGCGACCCGCCCGCCGATGTATATGGTCAATTCCGACCGCGGCATCACCAACCTGCATGTGCCGTCAGATGTGATCATCGACGCCTCCATGCCCGCGCTGATCCGCGCTGGCGGCAAGGGCTGGGGACCGGACGGGCAGGAACATGACACGAATTGTGTCATCCCCGACAATTCCTACGCGCCCGTCTATGACGAGACGATCAAATTCTTCAAAGCCAATGGCGCGCTCAACCCGGCGACCGCAGGGACCGTGCAGAATATCGGCCTGATGGCGCAGAAAGCCGAAGAATACGGCAGCCATCCCACCACATTCGAAATCGCCCATGCGGGCACTGTGCGCATGATGCTCGAAGACGGGACCGTGATCCACGAACACAAGGTTGAGGCCGGCGATATCTGGCGCTCGGCATCCGCACGCAAGGCCCCCATCGAGGATTGGGTTCAGCTTGCCATCGACCGGCAGGCCGCGACAGGGTTCCGCGCGATCTTCTGGCTCGACAAGGATCGCGCCCATGATGCGCAACTCATCGCTTATGTCACCCCGATCCTGGAAGCCGCAGGCGTGGCCGATAAATTCGAGATCATGGCCCCGCGCGACGCCACCCGCGCCTCGCTTGAGACGATCACGAAGGGCGAGAACACCATCGCGATCACCGGCAACGTGCTGCGCGACTACCTGACCGACCTGTTTCCGATCCTGGAGCTGGCGACCTCGGCCAAGATGCTGTCCATCGTCAAACTGATGCAGGGCGGCGGGCTGTTTGAAACCGGCGCGGGCGGCTCGGCCCCGAAACATGTGCAGGATCTGGTCGCGACCGGCCATCTGCGCTGGGACAGCTTGGGCGAATTCTGCGCATTGGGCGAAAGCTTCCGCTTCCTCGCCGATGCCAAGGGCCATGCCAAAGCGCGGGTCTTGGGCGATGCGGTTGACGCGGCGACGCAGGGCGTGCTCGACCATGACCGCTCGCCGGGCCGCAAGGCAGGCCAGCCCGACAACCGCCACAGCCATTACTGGTTCGCCCGCTACTGGGCCGAAGCACTGGCGGCGCAAAGCGATGACGCGGACCTCGCCGCGCATTTCGCCCCCATCGCCAAGGCATTGGCCGACGGGGAAACGGCCATCGTGCAGGAATTGCTGGACGCGCAGAGCAAGCCCGTGGACTTGGGCGGCTATTATCACGGCGACCCGGCCAAGACCGCAGCCGTGATGCGGCCCTCGGCCACGCTGAACGCCATCATCGGCTGACACACACCAAACACCGCCTCGACGCCGCCCCCGCGGCGTCGAGGCTACCCGGCCCCCGCCGGACGCAGACGCTCCACCAGATTGCTGCCGGTTTCTGCCACGCCCTTCATGCGCTCTTCCAGCCGCACCATCTCGCCCAGCGCGCCCTTCAGCCGCTCGCTGTCATCGCCGAGCGCCGCAAGATCCGCGAAAACACGCTCGCTGCTCGTCACCTGCGCTTCGGCATGGGTGAGGAAGCTCTGCAATTCCTCGGCCATCGCGGCCATCTCCGATCCTGCCAGCCCAGCACCCGCGCGCTCCTGCAGCGCACGCATGTTGCGCTGCACATGATCGAGCCGGACCTGCGCCAGATGCGGGTCGGTGCGCGCCGAATTCAGAACCGACCGCTCCATCTGACGGATCCGTCCGGTCAGCGCATCGATCCGTTCGCGCAGATCGCCCTGAATGGTCATCATGTCGTCATTGATCACCACGACACGGTTCAGGACCGAGTCCAGTTCTTCTACCAGACGGCCCACACGGTCCAGAAACACATTCAGATCGCGCGCCAGCACGCCGAATTCATCCGCAGTGCGGATGTCGGCGCGATGCGTCAGCCCGCCATAGGCCCGCGCCAGGTTGCTGACGACCGCGCGCAGGCCAAGAAGCGGTTCCAAACGCGCGCGCAGGATCAGAAACAGCAGAAAGGAATGCAGCACGATCTTGCCCAGCGACAACATGCCGGTGATGCGCACATCCTCCATCCATTTGGTGAAATCCGTCCGCAGATCGCGGCGCACGATCACACTGCCCAGCACGTCGCCCAGATCAGCCCCGGTATGACAGCCAAGACAGAAGGTTTCCGCCCTGATGTCGATCTGCGCCGCATTATGCCGCGCCTCTGGCCAGTCACCCAGCGGCACGCCTTCGGGTCTGAAGCCGAAAGACTCCTCGATCGAGGTGACCGTGACCGGCGCGGGAATGATCGCGATGCGGTAGCCCAGATCATTCCAGTTCCGGTTGATGATCGGGTAGACCGTGCGCGCGGCCACGGGCCCGCCCTCGTTGCGCATGATCGAATGCACATTCTCCGCCAGATCACCGGCGGCGCTTTCGACCTGACCCGGCCCGTTGACGCGGAAATCGTAATAGACGAGCCCCGCTTTCAGCGTGAATTCCAGCACCGTGACCGCGATCAGGATCACGAAGAAATCGCGGATCATATGGATCAGAAAGGACTGGTCGAACCGCCCGATCAGGGGACTGTTCTGGTCAAGAGTGTCATGCGCCATGCCAAACCCGCCTTTCCAGCGTGGTCGCTTGCGCAGCGCATAGCGCCTGTCAGATGAGGCGCGCGGATTCTGGAGCAGGCGACATTAGACTCTATACGCCGCCTGCCCACAGCCGGATCAAACACAGACTGCTGCGCCCTCAGGCCTCTGACAGCGCAACCTTCATATCCTTGACCTGATAGATGACTTCACCATCGGCTTCGACGATCCCATCGGCCACGCCCATGGTCAGCCGCCGCGTCTGCAGGGCCTTGGTGAAATCGATCTTGTAGGTCAGCATCTTGCGGTCCGGGCGCACCATGCCCGTCAGCTTCACTTCACCGACGCCCAGCGCATAGCCGCGCCCCTGCCAGCCACGCCAGCCAAGGTTGAAGCCCGTGAGCTGCCACAGTCCATCAAGCCCCAGACAGCCCGGCATGATCGGATTGCCCGGAAAATGGCACTCGAAGAACCAAAGATCCGGCGTGATGTCGAATTCCGCCACCACATGCCCCTTGCCATGTGCGCCGCCATCCCCCGAGATCTCGGTGATGCGGTCCATCATCAGCATCGGCGGGGCGGGCAATTGTGCATTGCCGGGGCCGAACAGCTCGCCGCGCGCGCAGGCCAGCAGGCCCTCCTTGTCAAATGATGTGGGAAAATCGGCCATTTCTGCGCTCCTCCAAAGGGTTTCCCCCCTCTAGCACTGTGACAATCTTGCTGACAAGTCCGGCACCTGCTCCCCCGCGCAGACTGTTGCGACTCAATTTCATTTGAAATCGGGGCCGGTTATCCTCTATATACACATCATGGATCAGGAATTTGCTTCACTCGACGACACCGCGCTCTCCAAGGGCGCACGCTGGCTGGCCCATGCCAATGTCCGCCCGACGCGGCAGCGGCTGTCGCTCGCCAGCCTTCTGGTCGGCGACGGCCAGGACCGCCATGTGACCGCCGAAAGCCTCTTTCTCGCGGCCAAGTCCAGCGGCGAAGCCGTGTCGCTTGCCACCGTCTACAACACGCTGCGCGCCTTTTGCGATGCAGGGCTGATGAACGAAATCACGGTCGACGCGACGCGCTCCTATTTCGACACCTGCGTCGAAGATCACCCGCATTACTTCTGGGAAGACACGCAGGAACTGACCGACGCCCCCTCGGGCGCGGTGGCGTTCTCGCGCCTGCCCGACCCCCCGCAAGGCGCCGAAATCAGCCGCGTAGATGTGGTGATCCGCCTGCGCCGTCTCTAGCTTTCGCTGTCGCGCGCAATCCTGTCGCGCCCCGCCGCGCCACCCCGGTTGATACGCACTCCGCCCCCCGGCCCGCGCCGCAACAGCACAACCGCGTTCGACACCAACAGCACCACCACCACCACAGCACCACCCGCCAGCCCCCAGGATCCGGGGTTTTCGCCCACGACCGCCCAGACCAGAAGCGGCGCGAGGATCGATTCGAGCAGGATCAGCAACGCCACCTCGGCGGAACTGACATAGCGCGGCCCCAGCACCATCAGCCCGCTGGCAAAGGCGATGAACAGCCCATGGGCGGCAAATAGCGGCCACCATTGCGCCAATGGCCCCCAGATATCGACAAAAGGCAAGATCAACAGCGCGCCGCCAATCAGCGCCAGCGGTACGGCTGGCAACATCGGCGTGCCGCGCGCCCGCCGCGCCGCCGTCAGCGCGGCCGCAAAACAGCCTGCGACCAGAAGCGCCAGCGCATCGCCCCGCCAGTCCGTTCCCGGCTGCGCGCTCGAGCCGAGCACGATGATCGACAGCCCCACGAATACTCCCAACATCGTCCAGACCATCCGCCGGGTGATCAACTCGCCCAACCAGATCCGGCTGAAAATCGCGGCAAAGACCGGCATGGCCGCAAGGATGAAGACCACATTCGCGACGCTGGTCATCGACACGGCCAGCACGAATCCCGGCGCGGAAATCCCATAGAGCAGCGTGTAGATCCAGACTGGTGGCCCGCCCTGCACCACAGCGCGCAGTGGCGCTGTGCCGCTGCGGATCAGCACGAAGCACAGGATCAGCCCGCCCGCGATCAGCCCGCGCCAGAACGCAATCGCCAGCGCCTCCGCCCCGATCAGCCGCACAAACAGCGAATCGGGCACCAGAAACAGCACCCCAAGCGTCGTGACCAGCAAGCCTTTCAGATGATCGCTCATGCGTCCCCCTGCCCGCAAGATGGCACCGCGTCAAGCACCCCCTTCCCTTTCGCACGCCAATCTGGGCCTATGGGAGCTGCGCATGAAAGGTTTCCCCCATGATCCACGCCCTTACCCTGATCCTGATCTGTCAACTCGCCGGGGAAACCGTGACCCGGCTGGCAGGATGGCCCATCCCCGGCCCGGTGCTGGGCATGGCGATGCTCTTCGCGCTGATGCTGGCGAATGCGCGGCTGGCGGGGCTGATCGTGCCCACGGGCGCAGGTATCCTGCGCCATCTCTCGCTTCTCTTCGTGCCCGCGGCAGTCGGCGTCGTCGGACACCTGCCGACGCTTGCGGCCAATGGTCTGGGTGTGGCACTCGCACTGATCGTCTCGACCGTGCTGGCGCTCGCAGTGGGGGCTGGCACATTCGTTCTGGTCGCCCGCCTGACCGGGGGACGGAGCGATGCGTGATTTCACCGAGATCTGGTCCTATCTCGCGGGCGACCCGCTGCTGTGGCTCTGCGCCACGCTGGTGGCCTATGTCCTCGGTGACGCCGCCTCACGCACTGTCGGACGCGCGCCATGGATGAACCCGGTGCTGGTCGCCGCGATCCTTCTCGGGCTGCTGCTCTGGCTGACCGGCACCAGCTACGCCACCTATTTCGAGGGCGCGCAATTCGTCCACTTCCTGCTCGGCCCCGCGACGGTTGCCCTCGCCGTGCCACTCTGGACCCAGCGCCACGCGCTGCGCCCTGCGCTTCTGCCGATCATCGCCGCGCTGCTGGCTGGCTCCGCGACGGCTGTGCTCTCGGCGCTGGCAATCGGCCATGCGATGGGGCTCTCGCCGCAGCTGCTCGCAACACTCGCCCCCAAGAGCACCACCGCCCCTGTCGCGCTCGGCATCAGCGAAGGCTTGGGCGGCTCGCCGACCCTCACGGCGGTTCTGGTCATCCTGACCGGCATCATCGGAGCCATCGTCGTGACGCCGCTGATGAACGCCCTGCGCATCCGCGACTGGCGCGCGCGCGGCTTTGCGACGGGTGTTGCCGCCCATGGCATCGGCACGGCGCGCGCGCTTCAGGTGCACCCGCAAGCCGGCGCGTTTGCCGGCATCGGCATGGCGCTGAATGCGATGCTGACCGCACTTCTGGCCCCATGGGCGCTTGGATTATTCTGAAATCAAATTTCGTCTGTTGAAAAAATCAGACGCTCAGAATCCGCGGAATCGTCCCGTTCTGAAAAAGCATTTCATATGGCGAAAAAGCCTCAGCCATGCTCTTTCAGCAAACGGCGCTTCTGCTTGTCCCAGTCGCGCTTGGCCTCGGTCGCGCGCTTGTCGGCGAGCTTCTTGCCCTTGGCGATGCCGATCTTCAGCTTCACCAACCCGCGATGGTTGAAATACATCACGATGGGCACAAGCGTCATCCCCTGCTTGGCAGTCGCCGCCCACATGCGCGCCAATTCCCGCTTTGACGCCAACATCTTGCGGCGCCTCCGCTCATCATGCCCGAAGGTCTTGGCCTGCGTGTAGGGGGCAATGTAGGAATTGACGAGCCACAGCTCGCCATCCTCGACCGTCGCATAGCTCTCGGCGATATTCGCCTGGCCCGTGCGCAGGGATTTCACCTCAGACCCCATCAGCATGATCCCGCATTCGAGGTCTTCCTCGATCGCGTAATCATACCGCGCCCGGCGGTTTTCAGCGATGATGCGGTAATTCGGATCTGATTTCTGGACCATGTCTCCGCAGATAAGGGCCAACCGCCCCTCTGTAAAGGCTCCGAACGCAATGTGGACGCAAGCCAACCCAGCCGCGACCTGTCCAGATATCAGAGCACAGATGACCGCTTTCAGCGACAGGCCCTGCTGCCTCGCGATGCCGCACAAACGGCGACCGATTCGTTCTGACCCGCATCATTCGGCCTCAATACGGGCAGGCGCTGCGACATTCGGGCGCTCGAGGCCGTTCTACACACCGTTTGCGCTCATTTTCGGGAACTCAGGCAACTATGCGCCCATGCATAAAATTTTTCTTTAAAGGCGATACTTTAATGGAAAGACGCGCCACCAAAAGGCGATCAGAATTCAGCCTATTGCACGCAGAAGGCGTGTCATGTTGTAATATTAACCATTTCGCGGTATCAAATGTCGCAGCGCGCAATCTCAGTTGCCAGCCTGTCGCCTACATGATAAATACAAAAATAATAACAAATGGACGTATTGGAGCCCACTATGACAAATCAAAAAGAAACATGGAATTCACCCGTTCTCGAAACCCTCGACGTGACCAGAACCATGAGTGGGAACTTCACACTTGCTTCCGAAGGCTTTAAGACCGGTCTGTTCTTCGGAACCGAAGAAGTGGTTGGTCTCGGCATGACTAGCTAATAAGGCGGATTTTCAGATGTGACATCCAGCATACCCATGCTGGATGTTTTTTTTTGCAGACGTGTCATATACTTTGCACAGGACGCGCGAGCGTAAGGTCTGCCCCTAGTCTCTGATTTACCTTCGCTTCCGCGCCTTCCCCCCACGCTGCCCAGGACGCCCTGCTGTTGAGCGGGGTTTTACGGCGTTATCGACGGCTTCATCGACAACGG
>REBU01000058.1 GCA_007692585.1 Paracoccaceae bacterium | reverse complement strand
TATCAACCCCAAGGACTCTCGTTATGAACGAGGGACGACCGGGGGGCAGGTCACCGCCGTGAGACTGTTTCCACGAGCGGGGGGCGACGCGAAGCACCAAAATGGCCGCACCAGATCTACGGACGCACCTCGCTAAATAGGGGAAGTTTACCATCTTTTCTTCGTGTCAACGAAACCGGCAGCGGCTCATCATGATAGGCTCTTCACTGGGTCGACACACCCCGACCGTCGACAGAATCGAGAAGTTCGCGGAGTCTCGACCTCAGATCTGAGCTATCCGCTATAAGTTGTTCAGAACTACTCAGCAAACCATTCTGAGGCCTTGATACGTCATTGGGCAGATCTACCGGAAAATTGGGAATATTCCTGTCGGTATTTGTCTCAGCTACCAAGCCGACAGTGCTGTTTTCAGAATTAGATTCTAGGTCAGCTCTTGTCGCGTCAAATTCTTGCTCACCCAGAACAGCTTCATCCGAAATTCCATCCCGCAATAATTCTCCAAACACTTGTGTCGAATGCCTCCGTTCAGGATCGCCATGCTCACTCATCTCATAAGAATGAGTATCTCCAAGATCCTCACGAGCACTTCCAGGAGACAGCTTGATTTCCTGATTGGAACTTTCAATTCCTTCTAACAATTCAGATTGCAATTCAAACCCCAACTCCCGCAAGCGCTCCGCGAGCATCGTTCTGTTCTGGACGTCCAATCCTTGGTATAACCAAGGCCGTTCAGAAAATATGTTGTCTATGAACTTCAAATCATCTTCTTCAACTGCAAGATATCCAAGAATAAAATTTTGCGCATCCGACAGCTTACCGTAGTCAACTTTAGCTGCGAAATTATTTATATATTCAAATGCCTTTTCAAAATCTGATCTTTGAGCATGGGCTTTGGCCAACAATATAGCCAGTTCGCCTTCAGCATCATGATTCCTCAGCGGCAAAAGTCTATTTTCGGCGTGCTCGATTAAGCTATCTTCAATCGCTTGAGAAGACGCAATCCTCTGATTGAGTACGAAAATCAACGCATCATCTGAAATCTCTGGGGATATCAAGCGCTCAATACTTTCATTTTGAATGTCATTTGATTTATAATCCGACGCCAAAATCTTTGCTCTGGAAAGATTTATCCGAGGATCGGCTGGCTCAGCAATTCTTTCAATGTTGACCTGAACTATCTCGGCGAAGCTTCTGTTCAAAGAAGACGTCAAACGGCCAGAAATTGCAGGGCCAAAGTGGGCTCTTAGATTAGGGGGCAGGAGCTTAAAAGCATTGACAAGCTCTTTCGCAGCCAAGGAGTCGTCCTCCAGCCGGGTTTCTGAAGAAAGAAAGTTCCAAAGATGCACATCCGGCGCACAATGCAAATAATTTGAGAAATCAAAGTTCGAGCGTTCCCTTTCAAGATCAACGAGCGCGCTCACTGATCTCACGATATTTTTAAATCCTTCTGAAACATCAAGTATGTTCAGTATTGACCTCGCCTCCGCGCCAAATCCTTTCGCCAAAAACTGGTTCATCACTGCCATACCTTCAGTTTCCTGGACGCGGTCCAAATCATCATAGATTAGCGCAAACGATGGTCGATCAAGCTGTCTTGACAGTGGTTCGGCATTATCCACAAGACTGATCGCTTTAAAATAAGAGCAGATCTCACGGGTGGGGTCTTCGACGCTTTCGCTGTTTGAATTGGACCCAGCAGAAAGCGATGAAAAGTGCTCTCGAAGGTCAAGATTTGAAAATAAGTCGCTATCTGGTTTGCGGACATTCAGATTACGGTTGGCACTCGTATCTTCAGCAGCCTGTAGTTTGCCGCCCGCGACCGATCTCGCGATAACACGACCTAAGTCATTTACAAGTGCAGGATCAGTGTTAAGTTGGCTTTCAACGGCGCCCTCATTTTCTTCGGTCTGACGGATAGGCTGAGGCGGGGGGAATTGCAAAAGTCTCTTGAACTCCTCTGAGGCTCTGATTTCTTCAGGAAGGCTCTGCTCTGACAAGGCCCGCGCGAGTTCACTCCCAGCGCGACGCGCGTTAGCCTCGCCCGAAATGTCAGATATTGAGGATTGCGTCGGTCGTTCAGCCGGGCGACGTTGAACCTGACGGTCAGTATCGCGGGGTGACGCAGAATCTGATATGTCGACGACCAAGTAATTCGGCAGATCATTCGAAGCGCGGATATCACACTCGCATGCGATCTGGAGGCGCAACACGTTATCTTCAGCGACCACACGGGCCAATCTCGTTCTGGGGATGCGCGAAAAAGTCTGCGAGAGGTCAAACCTCAGCGGTGGCCCATCGATGATGATTTCAGCTGAGGTTGTATTGTCTCTCAAGATCCAGGTATTGTCTTCTGGAATCTGGAAAACAATCCGCGTGAAATTCGCGTGCTCACCAGCGCGAACGGGGACGATGGTCGTTTGTGCAGAGACTTGGGCGACCGAGATCCCCAAGCCTAGCAAGAAACCTTTCAGAGCGCTGCGTATCATGATCTATGCTGCATTCTTTTTGAGTTCACGCATCGCGTTTTCGAGATCTGCGAAATCTGGCCGCTGATGATGGGGCGTGTTCTGGCGTCCGACTTCAATACAGATATTTGCAGGGTGTGCGTGTAGATTGGCGATCAGGACTTCACGGATCAACTGATTGAAGTGATCGTCTTCTTCGACGATAGCCCGCATGCGGCTTGCAATAGGCCCGACAAATCCGTAAGCGAGAAACACTCCCAGAAATGTGCCTGTCAAAGCGCCGCCAATCATTTTCCCAAGAATATCTGGTGGCTGGTCGATGGCGCCCATCGTCTTGATAATACCCAGAACTGCGGCCACAATGCCGAGCGCTGGTAACGCATCAGCAACGATCTGAACAGCGTGACTCGGATGGAGCTGATGGTGTTTTTGCGCAGAGAGGCGCTTGTCCAGAACTTCTTCGACCTGATTGGGGTCATCATAGTTCATGGACGCCGCGCGCAGAGTGTCACAGATCAGTTCGACAACATCATGGTCAGATTGGACCTTGGGATATCTGGAAAAAATGCTGGAACTCTCGGGGCTTTCTATATGTTCCTCCACAGCGACTGGATTCTGGCGCGCCAGCCAGATCAACTCGAAAAGCAGACAGAGAAGGTCGTGATAGTCCTGAGGTTTCCACTTTGGTCCCTTGAAGACGCGTCCTATCTCTCGACCGCTGGCCTTGACTGTCGAAACATCGTTGCCCAGCAAAAACGCGCCAATCGCGGCCCCGCCAATCATGACCATTTCAAATGGAAGCGCCTTGAGAATGATAGTCATGGTCCCGCCGGACCCCAAGTAACCGCCGAATACCATGAAGAGGACAACAAGTATCCCGACTATTGCAATCACAGCAGACCCCTGATGTTGGTTGTGCCAAATAGTTGCGGGGAAGCCCCGATGTGGCGTGGATTCGCATCGTCCCAAACCTATGCCCCTGTTATCGTGGATTTCTGTTAACGAAACACTTCCATAGCGCCGATTTTTCACGCTCTCGCGGCAAGGTCGGAGGGCCATAGGTTCCGGAGCAAATGCACGGTCGCGACATTGCGCGTCTGACCCGTCATCTTTGTCCTTGTTGGCGCGTCAATCAGTCGCAAGACGGCCCGGCACGCGATGAACCAGGCAAGGACGTTTCGCAAACACCGGAGCGGCCAGAGGCGTCAGCTTCCATCAGCCTCTGGCAAAGTGAGCGTATGGCGCAAGACGCCATCCGCGCGACCAAAGAGCAACACGGCCCCGTCATCGCCCAGCACCACAATCCAGTCACGCGCAAATGTGATCGCCTCGGGCCGAACATTTTCAGGCAGACTGATCGTATCGGGCAGCGCCAGGGGTGCAGGGGCAAGTCCAAGGCGAGTGACAAGCAGCCCAACGATCATTATGACGCCCACAATCAACACGCTTGTCAGCACGACCACCAGACGCCGGATCAGGCGCAGGTCCGATGGCAGGTCAGGAGGCATGGACATGGCTGAAGCGCCTTTCTCTGAAATTACAGTGACGATCGGGGCCAGCCCCCCTGCCCGGCTTGATAAGGCTTTGGCACGCGATGCGCCAGAGGGGCATGGCCTGTCGCGGTCGCGGATCATGAAGCTGATCGAGACCGGGGCTGTGCTGCGTGACGGCGTGACCCTGACCGACGCGCGCGCAAAGGTTGCCGAGGGCGATTCCGTCACGATCCGCATGCGCGAGGCCGCAGGCGTTGATACCGTTGCACAGGCGATCGCGCTCGATATCGTCTGGGAAGATGACGCGCTGATCGTGCTGAACAAACCTGCGGGCATGGTCGTGCACCCCGCGCCTGGCAGCCCGGATCAGACGCTCGTCAACGCGCTTCTGCATCACTGCGGAGACAGCCTATCGGGGGTTGGCGGCGAAAAGCGGCCAGGCATTGTGCACCGGATTGACAAGGACACGTCCGGGCTGCTGGTGGTGGCGAAGTCGGACCGCGCGCATCAGGGGCTGGCGGCACAGTTCGAACGCCACACGGTGACGCGCCGCTATCTGGCGCTGTGCTACGGTGTTCCCGATGCAGGCGATCCCAGGCTGCGGGGGGTGCGGGGCACGTCTTTCGAGCAGGGCAACATCCTGAAGATCACGAGTCAGCTTGCGCGCTCGCGCCATGATCGCCAGAAACAGGCGGTGGTCTGGACAGGAGGCCGCCATGCGGTAACGCGCGCGCGGATTCTTGACAGCTTCGGTGTGCCGCCTGTGCTGGCGCTGCTCGAATGCTGGCTGGAGACCGGGCGCACGCATCAGATCCGCGTGCACCTGGCCCATGCAGGCCACGCCTTGGTGGGCGATCCGGTCTATGGCGGACGACGCAAGCTGTCCGAGCGTGCGCTTGGGGCCGACGCGGTCGCAGCCTGCGCACAATTTCCAAGACAGGCCCTGCATGCTGCCGATCTGGGTTTCACGCATCCTCTCAGCGGCGAGGAAATGGCATTTTCCGCTCCGCTACCGCAAGATATGGGGAGCCTGATCCAGAGTTTGCAGCGGTCACATATGGACACAAAAGAGTGATCTGGGAAACGGATTGCCCTCAGCGGACGTAAATACTTCGTAAACAAAATTATGCCATATTAAGCTTCACTTCGTTCGTGACGCCCGGCCAGTCAGACAGGATGATGAGATGAGCAGTTACACAAGCCTTCCCGCGCCAAGCCCGGAGCAGGGTTTGAACCGCTATATGCAAGAAATTCGTCGCTTTCCGATGCTGGAGCCGGAAGAAGAATTCATGCTCGCCAAGCGCTGGGTCGACCATCAGGACACAGAAGCAGCGCACAAGCTGGTCACCAGCCACCTGCGCCTCGCGGCGAAAATTGCAATGGGTTATCGTGGTTACGGTTTGCCGCAGGCAGAAGTCATCTCGGAGGCGAATGTCGGCCTGATGCAAGCGGTGAAACGCTTTGATCCCGACAAGGGCTTCAGACTTGCGACCTATGCGATGTGGTGGATCCGCGCCTCCATTCAGGAATACATCCTTCGATCCTGGTCGCTGGTGAAACTGGGTACGACGAGCGCGCAGAAAAAGCTGTTTTTCAACTTGCGCAAGGCAAAGTCAAAGCTCGGGGCGCTCGAGGATGGCGATTTGCGGCCTGAAAACGTGGCCCGGATCGCGCGCGATCTCAACGTCAGCGAAGATGAAGTGATTTCGATGAACCGGCGCCTGTCGGGCGGTGATTCGTCTCTGAACGCCACAATAGGTAGTGAAGAAGGTGCCTCGAGCTGGCAAGACTGGCTTGAAGACCAAGATGCCGATCAGGCCGCGGACTATGCGGAGCGCGATGAACTTACCTTACGCCGTGAACTGCTGACCGAGGCATTGGATGTGCTCAACGAGCGGGAGCGCGATGTCCTGACCCAACGTCGCTTGAGCGATGAACCTGTCACGCTGGAAGATCTCTCGCAACTTTACGATGTAAGCCGCGAACGCATCCGGCAGATTGAGGTGCGCGCGTTTGAAAAGCTGCAAGGTCGTATGCGCACCCTCGCGCGCGAGAAAGGTATGGTCGTTCCCCTAACGTGACCTGTCATTCACAATCGAATTCACGGACGCCGGCAGAGGCAATTTGATCGCATGGTGAGGGCACTGCCCCGATATTCAGGAATTGGCCGGAACGTTAAATTACAAAACGCAGGAACCTAGTCGGGACAAAACTGAACCGATGACGCAAGGCGACAGCTGGCCAATTGTTCCAAGTCAGGCTTTTGCCTGATCCCCGCGGCATAAACGACTTGGCGCGTGATCAGGCGCATATGCTTCGGACGGGTAGGTCCAAACAGCAGCCAGCGTCGCGCAAAAGACCGCTGCGAGCGCTGCGCCGTTTGACGCAGCCGACAGGGACGCATGCGCGTCGGGATGCGGGAAGTTCCGGTCCCTGGCCGTCTTGTACTCTGAACGTCGCTGCGATCTGATGAACATCTCGCATGTACCGTTCAACCTGGCGCCGATGTCCCCGCAGCTTGAGGCGTCATCTGCGTCATGTTTGTAATCGTGATGTCATGTTACCGCAATTCTAGACGAGACAGGCATTGCTCCTGAGGCAAAACTCGTCTTAACCTTTCCTCAACGACAGTTTTTTGATCATAATTTATAGTGTCGATTTTCAGGGGGCGCGTATGCAGGACGAGCGAAACGATTCTGATATTCTCATCAGAATTGCCGAGCTATCTAGGGCGATTGTCCTCAGGATTGAGCCTCAGCGTCGCGAAGTCTGGTGCAGCGAGACGACGCACATCATTCTCGATCAACCTGCAAGCCGGGTCGCGGCCAGTTTTGTGGGCACAGATGATCTGATTCACGAAGACGACCGAGAAAGGATTGCCCATGCGATTGCTCAGGCCAGCGCTGTGCCGCATGAAATGGACATCCGTATGCGCAAGGGAAGCGATGATCTGGCGGTACTGAAGGCCACAGTCGCCATTGCGGAACAGACCACGCCCGAAAGCGTTTTGATACTGCTGCAGGACAAAACCGCACAAAGCTACGACCAGCGCAGCCAAGCGATCCACAACCTGCTGAGCGATGAAGCACATTTTCGCCACTGCGTTGCGACCGAGACCACATGTTTTGACGATGGACTAAAACGCGTCTTCGGCATCGATCTGGAAGGCACGCATCGCTTTCCCCATAGCTTCTTGGATCATATCCATCCAGATGACAGGGACACGGCGCTTCGGAGTTTTCTGTCCATGCTAGATGCGGGGGATGCGTTTGGCGAACTGCACTACCGGCTGCGTCGCGGAGATGGCAGTTATGCCATGGCACGCGAACGTATCCACGTGGAGCGGGCTGCAAACGGACTGGCGGAGACGGTATATTCTTCGGTCACAGACATCACGATGTGGCATGAAGAAAGCAAAAGACGCGAGCTTCTCGGGCGCGTGTCAGGGCGGGTCGTAATCGACTATGATCCGCAAACCGACGACTTGCGGGTCAGCGGTGCGTTCGAGGAACGACTCGGACATCGTGCAGAAGAATTGCCGACCTGCATCGCGGACTACCTGGAATTGCTCCACCCCGACGATCGCCCAACGCTGCAAACTGCGCTAAAGGAATTGCGTGAAGGGGAAGTCTGGACGACACCGCGCGAATTGAACTACCGCCTGCGGCGTGCGGATGGCAGCTTCGGGCATTTCCTTGATCGATCCTTGACGGTCACAGATGATCTGGGGCGCGCGCGTGCTGTGCTGGCATCGCTGACAGATGTCAGCAATCTGCTGCAAACACAGGAAGCGTTGCGCTACAGCCATTCGCGCCTCAAGGCCATTGCCGAGATTTCGGGCCAGACGATTGCCGAGTTGATTTTCCCGGAAAACAAGGTGTTCTGGAGCGGCGCGATCAAGGAGCAGTTCGGTTATCTGCCCGAAGAATTGCCCACAGACCCGATCGGGGCTTTCGCCCTGCTGCATCCTGATGATCGCGCGGAACATCTGGATTTGCTGGCGAAGCTGGCGCGTGGCGAACTCTGGACCGAGCCCTTGGAAATCATATGCCGCGGTCGACACAAGGACGGGCGGATGCAGCGCATCCTGCATCGGTCAGTCTGCACGCTAGATGAGAAAGGTCAGCTCAAGAGTGTGCTGGTGTTCATGACCAATGTCACGGCCCTTACACTCAAGCAGGATCAGTTGCTTGCAATGTCCGAAATTGCGTCGGATGCGGCTTATGAATACAGGCACGACGAAGGCCGCGTGACCTTCAACCAGGGTTTCAGCACCTTTTTCGGCCTTGATATTGTGGGCGAGCATAGTCTGCCATTCCAATGGGGCGATTTTGTGCACCCCGACGATTCGGAGCGGCTGGAAGCTGCATTCGCCGCCTTCATTTTCGGCGATCAGCAGCGCTTCACCTGCGAATACCGTTTGCGGCGCGGTGACGGGACGTGGGCTGTGGTCACCCAGAAATCCGCGGCCTTGCGCGACGAGGACGGGCAGGCAACGCTGATCATCGGCACGCTCGATGACATCACCCAACAACGTCGCACCGAGGCGCGCCTGCGCGATGCCATCGAGGCGCTCGACAGCGGGTTTGCACTATATGATGAAAAACAGCAGCTGGTCATGCACAACCGGCAATTCGTCGACCTCAACTCCGCCATTGAGGACGTGATCAAACCTGGCGTAACGCGCGATGCGCTGCTGAATGCGAAAGCGACACGCAATCTTTTGCTGGCCCCGGACAAAGCGCCTTATTCAGAATATCGCGGCGAACAACGTCCGATCAACACCATCATCACACATGCGGACGGGCGCCTGCAGGATATCAGGCTCAATCCGACGGAAGCCGGCGACTGGGTGTCGCTGGTGACCGATGTCACGGATGTGATCCAGGATCAGAAGAAGTTGCGGGCGATGTTCGACGTGTCTGCCGATGCGATGTTCGAATATGACGTCGTAAACAACAAGATCACCTTTGATCGGGGGTTTTCTACGCAGTTCGGCTATGACTGGAGCGATACATACACGCTCCCCTCACCTTGGGAGGCAGCGGTTCACCCGGAGGATTATCACCGCGTCTTTACCGCGCGGAATGAATTCATCGCCAGTCGCCGCGCGCGGTTTGACGTGGAATTCCGCATGCAGCGCGCAGATGGCAGCTGGGCATATGTGGCCGAACGCGCAGTGGCGCTGCGCGATGATCGTGGCGGGGCGGTATTGATCATAGGCGCGGTTGCAGATCTGACCGAACAGCGGATGATGGAAGACAAGCTGCATGTGGCCCAGAAGATGGAAGCCATCGGCCGCATAGCCGGGGGTATTGCCCATGACTTCAACAATCTTCTGGCCGTGATCATGGGCAATGCCGAATTGCTTGCGATGCTGTCCGAGACGGCCGGCCAGAAACAATCGGTTGAGGAAATCGTCGATGCAACACGCCGCGGTGCGGAATTGACCCGCCGCCTGCTGAGTTTCGCACGCCGCTCGCGATTGACTCCGGAACTGATCAATCCCAACGAGCTGGTCAGCGGCATGGGAAAGCTGATCGCGCGTGTCATGCCCGCGATGATCCGCGTCGAGACGAGCCTTCAGGCCGGTTTGTGGTCCACGCGGGTGGACCCTTCCTTTCTGGAAAGCGCGCTGCTCAATCTGGTGATCAATGCGCGCGACGCGATGCCGAAGGGCGGCACCTTGACCATCGAGACAGCAAACCGGCGCGTGACCGAGGATTACGCCATCGAGCGCAATGAGGTCATCGCCCCTGGCCGATATGTGATGCTGGCCGTGACGGATACTGGCACGGGGATTCCGCGCGAGCTGCTTGAACGCGTTGTCGAGCCGTTTTTTACCACCAAAGCGCCCAATCTCGGTTCTGGCCTGGGCTTGTCGATGGTCGATGGTTTCGTCCGTCAGTCAGGCGGTTTGCTGCGAATCTACAGTGAACCCGATGTCGGCACCACGATCACGCTGTTTCTGCCTGCGGCGCCTGATGGCGTTACCAAGCGGCCTGCTTCCCCCGCACGCAGCAACGCCAAAGCGCCTGCGACCGGGCTGCGCGTGTTGCTGGTCGAGGATGAAACGCGTGTGCGCGCCGTCATCGGGCGCGTGCTTCAGGATCACGGACTGGAGGTCATCGAAGCCGAGAGCGGCGACGCGGCCATGCAGATCTTCGCGACCATGGAGCCAAAGCCCGATATTCTGCTCACTGATGTGGTCATGCCAGGCAAGGTTCAGGGGCCGGAACTAGCGCGGCGCTTGAAAGAGCTGGAGCCGAAGTTACCCATTATCTTCATGTCGGGCTACGCGAATGAAGCCGCGATCAATGGCAACGGGCTGCGGCCGGACGACATTTTCCTGATGAAGCCGATTCAGCGCCAGACCCTGATCGACGCGATTGCCCGAATCAGCGGTCCGGCGGAGGATGGCTGAGCCTGCGATGCGCGCTGGCTGAAAGCGCGCGGGGGGTCAGCGCGCCGCGCTGCGTGACGCGCGCTGCACAGCGCGTTCCAAAGAGGTCAGGAACCGGGATCGATCCGCTTTCTGAAACGGTTTGCCAGAGCCTTGACGGAACGGATCGCTGGCGCGCAGATCGGCCATCAGATCGCGCGTGGCGAGAATGGTGCCGATATTGGCGGCCGTCAGCTCCTCGCCGTTATGCTTGATCACCTGCGCGCCTGCTTCAATACAGCGTGCGGCCAGTGGAATGTCGCCAGTGATCACGCAATCACCCGGCCCGGCACGCTCGGCGATCCATTTGTCAGCCTCGTCAGGACCAGCCGAGACGATCACCGTCTCGATCAGCGGGTTCTGCGAAGGCCGCAGCCCCCCATTCGAGACGACGTGAACCCGCAACCCGTGCCGGGTTGCGACACGCTCAACCTCGGTCTTGACCGGGCAGGCATCGGCATCGACATAAATCTGCATCGCCACCCCCTCTGACCTGACAGGGCGCTTATGCCAGCCGAAGGGCGCGCTGTCAGCCGTAAAGTCCCGCCGAGCGCGCGCGCAACCGGATGAGCGCCAGAACCGTGTCTATGGTCGGAGTCGGTATTTCCGTCAACTGGCCGAGTTCCTGCACCGCACTCACCAGCGCGTCGATCTCCATTGGACGCCCGGCTTCGAGGTCTTGCAACATCGAGGTGCGATGCGCGCCCACGGCCGCGCCCCCCTCGATCCGGCGATCCACATCGATGGGGAATTTCACACCCAGCTTCTCGGCGACGGTCTGTGCCTCGATCATCATCGCGCGGGCGACGACGCGCGTGCCGGGATCAGTGCAGAGCACATCAAGCGTGGCATGGGTCAGCGCGGAAATCGGGTTGAAGGACAGGTTCCCCCAGAGCTTCACCCAGATTTCATCGCGGATCTTGGGGCGCACGGGCGCGCGCAACCCCACCTCCTGCAGCGCCGCTGACAGGCGCTGCGCGCGCTCGGATTTCTCGCCCGATGGCTCGCCCAGCGAGAAGCGATTGCCCTCGATATGCTTGATCGTGCCAGGTTCCGAAACCTCTGCCGCCGGGTAAACGACGCAGCCCAGCACGCGCTCGGGACCAAAGCCGTGCCATTGCGCGCCACCGGGATCGACGCTTTCCAGCTGCTTGCCCTCCAGCGCGCCGCCAAGCCCGTGGAAATACCACCACGGCACACCGTTCACACCCGAGACAATCGTCGTCCCCTCCCCCAGAAGCGGCTTGATCCGGTCCACGACGGGCGGCACGGAATGCGCCTTGAGCGTGATGATGACGTAATCCTGCGGTCCCAATTCCGCGGGATCGTCCGAGGCGGTCACCGGCACAGTGAAACTGCCCTCTTCCTCGATCAGCGTCAGGCCCTTGTCGCGCATCGCCGCCAGATGCGGCCCGCGCGCGACAAGGCTCACATCCGCGCCGCCCTTGGCAAGTTTTGCGCCCATATAGCCACCGATGGCCCCGGCGCCGAAAATGCAGATCTTCATGCGCTCACGCCTCCGTCACCAGACCGAGCTTCTCGGCCAGCCCGATGCGCTGCAGCTTGCCTGTTGCCCCTTTGGGGATCTCGTCCAGCACCACCACCTTGCGCGGCACCTTGAAATCCGCAAGACGGGTCGCGGCGAAATCGCGGATCTCGCGATCCGTGGCACTCGCTCCTTCGCGCAGGACGACCGCAGCCGCCACTTCCTCGCCAAGCTTGGGATGGGGCAGCGCGAAGGTCACGACCTGCGCGACGGCGGGGTGATCCATCAGCACGGCATCAACCTCCAGCGGGCTGACCTTCTCGCCTCCGCGATTGATGATTTCTTTCAGCCGGCCTGTCAGGTTCAGATAGCCCTCATCGTCGAAGGCCCCCTGATCGCCTGTACGGAACCAGCGCTTGCCCTCGGCCTCAAAGAAGCTCTTCTTGTTGGCGTCGGGGTTGCCCTCATATCCGGGGGTAACATTGGGGCCGGAAATCACCACTTCGCCGGTCGCATCCATCGGTAAAAGCTTGTCCTCGATCTCATGCGCCACACGCACTTCGGGGCCACCCGCGACCCCCACCGAGCCCGGTTTCTGCGCGCGCGGCGGCAGCGGGTTGGAAGTCATCTGATGCGCAGCCTCGGTCATGCCGTAGCTTTCAATCACTGGCGCGTTGAAGGTCTCGGACAGCTTGATCATCACTTGCGGCGGCAGCGAGGCCGAGGACGAGCGGATCAGGCGCAGCTTGGTGCGCTCAAGGATTTCGGCATTGCGCCCGGCGCGGGTCAGGATCGCCTGATGCATCGTCGGCACGGCCGTGTACCATGTGGGCTTGGCCGTATCGAGCCAACCGAAAAAGCGCAGCGCGTCAAAGCCCGGCGCGCACCAGATCGACGCACCAGCCGCAAGCGAGGACGAAATCGCCGCGACCAGTCCGTGGATGTGAAAGAGCGGCATCACGTTCAGGCAGCGATCTTCTGGCGTAAGATCGAGCACCTGCCCGATATGGCGCGCCGACGCCGCGACATTGCGCTGCAACAACGGCACGATCTTGGGCCTCGAGGTGGTGCCGGATGTATGCAGGATCAAAGCGATGTCGTCGGGGTCCGCGGGGGAAGTGTCGGCTGTGCCCCCGGCGCGGCCTTCCGCGCGCAGTGTGAAACTGCCCGCTGGCGTGTTTGGGTCATGCGCGAGCCTGAGCACCACCAGATTGTGACGCCCCGCCGCTTCCAGCGCAGGGCCATCATACCCCTCAGGCAGCACGATCGCCTTGGCCTTCAGGTCTTCGAGATAGAAATCGAACTCATCGACACGGTAGGCCGGGTTCAATGGTGCGGTTACCGCGCCTTGCGCGATGGTGATAAAGGCCGAAGCCATCTCTGGCCCGTTGGGCAGCACGATCGCCACGCGGTCGCCGCGCCCCACACCGGCCTCATGCAGCGCGGCGAGGGTCTCGCCCGTCAGCGCGCGCAGCCCGCCATGGGTCAGCCAGGGACGCTCGGGCGCGCCAAGCGCCGGGGCCGCGTCGGGATGGGACGCGAGCAATGCTTGCAAGGTATCGGACATGATGGTTCCTTTTCTCAAACAAATCGTATCAGCGCAAATAAGGTGTCAGCTGGCAGTCACCTGACGGGCCTTGCGCAGCTTTGACAGAAGCGGCAGCAGGAAGAAGACGGCAGCCAGCGCAACGAAGGTGCCCGAAAGCGGGCGGGTGACGAAAGTGGTCACATCGCCTTGCGCCGCGATCAGGGCCTGGCGGAAACTCTGCTCCATGACCGGGCCGAGCACAAGCGCCAGCACCAAGGGTGCCATCGGATAATCGGCCTTGCGCAGCAGATAGCCGACAATCCCGAACACGAAGATCAGCCAGACATCATGCATGCGCTGGTCGGGGGCAAAACCACCCACGATGCACAGCACCAGCACCACTGTGCATAGCACCGAGAACGGGGTTTTCAGCGCCCAGACAAAGAGCGGGATCAGCGCAAGATTGATCAGCACCGCCGCCAGATTGGCGGTATAGAGCGACGAAATCAGCCCCCAGACGAAATCCGCCTGTTCCGCAAACAGCATCGGCCCTGGCGTGAGCCCCCACATCACCATGCCCCCCAACAACAATGCCGTGGTGGGCGAGCCCGGAATGCCCAGCGACAGCATCGGCAAGAGTGAGCCTGTCGAGGCGGCGTTATTGGCAGTTTCAGGCGCAACGACACCTTCGATATTGCCCTTGCCGAAGCTGTCGGGGTCTTTCGAGGTGCTCTTGGCAATCCCGTACGCCATCAGCGAAGCGGGCGTCGCTCCTGCGGCGGGCAGCATACCCACGAAGAAGCCGAGCACCGAGCCCACGCTCATCGTCTTCCATGTCCGCGCCAGCGTCCGGAAGGCCGACCGCAGTTCCGAATAGGTCACCTTGGCAGTGGTAACCGTGGGGGCCACGCGCGATTTCTCGAGTGTCCAGAGCACTTCGCCAATGCCATAGACGCCGATGGCCAGCACCAGAAACGAAATCCCGGCATAAAACCCCGGCATGTCAAAGAACACCATGCGCGGCTGGCCTGTGATCAGGTCCAGCCCGACGGTCGACAGCACAAGCCCCAGACAGATCATCACGATGGTCTTGAGCGTGTCATCCCCGCCCAGCCCAACAAAGGTCGTGAAGGCCAGAAGCACCAGCGCGAAATTCTCCGCCGGACCGAATTTCAGCGCCAGATCCGCGAGGGGGGCTGCGAAAAGTGTGAACAGGATCACCGAGATCGTGCCCCCCACAAAGCTCGCGCCGGCCGCGGCGATCAGCGCGAGACCTGCCTTGCCCTGTTGCGCCATGGGGCGTCCGTCGAAGGTGGTGGCCACAGCCGTCGATGATCCGGGTATGCCCAGCAGGATCGAGCTGATCGCGCCGCCATACATCGCGCCGTAATAAAGCGCGGCAAGGAAGATGATCGCGGAAGCCGGCGGCACGATGAAGGTCAGCGGCAGCACGATCGCCACGCCATTGACCGAGCCAAGACCCGGCATCGCGCCGATGAACAGCCCCAGCGTTACGCCGACTATGACGATCCCGATATTGAGCGGCATCAGCGAGGTTGCAAAACCCTGGCCGAGAAGTGAGAGGATTTCCATGAGAGGGGCGCTTTCAGAAGAACATTGCGTAGAGCGGGAAGAAAAGAGGCTCGGTGATCCCTTTTGGCAGCAGGATCAGAAGCGCCACCTCGAAGAAGAAAAACAGCACAACCGGCGTGATCAGCGTCAGCGAGAGCGACACAGTCCAGCCGTTGCGCCCGAAGAAACGCAGATACCAGAGCATGAACAACGGTATCGCCACATAAGCCCCGAGGATCGGCATCAGCAGGATCGTCACGCCCAGCGCCAGGACGACCGCCAGCACCTGCCCCAGCATACCTGGCTCAAAGAATGGTGTCAGATCAGCCGGGCGCACGCCCGCCAGAACCGAGCGCAGGAAGATGCCGCTTGAAGCAACGAACATGATCATGGAAAGCCAGAAGGGAAACGCGCCCCCGCCCGGCCCCCGCGCACCGTCCCAGCCGATCGGCAACACGGTCGCATGCCACATCAGATAAGCCGAGAACCCCATCAGGGCCAAAGCAATCAGACTTTCAGGTTTCATCACGGATTTAATCATGGACACAGGGCTCCTTGCAGGGCGCGACGGGGCCGGATGCGGCATCAGGCTGCATCCGGCATGCTCAGGTCAGGGCTTGGAGAGAGCGCGCGGCCCTTATTCTATGGAGGCCAGAAGTTCTCTGTGCATTTCCCGTTCGCTCAGGAAGTAGGCCTGAAGCTCGTCGCCATAGATGAAATCCGTCATCAGCGCCTGTTCGGCTGCGTAATTCCGCCAGACTTCGGTTTCACTCAGCGCGCGCAACAGGTCGATATAGTAGGTCTGCTGTTCTTCAGTCAGCCCACCGGGTGCCACGAAGCTGCGCTGCATGTAGTATTCAAGCGGTGTGCCAAGCTCGGCGAAGGTCGGAACGCCGGGCATGCTTTCCAACCGTTCGGGCGTCAGCAAGGCAATCGGGCGCACACGACCGGCCTGCCAGAGGCTGATCGCTTCGGACGGGTTATTCACAGTCGAATCGATATGCCCCCCGGCCAGCTGGGTCGCAACTTCACCGCCACCGCCCATCGGGACATAGGTGTGGCGAATGCCAAACTCACGCTCCAGAAGTGCCGTCACAAGGCTGTCTTCCTGTCCCGAGCCTGTCCCGCCCATACGCCAGGCACCATCGGCGGCCTTGACGGCTTCGATATACTGATCGAGCGTTTCGATCCCGCTATCAGCATTCACCCAGAGCGCGAAGGTGTCCACAGCCATGCGTGCAAGCGGTGTGAATTCTTCGATATCCACGCCGAGATCAGTCTGAATCGGCGTTGTGAAGTAGCTGTTGAGCGTCGCCATGATAATGGTCGGATTGCCGTGGTTGTCCTTGAGGTAGCGCAGGCCCTCGGCCCCGGAACCGCCGCCTTTGTTGACCGGCATGAAGGGCATCCGCGCCAGCCGCTCTTGCTGGATGATGGACTGGAAGAGCCGCGCCAAACGATCCGCCCCGCCCCCCTGCCCGGCCATAATGACCATTTCCACGGGCCGGTTCGGTTGCCAGTCCGAAGCCTGTGCGGGTACGGCCAGTGCCAAGCTCGCCGCCGCGGCAAGGCCGAAGACAGAACGTCGTGTCAAATTCTTTTCCATGGTCTCGATCTCCTCCCAGATCAGATGTGACAGGCGCTCCCAAGGAACCGAATTAATCCCCGCCTGCTGACCACATGAAATATTAAGAGAGCGACCTGTGGCAACTGCATTCGTGTTAATGTGCAAAATCTGTTGCGCCACAAGTTTACATTTGTAAAGATTGTAATACTCAAGACGCAACAATATTGCGAAGACCGCGTCGCGCCCTCTTGCCTGATGCCGCAGCTTGGGGTTTTGTGTCGCTCATGTCTGGCGCGGCATCCGCTCGCCATGGCAGCCTGAGGGAGGATTGACGTCATGGCATTGAGAAGCATTCTGGTCGCCTTTTCAGGCGACGTGGCAAGTTGTAGCGCCTTGCGGTTCGCGCTGCGATTGCAGCAGCGCGATGGCGCGCATGTCACAGGGGTCGTCTGGCACGGCCCACTACCGCTGGAGAGCCGCCACCGGGCCTTCCTGAGCAAGGGCGTCGCGCGCATGCTCAGTGGGCGGGAGGATGAAGCCGCAGCCCGCATCCGGCACGAATTCGAAGCGCAAGTTGCCGCACTCGGCAGTCTTGATCAGGCCAGTTTCATCGATCTGCACGAGGTCGAATCTTTCAGCTTGCCCCGCCATGCCCGCGCCTATGACCTGGTGGTAATGACGCGCCATGCCGCAGAAGTGGGACGAGAACACGCTGAAGTGCGCCCCGATATCGTGGCCCTGCGTGGTGGCCGACCCGTCATAACGGTGCCTGACGATTTCACCGGAGGCGCACCGGCCCATGTTGCGTTGGCCTGGGATGGCAAGCGCGCGGCAACACGGGCGCTGTCGGATTTGCTCAATGTGTTCGGGGGTGTCGAAAAAATCACACTCGTCACCATCGCCAAAGACCCCGAGCCAAAGCCCGAAGCAGGCGACGACATCATGGCCTATCTGCAGCGCCATGGCATCACCGCAAACCATGTTCAACGCGCGCCCGGACGACGGCGGATCACGCAGATGTTGCTCGATACCAGCGCGGAGCTTGGCGCAGATATGCTGGTGATGGGAGCGTATGAGCACAGCAAATTCACGGAAGACCTGCTGGGCGGGGTGACGCGGGATATTCTGACGGATGCGCGGCTGCCGGTCATGATGTCGCACTGAGCACCGGGCCTGAAACCGGAGCGCGCGACCTGCATGATTGACAGCGCTGACATTTATTGATGTGTTAACCATACATCCGAGAGTTTAATGCATCATCCCGCAGTCGCGCGACCCGATTGAGCCTTGCGCGCCCTGCGAAAACAGGGGGATCACCATGTTTCGACCAATTTCCGCGACGGCCATCGGCCTTGCACTGGCGCTGCCAGTCTCGGCGCAGCAGACGTCAGACATTGTCGTGCCAGAGCCTGAAACCGGGGTCACCCAGGCTTTTCAGGGGATTTCTGATGCCGCAGTCGCAGCACTCGAGGCCAAATCCGAGGGCCGCGTCGTCGAAGCCGAGACATGGATGGTCGCGGCGGCCCACCCGCTGGCCGTGGACGCTGGCGCGCGCGTGTTGCGCGACGGGGGCACGGCGGCCGATGCCATGGTCGCCGTTCAGGCGGTGCTGGGACTGGTCGAGCCGCAGTCATCCGGTATGGGCGGGGGCGCATTCCTCGTCTGGTATGATGCGGCAACCGGCGAAATCACCACGCTGGACGGGCGCGAAACTGCGCCGCTGGCGGCCAATCCGCGCCTGTTTCAGGATGAGAACGGCGAGCCGCTGACCTTCATGGATGCCGTCGTCAGTGGCCGTTCAGTCGGCACGCCCGGCACGCCGCGCCTGATGGAAGACGCCCATCGCCGCTGGGGCCGCAGCAATTGGGGCGGACTGTTCGCCGAAGCGATCACCTTGGCCGAAGACGGGTTTACAGTCTCGACCCGGCTGGCCGAATCAATCGCCTCTGCTGCCGAAAGCCTCGCGGTCTTCTCCGCGACAGCAGAGTATTTCCTGCCCGACGGCGCACCGCTTGAGGCCGGGGCGACGCTGGTCAACGCCGACTATGCCGACACGCTGCGCCAGATCGCAGCGCGCGGTGTAAGCGCCTTCTACACGGGCGAGATCGCTGCCGATATCGTCGCAGCGACCCGCACCGAGACCCTCCCGGGCCTGTTGTCGATGCGCGATCTGGAACGCTATGAAGTCATCGAGCGCCCTGCTGTCTGCCAAAGCTATCGCGGCGCGGATGTCTGCGGAATGGGGCCGCCCTCCTCCGGCGCTGTGGCCATTGCGCAGATCCTTGGCAAGCTGGAGAATTTCGACCTGGGCGAGATGGATCCGCAAGGCGTGGAAACCCGCCGCCTGATGGGTGATGCGACACGGCTCGCTTTCGCCGATCGTGGCCGCTATCTCGCCGATAGCGATTTCGTGCCGGTGCCGGTCGCGGGCCTGATCGACCGCGATTATCTGGCGGCACGGGCGGACCTGCTGCGCGGCGATGATGCTCTGCCCGAAGTCTCGGCAGGTGAGCCGGAATGGGAACATGCGCTGCTCTGGGGTGACGATAGAACGGTCGAGCGGCCGGCGACTTCGCATATTTCCATCGTCGATGCGGATGGCAATGTCTTGTCGATGACCACCACCATTGAAAGCGGTTTCGGTTCGCGGATATTCACACGCGGGATGCTTCTGAACAATGAGCTGACCGATTTCTCCTTCCGCACCCATGCCGGTGGTCACCCGATTGCCAACCGCGTCGAACCCGGCAAGCGCCCGCGCTCCTCCATGTCGCCGACCATCGTGCTGCGTGACGGGGAACCTGTGCTGAGCATCGGCAGCCCCGGTGGGGCCACGATCATCGGCTACACGGCGCAAGCGATCATCGCCCATCTCGATTGGGGAATGGATGTGCAGGACGCTGTGTCCATGCCGCATCTGGTCAACAGCTTCGGCACCTATCAGATCGAGGCCGGGACATGGGCAGAGGACCTCGTGGAGCCGCTGCAGGACCTGGGTTTCCAGACCAATGTGACCGCACTGACCTCCGGGCTGCATGCGATCTCGCTGGGTGATGGCCTGCGCGGCGGCGCGGATCCACGCCGCGAAGGCATCGCCATCGGAGAATAACCCAAGACCCGGTGCCGCGCGCTTAGCGCGGCGCCGGGTTCTACAAATCGAGCTGCAAAGCACCTTGCCGGTAGCGGCCTGAAATCAGGAACCCCGGTTCCGCCACTTGCGGAAAATCATCACGCCAGTCGCGAAAACGGTCATTCGACACCACCCGCGCCCCGAAATCCTGCGCTACGCGCAGCACCATCTCATCTGCGACTTCGCCTTTGTTGACAACCATCACACGGTTTTGTGGCAAGCCCAATTGGCGCGCCAGAACCTGATGGTGGCGGTAGCGCCCTTCAAGTTTGTAGCCTGCATTGGCGTCGAACACGACGCCCGCGCGATAGCCGCGCTGCGCCAGATCCGCGATCACGTCTCGCACAGGCTGCAGATCGGGCTTGCCATCTTTCCAATGCATGACATTTGAGCCGTCGAGCACCACTACCGGGCGAGAAGTATCGCGCTCAGAATCAAAGCCGGGTGATACGCGCGCCAATGCAAGGCGCAGGAGCGCGGCAAGCAGCAAGATGACTGCGCCGGCCGCTGTGAACACACCGAAGATCGCGACAAGCTCAAGCTCGGGCATCAGCCCGCCCAGAGCGATGGCAATCAGGGAAAACCCCAACAAAACCAACGGCACCCGCATCACCTACCTCGAAGCAGCTTCGCCCCGTCATCAGGGGTTCTGATCTGCCTAGACCGGGTCTTGGGCGAAAATACGGCAACACGCGGAAAAACGCGGCCCCGGATCGCTCCGGGGCCGCGGCGTATCAATGCACCAGCTTCATGCGAGGCGCGTCATCGTCATCCGCGAAGCTCTCGCCATTGATGATCAGACCGCCCGGCCCTGCGCTGATCTGAACCTCTGCCCCATCGAGCACATCGCCTGACAGCAGCATCTGCGCGAGCGGATCCTGCAGATAGCGCTGGATCACGCGCTTGAGCGGACGCGCGCCATAGACCGGATCATAGCCCTTGTCGGCCATCCATGTGCGCGCGGCCTCGTCCATCTCCAGCGTGATCTTGCGCGCCAGCAGGCGCTTGAGAAGCCGTGCCATCTGGATATCGACAATCGCATCCATATTGCCGCGCGACAGCCGGTCGAAGATCACGGTCTCATCCAGCCGGTTGAGGAACTCAGGCCGGAAATGCGCGCGCACGGCTTCCATCACCTCGGCCTTGACCGAGGCACGATCCGCGCCCTCCTGCATCCGGCTCAGCGCGTGGCTGCCAAGGTTCGAGGTCAGGATGATCAGCGTCTGCTTGAAATCGACCGTCCGCCCGTGACTGTCGGTCAACTGCCCGTCATCGAGCACCTGCAACAGCACATTGAACACCTCGGGATGCGCCTTTTCGACCTCGTCGAACAGGACCACCTGATAGGGCCTGCGGCGCACGGCTTCGGTCAGCACGCCACCTTCCTCATAGCCAACATAGCCCGGAGGCGCGCCGATCAGGCGGGCGACGGAATGTTTCTCCATGAATTCCGACATGTCGATGCGCACCATCGCCTGGTCGTCATCGAACAGGTATTGTGCCACGGCCTTGGTCAGCTCCGTCTTGCCCACACCCGTCGGCCCGAGGAAGAGGAAACTGCCCAAGGGACGGTTCTCGTCATTCAGACCCGCCCGCGCGCGGCGAACCGCATTGGCGACGGCGCGGATTGCTTCATCTTGCCCGACGACGCGCTTGTGCAACTCGTCTTCCATCCGCAAGAGCTTCTCGCGCTCGCCTTCGAGCATCTTGGTCGTCGGAATCCCCGTCCAGCGTTCAACCACTTCCGCGATCTGCTCAGGGCGCACGGCATCCGATACCATCTTCTCGGCCTCGCGCGCTTCGGCCTCTGCCAGCTTGCGCTCCAATTCCGGAATGTCGCCATATTGCAGCCGCCCGGCATTGGCGAAATCGCCCACACGCTTGGCATTTTCCAGATCGATGCGCGCGCGGTCGAGGTCTTCCTTGATCTTGCGCGCTTCTTCCAGCTTGTCGCGTTCGGACTGCCACGCGGCGGTCATCTCGGCGCTGCGCTGCATGACGTCTGACAGCTCCTTCTCCAGCGACGCCAGACGGTCACGGCTCGCAGCGTCATCTTCCTTGCGCAGGGCTTCGGCCTCGATCTGCTTTTGCAAGATATCGCGGTCGAGCGCGTCCAGTTCTTCGGGCTTGCTGTCGACTTCCATCCGCAGGCGCGACGCGGCCTCGTCCATCAGGTCGATGGCCTTGTCGGGCAGAAACCGGTCCGTGATATAGCGATGCGAGAGCGTCGCGGCAGCGACCAGAGCGCTGTCGCTGATGCGAACGCCGTGGTGCAGCTCATATTTTTCCTTGATGCCGCGCAGGATCGAGATCGTGTCCTCGACCGTCGGCTCGGACACCAGGACCGGCTGGAAGCGCCGCGCCAGTGCTGCGTCCTTTTCAACATGCTTGCGGTATTCGTCCAGCGTCGTCGCGCCCACGCAATGCAATTCACCGCGTGCCAGCGCGGGTTTGATGAGGTTCGCCGCATCCATCGCGCCCTCGGACTTGCCTGCGCCAACCAGCGTGTGCATCTCGTCGATGAACAGAATGATCTCGCCTTCGGCACTGGTCACTTCGGACAGGATGGCTTTCAACCGTTCCTCGAATTCGCCGCGATATTTCGCACCTGCGATCAGCGCGCCCATGTCGAGCGCCATCAACTTCTTGTCGCGCAAGCTCTCGGGCACATCACCATTGACGATGCGCAGTGCCAGCCCTTCGGCAATCGCGGTCTTGCCCACGCCCGGCTCACCGATCAGCACCGGGTTGTTCTTGGTCCGACGCGACAGCACCTGCATCGCGCGGCGAATTTCATCATCGCGCCCGATGATCGGGTCGATCTTGCCATCGCGCGCGGCTTGCGTCAGATCGCGCGCGTATTTCTTCAGCGCGTCATAGCCATCTTCGGCTGACGCACTGTCCGCCGTGCGCCCCTTGCGGATGTTGTTGATCGCCGCATTCAGCTTCTGCGCCGTGACGGTGCCTGCGTCGAGCGCGTCCTTGGCGTCGGATTTCACCAGCGCGAGCGCTGTCAGCAAGCGCTCGACGGGCACGAAACTGTCGCCGGCCTTCTTGGCCAGTTGCTCAGCCTGATCGATTACTTTCGCGGTCTGGCCGTCCATATAGACCTGACCCTCGCCGCCCGAGACGCGCGGGATTTTTGACAGCGCGATATCATTCGCCTGTGCCACACGCTCCGGCGCGCCACCCGCGTTGCGGATCAGATTGGCAGCCATGCCCTGATCGTCATCCAGCAGAGCTTTGAGCAGATGCGCGGGCGTCAGGCGCTGGTGATCCTCGCGCAGTGCGATGGTCTGCGCGGCCTGGATGAACCCGCGCGCGCGTTCAGTGAATTTTTCAAGTGACATGGGTCTTCCCTCCATCATAAGCGCCCGGTTCGGTCCATGCCTGCCACGCAGCACATGCCCTGCTGGGCCTCAGCCTCTATGTGGGAAGACCACAGACCTGTTGCAAGATCAGCACAGCACGCGACGCGAAGAAAACCCGGTCATGGCGACAGCGCACGGGCGTCGTGCAGCTGCGGCCAATCAAGGGCGTCACCGCGCGCATGTTCGCAGCTGATCCAGACCCCTTGTGTCCCGATTACGGTCCAGCCCAGCCGCTTCAAGACATTCAACGAAGGGATATTTTCGCGATGCACCCGCGCAGTGATGCGCGTCAGGGCAGGATAGATGCTCAGGCAGCGCCAGGTAAACAACGCAACCATCGGCGCGGCCAGCCTCTGCCCCCAATGGGCGCGGCCAAGCCAGTAGCTGAGTTCGCCCGACTGCGGCGGGGTGCGCTGCGCACTCCATTGCATGCGGACCTGACCTATGATCTGTCCGTCGAATTGCACGGCACGCACAGTGTGGCGACTGGCTTCGCGCGAGAGCGCGATGATGCTGCGCGCCGCATCAAGGGTGATCGCGCCGGGATAGTCCTCATACATGAAGCGCCACAGATCTGGGTCGTCAAGCATCGCACGAAGGAGCGATGCCTGGTCTTCTGACCAGCCGCACAAACTGAATCGGTCCAGGATCTCAGGGGGCGGCGCCGTCAGTGGCGCGGATATGATCCGCTTGCCACAGAGCGTTTCGGGTCGCGCTTGGTCACAGGGCGCCACAAGGTCTTGATCCGGAGACATGGACACTCACAGGTTGCAATCGTGTTCAGGTTTACTACCTTCTCATGTAGCGTGCCGCGATGTCAAAGGCTTACGGTATCGTGATTTGGACAATATTGCCGCAGACCAGTCCCGCAGCGCCGCAGCTTCGGGTTCGATTTCTTCAGCAAACTCGCCCGCAAACGCCAGAAACCCTGCGAGATTGCCGGAATTGACCGCTGTGAGCACTGGCACCCCCAGGGCGAGCGCTTGGCCAAAGATGTCGCGAAAGCCCCGCCCTTCGGTTTCGGATTTGCCAAATTTGTTGATGATCATCAGCTCTGGCGCAAGCTCTGGCGCACGGGCGAGATCCGCCTCGACCAGAGCGACCGCCGCGACCAGCCCTTGCGCATCCAGGCGGCAGCCGCGCGCATTGGGCCCCAGATCCTGACTGATGCGCACAGTATGATCATGCCCCAGAACCTGCAGATCCATGTCGCAGTGCCGGTCGGGCCGGGTTTCGCGGTTGAACTGCACCACACCCGACAGCGCCACGCCCTGCGCATCCAGGTCGCGCGCAAGCTCTGCCAGCAAACGATCCGCCGCGCCGCGCCCTGAGGCCGAGATATAGCCCAACATGACCCTGCCCTTTCCTGATGCACATGTTATATGCCCTCTAGTCTGTAACCTTTCACAGGACCAGAACGCAATGACAACACCGCCGAGGCATCTGCCCGATCCGCATCATCCGCGTCTGACCCGCGCGGTGGAAGGGCACGACCAGACCGGACAGCGCCAGAGCCTGCGCGTTGTCGAAGAACGCCCGCTGACGATCTATCTCAACGCGCAGGAAATCGTCACGGCCATGACCATCGGTGACTATCCCGAATATCTGGCGCTGGGTTTCCTGCGCAATCAGGGCATGCTGCGCCCCGATGATCAGGTCACGGCGGTAGAGTATGACGAGGAGCTGGAGGTCGTGATCGTCCGCACCACCCGCCAGACCAGCTATGAGGAAAAGGTCAAGAAGAAGACCCGCACCTCGGGCTGTGCGGTGGGCACGGTCTTTGGCGACATGATGGAAGGGCTCGAAGGGCTGACCCTGCCGCAGGCGGAGCTGCGCACAAGCTGGCTCTATGCGCTGGCGCGGCAGGTCAACACGCAGCCTTCGCTCTATCTGGAAGCCGGCGCGATCCATGGCACGGTCCTGTGCCAGCGCGACGAGATGCTGGTCTATATGGAAGATGTCGGTCGCCATAACGCCGTCGACAAGATCGCGGGCTACATGTTTCAACATGGTGTCGGGGGCGCAGACAAGATCCTCTACACGACCGGGCGGCTGACCTCGGAAATGGTGATCAAGACCGCGCAGATGGGCATCCCGGTTCTGGCCTCGCGCTCGGGCTTCACCGCCTGGGGGGTCGAGATCGCGCGGCAGGTCGGGCTGACGCTGATCGGGCGGATGCGCGGGCAGCGGTTCATCTGTCTGTCGGGCGAGGAGCGGCTGATCCGCGATGCGGATCTGACCGCAGTGCCGGAAGAAGACCGCAAGCACCGTCGCAAGGGAGCTGACGCATGAACGCGCCGGTGGGCGTGATCCTTGCAGGCGGTCAGGCGACACGCATGGGCGGCGGGGACAAGGGCCTGCGCGTGGTCGCGGGCAAGCCGCTGCTGGGGCATGTGATCGACCGCCTGACACCGCAGGTGGGCGCGATTGTGCTCAATGCCAACGGCGATGCGGCGCGGTTTGCGGAATATGGCCTGCCGGTCACGCCTGACAGCCTGCCCGACTGGCCCGGCCCGCTGGCCGGTGTTCTGGCCGGACTGGACTGGGCCGCCGCGCAAGGGGCAGAGGCCGTCGTCTCGGTCGCCGCTGACACGCCATTTTTCCCGTGCGATCTGGTCGCGCGCCTGCAGGCCGCCGCCACGCCTTCGGGGCTGGCCCTTGCAGCGACGCGCGAAGGCGCCAAGCTCTGGCGGCACCCGACTTTCGGGCTTTGGCCGGTACGCCTGCGCGATGACCTGCGCGCCGCCCTGCAAGGCGGGTTGCGCAAGGTCGTGCTCTGGACTGACACGCATGGCGCGGGGATTGCCGAATTCGACACCGTGCCCTTCGACCCGTTTTTCAATATCAACACGCCCGAGGATATCGCCCTCGCCGAAGCTCTGGCGGCAACCGCATGAAGATCTACGGTGTCACCGGCTGGAAAAACTCCGGCAAGACCACGTTGATGGAGCGGCTCGTCGCCGAGATGGTGGCGCGCGGCCTGAGTGTCTCGACCGTCAAGCATGCCCATCATGACACAGAAACCGACCATCCGGGCCGCGATTCCCATCGCCACCGGCTCGCGGGCGCGCGCGAGGTGATGTTGTCCTCGCCCCATCGCTGGGCGCTGATGCATGAGCTGCGCGACGCGCCCGAGCCGCCATTGGCCGAACTGCTGGCGCGCCTCAGCCCTGTCGATCTGGTCCTGATCGAAGGCTACAAGCGCGCCGACCACCCCAAGGTCGAGGCGCATCGCCGCGCCACCGGGCGCGATGTGCTGGCGCGGGACAATGCCACGATCCGCGCGGTGGCCTCGGACAGCCCGCTTGACGGGCTGGCGCAGCCGGTGCTGGCGCTTGATGACACCAAGGCCATCGCCGCGTTCATCCTGCGCGATCTGGGGCTTTCGGCATGACGCGTTTCGACCGTGTTCTGGTCGTGGATTGGTCGGCCAATTCGACGCCCAAGCGCGGCGCGGATTCGATCTGGATCGGCAGTGCGGGCGTTGGCGCGGGGCCGCCCGTCAACCTGGCCACACGCGCGGACGCAATGGCGCATCTGCGCGCAGCAATCCGCGCGACACTGGAGGCAGGCGAGCGCCTGCTCGTCAGCTTCGATATCGGCTTTGGCTTCCCCGCCGGTTTCGCCCAGCGTCTGACCGGTCACGCCGAAGCACTGGCCGTCTGGGACTGGCTGGCCGCGCGGATCGAGGATGACGCGAAAAACCGCAACAATCGCTTTCAGGTTGCCGCCGAGATCAACCGCCATTTCCCCGGTCTGGGGCCGTTCTGGGGCAGGCCGGACCATCTCGACCTGCCCGATCTGCCTGCCAAGGGGCGGCTGCGCGACGGGCATGGGCTGGCCGAGCTGCGCCAGACCGAGACCCTATGCGCGGGCGCGCATCCGATGTGGAAGCTTTACACCACGGGTTCGGTCGGCTCGCAAAGCCTGCTCGGGCAGGCCCATCTGGCGCGGCTGCGCGCGGAATTCGCGGCCGATCTGGCGGTCTGGCCGATGGAAGACGCGCAAGCCCCCGTTGTCTTGGCCGAAACCTATCTGACGCTGATCGACCGCGCTGTAAAAGCAGCCGAGGGCTATGCCTGCAAGGACGCGGCGCAGGTCGATCTGCTGGCGCGCGCTTTCCACGGCACCGAACTGACGAAGCTGATGCAAGCCCCTGCCCCGCGCGACACCTTGCGCGAAGAGGGTTGGATCCTTGGCGCAGGCCATGGCGAGGTGCTCTTGCAAGCGCTCGATGCGCCCGCGCTGACCCCGCCCCGGCTGCGCAATGACTGTTTCGCCATGCCGCAAGGGGTGGACTGGATCCCGGTGGATGCCGCATTGGCGCGGCTGCGCGACACCTTGCCTGCGCTGACGGCCACCGAACAGGTCGCGACGCGCGACGCGGGCGGGCGTGTGCTGGCCGAAGACCTCGCAGCGCAGCGCAGCAATCCCCCCGCGCCCAATTCCGCCGTCGATGGCTATGGCTTTGCCCATGCCAGCCTCGCAGGCAATGGGCCCTACACCTTGCCGCTGGCGGCTGGGCGTGCGGCGGCCGGCCAGCCCCATGACGCCCCCCTGCCCTCCGGTCATGCGATCCGCATCCTGACCGGCGCAATCCTGCCCGAAGGTGTCGATACGGTCGTGCTGGAAGAAGATTGCGCGACAGACGGCGCGCGCGTGGCCTTTGACGGGCCGGTGAAGCCGCGCATCAACACGCGCAAAGCCGGCGAGGATATCGTCGCGGGAGCGGCTTTTCTGCCGCGCGGCCGGGTGCTGACGGCCCCGGATCTGGCGCTTGCTTCGGCGCTGGGGGCCGGACAGATCCGCGTCCATCACCGGCTGCGCGTGGGGGTGCTTTCGACCGGGGACGAGCTGCTCGGCGATCCTGAAAGCCCCGCTGCCGCGCATCAGATCTATGACGCCAATCGTCCGATGCTGCTGGAAATCGCGCGGCGCTGGGGCCATGCGCCGGTCGATCTGGGCCATGTGCCCGATCAGGCCGCACGGATCCGCGCACAGCTCGACCTGGGTGCTGCGCAATGCGATGTGATCCTGACCTCTGGCGGGGCGTCTGCGGGCGATGAGGATCATGTCTCGCGCCTGTTGCGCGAGGAAGGTCACCTGAGCAGCTGGCGCATTGCCCTGAAACCGGGGCGTCCGCTGGCGCTGGCGCTATGGCGGGGCGTTCCTGTGCTGGGCCTGCCGGGCAACCCGGTTGCCGCCTTTGTCTGCACGCTGGTCTTTGGCTATCCGGCATTGTCGCACATGGCGGGAAGCGGCTGGCGCGTGCCGCTTGGTGTCGAGCTGCCGGCGAATTTCAACAAATCCAAGAAAGCCGGGCGGCGCGAATTTCTGCGCGCGAAGCGCAATGATCACGGCGCGGTCGAGGTCTTTGCCTCTGAAGGCTCTGGCCGGATCAGCGGGCTGAGCTGGGCCGATGGGCTGGTCGAACTGCCCGATGGCGCGACCCGGATCACGCCCGGCACATTGGTGCGGTATCTGCCCTTCTCCAGCTTCGGCCTCTAGCCCGCGCAAGGCGCGCGGCACGTTCTGACGCAAGGTTATTTCGACAGCGCGCGTCACGTCAGGGCTTGTCGTAGCGCCTGCGCTGGGGAATGGTGGACCCCGGAGACCCGCGATGGGACGCGGGGGGGAGGTTTGTCGTGACAGAAATTAAGCCACGCCCGTGGTTGGCGGCCTATGGCACAGAGATTGCGCCAGAGTTACCTGATCATGCGCATACATCGCTGGCGCATCTGATCTCGGACACCACGCAGCGCCACGCCAAGCGCCGCGCCTTCACCTGCGTGGTGCCCAACGGGATGAATGGGACGCTCAGTTACGGTCAACTGGGGGCAATGTCGGATGCCTTCGCATCCTATCTGCGCCATCACTGCGGCCTGACACCAGGGGCGCGTGTGGCGGTGCAACTGCCCAATGGACTGGCCTATCCGGTCGCGGCCTTTGGGGTGTTCAAGGCCGGCTGCGTTCTGGTCAACACCAACCCGCTCTATACCGCCCCTGAGATGGTTCACCAGTTTCGCGACAGCGGCGCCGAAGTGTTGGTGATCTCGGATATGTTCACCGACAAGCTGGCCGAGGTCATCCCCCAGACCGGCATCCGCCATGTCGTCCTTGCAGGCGTGCCGGAATTCTTCCCGCGCCTGCCAGAGATGATCGTGCGCGGCGTGCAGAAGCTCTGGTCCCGCAGCCTGCCGCCTGTGCCCGCGCTGCAGGTGCCGGTGCTGCGCATCCGTCAGGCGCTGAAGCTGGGCCAAGGCGCGGCCAGGGTCACGGATTGGGACCAGCTCGGCCCCGAGGATCTGGCGCTGTTGCAATATACCGGCGGGACAACGGGCGTGGCCAAGGCGGCGATGCTGACGCATGGCAATATTCTCGCCAATCTTGCGCAGGTCAAGGCGATGGGCGGACGGCACATGACGGGCGAGGATGTGGTGCTGACAGCGCTGCCGCTCTATCATATCTTCGCGTTTACAGCCAATCTGATGACCTTCTTTGATCTGGGTGCGCGCAATATCCTCGTGCCCTCGCCCCGGCCCGTGCAGAATATCCAGCGCGCGCTGGAGAATTATCCGGTCACATGGATCACAGGCGTCAATACGCTGTTCAACGGGCTGATGAATGAGGAATGGTTCGCGGCCTACCCGCCCAAACATCTGAAAGCCGCGATTGCGGGCGGGACTTCGTTGCATCTGGCGGTGGCGGAGCGCTGGCAGCAGATCACCGGCACACGCATCGCCGAAGGCTACGGGCTGACCGAGACGGCGCCGCTGGTCAGTTTCAATCCGCTCGACCAGCCCGTGCGCGCGGGTTCAATCGGGGTGCCGGTGCCGGGCACCGATGTCGCGCTGGTCGATGATGACGCCGAACCTGTCGATCCCGGCAAGCCCGGCGAGTTGCTGGTCAAGGGCCCGCAGGTCATGCGCGGCTATTGGAACCGCCCGGAGGAGACCGCAAAGACTCTGCAGAATGGCTGGGTCTTTACGGGTGATGTCGCCGTGATGGATGAGGCGGGTTTCCTGCGCATCGTGGACCGCAAGAAGGACATGGTGCTCGTCTCGGGCTTCAATGTCTATCCCAACGAGGTCGAGGATTGCCTGTCGAAAATGGACGCCGTGCTGGAAGCTGCGGTGATCGGTGTGCCTGATGCAGGCACGGGCGAGGCCGTGCGCGCCTATGTCGTCCAGAACCCTGATGCGCCCGACACGATCACCAAGGCCGATGTGATCGCGCATTGCCGCAAATATCTGGCCGCCTACAAGGTGCCGAAATCGGTGGTGATCCGTGATGAATTGCCGAAATCCCCCATCGGGAAAATCCTGCGCAAAGACCTGAAGGCAGAAGCGCGCGATGAATCTGGCAGGAGTGTGTAACCATGCTGACCGAACTTGAAACCACCCTGTTGGGTGTGATGATGATGGTGATCATGCTCGGCATGGGGGCGAGCATGACACCGCGCGATTTTCTGATCGCCTTTCGCAAGCCCAAGGGCATCCTCGTGGGCCTGCTCAGCCAGTTTGCCGTGATGCCGTTCATCGGCTTCCTGCTGGCGATCAGCCTCGGCTTGCCGCCTGCGCTGGTGGTGGGGCTGCTGTTGATCGCCTGCATGCCGGGGGGCACCACTTCGAATATTTTCGCCTATTTCTCCAAAGGCGTGCTGGCGCTATCGATCATGATGACAACCGTCTCGACCATCATCGCTGTCGCGATGGTGCCGCTCTTGCTGAGCTTTTACGGGGGGCTTGCCGGGGTTTCAGGCGATTTCGCGATTCCGCCCGCCAATGTCGCGCAGATCCTTGTCGTGCTGCTGGTGCCAACGCTTCTGGGCATGGTGCTGCGCAAACTTAATCCCAATATCGGGGCGACCATCGAGCTGATCGGCTCTTTCATGGGCGTCGTCGTGATCCTGTTTCTGATCGCCAGCTGGGTGCCACGCAACTATCAGCTGCTGCTGGAAACCGGCGCGCCGATCTACATGGCGACGATCGGCATCGGGCTGATTGGTATGCTTTTCGGCTATTGGGTGGCGCGCGGGCTCGGACAGGACAGCAACCGCGCCCGCACCATCAGCCTGGAGACGGGCATCCAGAACGGCCCGCTGGCCGTGCTCGTGATCACGCTGAGCTTCACCAGCGCGATGCAGCAAGAGGTCTTGCTGATCCCCATCCTCTATTCGCTGTTTATCGTGCTCACGTCGACCGCGATCACGCTCTGGTATCGCCGGAGTGCCACGCGCGAGGCGCTGGCGCGCGATGCGGCGAAGCTCGGGGGCTGAGCGGCTTGCAACAGGCATAAGCCGCGTTGCAAGCCGGGGCGCAAGTCGCTAACAGGGCCGCCAGACGACCCTCAGACGGAGCCCTTGCCATGACATCCCCTTTACGCCTCGGAATTGCGGGTCTTGGAACGGTCGGCACAGGGCTGGTACGCATCGTGCAGACCAATGCGGATCTGATCACCCGCCGTGCCGGACGCGCAGTCGAGATCGTGGCCGTATCGGCCCGCTCGCGCAGCCGCAATCGCGGGATCGATATCTCTGGCTATGACTGGGAAGATGATCCGGTCGCCCTTGCGCGGCGCGCCGATGTCGATCTGGTGGTCGAGCTGATGGGCGGCGAGAACGGCCCTGCGAAGGCGCTGACCGAAGCGGCCATCGCGGCGGGCAAACATGTCGTCTCAGCCAACAAGGCGCTGCTTGCGATCCATGGACAAGCGCTCGCCGAAGCCGCCGAAGCGCAGGCGGTTGCCCTGCGTTTCGAAGCGGCCGTGGCAGGCGGCATCCCGGTGATCAAGGCGCTGACCGAGGGGCTGGCGGGCAACCGGATCACGCGCATCAAGGGCGTCATGAACGGCACCTGCAATTACATCCTGACCCGGATGGAGGATTCGGGCCTGCCTTATGAGACAGTCTTTGAAGAAGCCAACCAGCTTGGGTATCTTGAGGCGGATCCCACACTGGATGTGGGCGGGATTGATGCGGCGCATAAACTGACGCTGCTCAGTGCCATCGCCTTCGGCACCCGCCCGGATTTCGACGCGATCAGCCTCGAAGGGATCGAGCGCATCTCCATCGAGGATATTCGCGCCGCAGCGGATCTGGGGCTGCGCATCAAGCTTCTGGGTGTGGCGCAAATGTCGGGCCGGGGGTTGGAGCAATCCATGACGCCCTGTCTGGTGCCTGCTGACAGTCCGCTGGGCCAGCTCAAGGGCGGCACGAATATGGTGGTGATCGAAGGCGACGCGATCGAGCAGGTCATCCTGCGCGGTCCCGGTGCGGGTGAAGGGCCGACAGCCAGCGCGGTGATCGGCGATGTCATCGACATCGCGCGCGGCTTCCGGCTGCCGGTCTTCGGCCAGCCCGCCGTAACACTGGAACACGCCATTTCCGCCAAGGCGATGGGCTCCAAGCCGTGGTATCTGCGCATGGGGCTTCTCGACAAGCCCGGCGCGCTGGCGAAAGTCGCCGAAGCGCTGGGCAATGCCGGGGTTTCGATCAACCGGATGCGCCAATATGGCCATCAGGACACGCGCGCACCGGTGCTGATCATCACCCACAAGACCACCCGCGACGCGATTGACCATGCCATCGCGCTGGCGATCAGGACCGGCGTGGTTCTGGGCGATCCGGTGGCGATGGCCATTGAGGAAGACTGATCGCAGCCCGCGCCTGCTTGCGCGTTTGCGCTGACATGCCGGAGTTTGCCTTGTGCCACCCGCCCCTGTGCCGCTAAAAGCAGGGCATATTCAGAACAAAGGGACAGACCATGACCATCGCGCCGCCGGAATTTCATGATCGCATGCTCTCGCTCGGTCTCGCCCGTGTGACCGAAGCCGCTGCCCTCGCTTCGGCGAAGCTGATCGGGCGCGGGGATGAGAAAGCCGCCGATCAGGCGGCAGTGGATGCGATGCGCCGCCAGCTCAACATGCTCGACATTCAGGGCTGCGTCGTCATCGGCGAAGGTGAACGCGATGAAGCGCCCATGCTCTATATCGGAGAGGAAGTCGGCACCGGCAACGGCCCTGCGGTCGATATCGCGCTTGACCCGCTCGAAGGCACGACGCTGACCGCCAAGGATTTCCCCAACGCGCTGACCGTCATCGCCATGGCCCCGCGCGGCACGATGCTGCATGCGCCTGACGTCTATATGGACAAGCTTGCCATCGGTCCCGGTTTCGCGCCCGGCACCGTGACAATGGAGATGAGCCCCGCCGAGCGCGTCCGCGCGCTGGCAAAGGCCAAGGGCTGCGCACCCGAGGATATCTCGGTCTGCGTGCTCGAGCGCCCTCGCCATGAGGAAATGATTGCCGATCTGCGCTCGACCGGGGCGGCGATCCGGCTGATCATGGATGGCGATGTGGCCGGTGTCATTCATTGCGCCGAACCGGGCCTGACAGGGATCGACATGTATATGGGGTCCGGCGGCGCGCCCGAAGGGGTACTGGCGGCAGCGGCGCTGAAATGCATGGGCGGGCAGATGCTGGGCAAGCTTATGTTCCGCAATGACGATGAAATCGCCCGTGCGCGGCGCGCCGGGATCGAGGATCTTGAGAAGGTCTATACCCGCGATGAAATGGTCACGGGCGATGTGGTTTTCGCGGCGACCGGCGTCACCGACGGCTCCATCGTGCGCGGCATCAAGACCGAGCCGGGCTGGGTGACGATGGACACGCTGATCATGCGCTCGAAAACCGGATCAGTGCGGCGGATCAAGTATCGCACCCCTGTCTGAACAGGCCGAAAGTCCGGCCGAAGGGCTGACATGAGTATGCTAAGCAAGACGCAGCTGGTGCAGGCTCAACTCTGCAACAAGGTCAGGGGACGTTGCGATGCATGAGTTGCCCGCATTTCTGGGGGTCGAGGCTTCGGCCCTTGGGCGTCGCTGGCAGGGGCCGCAGCCTGCACAAGCGCGTCTGTCCGAAGCGATTGCACAGGCGGCGGACCTGCCCCCTGCGGTCTGCGCGGTGCTGGCGCGCATGGGGGTCTTGCCCGATCAGGCGCAAGCCTATCTCGCACCAGCCTTGCGCGATCTCTTGCCAGACCCTCGCAGCCTGCACGACATGGAAACGGCAAGCGCGCGGTTTCTGCAAGCTGTGCAGCATTCCGAAAAGATTGCCATTTTCGCTGATTACGATGTCGATGGCGGCGCATCTGCAGCGCTGCTGATCTGCTGGCTGCGCGCAATGGGACGCCAAGCCACGCTGTATATCCCAGACCGGATCGACGAAGGATACGGCCCCAACGCGCCCGCGATGGCGGCCCTGGCCTCTGTGCATGATCTGATCATCTGCGTCGATTGCGGCACGCTCAGCCATGCGCCGATTGACGCGGCCGAAGGCGCAGATGTCATCGTCCTCGATCACCATCTGGGCGAAGAAACCTTGCCTGCAGCGCTGGCGGTGGTCAATCCCAACAGACAGGACGAAAGCGGCGATCTGGGTCATCTCTGCGCAGCCGCCGTCGTTTTTCTGATGTTGGTCGAGGCCAATCGCCAGTTGCGTGTCAGCGGGCAAACCGGGCCGGATCTGATGGGACTGCTCGATCTTGTGGCACTGGCCACGGTCGCGGATGTCGCGCCCCTGATCGGCGTGAACCGCGCCTTTGTTCGGCAGGGCCTTCGGGTGATGGCCAGCCGCCAACGCATCGGATTGCGTGCGCTTGCGGATGTGGCACGACTGGATGTCCCGCCCGCCGCCTATCACCTGGGCTTCGTACTGGGACCACGCGTCAACGCGGGAGGGCGCATCGGGGCTGCGGATCTCGGCGCCCGCCTGCTGGCCTGCGATGATCCGGTCGAGGCCGAAGCGCTCGCCGAAAAGCTGGAACGCCTGAATGCGGAGCGCCGTGAGATCGAAGCTGGCGTGCGCGCCAGCGCCTTGGCGCAGGCCGAGACCCGCGGCATGGAGGGCGGGTTGGTCTGGGCTGCCGGGGACGGCTGGCACCCCGGAGTGATCGGAATTGCTGCGGCACGGCTGAAAGAAGCGTGCAATCGCCCGGCAGTGGTGATCGGTTTTGAAGGTGATGCGGGCAAAGGCTCTGGTCGCTCTGTGCCCGGTATTGACCTCGGCGCGGCCGTACAACGGCTCGTTCGCGAAGGCCTGTTGGAAAAAGGCGGCGGACACAAAATGGCTGCCGGCCTGAGTGTTGCGCGCGACAAGCTGGAGGCCGCGATGTCACGGCTGGACGCCCTGCTTGACGCACAGGGCGCAGCCCGAACGGGCGCACAGACTCTGCGGATTGACAGTGTGCTGATGCCATCTGCAGTAACAGTCGAATTGGTGGAGTTGCTGGAAGCCGCTGGCCCGTTTGGCGCCGCGGCGCCGGCGCCACGCTTTGCCTTTCCGGATATGCGCATCCAGTCGGTTCGCAGGATTGGCGAGACGCATCTTCGAGCGCGTCTCTCGGACGGTCAGGGGGCAAGCCTGGACGGAATTGCCTTTGGTGCATTTGAAAGCGACCTGGGCCCGCTTTTTACAACATCACAAGGTCAAAGCCTGCACGTCGCGGGCCGGATAGAGCTAAACCATTGGCAGGGACGCCGCAGCCTGCAGCTTCGCATTGAAGATGCTGCTCGGCCATGAGGGAAGAAAATTCATCCGCTTTTCCTGAAAACGCATATTGCCCTCTTGCGCTGCCAAGTCGCTTTGAATAAAAGCCGTCTCAACGCAGCGCTGGCCCGTTCGTCTATCGGTTAGGACGCCAGGTTTTCAACCTGGAAAGAGGGGTT
>REBU01000061.1 GCA_007692585.1 Paracoccaceae bacterium | reverse complement strand
GATGAAGAAATTAGAGACTACCCGCAAAAACGGCTGAGGACAGGCGCAACGCACCTCCCCCCCCTTCTCCCGTCCCCCCCCTCTCCCCTCACCCCCGGGCGCGCGGGGGCAAGGCTGCGATACTTGGGAACCAGGTTTCAAGCAGCAGGACGCGCATCCGATGGTGTTGCCCGCGCGGCGCGCAGAGCGTCGAAATGGGCCATTTCCGCCTCGGTCCAAGCCCCGATATCCCAGCGCCGTGCCGAACGCTGAAGCGCGTCCATCCGCGCATCTTGCTCTTCGCGCGACATCGCCAGCGCCTGATCGAGTGCCGCATCCATTGATGCATGAGAGAACGGATTGACCGGGATCGCACCTTCGAGGAGAACCGCGCAGCCTGCAAACTCGGACAGGATCAGCGCGCCGGGATTGTCGGGACTGCGCGCGGCGCAGAATTCCGAAGCCACCAGATTCAATCCATCCGCCAAGGGCGTGATCGACGCAAAATCCGCAGCCCCGTAATAGGCAACCAGCTGCGCGAGTGGAATCGCTTGACTGATCAGCGCGACAGGCTGCCATTCGAGACTGCCATAGCTGCCATTGATGCGCCCTGTCAGCGTCTCGATACGCTCCTGCACTTCGGCATAAGCCGTCATATTGCGGTTTGCGCCCACGGAAACGAGCATCAGACGAACCTTGCCGCGTAATTCCGGGCGACGCCGCAAGAGCCGCTCAAATGCTTCGAGCTGTTCGATATTTCCCTTGGTATAATCGGTACGCGAGACAGAGAGACACAGTTTGCACTCCGCCAGATCCGCCCGGATATTAGCAATCCGCGCTTGCACCTCCGGCGCGTGCGCAAGGCTCTGGATATAGTCAAAATTCACGCCGACCGGGCTTGTATGGATTGCGACCCGCGCGCCCTTGTGCTCCAGCGTCAGCGGAGTCACCCGGTCATTCAGGGCCACCCCAGTCGCCGAGAGTGCGGCGGGAGTGTCCTGATCCTCGATCAACCGCGCACCGGTCAGAGAGCGTGCGACAGCTGCGAAGTTCTGCGCGTAACGCGGGATGTGGAAACCCACAGAATCGCAGTTCAGCAGGCTTTCCACGATCTCGCCGCGCCAAGGCAGGACATTGAACATATCCGGGCCGGGAAAAGGCGTGTGGTGGAAGAAGCAGATCGTTGCATTGGGCTTGAGTTGGCGCAGATATGCCGGCACCAGCCAGAGATTGTAGTCATGCACCCAGATCACCGCGTCCTCGGTCGCCTGTTCGGCCGCCGCTTCGGCGAAGGCCCAGTTGACATGACGGAACGTCGGCCAGTCGACCGGGTCATAATTATAGCGTTCCTTGAACCCATGCAGGATCGGCCAGAAGGCTTCTTTCGAAGTCACATGATAAAAGCTGCGCACCTGCTCTTTCGTCAGCGGCAGGCGACTGACGGAGTACGTCCCGAAACTGTCCGAGATTTCCACCACTGGCTCGAAACCCGGATTAGATGTGTCCTCAGCTTCCTTCCAGGCGACCCAAGCGCCGTGACTGGCGCCGCCCAGAAAACCTTTCAGTGTCGGCACGATCCCGTTGGGGCTGGAATTTTCACGAAAGACAATGCCCTCATCTGTCTCAACTTCCTCATAGGGTTGGCGATGATAGACGATGACAAGATCGGATTTCATGCCGAGACCTCCGGAACATTGGGATGCAGGTCATGGGCGGCGATGGCTTCGAGTATCCCCCCCGCGCCGATGCGGCTGCAGTGATAACTGAGCGGCAATGCGCGTGTGGCCGCGAGAAGTTCAGGCTCAGCCCCGCCCACGACGGCGCCGTGCAGACCAGTCTGGAACATCGACAGATCATTGAGCGTATCGCCTGCCACAAGTACCTTGTCCTGTGGCAGTTTCAACTCTGCCAGCAGACGTAGGAGCGAGGGCCCCTTGCTGATCCCCTTGGGCAAAATATCGATGAAACAGCCATGCGAATCGAGCACATCTACCCCGAGACCTTCCAGAACTTGCAACGTATCGGGGTTGAAGCGGTCGTCATATTGATATGACAAGCGATGGCGGAATGGGGCAGATTGCAACCACAGGCCACGAATACTTGCCAACCGCGTGCGCACCGGATCCGCCATCCCCTCCCAGAGACGCTTGATCGGAGCTTCCAGCCGGGCAATCGGCTCGACTTGTCCATCGTGAAAGCGCGCGATAGTGGTGCCGACGTCGCCAATCACATAAGACGGAGCAGGAACATCGCCTGTGGCGCAGAGCTGCGCAATGAACTGCGGATCGCGCCCTGTCACGAAGATCAGATGGGCTGTCTTTCTCTGTGCGCGCAGCCAATCATATAGCGTTTTTCTGTCATCTTGCGAGCCACCGAGGAATGTTCCGTCGAGGTCAGTCGCAAGCACGAAGGGCGAAAGCCCTGGCTCGATTGCCTGATCATGATGTGTCATGTCGTGAACTGTAGCGCATCTGGCGATGATGTCCAAAGCCACGGCCCGTCAAACCGAGCTCCGACCAGTAGAAGCAAAAAAGCCGCCCAAAATTTGGGCGACCTCAAATCTTCAAACACAAGATCCCTGCAATCAGGGAGTTTTGCTTCAGGCCAGCGAGAGATTGCTGGCGGATTCGCGACCGTCGCGACCTTTTTCCAGATCGAAGGTCACTTTCTGACCGTCGTCCAGACCGCGCAGGCCAGCGCGCTCAACAGCGGAAATATGAACGAAAACGTCCTTGGAACCGCCATCGGGTTGAATGAAGCCAAAACCTTTGGTTGCGTTGAACCATTTCACTGTGCCAGTGGCCATGTGAAGTCTCCTAATATTTATGCTGCCCACGACATGCGGCAGCCCGGCTCAGTCATTGCAAGATCGAAGTGACTGTAGCCGAAGCGGAGAACAGTGGTCGATAGAGGTAACGTCGCTCGATGAAGATGGCGGTTGCGCGGATGAATTGCAAGGGGAATTCATGATCACACCCCAGAAATTCGCCGCGCCATATCCAGCATACGACAGGAAAACCCCCATTCATTGTCATACCATCCGAACACACGCAGCATGCCTGCCCTTGTCAGTCGGGTCTCGGGAAGTGCCATTACGATGCTTTCGGACCGCGCCCGCAAATCGACCGAGACAAGGGGCCGCGCTGTCCAGCCGATCACCCCGCCCGCGTCCTGAAAGGCAGCGTTCACGACCTCGATCGTCACCTGACTGCGCAAGGTGACGGCCAGATCAACAGCTGAGACAGAGGCCGTCGGAACCCTGATCGCGGCACCAAGCAGACGGCCCTCCAACTCCGGCAGGACGCGCTCAAGCAAGACCTGCGCGCTCGTTGTTGTCGGCACCATCGACAGCGCGGCCGCCCGCGAGCGCGCCGGATCGCCGCGCGGGGCGTCGACCGTAGGCTGGCTGCCAGTGTAGCAATGCACTGTCGTCATGAACCCTGTCTCGATGCCCCAGTGGGCGTTGATCAATTTCGCCAATGGCGCGAGCGCATTCGTGGTGCAGGACGCATTCGAAATCAGCGTGTGATCGGGCGTGAGTTGATCATCATTCGCGCCAAGCACCAGCGTGATTTCCGCAGCCTCCGAAGGGCCGGAAATGAGCACCCGTCGCGCGCCCGCGCGCAACCCCCGCCGCGCAACCGGTACGGTATCCGCGCGGCCGGTGCATTCCATGACCAGATCGATATCCGACAGATCCAGCGTTGACAGATCTGCCGCATGCGTCAGGCGCAGGCCCCGCTCGCCGATCTGCAACATGCCCTCTGACAGCCGCACGTCCGTGCCCAGCGGACCATAGACGCTGTCATATTCGAACAGGTAGGCGCAATCTTCCGCGGTGGCGATATCGTTGATCGCGACGATTTCGATATCCGGCCAATGCCCCTGCAACCATGCCCGCAGCACAGTCCGTCCGATCCGACCGAAGCCGTTGATGGCCACCCTCACCATATCGCGTCATTCCTCCTGCGCGTCATGTCACCACCTGCGACAATCCTGCGCGAAAGTGCAAGCGATGTTTCTGACCGCTGGGGCAATTCGTCATAATCGCATCAATCCGCCCTCGCATCGGTGGAACGTTAATGGCATGGAGGGTCTGACACGCGGATCAGAGGTTTTCCCATCGCTACAGATCGCCACAGGAAATTCTGGGACCGCATCGCGGAGCGCTACGCCGCGCGCCCGCTCAAGGATGTCCCTGCCTATGAGGCGATGCTGACGGCCACAGCGGCCCGGCTGACCACGACCGACCGCGTGCTGGAGCTCGGTTGCGGGACGGGCGGCACGGGCATTCGTCTGGCGCCGGGCGTCGCGGAATGGATCGCCACGGATTTCTCCCCCGAGATGATCCGCATCGCAAGCGCCAAACCCGGGGCAGAGAGGGTCAGTTTTCGCGTCGCCGAAGCCCGTGACGCCTTGCGCGATGCGCCGTTCGATGCGATCTGCGCTTTCAATCTGCTGCATCTGGTCGATGACATGCCGACCCTCTTGCACGACATCGCGGCCAGTCTGCGCCCAGGCGGGGTGCTGATCTGCAAAGTGTGGTGCTTCGCCGAAATCAGAACAAGCCTGCGCCTGTTTTTCAGAATCTTGCGCGTTCTCGGTCTTTTCCCGGCAACACAAATGCTTGGCCGTGCAGAGGTGTTGCAAGCGCTGGATCAGGCCGGTCTGGAGCTCGTCGCGGACGAGATCTTCGGCGCCTACGCGCAAAACCCCTATCTGGTCGCGCGCCGACCACTGAGCCACTGATCTCAGACCGGGTTCTGCGCGCCTGCGAAAAACAAAAGCCGCCCCTGCGCGTCATAAATGGGCCGGATCCGCAACCGGTTCACAAAAGCCGTTCCATCCTTGCGATAGTTCAGGATGTCGATGGTGAAGCGCGTTTCGGCGCGCAGCGCGCGGCGGATCGCATCGATGGCATGCGGGCTGGTGTCCGGTCCTTGCAGAAAGCGGCAATTGCGCCCGACGGCTTCTTCGACACTGTAGCCTGTCTGTGCCTGAAATTCGTCGCTGACAAAGATCATCGGATTGTCTGGAAGATGCGGGTCGGAAAAGACCACGCTCATATCCGTCTCATCGCGCTCCAGCAACTCCCGCAATGCGGCTTGATCCGTCTGAACTTTGGTCGAGGACATCGCATTCTCCGGGTTTTCCTGACTTCTTCACCATGCGCAAGTCGCGCCCACCGCGCAACCCCCATCAGGCAGAAGATCAAGGCACAAGCCACTCCCCCGACCAACCAGAGGCGCGACGAAACCGCGCACGGCGATGATCCGTGCCCAGATGCAGCAGGTCCACCTCCGTGACCGCAAGGCTGAGGATGGCAAAGGCCGATGGGTCAGGTGTCTTGGAATAATCCAGCGCCGCAGGCACAGGCGCTCCAGGCGCAGGAGCACTACCATAGGCGCTGCGACCATGTTGGGGCAGTTGTGCCCAGATCGCGGCGGACGCGACCCCGCTGAGGATCGTGACTTCGGCCTGAAGCCTGATCTGCAGATGCGCGCCGCTGTCCCAGACATGCACCGCCGCGAAGGGCGAGGCGCGCAGCTCTGCGACCTTGGCCGACTGCAGATCCGTGTAAACCTGCAGGGTCGCGCTCCCCCGCTCTACGCCGCGCAGGACCACTGTGCGCGCTTGCGGCCTGCCCTCCGCGCTCACTGTGGCAAGTGTTGGATGGCGGGCGGTTGCGTGGCGATCATGCACGCCGCGCCCCAGCCGCGCCCAGGCTTGCGCATGAAGCCCCTCCAGCGTCCGCGCCCAGGGATGTGGATCGGCGCTCATTTGTAGACGGCGCGGCGGGTGCCCAGCGCCCGCACCCGTTTGCGCCAGGCGCGGTAACTGCCGGGTTTCAGCTCGGCACGCATCAGCGCCTTGACCTGATCGGGCTGCAATCCGTGCAGGGCACGGATGTGCGCGAAGGCGATGTGGTCGCTCAACGCCATCTCGACGATCTCCTCGATCGTGGCCCGGTCCAGCGGGTCTGGGGTCATGGGCGCTCCTTCTGGTCCCGGTCTGTCGCGCGCATCAATCTGGGGCAGTGCGGCAGTTCGTCAATTGACGGCAGGCTTCGGGGCGATACTTCCACTGCCACACGTGGATACAGAGAGCCGGCAGATGAAGCGCGCAGCGGACAGTATCGTGATAGGGTCCGGAATTGCGGGGATCAGCTGCGCTCGTGCACTGGCGCAGGCTGGCGGCACAGTCATCGTGCTCGACAAGGGGCGCGGGATTGGCGGGCGCATGGCCACCCGTCGCGTCACGCTGGAAATTGGCGAGATCAGCTTCGATCACGGGGCTCAGGTCTTGCCCGCGCAAAACGCCGCTTTCGCAACGCTGATGCGTGACACAGGTGCCGCCGCATGGGATCAGGATGGCGGACTGGTGGGCGTGCCGGGAATGTCGCAGCTCCCGCGCCGGCTGGCCGAAGGGCTGGATCTGCGTCAGGGGATCGAGATCACGGCCCTTGCCTATCGCGACCGGCGCTGGATGCTCTCAAGCCCTGGCGAAGCGTTTCAGGCGCAGCGCCTTGTGCTGACCATACCTGCGCCACAGGCTCTGCAGCTGCTTGGCCCCACGCATCCACTCGCGGGTGCGCTGACTGAGGTCGAAATGCGCCCCTGCCTGACCCTGATGGCTGCTTTTCCACCGGGCAGCCCGCGTCCTTTTTCGCAGCGTTCGGACCCCGACCATCCGCTCGCGTGGATTGCGCAGGACAGCAGCAAGCTGGGGCGCAGGACTGCAGCCGTGACTTGGGTCGCGCAGGCCGGGCCAAAGTTTTCGGCGCAGTATCTGGAAAACAGCCCTGAAGACATCGCGGCGCAGATGCTTCCGCTTCTGTGCGATGTCATCGGCACTCAACCGCAAACCGCGTTGCACCTCCGCGCCCATCGCTGGCGCTATGCGCAAACCATCCGGCCACTCGGTGCGCCGTATCTAAGTGACCGCGCGACAAATCTCTATCTTGGCGGCGACTGGTGTCTCGGCGCGCGCGCCGAACACGCGTTCCAGAGCGGAGCTGCGATAGCTGCGGCAATAACAGGGCCAGCACATGCGCGATGATCCCCGCGTCGCCGGTTTGCTGCGGCTGATCACAGCGGCGATGCGCCCCGCGCCTGGACCAGGGCGCATCGCACTTGCCCTGAGCCTTGGGCTTGCAACGCATCTGATCTTCGCCGCCGCGGTTCTGGCCATGATCGCGGCCATGTTCTTTGGCATGAGCGCAAGCTTCGGGCGTGTCCCGCAGCCTTGGGCATGGATCGCGAATGCCGCGCTGATCGCGCAATTCCCGCTCGCCCACTCGCTTCTGCTCACCGGACCGGGGAGCCGCCTGCTTACCCGGCTGATCCCCGGCCCGCATGGCGCGACACTCGCGACTACGACCTATGCGCTGATCGCGTCGCTGCAGCTTCTGGCGCTATTTGCGCTCTGGACGCCATCGGGGATCATCTGGTGGCAAGCCGAGGGAGCAGTTTTCTGGGTGATCTGCATGGCCTATGCCAGCGCATGGCTGTTGCTGATCAAGGCCAGCTTCGACGCGGGCGCTGAAGTGCAATCCGGCGCGCTTGGCTGGATGTCCCTGATGGCACGGATCGCCCCGCGCTTTCCCGACATGCCAAGCTTGGGCCTGTTTCGCGTGATCCGCCAGCCGATCTATGTGGCCTTCGCGCTGACGCTCTGGACAGTGCCGGTCTGGACGCCCGATCAACTGGCCCTTGCGATCAGCTATACGGCATATTGCCTACTCGCCCCGCGCCTGAAGGAACGCCGTTTTGCCGCGCGCTATGGCGCGCGGTTCGCCCGATATCGTGCCCGCGTGCCGTATGTCCTGCCCAAAATCGCCCGGAGACACCAAGATGCGCAATGATCTGAGTATTTACGACGAGGTGGCCGACAAGTGGTGGTCCGACGAAATCCGTTGGGTGCGCACGCTCAAGAACCTTGTGCCGGGGCGGCTGTCCTGGATGGACCGCGAGATCGACTGGACCGGTCGCGAGGTGCTTGATCTGGGCTGCGCGGGCGGGTTCATGGCCGAGGCGCTCGATGATCGTGGCGCGCGCGTGACGGGCATCGACCCCGCCGCCGAGGCCATCGCCGCCGCGCGCGCCCATGCGCAAGCACACGGGCGCGACATCCGCTATGACACAGGCATGGGCGAGGCTTTGCCCTATTCGGATGCCAGCTTCGATGCTGTCGTCTGCGTCGATGTCCTGGAACATGTGCGCGATCTGGCGCAGGTGCTGGCCGAAACTGCCCGCGTGCTGCGCCCCGGCGGGCTATTCCTGTTCGACACGATCAACCGCAACCCGCTGGCGCGGCTTGCGACCATCACAATGGCCGAGGATATCCTGCGGCTTCTGCCCAGAGGCACGCATGACCCGGCAATGTTCATCAAACCCGCCGAGCTGCGCAAGGGGCTGCAATTCGCCGGGCTGGTTCCGGGGCGGTTCACCGGGCTGGGCCCGCGCGGGATCACGCGGCGCGGTGATCTGACATTTGGTCGCCTGCCCCTGACCGCGATCCTTTACATGGGCGTCGCGCGCAAACCTAGCGCATTGTGATCACGCGAGCGGATCGGGCCAGCTGCGCTGGTGATAGGCGCTGTCCCAGAACATCCATTCCATCAATGTGCTGCGGGCGAAATGCGTCTCCATCTGCGCGCGCTCCTGTGCGCTTGCCTGCGCGGCCATACGATCGGCCAACACGCATGCGGCAGTGACCGAGGCGTCGAAAGCGGGTCCCGAATATGTGTCGATCCACTCTTGATAAGGGTTTTCTGCGACAACATGCGCGGCGATGTCATGCCCGACATCGCGGTAGACCCAGAAACAGGGCAAGAGCGCGGCAAGCGAAATCGCAGGGCTTTTGGTCGCGGCAGTGGCGATCAGGAAAGTGACATACTGATCACACGCTGGACTGCGCGGGGTTGCGGCAAATTCGGCCGCCGTAACCCCGAACCGACCGAGATAATGATCATGCATCTGCCGCTCGACAGCGATTGCGCCTGCGGCCGATTGTGCAAGCTGGCGCACGGCATCGGCATCGGGCGCACGCGCGCTCGTAAGCGCGAGGGCGCGCGCGAACCCTTCGAGGTAATGCGCGTCCTGGATCATGTAATGCCGAAATACCGCTGGCGCGAGCGTCCCGGTGGCAAGTTCTCGGTTGAAGGGCATTGCACGGATGGCTGCGCAGAGATCGGATGTCTGCGCGATGACAGTTTGCGTGAAGGTCATGATTTGTCTTTCAAGGCATGGAAATGATGGGTCGGACCATGGCCGCGGCCGACATCGAGCATATCGGCCCCGGAAATAGCGTCAGCGACATAGGCTTTGGCGCGCGCGACGGCGTGCGGCATGGGCAGCCCGCGGCCAAGAAAAGTGGCGAGTGCCGAAGACAGCGTGCAGCCAGTGCCGTGGGTCTTGTCAGTGGCAAAGCGCGGCCCCTGCAGCCATGTGAAGCCCTGTATCCCGGCCAGCAAATCGGGGCTGACTGGCCCTGCGAGATGGCCGCCCTTGAGCACCACTGCCCCCACGCCTAAGGCGAGAAGCGCGCGCGCCTGTGCCTCCATGGCTGCAAGGGTTGAGGCCTCAGCCTCGCCCAGAAGGTCGGCAGCTTCGGGCAGATTTGGTGTGATCACGCTGGCGCGCGGCAAAAGCGCGCGCAGGGCCGCGACCGCATCCGACTGCAAAAGCCGGTCGCCGCCCTTGGCGACCATCACAGGGTCGAGCACGATGGGCACCTCCAGCCCCTCCAGCGCCTGCGCGACCTTCTCGATGATCGCAGCGGTCCCAAGCATGCCGATCTTGACCGCATCGATACGGATATCGTCGCGCAGCGCCAGGATCTGGGCGGCGATGAAATCGGGGGCGATCATCTGCACATCGCGCACCCCAACGGTGTTTTGCACCGTGAGCGCTGTTACGGCCGCCATGGCATAGCCGCCACAGGCCGAGATCGCCTTGATATCGGCCTGAATGCCAGCCCCGCCGGAAGGATCAGACCCGGCTATGGAAAGTATGTTCGGGATCATGCTTCGCTCCATTCATCGCGAAGCGCCCGTGTGGCCGCTTCAGGGTCTGGCGCGCGGGAAATTGCTGTAACTACGGCCATGCCAATGGCGCCCGCGTGCTTGAGTGCGGGCGCATCACCTGCGCCGATACCGCCAATGGCAAAGGCCGGGATGCGAGCTTGCGCGATGATCGCGGCCAGCCCCTCCATGCCAAGCGGCGGCGCATGATCGGGTTTCGTGGCCGTCGCGCGCACCGGCCCGACGCCGATATAGTCTATACAATCCGGGATCGCGGCGCATTGGGCACGGGCCTCGACCGACAGCCCGAGCAGCTTGCCCGCGCCGAGCCGGGTGCGCGCGACCTCGGGCGCACCGTCGCCCTGCCCGATATGCAGACCATCCGCATCTGCAGCCTGCGCGACCTCTAGCCGGTCATTGATGATCAGCTTCACCCCAAGCGGACGCAACAGCGCGTGCAGCCTGAGGGCCACAGCGACGAGATCAGCATCTGACACCAGCTTGTCGCGCAACTGCACAGCCCATGCCCCGCCCCGCGCTGCCGCAAGTGCCTGATCTACGACATCACGAGGCGCGTCAGGGTCAGTGATCGCATAAATCGGCCCCATCATGCCCGGTTTATCCTTGCGCCCTCGGACAGCGCCTCCGGGGTCTGCGCGGCCAGCGCATCCAGAAATGCCGGCTGAAAACTGCCCGGCCCGTTGGCGATACGCGCAGCCGCCTCACCCGCGAGACCGTAGCTTGCAAGCGCTGCTGCAGTGGCCTCCAGAACAGGCTGGCCGACACAAAAAGCCGCGATCACACTGTTGAGCGAGCAGCCCATGACCGTCACCTTTGTCATCAGCGGATGACCGTTTGAAACCCGATAGGACTGCGTGCCATCGGTGACATAATCCACCGGACCAGACACAGCGACCACCCTGCCCGTCGATTGCGCGAGCGCGGTCGCGGCGTCGATGGCTGCGTCGACACTGTCGCCCGCATCCACGCCGCGCGCGCGCCCGGTCATGCCCGCCAGAGTCAGGATCTCGGAGGCATTCCCGCGGATGACGGTCGGCCTGAGCGCCAGCAGGTCCTTCGAAAGCGACTGGCGGAAACGCGTCGCGGCGACGCCAACGGGATCGAAAACCCAAGGCCGCGCATGGTCATTCATCACACGAGCCGCATCCAGCATCGCCGCGCCCCATTCCGGGTCTGCCGTGCCGATATTGACACTCAGCGCCTGTGCCAGTGCGGCGAACTCCGCCACTTCCTCGCGCGCATGCACCATTGCGGGTGACGCGCCCACCGCAAGCAAAACATTCGCCATGAAATTCATCGCCACATAGTTGGTAATGTTGTGCACGAGCGGCGCAGTAGCACGCATCTTGCCCAGATTGTTACCGGCTGCGATCATCATATCTCTCCCCCGTGCTCGCGAGGAGACGCGCTGTGACAGTTGGACCAAACCGGACCACACCCTGTCGCATCGCAGACTCCCTACGCCAGCATGATCTGGTTCAGGTTCAAAGGGTGCTTCTCAGCCCATGTCACGCATGGACGCCCCCGTCTGTGCCAAGCAAACTGGCCTTTACTGCAGCAGTTGTCAACACGGCCGCCGAGGCAAATGTGATGCAATCTACAGGCTTGCCGATCAGGGCCCATACTCTTTTGGGACGAATACATGCTTGACCCTCGCGCGCAAAACAGGGCTATTCAAAAATCGGGACAGGCATGTAGATTGCTTGGGCAAGCAGGACAGACCGCCAGAAAGGCGGCGATACCAGAGAGGCCAATATGAAAACTCCGCTGTTCTACAGTATCTGTGTCATGGCAGCGTTCCATGGTGCAGGGGTTTCCGGGCAATCCGTGCGTGATGCCGTGATCGCGCGGGGCAATCTGGTTTGTGGATCGCATACAGGGCGCGTGGGCTTTGGCGCGCAGGATGCAAGCGGGAACTGGCAGGGCTTCGATGTCGGCTTCTGCAGGGCGTTGGCGGCGGCTGTGCTGGGCGATCCGGCCGCGGTCGTATTTGAGGCGCTTGGCACGCAAGACCGTTTTACGGCACTGAGGGCGGGTGATGTTGATGTCCTGGCGCGCAGCACAACCTGGACCTTTCAACGCGATGTGGCCGAGGAACTGACCTTTTTGGGCACGAGTTATTATGACGGCCAGGGTTTTTTGATCCGGCGCGCCCTTGGCATAAGCTCGGCGCTTGAACTTGACGAGGCAGTGATCTGTGTCGAGGCAGACACGACGTCCGCGCTGAACCTGGAAGATTATTTCCGGGCAAATGCCATGACTTACACCGCTGTTCATGTAGAGACATCGCGGCAGGCGGTGGAGCGCTATCTGGCCGGTGACTGCAATGCCTATTCGACTGATATTTCTGCGCTCGCTTCGGGGCGTGCGGGATTTGCAGAGGCTGGCGATCATGTCATACTGCCCGAAGTGATCTCTAAAGAGCCACTTGGCCCTGTCGTGCGCCATGATGATGACAACTGGGCCGATATCGTGCGCTGGACATTGTTTGCGCTGATCGCGGCAGAAGAACTTGGCGTGACTTCTGCCAATGTCGAAGAACTGCAAGCCAGCAGCACGAACCCCGAGGTAAGCCGATTGCTGGGGCGTGAAGGCGGCTTTGGCGAGCTTCTTGGGCTCGACAATCACTGGGCGGCACGAGCGATCGCATCAGTCGGAAATTACGGAGAGCTCTTCGCCGGTACAATCGGGGATCAGACACCGATTGGCCTGTCGCGCGGACTGAACGCGCAATGGACGCAAGGTGGCCTGCTGTATTCGCCACCCTTTCGCTGACTGCGCCTGCGACGGCTCCGAAACTGATGCGACCCATATTTGCGCGAGAATACTGCAAAAACTCAGTTCAGGCTGTTATCTTACCCTAGACGGGCAAAGGCCAGCAGAGCCGCGATACTTGACCAAAGACGCCGTCAGGTAAGCGCCCTCATCCGCCCGGAATTAGTAGATATAGCGGATCTGGTCGCCCCAATAGCGCTCGATACGCCGCAAGGCGCGCGCAACTGTGTCGAGAGTTGCGAATTCGATGATATCGCTGGAATGCAGGTTTTCGGCATGGCGGGCGAAGAGCTCAGCGATCCTACCATGCACGTCCAGCCCTTTCGGGGTCAGTCGCACCCGCACAGAGCGCCGGTCAACAGCGCAGCGTTGATGATGCATATAGCCGAGTTCAACAAGCTTCTTGAGGTTGTAGGACACATTGGAGCCCTGATAGTAGCCCCGTGACTTCAATTCGCCCGCAGTTACTTCGTTCTCGCCAATGTTGAACAGCAACAATGCCTGAACCGGGTTGATATCGACGATCCCCAGCCGCTCGAATTCGTCCTTGATCACGTCAAGCATCAATCGATGGAGGCGTTCGAGAAGCGCCACGTTATCAAGGTAGCGCGTCAGAAACTCCCCTTTGAGAGAATGCTCGATACTCTGTTGAACTGTCACTGAACGCTCCATTCCTGACCAAATTTACGTCAAAATGGCAGCGAAAGACAAAAAACCTGTTAACGCAGCTGGTTTCAGGCGCGATTTTCGACCCCGATCGCTTGTCCGATCTGACGCACCATCGCGGCAAGCCGCTCGGGGCAGGGTTTCGCGCCTGTCACCCAGAGATACAGATCTTGATCATTTTCATCGAGCATCTGCTCATAGGCATCAAGCATCTCAGGCGCAAAGCCTGCGAGTTGCGCATCTGCATAGGGGCCAAGAATAAGATCCATCTCTTTCATGCCACGCCGCCACGAACGCATGCGCAATTTCTTCAGACGTGCCTCTTCTGGAGTCAGCTCTGTCATCATAACACCTCTTTCATCAGCACCCGCAGGCGCTTTTCCGCGCGCCCGATCCGAGTTGTCATCTGCGTCATCTGCTGGCGCATATTTCGTAAATCGGCAAGCAACGCTGCGGCATCGGCGGCCAGCTCCTCTTCGGTCGCAGGCTCTGAAAGCCCTTCGCCTTCACCAGTCAAAAGCCAGCGAATCGACACGTTCAGCAGTCCAGCAACCATCTGCAGCTTGTTTGCGCGCGGCTCGGAGCTGTCATTCTCCCAACCCTCTATGGTCTTGAGCTTGACCCCCAGCCTGCGCGCCAATGTCGCCTGATCGAGGCCCTGCGCTTCACGCGCGGCGGTCAGCCGGTCCCCGAATGTCGCATGATCACCCGAATACCAATCGGTGCTCGCTGTTGTTTCCGTCATATCACGCCTCTCAGGATTTGATTATGCTTGAACGACTTGTGGCTGCACCATATGAAAAACCCGCCCGAGTTACAAACTGGAGTTCTCCCTATGGCCTTCCTTTCCGACACGCTGTCCCGCGTCAAGCCGTCACCGACGATCGCGGTGACCACCAAGGCCGCAGAGCTGAAAGCTGCGGGCAAGGATGTCATTGGCCTCGGCGCCGGTGAACCTGACTTTGACACGCCCGCCAATATCAAGGATGCCGCAAAAGCGGCGATTGATGCGGGGAAAACGAAATATACCCCCGTCGACGGCATCCCGGAGTTGAAAAAAGCCATCTGCGCTAAGTTCAAGCGCGATAACGGGCTGGACTATACCCCCGCGCAGGTGACTGTGGGCACTGGCGGCAAGCAGGTGCTCTACAACGCGCTGATGGCCACGCTGAATCCAGGCGATGAGGTGGTGATTCCCGCGCCCTATTGGGTCAGCTACCCCGATATGGTGCTACTCGCGGGCGGTGAGCCTGTCATCGCAGCGGCGACGGCCGAGACCGCCTACAAGCTGACGCCCGAAGCGCTGGAAGCGGCGATCACCCCGAAGACCAAATGGCTGATCTTCAATTCGCCGTCCAACCCCACCGGTGCGGGCTACACCTGGGACGAGCTGAAGGCGCTGACTGATGTCCTGCTGCGCCACAGCCATGTCTGGGTGATGTCGGACGACATGTATGAGCACCTCGTCTATGATGATTTCAAATTCTGCACGCCTGCACAGGTCGAGCCGGCCCTCTATGACCGGACACTGACCGTCAATGGAGTATCCAAGGCCTATGCGATGACGGGCTGGCGGATCGGCTATGCGGCGGGCCCGGTCGAGATCATCAAGGCGATGGGCAAGATCCAGTCGCAATCGACCTCGAACCCCTGCTCTGTGAGCCAATGGGCCGCAGTTGAGGCACTGACTGGCCCCCAGGACTATATCGCGACCAATAACGCACTGTTCCAGCGCCGGCGCGATCTGGTGGTGGGCATGTTGAACGCCGCAGAAGGTGTGATCTGCCCAGTGCCGGAAGGGGCGTTCTACGTCTATCCGTCCATCGCGGGGTGTATCGGCAAGACGTCAGCGGGGGGCGCGAAAATAGCGGATGACGAAGCCTTCGCGACCGCGCTGCTGGAGGAAAAGGGCGTCGCCGTGGTCTTCGGCGCAGCGTTTGGCACATCGCCTTGTTTCCGGGTGAGCTATGCGACCTCGGATGATGCCTTGCGCGAGGCCTGCACGCGGATCCAGGACTTCTGTGCCACTCTGAAATAGAGGCGTCCGGGGGGGCTCTGCCCCCCCTATCCCCAGAGTATTTTGCGCACGAATATGAAGATCAGCGGATCTTCAGTGTTGCAAGACCGATGAGTGCCAGAACCAGGGCGATGATCCAGAACCGGATCACGATCTGCGGTTCGGCCCAGCCCTTCTTCTCGAAATGATGGTGGATCGGGGCCATCAGAAAGACCCGCTTGCCAGTGCGTTTGTAATACAGCACCTGGATCACCACTGAGAGCGTCTCGACCACGAAAATGCCGCCGACAATGCCAAGCACGATCTCGTGCTTGATGACGACCGCGATGGCCCCAAGCGCGCCCCCAAGCGCCAGCGAGCCGGTATCGCCCATGAACACCGCTGCGGGCGGGGCATTATACCACAGAAAGCCCAAACCGCCGCCCGCCAGCGCGGCGGTAAAGATTAACAGCTCCCCCGCTCCGGGGACATAATGCACATCGAGATAAGACGTAAAATCGACGCGGCCCACAGCATAGGCGATCACACCCAGCGTGCCGCCTGCGATCATCACCGGCATGATCGCCAGCCCGTCGAGACCATCGGTCAGGTTGACAGAATTTGCCGCGCCCAGGATGACGAAAGCTGCGAAGGGGATGAAAAACCAGCCCATATTGATCAGCACTTCCTTGAAGACCGGAACCGCCAGTTGCCCGGTCAGGCCCGGTGGGTGCAGATACATGGATGCGGCCCCCGCACTAAGCCCGATCAGCGCACCGAGCAACAACCGCATGCGCGCGGGGACGCCTTTGACATTACCCTTGGACACTTTCGCCAGATCATCAGCAAAGCCGATCAGGCCGAAACCGACCGTGACCAGAAGCACGATCCAGACATAGGGATTGTCAAGCCGCGCCCAGAGCAGAGTGGCCACCGTCAGCGCCGAGAGGATCAAAAGCCCTCCCATCGTCGGGGTGCCGGTCTTGGTCAGCAGATGGCTTTCGGGGCCATCTTCACGGATGGGCTGGCCATTGGTCTGCCGCTTGCGCAGCATGTTGATCAAGGGTTTTCCGAAGATGAAGCCGAAAACCAGCGCTGTGAAAAACGCAGCCCCCGCCCGGAAGGTGATGTAGCGAAACAGGTTCAGCCCCGGCACTGTATCGGCGAATTCTGTCAACCAGAAGAACATGGAAAGCTTATCCTTACCCTACCTTGGCGTCGCATCGAGCGCGCGCAGTCTTTCGACCATGCGCGACACGAAACTCGATTTCGAGCCCTTGACCAGAATGATGTCACCCGGAGAAACCAGGTTCTTCGAATGCTCCAGAAGTTCATCCACCTGCGCCACATGCTTGCCACGTTTGCGCGCGGGAAGTCGTTCATGCAGGGCGGCCATGCGCGGACCTACGCAATGTACCAGATCGATTTCGGCCATCACCGGCAAATCGGCGATCGCGGCATGCAGGGCGTGCTCCTGCGGCCCCAGTTCGAGCATATCGCCCAGAATGGCGATGCGGCGCGGCGGGCGGCTACCAGCACCCTGCCCGAGCGTCAGCCCCACCAGCATGCGTAATGCCGCTTCCAGTGACGCCGGGTTGGCGTTGAACGCGTCATCGATCAACGTAAAGCTCAGGTCTTCGACTGGGTCGAGCGTAATCCGCTGACGTTGACCACGCCCAGCGGGCGGCTGCCAGCGCCCCAGACCCAGTGCCGCGCGCGGAAGATCAAGCCCCAGCGCTTCGGCCACTGCCAGACAGGCCAGCGCGTTCATCCCGAAATGCGCGCCGGAATTGGCCAGCCGCACCGCCAGCCGCAACTGCCCCACCTGAGCACGCATCACCAGCGCGGCGTCCGTCTGGGTCATGTCATGCAGCCGCACCTGTTCTGCGTGTGCCCCGAAAGGCAGGCAGCTGGCCCCGCTGGCTTTTGCGGCAGCGTCGAGGATCGGGCTCGTGGGCAGATCAGCTGGATAAACCGCATGAGCATTCCCCTCCAGACCGCTGAAGATGCTCGCTTTTTCATGCGCGATCCCGTCGATGTCATCAAAGGCTTCAAGATGCGCCGGTGCGATGGTGGTGATCAGCGCGACATGCGGGCGCGCCATCTTCGCCAGCGGCGCGATTTCGCCGGGGTGGTTCATGCCGATCTCGATCACGGCGAAATCAGCGTCCGGGTCGAGCCGGGCGAGTGTGATCGGAACGCCCCAATGGTTGTTGAAACTGGCCTCTGCAGCATGGGTGCGACCGAAATCCGCCAACATTTCGCGCAGCATCTCCTTGGTCGAGGTCTTGCCCGCGGAGCCTGTCACCGCGATGACCTTCGCCCGCGCGCGGGCACGGCCTGCCGCGCCCAAGGCAGCCAGCGCCTCCATCACGTCAGCCACGATCAGAAGCGGCGCATCTGCGGCAACCCCGGGCGGGCGATAAGAAACGAGCGCTGCCGCCGCCCCTTTTTCAAGCGCTTGGGTTACGAATTCATGCCCGTCGCGCGCGGCTTTCAGCGCGATGAACAGATCACCCGGCTGCAAGCTGCGCGTGTCGATGGATATGCCCTGCGCGACCCAGTCACAGGTCACCTGCCCGCCTGTGGCGCGGGCTGCGTCAGAGGCGGTCCAGAGCGTCATGCCCGTGCCTCCAGCGCGGCAATCGCCACGGAAGCCTGCTCGACATCATCGAAAGGATAGACCGTATCGCCAACAATCTGGCCCGTCTCATGTCCCTTGCCCGCGATCAGGAGCGCATCTCCTGGTGCCAGCGCATCAACCGCGCGCAGAATCGCTTCAGCTCTGTCGGCGACCTCATTCGCCTCCGGGCAGCCCTCCAGAATCGCGGTGCGGATCATCGCAGGGTCTTCGGATCGCGGATTATCGTCCGTGACATAGGCGATATCGGCATGCTCAGCCGCCGCGCGCCCCATCAACGGGCGCTTGCCCTTGTCGCGGTCCCCCCCGGCCCCGAAAACCACGATCAGCCGACCCATGACATGCGGGCGCAGCGCCTTCAGCGTCACTTCCAGCGCCGCAGGCGTATGGGCATAATCGACAAATACCGGCGCTCCATTGGAGCGCGTGCCTGCCAGCTGCATGCGCCCGCGCACCCCTTCCAGGCGCGGCAGGCGCATGGCAATCTCTGGCATTTCGGCCCCGCAGGCGAGGGCCAGACCGACCGCGGCCAACACGTTTTCGGCCTGAAACCCGCCGATCAAGGGCAAATGCTCCTGATAGATGCGTCCGGCATAGGAAAAGCGCAGCGTCTGGCCCGCGGAATCGTAGCGCTGATTGAGGATGCGCAGATCGCTCTCCTCGGCATGGCCGATCGTCAAGGTGCCCTGCCCGCGCGCCTCGGCGATGCTCAGGATATCCGGCCCCGCCGGGTCATCCATATTCACAACCGCGACGCCATCATCCGGCAGAACACGCTCGAAAAGCTGCGCCTTGGCCGAGAGATAAGCCTCCATCGTCAGGTGATAATCCAGATGATCCTGGCTCAGATTGGTGAAAGCGGCAGCCGTCAGGCCCACCCCATCGAGACGCCGCTGCTCCAGCCCATGTGATGATGCCTCCATCGCGGCATGGGTGACACCTGCCTGCGCCATCTCAGCGAGCAGGCGATGCAACGTGATGGGATCGGGGGTCGTATGGGCAAGCGGCGCGGAGAACGCGCCCTCGATGCCCGTGGTGCCGATATTGGCCGCCTCATGGCCCAGTTGCGTCCAGATCTGGCGCGCGAAGCTCGCGACCGAAGTCTTGCCATTGGTTCCGGTCACCGCAACCATCGTGGCGGGCTGTGCGCCAAACCACAGCGCAGCCGCCCCGGCCAATGCGGCGCGCGGATCTTCGGCCAGAACCAGTGCCGCAGCCGAATTCGCCAGCACCTCGGCCGCGATCTCGGCGCCTTCGCGGTCGGTCAGCACGGCGGCCGCGCCCATGCGCAGCGCATAGGTGATGAATTCCGCCCCATGGACTCGGCTGCCCGGAAGCGCGGCAAAGAGCGCACCCTCGCGGGCGGCACGGCTGTCGATGGCCAGCCCTGTGACCGTAACATTACCGCCCCTTGATGGGCTGAGGCCGAGCGCCGAGAGCGGGCGGGGGGGCTGGTCGGTCACGCAGTGGCACTCCTGACGGCGAAAAAGATAGGGCCTGTTACTCCAGAATGGCGCGGGTCTTCAATGGCCCTGTGCAAGCCGTTCGTTGGCCTTATCCAGCGAAACCGGGCGCAAGCCAAGAAGCGGGCCCACGCGGCGGGTGATTTCCGCCGAAACCGGCACAGCGGTCCAGCCCGCGGTGCGGCGCGGCTCTGGCCCCGTGGTGTCGACGGGCTCGTCCAGCGTGACAATCAGAACATAACGCGGCTCATGGGCGGGGAAGACACTCGCGAAAGTCGCCAGCACCGCATCCTTCTTGTAGCCGCCCCCGCGCGGGTTGGGCTTGTCGGCGGACCCGGTCTTGCCGCCCACGGGATAGCCCGGGATCCGTGCGAAGGACGCCGTGCCCTCCTGGACGACCTGATGCAACATCAGGCGTTTCTGTGCCGATGTGCGCGCCGAGATGACCTGCGGTCCAGGCTGCAAAGTCTCGGTTTTCAGCAAGGTGGGCGTGACACGATATCCGCCATTGACGAGCGTTGCATAGCCCGCAGCAAGTGCGAGCGGGCTGGTCGACAAGCCATGACCATAGGAAATCGTCATCACCGACAGATCGGACCAGCGCGCTGGCAGCAACGGGCGGGCGCGGGCGGCCTCGGCGAGTTCGAGCGGCATCGTGTCAAGAAACCCGAATTTGCGCAAGAACTCCTGCTGACGCTCCGCACCGATAGGCTGCATGATCCTTGCAGTGCCGATATTGGAGGATTTGACCATCACATCCTTGACCGAAAGCTGCGGACCGTAGTTTCGGAAATCGCGGATGCGGAATCGGCCGAATGTCAGCGGGCCGCGCGTATCGATGATCGACTCCGGGGTCACCGTCCCCTCATCGAGCCCCTGCGCCACAGCGAAGGCCTTCATCACCGAGCCCAACTCATAGTAGCCCTGCACCGCGCGATTGAAGAGCGGGCTGTCGGCGGGCTCGCCCTCGGTGGGGGGCAAGGGGCGGTTATTGGGGTCGAAATCAGGCAGGGAAACAAGGCTGATCACTTCACCAGTGAAGACATCCATCAAGACCGCTGTTGCGCCGCGCGCGTTCAGCATCTGCTTGCCGCCTTCGAGCACTTCGGTCACAGCCGCCTGAACGGTCAGGTCAAGCGACAGCTTGAGCGGTGTGTCCACCTGTGCCGGGTCGCGCAAACGGTCCTCGAAGAACAGTTCTGCCCCGGCCGTGCCGATCACTTCCGCCGCGCGCACCCCCTGCTGGCCGAAGCTGGCCCCGCCCAGCACATGCGCGGCCATGCGCCCGTTGGGATAAAGCCGCATCTCGCGCGAGCCAAAGAGCAACCCCGGCTCGCCGATATCATGCACAGCCTGCACCTGTTCAGGCGACAGACTTGTGCGGATCCAGATGAAGCGGCGATTGGGATCGGTAAAGCGCGCTTCCATACGCTCACCGTCGATATCGGGGAAAATGCGCGCGAGTTCCCGCGCGGCACGCGCCGGATCAACCATGCGCCGGGTTTCTGCATACAGCGCATGGGTTGCCAGATTCGTCGCCAGTACCCGGCCATGGCGATCAACAATATCAGCCCGCGCGCTAGAGATATTCTCGCTGACACCGCGTGCAAGTTCGACCGGGGTGGTGGCCGCCAGAAGCCCCATCCGCGCGCCAAGGATCACGAAAGCCGACATAAAGACCAGCGCCAGCACCACAAGCCGACCTTCGGCACGGTTGCGTGCGCGGTCGCGCGCCGCCTCCTGACGCAGCCTGCGGTTTTCCTGCTCGATATGGTCGGGATTTTCGCCTGTCGCGCGGGCGGCGAGAATCCGCGCAAGCGGACGCAGAGGGGTGCGGATCATAGCGGCGGCTCCTCGCCAAAGCCCAAGGCCACCGGAACAGCCGTGCCGGCCCCATACATATCCACCGCATCCGTAATCACGGCCCGCGGAACGGGCAGCGGGTAAACGATCTGCCCGATCTCACCAAAATGCGCGCCGGTCAGCGGCACCAGCTTGAGTTCCGCGAAATTCACGTCGACCAGATCGCGCAAACGGTCGGGACGATTGAGATAGGCCCACTCCGCGCGCTGGATGCTGATTGCCTCATCCAGTGCCGCGATTTCGCGCTCCAGACTGCGGCGCTCATTCATCGCCTGCTGCGTCAGATGGTTCTCGCGATAAGCCCATGCGGCCAGCGCGATCACTGACAAGGCCGTGCACAGATACAAGAGACTTCGCATGACTGTTCTACCTCTTTTTGTCCATCGCAAGGGCCGGAAGGCCCAGTTCATCCTTTGGCGCGGCACCGGCGGGCGCATCAAGCCGTTCAGCCATGCGCAGCCGCGCCGATCGCGCGCGCGGGTTTTCGTCCAGTTCCTGCGCATCCGCCACGACGCCACTGCGCTGGATCAACCGGAAGCGGGCGGCGTCCTGCGGGGATTCGGGGCTGTAGCGATTGGCACGTCCCCCCTGCCCCGACCGCGCGGCGAGAAAGCGTTTCACCACGCGATCTTCCATCGAATGAAAGCTGACCACCGCCAGCTTTCCGCCCGGTTTCAACGCGCGCTCTGACGCCTCCAACCCCGCAACCAGCGCGGTGAATTCTGCGTTCACAGCGATGCGCAGCGCCTGGAAGCTGCGGGTCGCCGGGTGGCTTTGGCCGGGTTTTGGACGCGGCAGGCAACTGGCCACAATTTCGGCAAGTTGCAGCGTCGTCTCGATCGGAGCTTCGGCCCGCGCCCGCACGATCGACCGCGCAATACGACGCGACGCGCGCTCCTCGCCGAAGTGATAGAGGATATCTGCCAGCGCCGCTTCATCTTCGCCATTGATCAGATCGCGCGCAGAAGGTCCGCTTTGCGCCATGCGCATGTCGAGCGGGCCATCCTTGGCAAAGGAAAATCCCCGCGCGGCTTGATCGAGCTGCATGGAAGATACCCCAAGATCGAGCACGACGCCGTCGATCAGGTTACCGGCATGGGCGTCGAGTTGCGCGAAATTACCCTCGACCAGCCTGAGCCGCGCACCGTAGGGCGCGCCCCAGTCGCGCGCCATCTTCAGCGCCAGCGGATCCTGATCAACACCAATGACCTGATCGGCCCCTGCGTCGAGCAGCGCGCGCGCGTATCCGCCCGCGCCCAGCGTGCCATCAAGCCAGACGCCCCGGATCGGAGCCAGATGCTGCAGGATCGGGCGCAACAGGACAGGGATATGCGGGGGTTTGGCCGCGTCCTGCATCATGCCTCGCCGCTGGGCCGGTTGGCCGAGGAGAACAGCACCCGCATGTCGAAATCGGGGGCGAGGTCTTCGTCCTCGTCACTTTCGTCATCGGTGCCATACAGCCCTTCATAGGTTTCGTTCTTCCAGACTTGGAAATGATCGTTCATCCCGACAAAACGCGCTTTCTCGTCGGCGATCAGATCGAGCTTGTCGCGCAGCGATTGCGGCAGGATGATCCGGCCATCCTCATCGATCTGCGCTTCGATGGAATGCGCGTGATACACGCGCTCGAGCTTCTTGCGCTCCGGCGATCCGGGCGCCATCGCATCGATGCTGGCATCAATTGTCTCCATGGCGTTCAGCGTGAAACAATCCAGTCGCTTCTGGAACTTCAGACCGAAGACGATGATGAAATTCGGGCGCTGCCCCGCGCTCCAGTCGGGATCGCCATCTTCGATGACACGACGAAACGAAGCAGGAACCGAGACCCGGCCCTTTGCATCCACCTTCTGGTGATATGTGCTTCTGAACCTGCGTGCCACTGCGCGGCGGTCCTTGTTATTGTCGCGCGCCGATCAAGGCGCAAAAAATGAAACGGCGGACCGAGCTGCTGCCACTGCTCGATCCGCCGACTGTCCCATCGCTGGGGCCCGGTTGACGCTCACTCCTTGGGGGAGGGGATGCTGCTCGCGAGCGCGCCGGATCTCTTTGTTTGATGAGCGAGTTGCCTGTATGAACTCTTTGCCTCGGTGGGGTCTTGGTGCCCCTTGCTGCTCGCTTATCGTGCTACCGGGATGCCATGGAACTTGGTGGTCATCAAGGAAAAAGATGGAACCTGATGGACAGGAGCGACGCAGAAATCGACGGAACTATCCACAGCATCCTGTGGATTAGCGTTAATATTTGCCAGATATTGTGAGAACAATTCAGGATCACTACGAGATAGGCGCAGGATTCTGCGAGACAGATCGCGAGGAACAAAGTTCCAGAAAATCCCGGACGCACAAGAAACCTGCGCGAACTGTTGCGCCTCGGCAACGGAGTTGCGCGCTACAACACCGAATTTTCGCGAAAGCTTGGCGCAGCGCAGCCCGATCCCGACGATTCACGCCGAATCACTGCGCCGTGATTCGGCGTGAAAGAGTGGCGAGCAGCAAGAACGACGGTTGTGCCATAGGATTCCATATCCAGGCAGACCCCGCATCCCATCAGATTCCATGCCCATGAAGTTCCATTGCGGTCAGCCCGCTCAGAGCAGGTCGATCAGCCGCCCCGCCATACGCTCATAAGCCGCTGCCACCGGGCTGTCGGTCGCAGCGACAGGGATTCCCCCATCACTGGCCAACCGGACCTCTATGCTCAGCGGCAACTCACCCAGAAAGTCATAGCCCTGCCGCTCCGCCTCGCGCCGCACGCCACCATCGCCGAAAATATGCTCCTCGTGCCCACATTTGGGACAGATGAAGGTCGACATGTTTTCGACCAGTCCCAGAATAGGGGTCTTGAGCGTCTGAAACGCGCGGAGCGCCTTGCGCGCATCGAGCAGCGCCACATCCTGCGGGGTCGAGACAACCACTGCACCGCGCACATCGAATTTCGAGCACAGCGTCAGTTGGATGTCCCCCGTCCCCGGTGGCATGTCCACGATTAGCACATCAAGCACGCCCCATTCGACTTGCGTCAGCAATTGCTGCAGCGCGCCCATCAGCATCGGGCCGCGCCAGATCACAGCCTCGTCTTCCTTCAGCATCAATCCGATGGAGATCATGGTGACGCCATGCGCCTTGAGCGGGATGATCGTCTTGCCATCGGGCGAGGCCGGTCGGCGATCTACGCCCATCATGCGCGGCTGGCTGGGCCCATAAATATCAGCATCCAGAAGCCCCACACGCAAGCCATGCCGGCCCAGCGCCACGGCCAGGTTCGACGCGACGGTGGATTTTCCGACCCCGCCCTTGCCAGAGCCGACTGCAATGATGTTATTGATCCCTTTGATTTTTTGCTTGTCAGGCTGCGCAGTCGGGTGACGACCCAACTTCAGAGCGGGCGCAGGCCCTGTCGCAGACGCAGAGGCCGCATGCGCCGTGATTGCAACGCTGACGCGGTCAACTCCGTCCAGCGCCCCAACTGCCGCTTGCGCGGCCTCACGAACAGGCGCGAGCGCGCGCGCTGCCTCTGGGGTTGCCGCCTCGATGACGAAGCGCACAGCGCGATCCTCGATCACCAGCGCGCGCACCAGATCATGCGAAATCAGACTTCCGCCTTCAGGCAGCGCGACCTTGTCCAGAACCGCCAGAATGTCTTCGCGCAGGGTATTCATAAGATCTTCCTCGTTGTCGTGCAGGAGAAACATGTACATTTCGCCGGTAACGACAAGTCAAATGACATAGCAGATGCGGATTGCCCAACACATTCGACCGTGCGACATTGCGACACAGCATTTCGTGAGGGCCCCGTGGAAGACTGTTTATTCTGCAAGATCGCGTCCGGGACACTGCCTGCGCATATCGTCCATGAAGACGATGAGATCATGGCGTTTCTGGACCTTCACCCGATCCGCAAGGGGCATGCGCTGATTATCCCGAAAGCGCATTACACATGGTTTGAAGACCTGCCCGCGCCGCTGGCCACCCGGATCACCAGCTGCGCGCAGGCGCTCGCCCGGTCGATGAAGCGCCTCTACAAGGTCGAACGTGTCGCGATGTTTTACACAGGTATTCACATCCCGCACGCGCATGCCCATGTCGTGCCGATGTTTCACATCCACGATGTCACCTCCGCCGCGTATTTACGCGATGGACTGGACAAGTTCAGCACACCCGCGCAACTTCCGGCCTCAGAAATGGCCGAGATCGCCGCGGGCTTGCGCGCCGCGACACGAAGCTGAACGCAAACCCTTTCTGCAATCGCCCATGAAGGCGTCATTTGCACAATATAGCGTCTAATTATTTCGCGCTTCATAACTTCCCTTGGGTAAACTTGCACTTAGCGCATAGCCGCATTGCGGCATTATTCATTGTGCGCATGCAGCAATCGACTATCTTCATTCCAACGAAGACGAAGATGACTGAGTAAAAGGTGACGCTGAAATGGCAAATGTAGCTGAAAATGTAAGCGGAATGCATCGGCCCTCGATGATAGGGCGTGCTGTCGCGGGAATTCGCTCTGCGCTGCAGAAGCGTCGGGTCTATAATCAGACTTATGCAGAGCTTAGCAAGCTCAGCACGCGCGAGATGGAAGATCTTGGGATCTCGCGCTCAATGATTTCGCGGCTGGCATACGAAGCTGCAAACAAGGTTTAGGTTTCGACCCCCTCCTCCTCCCTGGGGTTCGATTGCGGCGGTGAACTTCCTCCTCCTCCCTGAGGTTCACCGCCTTCAAATTCCGGAACGGGCATGGATTTGCCCTTAACCGGTTCAAAGACGTCGCTCCTCTCCTCCTCCCTGGGAGCGCACGTAGGAACAGACAGGCTCTCCTCCTCCCTGCCTGATGTTCCGAGAATAACGGGTCCATTGGGCTCGACACAGATGCAGGCCTCCTCCTCCTCCCTGAGGTCATGCACAATCGGCGGCAGTCCCCTCCTCCTCCCTGGGACTGCCGCCTTTTTCATGTCACATACCGCTCAAACCATCGGCAACCATGGCGCAGCACTCCCCGTGCGGCGACATACAGCACGATCAGAAAGGCACGTCATCTGCCTGTTCGGCTGGAACGACGAATTTCGCCACGATATGGCGGGCGCCGGATTTCTCGAATTCGACAAAAAGTTTGTCGCCTTCGACCGACTTAACGTGCCCATACCCGAATTTCTGATGAAACACCCGCGCGCCGGGCGCAAAAGCTGGGCTGGCCGTGCCATCGATCACCATGGCTTTCGCCTCGCGCGGCTGCGAGACGGGTCTGCTGCCCGACGCCTGCAACCGCCGCCAACCGGGGGAATTGTAGACATCCGCACGCTCGGCGCGCGCCTCAACCGTGCTGCCCGTCGCGATCCCGCCGCCATAAAGCCCCGGCGGAGTCAGCACTTCGACATGCGCGCCAGGCAGCTCATCGACGAAGCGCGAGGGCATTTGCGACTGCCATTGCCCGTAAACCCGCCGATTGGCCGCGAAACTGATCGTGCAGATCTGCTCGGCCCGCGTGATGCCGACATAGGCAAGGCGGCGCTCTTCCTCCAGCCCCTTGAGGCCTGTTTCATCCATTGAGCGCTGCGACGGAAACAGACCGTCTTCCCATCCCGGCAAGAAAACTACCGGAAATTCCAGCCCCTTGGCCCCATGCAAGGTCATGATCGAAACTTTGGCCTCGCCCGCGTCGCTGTCATTATCCATGATCAGCGCGATATGCTCGAGAAACCCCTGCAGGTTCTCGAAATTCTCCAGCGCCTTGATCAACTCCTTGAGGTTGTCGAGCCGCCCCGGTGCTTCGGGGGTTTTGTCGTTAAGCCACATCTCTGTGTAGCCTGACTCCTCAAGGATTTGCTCGGCCAGTTCGATATGGTTGAGCGCGCCAGCTTCGGGGCGGATCACTTCGATCAGATCGTCCTCGGCCTCCGCCAGCCCTGTCGTGCCGACGGCGCTGTGCCAGCGCGCAATGCCCTCGATCAAGGCGCGCAGTTGCCCCGCGCCTTTGCCCTTGATATCGCCCTGTTCCAACGCAATCGCTGCACCTGCGACAAGGCTCACATCCTTGGCGCGGGCGATGCGCTGGATCATCTGCTGCGCCTTATCCCCAAGACCGCGTTTGGGCGTGTTCACAATCCGCTCGAAGGCCAGATCATCAGCCGGGCTGACGGCAAGGCGGAAATAGGCCAGCGCGTCACGGATTTCCATCCGCTCATAAAAGCGCGGCCCACCGATCACGCGATAGGGCAGACCGATGGTCAGGAACCGATCCTCGAATGCGCGCATCTGATGGCTGGCCCGCACCAGAACCGCCATCTGGTCGAGGCTGAACGGCTCCAGCCCGCGCGTGCCACGGGTCAAATCCTCGATTTGCTCTCCGATCCAGCGCGCCTCTTCCTCGCCGTCCCAATGGCCAATCAGCCGGACCTTCTCGCCCGCGCGCGCCTCGGTCCACAGCGTTTTGCCCAGCCGGTCCTCATTGCCCGCAATCACCTCGCTGGCGGCGGCCAGAATATGCGGGGTCGACCGGTAATTCTGCTCCAGCCGGACCACGGCCGCCCCGGGGAAGTCGCGCTCAAACCGCAGGATATTGCCCACTTCCGCCCCGCGCCAGCCGTAGATCGACTGATCATCATCGCCCACGCAGCAGATGTTCCTGTGTCCCTCTGCCAGCAGACGCAGCCACAGATACTGTGCCACATTGGTGTCTTGATACTCATCGACCAGGATATAGCGAAAGCGTTTCTGGTAGCTTTCGAGCACGTCACCATGGCTCTGGAATATCGTGACGCAATGCAGCAGAAGATCGCCGAAATCGCAGGCATTGAGGGTTTTCAGGCGTTCCTGATAAGCGGCATAGAGCTCCGTGCCGCGATTGTTGAAGGCGCTGGCTTCGGAGCTTGGCACCTGATCGGCCCGCCAGGCGCGGTTCTTCCACTGGTCGATGATCGAAGCCAATAGCCGCGCGGGCCAGCGTTTGTCATCAATATTGGCGGCTGCGATCAGTTGCTTGAGCAGACGCAACTGGTCGTCGCTGTCAAGGATGGTGAAGTTCGATTTTAGCCCGACCAGCTCGGCATGACGACGCAGCAGTTTGGCGCTTATCGAATGAAACGTGCCGAGCCAGGGCATGCCTTCGACCGCTTCGCCCATATATGCGCCCACGCGCAGCTTCATCTCGCGCGCAGCCTTGTTGGTGAAGGTCACGGCCAGAATCCCTGAAGGATAGGCGCGGCCTGTGTTCAACAGATGCGCGATTCGGGCTGTCAGGGCTTTTGTCTTGCCGGTCCCTGCCCCGGCAAGCATCAGCACGGGCCCATCGAGCGTTTCCACCGCCTGCCGCTGCGCGAGGTTCAGCCCGTCAAGATAGGGCGCAGGACGCGCTGCCATGGCGCGTGCGGAGAGCGGAAGGTCGGCGTTGAAATCTGTCATATCGACAGCATATCGGAGGTTGGATGCAAGGAAAAGCGGTGTTCATGCTCCGTTCGTCAATAAATCATCGGAAGGACACACGCGGGGTTACATCGCGAAATCCCTGCAAGAAGCTTGCGAAAAGAATATTCACCCGACGATCCGCAGAGAGCTGAAAAGGGTTTTCCGATAGTTCCGTGAGCGAAATGCCAGCCTTGCTTGCGACCTGCGCCAGTTCGGTACGTGGCACTAGGGCCATGTTCCAGTCGGGAAATGCCCGCTCTGTCGGGGTCGTGTCCGACAAGGTCAGGATATTGCAATGGCGCTTGTCAGTACGAATCCGCGACAGAAGCGCTGCGATTGCGTCAGCGGGCCCTTCCACCGCCTGGAAGAAACAGCCGTCATGATACGCGAGCAAGCCAGTGACACCGTCACGATGGTTATTGCGCCGCGACACGGTCAATACATCGTCCAGATCCGCAGCGGTAAACCCTTGCTCTGCACTGCTGAGATAAATTAAGCGCCGCAATTTCGCCCCCAAGACTGACCCAGTTTCCAACCTTAAATCCAAATCGGTGAAGATCGGGTAAAGCAGCGGGTGCTTGCCAAGGCAAAATCTACATGATTGTTTCACGAGCGCCTTGCAGCGGATATCCGAGATGACACTCAACCTGCGCTTTCCAGCCCTGACGGATATGAAGCGTGCCTGTCGGCGGCGCGTGCCTTATTTTGTTTGGGAGTATCTCGACAGTGCCACCGGAACCGAATCGGTCAAACCCCGCAACCGCGCCGCGCTCGACCAGATCCTGTTCCGACCCGCCATCCTGCGCGGTCCCATCACACCAGATCTGAGAACGCGGCTGTTTGGTCAGGAATTCTCGCTGCCCCTTGGCGTCGCGCCTGTGGGGATGTCAGGACTGATCTGGCCGGGCGCAGAGGCCGCGCTTGCGCGCATGGCCGCGCACCATCGCCTGCCTTATTGCCTGAGCACCGTCGCCACGCAACTGCCCGAAACGATTGGCCCGATTGCGGGCGATATGGGCTGGTTTCAGCTCTATCCGCCGAAAGACCCAGATATTCGCGCCGATTTGCTACGCCGTGCGCGGGCGGCGGGATTTAAGGTGCTGGTGCTGACCGTCGATCTGCCCGGGCCATCGCGGCGTGAACGGCAGTTGCGCGCACAACTCGCTATTCCACCCAAGCTCACGCCTTCGATGCTCTGGCAAATTGCCCAGCGCCCGTCCTGGGCATTCGGAACGCTGCGCCATGGTCAGCCCCGTCTGCGCCTGATGGAAAGCTATCTGAAGATGGACGGAAACGCGCCCTCGACGGCCCATGCGGGCTATCTGCTGCGCGCCGCGCCCGACTGGGATTATCTGCGCGCCGTGCGTGACCTGTGGTCCGGGCCGCTGGTGGTCAAGGGCGTGCTCGATCCCGACGATGCGCACCCCCTGCACGCGGCGGGTGCCGATGCGCTCTGGGTATCCAATCATGGCGGGCGGCAGTTCGATGGGGCCCCGGCATCACCTGACGCCCTGCGGCGGATCCGCGCAGCCATCGGACCGGAGATGCCGCTGATCGTCGATGGAGGGATCGAGTCAGGGCTGGATGTGCTGCGCGCGTTTGCGTGCGGGGCGAATTTCGCCATGCTTGGACGCGGATGGCATTATGCACTTGGTGCTCTTGGTGAAACCGGGCCTGCACATCTGGCGCAAGTGCTGCATGATGATCTGGTGGCAAACATGACCCAGATGGGGATTTCAACACCGCGCGAGGCTGCCTCGCAACTTTTGATCCCGCATAGCTTCGAAGCTGAAACCTGACGAAATCTAACAAGCCCTTTACTGCAACGCAGAAATTAGCCTAGAAATTTGGCTATCAGATGCGCAAGCACACGCCACAGGGGGGCATAATGGCCGAATTCAAGAAAATCCTCATCGCCAATCGCGGTGAAATTGCCATTCGGATCATGCGGGCTGCAAATGAATTGGGCAAACGCACTGTCGCTGTCTTCGCCGAAGAAGATAAGCTTGGCCTGCACCGCTTCAAAGCCGATGAAGCCTACCGTATTGGCGAAGGTCTGGGGCCTGTTGCCGCTTATCTCTCCATCGAGGAGATCATCCGCGTGGCGAAAGCCGCAGGTGCGGATGCGATCCATCCCGGCTATGGGCTTCTGAGCGAGAACCCTGCACTGGTCGATGCCTGCGCGGCCAACGGGATCACATTCATAGGCCCCAGGGCCGATACCATGCGCGCCCTTGGTGACAAGGCCAGCGCGCGACGCGTGGCGATCGAGGCCGGCGTTCCGGTCATCCCCGCGACTGAGCTTCTGGGCGACGACATGGACGCCATCCGCGCCATGGCTGCGGACGTAGGCTATCCGTTGATGCTCAAAGCCAGCCATGGCGGGGGCGGACGCGGCATGCGGCCTATCATGGCGGCGGATGAGATCGAAGCAAAGGTCCGCGAGGGACGCCGCGAGGCCGAGGCCGCTTTCGGCAATGGCGAGGGCTATCTCGAGAAAATGATCCTGCGCGCGCGCCATGTAGAAGTGCAGCTTCTCGGCGACGGCCACGGCAATCTCTACCACCTCTATGAGCGCGATTGCACTGTGCAGCGGCGCAACCAGAAAGTCGTCGAACGCGCCCCTGCCCCGTATCTGAGCGACGCCCAGCGCGCCGCAGTCTGCGAGCTTGCGCTGAAGATCGGGCGTGCGGTCGGTTATCAGAACGCAGGCACTGTCGAGTTCCTGATGGATATGGACGACGAGCAGTTCTATTTCATCGAAGTCAATCCGCGCGTTCAGGTCGAACACACAGTGACTGAGGAAGTGACGGGCATCGATATCGTCAAGGCCCAGATCCGCATTGCCGAAGGCGCGACACTTTCAGAAGCCACGGGCACGCCAAGTCAGGGCGATGTGACCCTGACCGGGCATGCTGTGCAATGCCGGGTGACGACAGAAGACCCGCTGAACAATTTCATCCCCGATTATGGCCGCCTGACAGCCTATCGCTCGGCCACGGGCATGGGCATCCGGCTGGATGGCGGCACGGCCTATGCGGGTGGCGTCATCACGCGCTACTATGATTCGCTCCTCGTCAAGGTCACGGCCTGGGCCCCCACCCCGACGGAAGCGATCTTGCGCATGGACCGCGCGCTGCGAGAATTCCGCATCCGTGGTGTCAGCACGAACCTGGATTTCGTGATCAATCTGCTCAAGCATCCGACCTTCCTGGACATGAGCTACACAACCAAATTCATCGACACCACGGATGAGTTGTTCAACTTCACGGCCCGGCGCGACCGGGCCACCAAGATCCTGACCTATGTCGCCGATATTACCATCAACGGTCACCCGGAGACTGCAGGCCGCGCCCTGCCACCGGCCGGGATCAAGACCCCTGTCCCGCCACGCACGACTGGCACGCCACCGCCGGGCACCAAGCAGATCCTTGACGCCGAAGGGCCACAGGCTGTGGCGGACTGGATGGCCGCGCAAAAGCAGTTGTTGCTGACCGACACGACCATGCGCGACGCGCATCAGTCGCTTCTGGCCACCCGGATGCGCTCGATTGATATGGTGCGGGTCGCGCCTGCCTATGCAGAGATGCTGCCGCAACTCTTCTCCGTCGAGTGCTGGGGCGGCGCAACCTTTGACGTGGCCTACCGCTTCTTGCAGGAATGCCCTTGGCAGCGCCTGCGCGACCTGCGCGCGCGCATGCCCAACCTGATGACCCAGATGCTGCTACGCGCCTCGAACGGGGTCGGCTACACCAATTATCCCGATAATGTGGTGCAGGCTTTCGTGGCGCAGGCCGCAGAAACCGGCGTCGATGTGTTCCGCGTTTTCGACAGCCTGAACTGGGTCGAGAATATGCGCGTGGCGATGGATGCCGTGATCGAGGCGAACAAGGTCTGCGAAGGCACGATTTGCTATACTGGCGACATTCTGAACCCGGACCGCGCGAAATACGATCTGAAATACTATGTCGAGATGGGCAAGGCGCTGCGCGACGCAGGTGCGCATGTGCTGGGGCTGAAGGATATGGCCGGTCTATTGAAACCGGCCTCAGCTCGCATTCTGGTGCGTGCGTTGCGCGAAGAAGTAGGCCTTCCCATCCATTTCCACACGCATGACACAGGCGGCATTGCAGGCGCGACCATCCTTGCGGCGGCCGAGGCCGGGGTCGATGCTGCGGATGCCGCGATGGATGCGTTTTCCGGCAACACCTCGCAGCCCACGCTCGGCTCGATCGTGGAAGCGCTGCGTTTCACGGAGCGCGACACCGGCCTTGATATGGCTGCGATCCGCAAGATTTCGGATTATTGGGAAGAGGTGCGCCTGCATTACGCAGCGTTTGAATCTGCCCAACAGGCCCCATCGTCCGAGGTCTATCTGCACGAGATGCCCGGTGGCCAATTCACCAATCTCAAGGCGCAGGCGCGCTCGATGGGACTGGAAGACCGCTGGCCAGACATCGCGCGCACCTATGCGGATGTGAACATGATGTTCGGCGATATTGTCAAGGTCACACCGTCCTCGAAGGTGGTGGGCGACATGGCGCTGATGATGGTCACGCAAGGACTGAGTCGAGCGGATGTCGAAAATCCCGATAAGGATCTGAGTTTCCCTGAGTCCGTGATCGACATGATGCGGGGCAATCTTGGTCAGCCGCCGGGAGGGTGGCCGGAGGATATCGCGAAGAAGGTGCTGAAAGGCGACACGCCCCTGACGGATCGTCCGGGCAAACACCTGCCCCTGGTCGATCTGGAAGCGACCCGCGCCAAACTCAGCGCCGAGCTGGAAGGGATCGAGATTGATAACGAAGACCTGAATGGCTATCTGATGTATCCCAAGGTTTTCATGGAGTATATGAGCCGCCATCAGATCTACGGCCCCGTACGCACTTTGCCCACGCGGACGTTTTTCTACGGAATGGACGCCGGCGAAGAAATCTCGGTCGAGATCGACCCTGGCAAAACGCTGGAAATCCGCATGATCACCGTGGGCGAAACCACCGACGAGGGCGACGCGAAAGTGTTTTTCGAACTCAATGGCCAGCCGCGCACGATCCGCGTGCCCAACCGCGCCGTGAAGGCGAAGACGGCCCAGCGCCCCAAGGCCGACGCGAGCAATCCCGACCATGTTGGCGCACCGATGCCGGGCTCCGTGGCGTCTGTCGCAGTCAATGTCGGCGCGAAGGTCCATCCCGGCGACCTGTTGCTGACCATCGAGGCCATGAAGATGGAAACCGGGCTGCATGCCGAGCGCGTGGCTATTGTCAAAGCGGTGCATGTCCAGCCGGGCGCTCAGATCGATGCCAAGGATCTGCTGATCGAACTGGAGTAATCGTGGCCTCCAGCCCGCGCTGCCCTTTCCTCCGGGGCGGCGCGTCTCAACGCTATTCTGGCGTGCATATCGGGGATTGGCTGCAGTCAGTCATCCGCCCGCATCAGCAGGATTGTCCCGGACTGGAAAAGATACGGCGATCAGGAGCCCAAGGGAGAGATACGGCATGACTATTCGCAAGCTCAGGCTGAACGAGGGCGATCCTCAGAAACAGCTCTCGACCAATCCGGGGATATGGTGCGCACCGTGCAAACGATCACGCGCTGCGCAGCAGCGGATGTAGAAACACTGCAATGCCTATCGACCTCGTGTGATATGGATTTTGGCGATCAGCATAGATCCTGCTCCTACCAGCAGCTCAGACAGATCTGTTCATGCTGGCAGAGGACGGACGCAAGGCCATAAAGTAGCGATACGTCCTCCCCTTGACGCGGCAGCCATGCGGCGCAACATGGAATTGCAGTGGTCATCCCACTTGGCGTCACGATGTCGACAAGTATCGGCTTGCGCTGCGCGCTCTTGCCGGCCCACGGGCCCGGGGCTCGATATTGCCGTGCAGGGACTGCCCGTCAACAGATCCAACGATCTCTTTGACTTTGTCTGGGAGGGAGGTCGGATCATCCCCTCCCTGAAGCGCGGGTGTCGGCCGCAAACCGAGCCCAACCGCTGCCTGCCCCTGCCTGCCCTTCGGGCGGCGCGCGGGTGGGTGGGTGGGGCGGGACGCCCGAAGGGCAGTCAGGGGCAGCAAAAAACCCCGCCGAAACGGCGGGGTTTGCTGTCCTCGAACCGATAGGAAAATCAGTTCTTCGCGTAAAATTCGACGACCAGGTTCGGTTCCATCTGCACAGCGTAGGGCACATCGCCCAGTGTCGGCGTACGCAGGAAAGTCGCGGTCATCTTGGAATGATCGACTTCCAGATAATCAGGCACATCACGCTCGGTCAGCGCAACCGCTTCAAGCACGATGGCGAGTTGCTTGGACTTATCGCGGATGGCAATCACATCGCCTTCCTTTACGCGGTAGCTTGGAATGTTCACGCGGTTGCCGTTCACCGTGACATGACCGTGGTTCACGAATTGACGTGCCGCAAAGACAGTTGGCACGAATTTGGCGCGGTAGATCACGGCATCCAGACGACGCTCCAGCAGGCCGATCAGGTTTTCGCCCGTGTCGCCCTTGACGCGCTCGGCCTCTGCGTAGATGCGGCGGAACTGCTTCTCGGTCAGATCCCCATAATGACCCTTCAGCTTCTGCTTGGCGCGCAGCTGAGTGCCGAAATCCGACAGCTTACCCTTGCGGCGCTGGCCATGCTGACCAGGACCATATTCACGCTTGTTGACTGGGCTCTTGGGACGGCCCCAGATGTTTTCGCCCATGCGGCGGTCGAGTTTGTACTTGGCAGACGTGCGTTTGGTCACGGCTGATCTCCTTCGTTATGCGCGCACCCCGTATGGGGCCATGAAGGGCGTTGTCCTTTCCCGAAGTCTCCCCCGGACGACAGGCATCCTCTCGCGAGGGCCTCCAACACCAATTAGGTCGAGGCGCAACCACTGCGCCTTGATGGGGCGGCTTATACAGGCCGCGTGCGGCGTGTCAATGCACCTTCAGGCGGCCAATAAAGCCGCTTCACCCGCGCTCAGACAACGCCGCGCCGCTGGGCCGTAGCCGTCGGGCCGCCTGACCCAATCGCCCGAGACAGCGGTCAGCGTGTGTCGATGCTGGCGCAGGCTCTGGACAGGGGCGAAGGCAGGGTGAAAGCTTTCACTCGCCAGCCCATTGGCGAAGATGATCTGGTGCCGCTCGAGCAACAGATGCACATAGGTCACGCCATGCAGCGCCAGATCGGGGGTGATCGTCGTGTAATTGACCAGATCCCGCGCGCAGGCCAAAACTTCGTCGCAGCCAAACAGATCGCGCGCACGGGCGCCAGTCACCAGAACCCGATGCGCCGGCGACACGCAAAGGTCATCATCCGGAACCCCTTTTTGCAATGCGCCGCAGCGCAATCGGATCGGGCGCAAATGCCTGTGCTGACGCAAAGCAAGCCCCGACAGGGTCGTTTGCCCCACCCAAAGCACCGGCTGCGGACCATTGTCGCGCGTCACCACCAGCGCGCCTGCCGTAAGTTGTCCGATGGGGACTGGCCCCGTTGGCGTGGCAATCATCGCGTCAGAAGCAAAACAGATCACGTCCTGAGCACGCGCAGGCGGCATTGCGACCGGGGTCAGGTCACAATCCACCACCCAGCAGGTCCGGCCTGGCGCAGGCAAAGCCCCATCGAAAACAACGAGTGCGGAATGATCGCGGGGAATGAGCCGCGCAACATAAAGCGCTGCGCCATCGGTGAGCACGAAACCGCCTGCAGGGGCGACGCTCAGATCCTCAGGATTTTGCTGCTCCGGCAGGGAGATCCCGCAAATGCGCTGCGCCACGGAGCGCGCGCGGGTCTGTATCGCCTGTGCCCCAACGCGCGCATCCGCCTTCCTGCGCCTGTCGGGCAGCGTATCGAGCCTGACAGCTTGGCCGCGCCAGCACATTTCAGCGCCAACCCGCACCCAGCTCTGATCAAGCCCCTTCACCCCGTCAATTTCAAGACAATCCCACTCCAGCGCGAACACGCCGCTCCCCGGTGTCACCTGATACATGCCTGCCTCTGCCTCGCCGCTTTTTTGCGCGGATTTTGACGCAAACTACCACAGGCATTCCTCCAAGGCCATCACTCTGGCGCAGCAACGCCTGACATTGGTGCATCAGAGCCGCAGCAAGCCGTACTCACCCCAGGCCTTTCGCCTGCGCGACCATCGCCGCTTGCGTTCGGTTGCTGACCCCAAGGCGTCGATACAGTGTCTTCACATGCAGTTTGATCGTCGGCTCGCTCAACCCCAAGTCGCGCGCGATTTCCTTGTTGGTGCAGCCCCGACAAAGGGCCACCAGCACCTCTTTCTCGCGCGGTGTCAACGAGGCCGCAAGCGCAGACACGGCCCCAGGGACCGGGGCCCTTGAGGCCTCGGTGCCGACCGGATCGAAGATGAAATCTACTGGGACGTAGCGTTCGCCCAGCGCCATGAAGCGTAAAGCATGGAGCAGGGATGCGGCGGGCATGGATTTATGCAGAAAACCGCGCACGCCCATCTGCAAGGCGGCCTCGACAATCTCTCGCGGGGCAAAGCCCGACATCAACACCACTGGCGGCGCATCGGGTAGATCAAGGATTCGGCGCAATCCCCGCAGCGCGTCCATGCCTGGCATTCCGTAATCAAGCAAAACCATGTCAAAAGGGCCTGCGCGCGCGGCCAGATCTTCGGCCTGCGCACTGTCGGCGGCAGTCATGATTTCGATCCCATCCTTTTGCAGGAAGCTGCTGAGCGTATCGCGCAGCAATTCATGATCGTCTGCTATCAAGAGTCGCATCTTCTGTGCCGTGTGTCGGGGTCAATGGGCGCGCCGCAATAGACAATCGAGGCAAACAGCGACCAACGCTGTTTCAGACACAGGTTTACGGAGTACAAAGGCAAATTCTTTGCCATGGTCGCTGGTCATACTGTGACCGATATCGCCGCCCGTGACCAGAACAATCGGCAGATTGGCTCGGACCTTGCGCAGCTTCCGCCCCAATTCGATCCCGCTCATCAGCCCCATATCCATATCGGTGACCACCAACTCCCAGCCGTCGGGCTCCGCACTCAGCGCATCGAGCGCATCTTCTGGCGTGATGCAACTGGCCACTTCCGCCCCGGCCGCACTGAGAGCCTGCGCCATATGCAAAAGTTCATCATCATCATCATCAACCAAAAGAATGGTGCGCCCGTGAAGCGCGGGCAGCGTCGGCGGAGCGAAGGCGTGGTTTGCAGGCTGTGAATGAGGGCAAGGCCAGTAGATCCGAAGCGTAGTGCCGCGGTCAGGATGCGACTGAACCTCGATCGCACCAAGCGCTGTCGCCACGATGTCGGCGACAATGCTCAAGCCCAGGCCCATTCCGTCGTCGCCCTTTGTCGAAAAATACGGCTTGAATATCGACGCCACCCGCTCTGGCGTCATACCTTCGCCACTGTCGCTGATTTCGAGCACTGCGTAGGACTGGCCGGGGATGAGGTGGCCCAATGTGATCGCGGGCGCAGTATCAAGCACGAGGCAGGGCCGCGCGCGGGCCGTGATTTGCCCGGTTTGATCGCGTGTGATGCGCAGCGCGTCGCGGGCATTCAGCAACAGATTGAGCAAGACCTGCATCACGCCTGTCACATCGCCGCGAATTTCGACAGGGTCTTCGGGCAGATCAAGGGTCAGCTGCGCCCCGCTGCGCAACCCAGGTCGTAACAATTCCGCCGCTTGACGTACCAAGGGACGCAGATCAATGAGACTGGGCCGCGCGCTGCGCCTGCCAAGCTGCGAGAGGTTGCGAACCAGGGTCTGCGCCTGTGCGACTGCCGCTTCGATCCGGCCCAGCGCCAGCGCCCCCGGCGCATCCTGCGCGAGTTTCACGGTCTCAAGAACCTGCGCGATCACGGCCAAAGTATTGGCCACGTCATGCGCAAGCCCGCCTGCCAACTGGGTGACCAATTGACGGCTCTGGGCGATCTGCAGCTGCTCACGCAGCAAAGTCTGCTCGCGCATCGCATTTTTTCGTGCTGTCACGTCGCGCGCGATGAACAGAAAGTTGCCATCCTCCTGCACCGCGATGGACATGTCGAAACACCGGCCGGTGTCAGATTCTTCACGCAGATCCATCTCCCCCTGCCAGCTGCCCTGCGCATAAAGTTCAGGTAACAACAGTGTCAGCAGCGCATTGAATTGCGGCGGAGTGATGTCGTGCCAGGACAGCGCCTGTGCGGGAACCTCGGCGGGTAGCTTCAGAAAACCGCGCAGGACTGAATTGATGTAGATGAATCGCCCCTCCGGCTGGACCAGCGCGATCCCTTCCAGCAGTGCATCCATCGTGTAGGCGCGCTCCTGCAAAGCCCGCGCCTCGGCGAGTTTTGCACGCGTCACATTGACGCCCACCACCATGAAAGCCTCAATCTCGTTCGACGAGTCGCATAGCTTCTTGATCGTCAGCCGGACCCAATAGGGCTGCCCTGCCCGGCTGCAGGCCCGGACTTCTTGCTCGACATCCTCGCCCCGATCCAGCGCAGCCGTGATGATTCGCGCGGCCTCCGGGTCGCTATCGGCCAGACGCAGCACCTCTGACGGCAGTTTCCCCATTGCTTCGTCGAGCGGTATTCCAGAGTGATTGACACTGGCCGGGTTCATCCATGTGATCCGGTGCCCGGCATCCATCAGAAAGATCAGATTCGTCGACAGATCGGCCACGCGCACAAGCTGGCGGATATGCTGATCCTGCAAATGGCTTTGAGTCACGTCGCGCAGGATGACCAGATATCCCGCAGCTCCGCCTGGACCACGCGCCTTGCGCATCATGGCATGAACAGAAAACCGCTTGTCTTGCCCGTCAGTCAGCAGCGCATAACGCAGCGCCTCGGAGCTGCCCGCGGTTTTGGCCTGCTGCAGCGCCAATCTGATGATGGAGGCTGCCTGCGCAGGGAACACCGCCTCAGGGGGGCGCCCGATGATTTCGGTCGGATTCAGTTCTGGACCAAGTGGGGCATTGTGGTGAAACGCCACGATCACGCCATCGGCGTCAAATTCCAGCAATATTTCCGGTGCCACACGCAGCATCGCGCGGAGCCTCTCATTGACAGCGCGCAGTTCTGCGTCCAGCCGCCCACTCTTGCGCGTCTGGAACTCGGCCTGCAGCGCAAGGCTCAGTGTCGCGGCGAGACCCAGCAGCGCCTGCTGGTCAACGCTGCTGAACCGGCGCGGCCCCGCGCAAAAATCAAGGCCCAAAAACCCGGTAATCGCAGCGTCCTGATAGATTGGCACGGCGATAAGTGCGTTGATCCCTTGCATGGTCAGGGCCTGACGAATTTCGGTGCCCATGGGCACCATCGTGATATCAGGCAGAAGCAACACACCATGGGACTTAAAGGCCGCCCACATCAATTCGCCGACAGAATAGGGGACTTTCTGCAGATCCCCCTTGAAGGACGCGATTCCCGCAGCGCACCACTCATGTGTGTTGTCGATAAAAACATGATCGCGGGTCTGGAAAATATAGGCACGATCCGCATCAAAGGCCGCGCCGACAAGCGCGAGCGCTTTTTCGACGGCATTGTCAAGCTTCCCGCGTGCAGCGCATTGAACGAGGGTATGGGCCTGTGCGACAGACGCAAGAATCTGTTCTACGGTCTTCGCCTCCATCCGCCCCCCCTGTTTTTGGTCGCGCGCGTCTCGACAGTGCGCCTTTCTCACCTGCGCACAGCCCATACACTATCTGGCACGCGGCTTCTTACCCGAAACCTGCGCGGATAGGCAAGAAAGCCACAGTGACCATCTGGTTTTCTGCCCCTGAACACAGTAATTATCGCAAACCCCCTTGATCAGAGGTCTCAATCTTGGACGAAAAACACAGTGGTCGCATCACAAAAGACGGGATCCGCATCCACGAGGCGGAGGATTTCGCTGGCATGCACAAGGCCGGGCGCGTGGCGGCCACGATCCTTGATGACATCGTGTCCGATGTCTTTGTCGGGCAGACCACCGAAGAAATTGACCGCATCATTACCGAGAAAGTGGCCGCGCACGGCGCGCAATCCGCGACCATTGGTTATCGCGGCTATCAGCATGCAAGTTGCATTTCGGTCAACCATGTTGTTTGCCATGGAATCCCGGCGCAGAAAGTGCTGAAGTCAGGTGATATCCTGAATATTGACGTCACGGTGATCGTAGACGGCTGGTTTGGCGATACCTCGCGCATGTATATTGCAGGTGATATCCCGCGCAAAGCAGAGCGGCTGATGCAGGTAACTTATGACGCACTGATGCTCGGGATCGAAGCAGTGCGGCCCGGCAATACATTCGGCGATATCGGCCACGCGATCCAGAGCTATGTCGAAAGCCAACGCATGTCGGTTGTTCGCGACTTCTGCGGCCATGGCCTTGGCCGCGTCTTTCATGCGCCGCCTAACGTGCTGCATTACGGGCGCGCGGGGCATGGGCCTGTCCTCGAGGAAGGGATGTTCTTCACCATTGAGCCAATGGTCAACCTGGGCCGCCCCGAGACAAAAGTACTGGCCGATGACTGGACTGCTGTGACCCGCGACAAATCGCTGTCAGCCCAGTTCGAACATTCCATCGGAGTAACCGCAACAGGGTTTGAGATTTTCACCCATTCTCCGGCAGGCCGCTTCCATCCGACATGGGGGTGATGGGAGCCTTTGCAGTGTTATCATCCGCCCGCGCGGCTTCGATGCGGGCATTGAGAACGCCGCCCAGAAGAACGGAATAGGCCGAAATATAGAACCACATCAACAATGCAACGACAGCCCCGATTGAGCCATAGATTTCATTGTAATCGCCGAAATTGCTCAGATAGAACGAAAATCCGGCAGACGCGGTGATCCAGAGCGCCATTGCCAGGATCAGCCCTGGCAAAAGCACTGCGCGCTCGGGATGCTCGCGCTTGGGTCCGATGCGGTAGAACACCCAAATCCAGCCTGCCACCAGCCCCAGCGTCACCGCCCAGCGCACCACCTCAAGCAAAAGCGAAGAGCCCCCGACCAGCGGAAAAAACGTGAGCAACACAGGCAGGATCAGCACTGACAGCAAGGCCACCACCCCGGCAAAGAGCATGCCAACCGTGATGAAAAGCACGCGGATGGCATGGCTTAGTCCCGATCGACGTGGTGTGCCGTGGATCGCATAGATGCCAATCAGCATTGCGTCTACGCCACGTCGCGCCAGAAACAATGCGATCAGGATTGATACAATGGATGTCCAGCCAAGGATGCCATCATCGCTCCAGACCAGACGCGTAATCTGATTCGACAAGAGCGTGAATGCAGCGGGAGGCACCAGATCTTCAATTAGGCGCAACTGGTCCTGAATCAGCAAAGGGTCTGCAAAGACCCCGAATACGGAAATCAGTGCCGCAATACCGGGAAAGAGTGCGAGCAGGGAAAAGAAAGCCACTCCTGCCGATAGCAATCCGATATTGCGCTCGTTCATTGCAGCGTTGAACTCAAACGCAAATCTATATGTGCGTTTGAATAAAGAGACAGGACCGCTCAAATCTCGAGATCGTCCAAAGACTTCCCTTCTTCAAGTGCTGCGACAACCCAGCCGGGTTTGCGTCCCCGCCCTGTCCAGGTTTGCGACGTATCCGCAGGATTGGCATATTTGGGCGCAACAGGTTTGCGAATTTTCACGCTGGCCTTGCCAAGAAGCTGATCAATAGTGAAACCATGCTGACGCGCAATTGCATCGACATCTGCCAAAGCTGCTTTTCGCGCGCGATCCTCAAAAGAGTCTATGGCTTTGATGACATCCTTCTGAAGTTTCTTCAATTCGTCCAACGACAATCTGTGTAGATCCATGTTCTTTCCTCACACGCCAGAGAGCCCATTAAAAACCTGTTATTCACAGATAATTCAAGAGCAAAGTTTCTTGTGACGGCACCATTCTGAGAGGATATATCGGCTAATCATCAGGTCAAGATGCGCGCCGCCACCGTTTTTACATATCGTAATAGATTGCTCATCGGCACGCGCGAACGCGCCTGTGCGGATCCCATAAAAATCTGCAATAACGTGCTCTCTGTGAATAACCCCTTGCTCCAAAGGAATTTTCAGCTCTCCAATATGGGCAAGAACAGTCTCGAAACTGTCAACGAAAACTGATGCGCGGTGTAGTGCCAAATCATCCACTTCGCGCATATCAGGGCGAAACGCACCAATCAGATCCAGATGCTGACCGGGTCGTAGCCATTCGCCCATGACAAGCGGTGTGCGACTCATGGTGGCGGTACAAATTATATCCGCCTGCGAAACAGCCTTTTCCAAATCGGCTTCCGCTTGGGTTTGTGAAAGGCCCTGCGCAAACCGCTCCGCCGTCTCGTGACGCCGCGCCCAGACAGTGAACTCTGCCTCAGGAAAAAGCGCGCGATACGCGTCATGCATATTTCGCGCCACAGCGCCCGCCCCCACCAAGGTTATCTTGCGGCTGTCACGTCGCGCGAGGCAGCGCGCCGCGAGAAGGCTATCCGCAGCCGTCTTCCATCTTGTCACCAGATGGAAATCGACGAATGCCTCCAGCTGGCCGTCGTGATCAGAATAAAGCGCCACCGCGCCATTCACAGCGGGCAGCCCGGCTTCGGGATTGTCTGGAAACACGGTCGCTGTTTTGACAATTGCTCCCAGTCCTTCAATCCACGCTGCACGATTCAGAAGGGTATCACTTCCGCGATAGAGAAAACTATCTGTCAGTTGGGCCTTGTCTGCCTCATGCCCTTTCTCAAGGGCATCGACGGCGCTGAGCCAGTCCAGACGCGCGTCAATCTTTGCGGAAATGAACTCAGGTGTCATCGCAGTTCGCCAGCGCCCGGCATGTCAATTCGACACCAGCCCTCATCCGGCCAAAGCTTCCGCGTGAAACGCGATATGAGCTTCCATGAATGTCGCGACGAAGAAATAACTGTGATCATAGCCCGACTGCATGCGAAATATCCCCGCCTGACGCCGCGCGGCCATCGCCTCGGACAGCGCTTCAGGGCGCAGCAGGTCGAGGAACTGATCCGACGCGCCCTGATCAATGAGCACAGGCATCCGAGCGCCCCGTTCGCGCATCAGAAGCGTGGCATCGTGGCGCGACCACAGGGTCTCATCTGCCCCCAGATAGGCCCCGAATTGCTTGCGCCCCCAGTCGCTCGCTGTTGGGTTGGCAATCGGCGCGAAGGCCGAGACCGAGGCGAAGCGCTCAGGAAAATGCATGGCCAGCGTCAGCGCCCCGTGCCCCCCCATGGAGTGCCCGGTGATTGCCTGGCGGCTTTCATCGAGTGCGAAATTTGCCATCAGCACGCGCGGCAATTCCTCGCTGATGTAATCCCACATCCGGAAATGCGGGGCCCAGGGGGCCTCGGTTGCGTTAACGTAGAAGCCTGCGCCCTGCCCCAGATCATAAGCCGCGTCGTCAGCCACGCCCTCCCCGCGCGGCGAGGTGTCGGGGAACACCACCGCCATACCGTGGCGCGCGGCATGGGCCTGTGCATGGGCCTTGGTCATGGCGTTTTCATGCGTGCAGGTCAGCCCCGACAGATACCATAGCAGCGGTACAGGCCCGCGCTTGGCCTGCGGCGGCAGAAACAGCCCAAAGGTCATGTCGCAACCTGTCGCTTGCGCGCTATGCCGATACACCCCCTGCACGCCGCCGAAACACGCATTCTCCGACACGGTTTCCATGATCATCTCCCTTCCATGGCTCCATATTTCAGGCAGCACCCTGTCAGAAGCTGTTTACCCATGCAACGACCAAGGGGATCGTCAGGATACTCACTAAGGTGGAGACAAGGATCGTCGCAGACACGCGCGCCACACCTATGTTGTAGTGCTGGGCCAGAATGAAGACATTGCCTGCGACCGGCAGCGCCGCCGCTGCGATAAGGACACCGGCCACTTGCGGCTCCACCCCGAACAGGATCAGCGCGGCAAAGGCCGTGATCGCTGGATGCAGCACCAGCTTGCCAAAACTCAGCCAGCCCACGATGCGCGGGCGTTCGATTGTCTTGTCGGCCAGCGAGGCCCCGATCGCAAAAAGCGCACCCGGTGTTGCGGCCGCGCCGAGCAGCGTCAGGAACTCATTGGCGATGCCGGGCACGCTCAAGCCCAGCGACGACCAGGCGAGCCCCAGCACCATCGCCATCACCATCGGGTTGCGCGCCACGGCCAGTGTCAGCTTACGCGGCAGGCCGCGATCCACCCGTCCGTCGCGCGAGAACATGATCAGCATGGTGAAGAGCGACGAAAAAACGATCATGTCGATGGTCAGCACCAAAAGCACAGTTGGCACGGATGCAGGCCCAAGCAGGACGACCAGAAGTGGCACCCCCAGAAAACCTGTATTGCCGATCACTGCGCAATGGGCCTCTATCACAGCCGTGTCGAGTCGGTTGCCGCGCAGCGTTGCGATGGCCATGACCAGTGTATACAGCGCCGCACACGCCCAGAGATACGCCGCTGCCGCCCGCCAGTCGAGCAATTCAGCCAGACTCAGATTCGCCGCAAATCCGAACAGCATCGCTGAGAGCGCGAAGTAGAAAACGAATTTTGTCAGATAGGCCGTGGCTTCAGGTGGGAAAAAACCACTGCGTCCTGCGCCAAAGCCCAGCAGGATCAGCCCGAAGAACGGCAGGGTCTTGAGGAAAATCTCGATCATCTTGTCAGCGTGTTAACAGGCACATCATAGCTTCGCCAGTCACACGCGCTTTTCATGGGCAGCGCAAGACACTATCTGTCGCAAGAAAGGAAGCAGACATGCCAGAGATTGCACGCGCCGCCCGACCGGGACGAAAATACGATCAGGTCATTGACGGGGCCCGCACAGTGTTCATGGACCAAGGCTATGAACGCGCCAGCATGGACGAAATCGCACGCGTGGCAGAGGTGTCGAAGGCTACGCTTTACAGTTATTTCCCCGACAAGCGTCAGTTGTTCACGGAAGTTTACCGCACCGAGATCCTGCGTCTTGCCGATCAGGTCGTGCTGCTCAATGACACGGATATCGCCCCCCAGATCGTGCTGCGCGAGGCAGCGCGCGTCATGGTGGACTATCTGACCTCAGATTTTGCGCTGGCTATGTATCGCATCTGCGTCACGGAATCATTGCGCTTCCCGGAAATCGGACGCGCGTTTTATGAGAGTGGGCCAGAACTGGGCCGGGCACGGCTTGGGGCCTATTTTCGGGCGGCGCAGGCGCAGGGACAACTGGCTATCGAAGATATCGACCTTGCTGCCGATCAGTTCACGCAACTGTGCCAGACGACGATCTGCGACCGTATGCTCTGCGGGGTGCAGGACCGCTTCACCGAAGCCGAAATGACCCGCGTCATCGACGGCGCTGTAAGCATGTTCCTCGCCCGTTACGGGGTGGCAGAGCCGCATCGCCGCGCCAGCCCCTAGGCGGCCATGTCCGCGGCGTCCCGCGGACAGCGGCCACCAAGCCGTCCAAAATTCAAGCGATCTCGAAAATGCCCTCGATCTCGACCGCGACCCCCAAGGGCAGGGACGGCGCACCGACGGCCGCGCGGGCATGGCGCCCTGCTTCGCCGAACACAGCCACCATCAGATCCGAGCAGCCATTGACGACTTTCGGCTGATCCGTGAAATCCGGGGCACAATTGACAAACCCGGTCAGCTTGACGATCCGCACCACCCGCGTCAGATCGCCCCCGCAGGCGGCACGTAATTGCGCAATCAGCGCCAAGCCACATGCCCGGGCAGCGGCAACGCCGGCCTCTAGATCCAGATCGGCGCCAAGTTTGCCGCAGATCAACCCCTCTGGCCCGGCGCTGATCTGCCCCGAAATGAAGATAAGCGCCCCGCTTTGGACATAGGGCACATAATTCGCCGCAGGTGCAGGCGCGTCAGGCAAGCTCAGGCCGAGTTCGGCCAATCGGGATTCTATCAGGTTTGTCATGGGTCCGTGTCCTTTGTCACTCCGCGCAAGTCTACGCATTAAGGGGCATGCAATACCAGCCCCTCAGCGCGCAGCTGTGCGGGGCTTGCGACTGAACACCATTTTTTGCGAGGCCAGTTTTTCCGCAGGCCCTGTCCAAGCGTAGGCAAGAAGCGACGGCTCCTGATCCGCGACGGTGATCCGATGCATCTGCCCGGGCGGGTTGAAAATCATCGAACCAGGCACGTAAACGCCCTGATCGTTCTGCGACATCGCCCCGGACAAGCAGATGTAGGATTCGGTGATCCCGTCATGGGCGTGGGTCGGATATATGCAGCCTGGTGCGAACAGGACCAGCCCCAGGATGATCTGATCGCTTGGCACAGGTCCGGTTGGGCCGACCAGTTCGGCATAAGCATATTTCTGATCCAGCCCACGCGGGACTTTTTCATAACCATATTGCCAGGCAAGCACGTCTTTCAGCCGGTCAATGCTGCGGATTACCCGGCTCATGGGCGTGTCGCGCCCTTGATCGAGCGCACGTTGCAGATGCGCCGTGACGGGCTTGACCCCCGCGACTGGATCGCGCAGCGGCGGGTTGGCGCGCAGAAGCGCCGTGATCTTTTCCCGCACCAGCCGCTGATGAGCACGGATCTTAGCGCTGCCACCAGCGGGGATGGTGCGATACATCTCCAGCACATCCCGCGCGAGATACCCCCAGGCAGGACGATCAGACAAAAGCGGGATAACAGTGGCAGGTTCCATATCTGCCATGTGCCATGGCCGCCCAGCCCCAGCGCGCCTGCGCGCGACATCGCCCTGACTGTCTGCGACAGATCAGACGAGCCGCGAGACCTCGACCGCTGCGCGCACAAAATCGGCAAACAGCGGATGCGGATCAAATGGCTTTGATTTCAGCTCCGGGTGAAACTGAACACCGATGAACCAGGGATGCCCTTCATGCTCGACAATCTCTGGCAATTTGCCATCCGGCGACATGCCCGAGAAGCTCAGCCCCTTGCCCTCGAGCGCTGCACGAAACTGCGTATCCACCTCATAACGGTGGCGGTGGCGCTCCTCGATCCGGGTGCTGCCATAAATCGCCGCCACGCGCGAGCCTTCCTTGAGCGTCGCCGAATAGGCCCCGAGCCGCATCGTCCCACCCTTGTCATCACTCACCTTGCGCTCGACCTTGTGATTGCCCTGCACCCATTCCTTCAGGTGATAGACCACAGGTGTGAAGCGCTTCTTGCCCGCTTCATGGTCGAATTCTTCTGATCCCGCATCTGCGATCCCGGCGAGATTTCGCGCCGCCTCGATCACCGCCATCTGCATACCCAGACAGATCCCGAAATAGGGGATTTTCTTTTCGCGCGCGTAAGTGGCCGCGCGGATCTTGCCTTCCGTCCCACGCTCGCCAAAACCACCGGGCACAAGGATTGCGTGGAAACGCTCCAGATGCGGGCCCGGATCTTCGCTGTCGAAGACACCGGCATCGATCCATTCGACCTGCACCTTGACGCGATTGGCAATGCCGCCATGCACCAGCGCTTCCTTGATCGACTTATAGGCGTCCTCAAGCTGCACATATTTGCCCACGATGGCAATACGCACAGTCCCTTCGGGGTTTTTCAACCGGTCATTGACATCTTCCCAGCGGGTCAGATTGGGGCGCGGCGCAGGGTTGATGTCGAACGCATCAAGTACCGCCTGATCCAGACCCGCAGCGTGATAGGCCAGCGGCGCTTCGTAGATCGAAACCAGATCATAGGCCGGGATCACCGCTTCGGGGCGCACATTGCAAAAAAGCGCGATCTTCTGGCGTTCCTTCTCCGGGATCGGCTGCTCGGAACGGCAGACCAGCACATCAGGCGCAATCCCGATCGACTGCAATTCCTTGACCGAATGCTGCGTGGGCTTGGTCTTCAACTCGCCCGAGGCGGTCAGATAGGGCAACAGCGTCAGATGCATGAAAATGCACTGCCCGCGCGGGCGTTCATGGCTGAACTGGCGGATCGCCTCGAAGAACGGCAGCCCCTCGATATCGCCGACAGTCCCGCCAATCTCGCAGAGCATGAAATCGACCTCAGCTTCACCAATGGCGAGGAAGTCCTTGATTTCATTCGTGACATGCGGGATCACCTGAATGGTCTTGCCAAGGTAATCGCCGCGCCGTTCTTTGTCGAGCACATTGGAATAGATCCGCCCAGAGGACACCGAATCAGTCTTGCGCGCCGCAACCCCGGTGAAGCGCTCGTAATGGCCCAGATCGAGATCAGTCTCTGCACCGTCATCGGTCACGAACACCTCGCCATGCTCGAAAGGCGACATCGTGCCGGGATCGACATTCAGGTAAGGGTCAAGCTTGCGCAACCGCACCGTGAAGCCCCGCGCCTGCAGCAAGGCACCAAGCGCCGCGGAAGCAAGCCCTTTGCCCAGCGACGACACCACGCCACCTGTGATGAAAATATACCGTGCCATGATCGCAGGACTCCCGTGACTGAACAGATGCGGGTCAGATCTGCAAGATGCAGCACCGACCATCACGGGGTTCAAGCCTTAGTCGAGATTGTTTGAAACCGCAAGATAGGGGGCGCGCGAAACCCGCGCCCGCTAACTATTGTGAAGATTACTTAATCCGCCGGAGGTGGTGCCAATGTGTCATCTGCAGCAGGCGGCGGCAGAAGCCCGTCACCGAGCGGCAGGACAGGCAATTCAACCGCGGAGGGTGGGCTTGCGACACCAAGCCGGTCAAGCACAGATGTCGTCGCCGATTGCTGAGCCGCGATGATGGTAAGTGTGAGCGATGTCACGATAAAGGCCACTGCCAGCGCCCAGGTGAGCTTTGCCATCGCGGTCAGCGGTGGGCGCCCGGCGCTCGGGTTGCCGTCGCCACCACCAATGCCCAGTCCCCCGCCTTCGGAGCGCTGCAGCAAGACCACACCGATCAGCACCAGCGCCAGCAGAAGATGAACAATGAGCACGACATTTTGCATCAGGACAACCCGTCTGTAAATTCCACGCCTACTTAGGCGCTGTCCCGCCTTGCCGCAACCCCTGTTTCCGTGAAGATACGGGTGGCGCGGCGCTGCATTTCGGGTTTCACACCGCGCGCTGTGCCGCTACAAGTGCCGTCGGATTGCATTTCGCGAAGGGATACATGCATGGCCAACGTGGTCGTAGTCGGCGCTCAATGGGGTGACGAAGGGAAAGGCAAGATCGTGGACTGGCTCTCGGAGCGCGCCGATGTCGTCGCGCGCTTTCAGGGGGGCCATAATGCCGGTCACACGCTGGTCATCGATGGCAAGGTCTACAAGCTGCACGCGCTGCCCTCGGGCGTGGTAAGGGGCGGCAAGCTCTCGATCATCGGGAATGGCGTTGTGCTCGATCCTTGGCATTTGCTTCAGGAGATCGAGACGATCCGCGGCCAGGGGGTCGAGATCACCCCCGAGACGCTGATGATCGCAGAAAACACGCCCCTGATCCTGCCCTTCCATGGCGAGTTGGACCGTGCGCGCGAGAGCCAGAACTCGGTCGCCAAGATCGGCACGACCGGGCGCGGGATCGGGCCATGCTACGAGGACAAGGTTGGCCGCCGCGTAATCCGCGTGGCTGATCTTGCGGATGACGCAACCTTGCAAACCCGCGTGGACCGGGCGCTGGTCCATCACAACGCCCTGCGCAACGGGCTGGGACTGGACCCCATCGACCGCGAAGCACTTCTGGACAGCCTGCGCGCCATTGCGCCCAAGATCCTGGAATATGCCGCACCGGTCTGGAAAGTACTCAATGACAAGCGCAAGGCGGGCAAACGTATCCTCTTTGAGGGCGCACAGGGCGCGCTTCTTGATGTGGATTTCGGGACATATCCTTATGTCACATCGTCCAATGTCATCGCAGGACAGGCTGCGACCGGTGTCGGCGTCGGACCCGGTGCGATTGATTTCGTGCTCGGCATCGTCAAGGCCTATACCACCCGCGTCGGCGAAGGCCCCTTCCCCACTGAACTCCATGATGCTGACGGCCAGCGGCTGGGCGAGCGTGGGCATGAATTCGGCACGACCACCGGGCGCAAGCGGCGCTGCGGCTGGTTCGATGCCTGCCTTTTGCGCCAGACCTGCGCTACGTCGGGCGTGACGGGTATCGCGCTGACCAAACTTGACGTCCTCGACGGGTTCGAGGTGCTGAAAATCTGCGTGGGCTACGACTTGGACGGCCAACGGCTCGATTACCTGCCCACAGCCGCTGATCAACAAGCACGCTGCACCCCGATCTACGAGGAAATGCCGGGCTGGAACGAGTCCACCGAGGGCGCGCGCAGCTGGGCTGACCTGCCTGCGAATGCCATCAAATATGTCCGCCGCGTCGAGGAGTTGATTGATTGCCCGGTCGCGCTACTTTCCACATCACCTGAACGCGATGACACAATCCTTGTAACGGACCCGTTTGCAGACTGATGGCACTCTCATGGAAAGCTCGCCGACGCTGGGCGCTTGTCGCGCTCCTTGTCGCTCTGCCGCTCTATATCATCGTGGCGCTGAACATCATGGTCCTGTTTGACCGCCCGCATTTTCTGGTCGAGCTTCTGATTTACATTGGCTTGGGCATTCTTTGGGCCTTTCCCCTGAAGCGCATCTTCAAGGGGATCAGCCAACCTGACCCGGATGCGCCACCAAAACCTTAGAGCGGCGGGGACTGGAAAAGCTGAACTTTCAGCCCGCCATGCGGCAGCAGCGGGCCGGGGGTCAGCGGCAACCCGGTCGCCTGCGCAAGCTTGCGTTCGGACGTGACAAGCCCCACGCGCCAGCCTTGGAATTGCGCCTTCAGGACAGTTCCGAGGCTGGCATAAAGACCAAACAGCAGGTTGGCAGCACCAATCCGCCCGCCGTAAGGCGGATTGACCATGATCAGGCCAGGTGTCGTGTCGGGCCGCGTCAGGGCGCTGATCGGCTGACAGGCGAAACGGGTGCAGTCCAGGACGCCCGCGCGCGCGGCATTGGCCTCGGCATTGCGGACGGCGCCCTGATCACGGTCAAAACCAAGGAACTGCAACGGTGCGGCATGCGGGCTCGGCTTGCGCATCGCGCTCCAGACCTTCGGATGAAAGCACCCCAAACGTTCAAAGGCAAAGTCACGATCGCGCCCCGGTGCCAGACCCATGGCAATTTCTGCGGCCTCGATCACGAAGGTTCCAGAGCCGCACATCGGGTCAATTACGGGCTGGCTACCGTCAAACCCCATCTGCCGCAGCAAAAGTGCCGCCATGGTTTCGCGCAGCGGAGCCTTGCCAGTGGCCAGCTTGTGACCGCGTTTGTGCAGCCCTTCGCCCGACGTATCGAGCGAAAAAGTCACCAGATCATCGTCAATCCGCGCCATCAGTCGGATGTCGGCCTTGGGATCAATCGGCGCGCCCAAGGTCTCGGCAATGGCGCGCTCGATCCGTTGGGCCGCCGCGCCCTGATGATAGATGCGCGAGCGCGTGCAGGTCACCTCGACCCGCAGCGGCAGATCAGGGCGCAACACCTCCGCCCAGGGAAATTTCCGCGCCCGTTTGTCGAGCTGCGCAAGATGCATCGCACGGAAACTGCCGATACGCACCAGCACGCGGCTCGCGCCGCGCAGCCACAGATTAGCGCGCCAGATGTCGCGCCAGCTGCCTGATGTCTCAACGCCACCGGGCACGGCCACAGGATCAGGAAAACCCAAGGCGCGAGCCTCCTCGACCAGAACTGGCTCCAGCCCCGGCAGACAGGCCAGAAAGAGGGGATATGTTATGTTGCTCATCACGCCGCGATAGGGCGAAACCCGCGCCAAGACCAGTATAAAAGCGCGTCCTGCGTGGGCCCGCACGGCACGCTCCGTGCCGTGCCGTGCGGGCCCACGCAGGACGCGCTTTTGCACCGTTCAAGCGGCCAAAGCATCCATGCGCTTGGCGAGTGTGATGTCCAACTCGGACAGTCCACCCGCATCATGCGTGGTCAAGGTGACCTCAACCGTCTTGTAAACATTCGACCACTCGGGATGATGATCGAGCTTCTCGGCCACAAGCGCGACTTTGCTCATCCAGCCAAACGCCTCGATGAAATTGGCAAAGACGAATTCCTTGCAAATCGCATCCCGCCCGTCGACAAGCGCCCAATCGCCTTGCAAAAGTTGGTCCAAGGCAGCGCGGTCAGTCAGTTTCTCAGCCATGTGATCCTCCATCAGATTTGCGAAACGGCGCGAATTCCGCCAGCGTATGCATTTCATGCGCAATCGCACGCCCTTCCTGATCAAGGTAGCGCGCGACAGCCTGATGAAAGCCGCGCTCAGGGAAATAATGCAACGAATGTACTTGCGACGGCAGATACCCGCGCGCGAGCTTGTGCATCCCCTGCGCCCCGGCTTCGACCCGCGCGACCCGACGGGCAATCGCAAAATCCATTGCCTGATAATAGCACAGCTCGAAATGCAGGCACGGATGATCCTCGATACAACCCCAATAGCGCCCGAAAATCGTCTCGCGCCCGATGAAATTCAGCGCCCCTGCGACCGGACGTCCATCGCGCTCGGCCAGCACCAACAGCACATCATCGCGCATCGTCTCCTGCACGATGTCGAAAAACGCCCGCGTCAGATAAGGTGTCCCCCATTTACGCGCACCTGTGTCCTGATAGAAGTCCCAGAACGCGTCCCAATGCCCCGGATGCAGTTCGTCACCGGTCAGTTGCCGGATCATGCCACCATAGCTCTGTGCTGTCGCGCGTTCCTTGCGGATCATCTTTCGTTTGCGCGAAGACAGTGCTGCGAGAAAAGCATCGAAACTCTCGTAGCCGGTATTTTCCCAGTGAAACTGTTCGGTTACGCGGTGCAAAAAACCAAGCGAGGCCGCGCGCTGCGCCTCCGTCTCTGTGCAGAAGGTCACATGTGCCGAAGACAGCTGATTGTCGCGCGCCATGGCCGCCATGGCTTCCAGAATTGCCGCCATCCCCGTCTCTTCAAACCCGGGAAGACAAAGAAAGCGCCGCCCTGTCGCGGGCGTGAAGGGCACAGCCACCTGCAATTTCGGGTAATACCGCCCGCCTGAGCGCGCATAAGCCTGCGCAAAGGCGTGATCGAAGATATACTCGCCCTGCGAATGGGATTTCACGTATAGCGGGGCCACTGCAATCAGCATCCCGCCCTGATGGACGAGCAGATATCGCGGATCCCATCCAGTGCCTGCCCCCACCGAGCCCGATTGCTCAAGCGCGCTCAGAAATCGATAAGTCGTGAATGGGTCGAGCGGTGGCTGCGCGCCCCCCGGATTTGCACATGCGTCCCAATCGGACGCCGCGACCTGCCCCAGATCGCTGATCAGCGTGACCTGGAGCGCGCAGCCATCCATCACATCGCCGCCAGCAGCGCTTCACCTGCCGACACCTCACAAGTGCCGGGGCTCTCCTCGACATTCAGCACCGAGACAACGCCATCCTCGACAAGCATCGCGTAGCGCTTGGAGCGCCCAATCAGCCCGACGGGCGGCGCATCGAAATCCATGCCAATGGTCTTGGTGTAAGCGCCCGCGCCATCGGCCAGAAGCGTCAGCCCGGCCTCGCCCGCGCCGGTTGCCTCGCCCCAGGCCTTCATCACGAAAGGATCATTCACGGACACACAGATGATTTCGTCCACGCCCTTCGCCATGATTGCATCTTTCGAGCGGATGAAGCTCGGCACATGCGCCGAATGGCAGGTCGGCGTAAAGGCTCCCGGCACAGCAAAGATCACCACTTTGCGTCCCTTGGTCAGACTCGCAAGCTCGACCTGCTCAGGCCCCTCGGCCCCCATTCGCGAAAAACTTGCGTCTGGCAATTTGTCCCCGGTCTTGATCGTCATTCTTGGCTCCTCGCCTTGTTTTGGTTACTTGTGCTCTCAACATAGTATCTCACGCAGCACTGGCCAGAGGGAACAAGGTCGAATGAAAACAATCGCAGTGATCGGTGCAGGTCAGGCCGGGGCCGCACTGGTTGCCAAATTGCGCGCGCTCGGATTTGACGGAGAACTTGTGCTGATCGGGGAAGAAGCTGTGCCCCCCTACCAGCGCCCGCCTTTGTCCAAAGCCTATCTTCTGGGTGAAATGGCGCTGGAGCGGCTCTTTCTGCGCCCCGAGAGCTTTTATGCAGACCAGAACATCACCTTGCGCCTGAACACCCGCGTCGAGAGCATCGATCCGGTCGCGCGCACGATCCACTTCGGCGGCGCGCTGCTTGGCTATGACGCACTGGCGCTGACAACAGGCTCGACGCCCCGCCGCCTGCCCGCAGAGATCGGCGGCGCGCTACGTGGTGTCTGCGTGGTGCGCGGGCTTGACGATGTCGATGCAATGGCCCCCGCGTTTCAACCCGGACGCCGCGTGGTCATCGTCGGAGGCGGCTATGTCGGGCTGGAAGCGGCTGCGGTCGCTGCGAAGAAGGGGCTGCAGGTTACAGTTATCGAAATGGCCCCGCGCATCCTCAGTCGCGTCGCCTGCGCGCAGACCTCGGACGCGATCCGCGTGCTCCACGCCGCGCATGGCGTGCGCATCCTCGAGGCGACAGGTCTGCAGCGAATCGTAGGCGAGACGCTTGTCGAAGGTGTCGTGCTCAGCGATGGGACGCGGCTTGACGCAGATTTCGTGATCGCGGGCATCGGCATCCTGCCCGCTACAGCGCTGGCCAAGGCGGCTGGGCTGGCGATCGACAATGGCATCCGCACCGATGCACAGGGCCGTACATCGGACCCGCATATCTGGGCTGCAGGCGATTGCGCGTCCTTTCCGTGGCAGGGCGAGCAATTGCGACTCGAATCTGTGCAAAACGCCATCGATCAGGCTGAACTGGTGGCCGAAAACATACTCGGCGCGGCCAAGACCTATGCGCCGGTGCCGTGGTTCTGGTCAGACCAATTTGACCTGAAGCTGCAGATCGCCGGGCTGAACACTGGCTTTGACCGCGTGCTCGTGCGCGAGGCCGAAGCCCGCAGCCACTGGTATTTCAAAGGCTCGCGGTTCCTCGCTGTCGATGCGCTGGGTGACCCACGCGCTTTCATGGTGGCAAAACGCCTGCTGGAACAGGGCCGCAACCCGGACCCCGAAATCCTGATGGACCCGGCCAGCGACCTAAAGATGCTGCTAAAGGCATGAGGATCATCGGTGGCAAGGCACGTGGGCTCAGGCTCGCAGAGGTCGGCACAGGCGATGCGCAGGCGCATCTGCGCCCAACCTCGGACCGGGTGCGCGAGTCGATCTTCAATCTGCTGATCAACAGCCAGAACCTGTCGCTCGAGGGGTTGCGCGTGCTTGATCTCTTCGCTGGCACGGGCGCACTGGGGCTCGAGGCGCTTTCGCGCGGCGCTGCCCACTGCACCTTCGTCGACGACGGCGCGACCGCGCGTGCCTTGCTGCGCGAAAATATCGAGAAAATGCGCGCCATGGGCGTCACCCGCGTCCTCCGCCGCGATGCGACCACGCTTGGCGATAATCGCGGGCCGGGCTTTGATCTGGTGTTCCTCGACCCGCCCTACGGCAAATCGCTGGGCGCTCTCGCACTTGGCACGGCACAGGCGGGTGGCTGGCTTGCCCCGCAAGCGTACATTGTCTGGGAAGATGCCAGCCCTCAGATCCCGCCCGCAGGCTTCACGCTGATCGACCAGCGCCGCTACGGTGAAACTCATGTTACGTTCCTGCGACCAGAGGCCCGCCATGCGCCCTGAGCTCGTAATCTTTGACTGCGACGGCGTGGTGGTGGATAGCGAACCACTGTCGAGCCAGTTCATCCGCGATGACCTTGCCGCCCATGGCCTCGATCTGCGGCGAGATCAGATCATGGACCTGTTTCTCGGCGGCACGATTACCGGCGTTGCGCAGCGAGCCCGCGAATTGGGCGCGACACTGCCCGCCGACTGGGTGGAGCTCTTCTATCCCAGGCTGTGCGACCATCTCGCCCGGGGCACGCCGATGATCCCCGGTATCGTGACGGTTCTGCAGGCGCTGGATGCGGCGCGCCTGCCCTATTGCATCGGCTCGAACGGACGGCACGCAAAGATGCGGTCTACCCTCTCGCAGCACCCCGAACTTGCAACGCGCTTCACAACAAATGTCTTCGCAGCACAGGATGTGGCCCGCCCAAAACCTGCGCCCGATCTTTTTGTGCATGCCGCACGGTGCATGGGACATGCGCCAGACCATTGCGTCGTTATCGAGGACAGCCCCACAGGTGCGCGTGCCGCCCGCGCCGCCGGAATGCGCTGTTTCGGCTACGCCCCTGACGGAAACGGCACAGAGCTCGCTGCCGAAGGTGCCTGTGTTTTCCATGCGATGACGGAGTTAACGCAGCTCCTGGCGCTCTGACTTCATCCTTGTACAAATATCCCGGGAGCGCGAGGGCAGCGCCCTCGCACCCCATCGAGCCCCATCATTCCGCCAGAGCACGTGCACTCGCAATCGTCAGCGCAGGCGACAACGCATCAGGGTCAAGCACAAGCTCAATCACCGCAGGCAGGTCCGCCGCCTGCGCCCGCTCGAAAGCCGCTGGAAAATCTTCCGTCCGCTCCACCCGTTCACCATGCCCGCCGTAAGCCTGCGCGAGCGCAGCGTAATCAGGGTTGAACATCTGTGTACCACTCACACGCCCCGGATAGGTCTTTTCCTGATGCATGCGAATCGTGCCATATTGGCCATTGTTGCACACGATCACCACCACATTCACGCCGTATTGCCGCGCTGTGGACAACTCGTTCAGCGTCATCTGAAAACAGCCGTCGCCCGCAAAACAAACCACCGGGCGTTCGGGATGTGCGAGCTTCGCAGCAATCGCGGCGGGAAACCCGTACCCCATCGAGCCCGATGTCGGGGCGAGGTGGCCGGGGAAGGCGCGTGCACGCAGGTAGCGGTGCAGGAACGCCGCGTAATTGCCCGCGCCATTGGTCACGATTGCGTCTTCGGGCAATGTCGCCGACAGCTCTGCAATCACCTGCTCAAGCTTGACCGCCCCCGGTGTCTCACGCGGCCGCACCCAATCAAGGTAATCCTCCCTCGCAGCTTTCGTCCAATCCGACCAATCGGGATGCGCGGGCGCATCGCGTGCGGCCAGTTTCAGGATCACATCGACCGCAGGCGCTGCCAGCCCCAGATCGGGCCGGAAGACGCGGCCAAGCTCATCTGGGTCAGGATGGACATGAATGATTTTCTTGCCCGGAGCGGCCGGATCGACCAGCTCATACCCGCCAGTGACAATATCGCCAAGGCGCGAGCCCAGAACCAGCAGACAGTCTGCGTCGCGCAGGCGCTGCGCCAGCCTTGGGTTCATGCCCACGGCAAGATCGCCCGCGTAATTTGGGTGCAGATTGTCCATCCGATCCATCCGCCGGAAGGTCGCGCAGACTGGCAGGGCAAATTTCTCGGCGAATTGGCCAAGCCCAAGCGCCGCGTCGCGCGACCAGACCGAGCCCCCTGCGATCACCAGCGGGCGCTCGGCCTTGCACAGCATCTCAAGCACCGCATCAAGCTGTTCGGAACAGACCGCAGGCGGCGTCGGCGCGACCGGGGGCAGATCGGGCACATCGACCCGCGCCGAGAGGATATTCTCGGGCAGCGCCAGCACCACCGGTCCGGGCCTGCCGGAGCGCGCCAGATGGAAGGCGCGGCTCAGATATTCCGGCAGGCGTTCCGTATGATCTATCTCGGCGACCCATTTCGCCAGCGGCTTGAAGAACTCGCGGTAATTGACTTCCTGGAACGCCTCGCGGTCGCGATGGCGATTGTCGATCTGTCCCACGAACATGATCAGCGGTGTCGAGTCCTGTCGCGCGACATGGATGCCAGCGCTGGCGTTGCTCGCGCCCGGTCCGCGCGTCACAAAGACGATGCCCGGCTCACCTGTCAACTTGGCATGCGCTTCGGCCATCATGGCGGCCCCACCTTCATGGCGACAGACAATATTCTCGATGCCCGAGTCGTAAAGCCCGTCAAGCGCGGCCAGAAAGCTTTCGCCGGGGACGGAGAAAACCCGCCGCACGCCTTGCGCTTTCAGATGATCGACCAGAATTTGCCCACCATGTCGCATGCCCATCAATCACTGCCTCTCTCGTTAGGACTGTTCCCGACAATCCAACCCCTCGGGATTGTCTTTTGTTCCACATAAGATAGCTGTGCCATGAAAAGCGAAGAGGAGCCAGAATGTCAGAGTTGAAACTTGTTGGTCTCTGCGGGTCGTTGCGCCGCGAGTCATGGAACCGCAAATTGCTGTACGCCGCGCGCGATGCGTTTGGACAGGCGGAGTTTACTGAAGGCAATCTGCGCCTGCCCCTGTTCGATGAAGACCTGGAAGCCGAAGGCATCCCGACCGAGGTCACGGCACTGAAAGACCAGATCAAGGCGGCGGATGCCGTGATCATCGCTTGCCCCGAATACAACAAGGCCCCGCCGGGCGTATTGAAAAACGCGCTCGACTGGCTGAGCCGGGGTGGCCATCCCTGGGCCGACAAACCAGTGGCGATCATGTCCGCAGCTGCCGGACGCGCGGGTGGGGAACGGACGCAATTCTCGCTACGCCTGATGATGGTCGCGTTCCAGCCGTATCTTCTGCAGGGCCCGGAAGTGATGATCGCACAGCCTGCCAAAGCATTTGACGACAGCGGGACGCTCCGTGACGAAACCGGCGCGAAGCTTGTCACTGATCTGATGACGAAACTGCGCGAAGCGGCACAAGCGCGAGCTTGAGGGCTTGGCGCGGGGCGCGCGGCTTCCTATACCTGAGACCCAAGGAATTCAGGTCGAAGGAGCGCGCCCATGCCCAACCCCACTGCTGCGATGCTGGTCATCGGTGACGAAATCCTCTCGGGCCGGACCCGCGACGCCAATATGCATTTCCTTGCCGGGCAACTCGCATCGCGTGGCATCGACATGTGTGAAGTGCGGATCGTGTCGGATGTTCATGACCGGATCGTGGCCGCGCTGAACGACCTGCGCGCAGCCCATGATCACGTCTTCACATCCGGCGGGATCGGGCCCACGCATGATGACATTACTGCAGATGCGGTCGCAGCTGCGTTCGGGGTCAAACTCGACATCCGCGACGACGCGCGGGCGATCCTCGCAGAGCATTACGCCCGCACGGGGCTGGAGCTGAACGCGGCACGGTTGCGCATGGCGCGTATTCCCGATGGGGCCTGCCTGATCGACAATCCAGTGTCCAGCGCGCCGGGCTTCAGTCTGGGGAATGTGCATGTCATGGCGGGCGTGCCTGCCGTGTTTCAGGCGATGGTGGCGGCCTGCCTTCCGGGGCTTGCTGCGGGGTCTGCGCTGTTCAGCCAGTCACTGACCATCCAGCGCGGCGAAGGCGAAATCGCGGCGGATCTCAAAGCGCTGGCAGACGCGTATCCCGACCTCTCGATCGGCTGCTACCCGTTTGAACGCGACGGGGGCTACGGCGCGACTGTGGTCGTTCGCGGCGCGGACAAGGGGCGTGTGGACGCAGCCTTGGTCGCACTGGCCGAGACCTTCCCCGAGGCCTGTGCATGAGCGTCCCCGCACTGGCGCAGCTGATGGCTGCGCTGGAGGCGACATGGCCTGCGGCCGCGACAACCGACGTCGACGGCTGGCGCCTGCGCGACGGCTCTTGTGGTGGCAAGCGGGTGTCTGCAGCCCGCGCGCTCGTGCCGGCGGCGGAGGTCGCGCGTGCCGAAATGGCGATGCTGGCAGCTGGTCAGCGCCCGATTTTTCAACTGACCCCGGATCAGGAGGCGCTGGATCAGGCGCTCGCCGCGCGGGGCTATGCGCGGCTCGATCCGACACTGCTTTATCTGGCCCCGATTGACACGATCGCGCAGAAGCCGCCGCCTGTGCGCCTCTTCGACATCTGGCCGCCGCTGGCGATCATGCGCGAGATCTGGACCGAAGGCGGGATCGGCCCTGCGCGTCAGAAGGTCATGGACCGCGCGCCCGCACCCAAGACTGCGCTGATTGCGAGGATCGACGATCGCGCCTCTGGCGTAGGTTTTGTGGCGATCCACGAAGGGATCGCGATGCTCCACGCGGTCGAAGTGGCCCCACGCGCCCGACGCAAGGGGGTCGCGCGCGTGCTCTTACGCGGCGCGGGTGCCTGGGCACAAGCGCAGGGGGCTGCATGGATGGCACTCGCTGTGACCGAGGCGAATTCCGGCGCCTGCTCACTCTACGAGGGTTTGGGCTTGCGTGTTGCGGGGCGTTATCATTACCGAGAGAAGGCATGAGACATGACTAAGCCTGTAACGAAACTTGATCTGCGCGCTGTCACGCCATTGCCCGAGCGGATCGAAAAATACCTGGCGGTCTGCGAGGAGAAGCTTGGCCTGGTGCCGAATGTGCTGCGTGCCTATCTTTTCGATATCGCGAAATTCGACACCTTTACGGGCATGTACAACGACCTGATGCTGGGCGAGAGCGGGTTGAGCAAACTTGAACGCGAGATGATCGCGGTGGTGGTTTCCTCGATCAATCGCTGCTGGTATTGTCAGGTCGCCCATGGTGCCGCAGTGCGGGAATTGTCGGGTGACCCCGCGCTGGGCGAGGCGATGGTGATGAATTATCGCGCAGCCCCCCTTGACGCGCGTCAACGCGCGATGCTCGATTTCGCAGCCCTGGTGACCGAGGCCAGCGCCACTGTGAGCGAGGCAGATCGCGCGGCGTTGCGTGTGCAAGGTTTCTCGGACCGCGATATTTTCGGCATCATCGCCGTGGTAGGGTTCTTTTCGATGTCGAACCGGATTGCTTCGGCCACTGGCATGGAACCAAACCCGGAGTATCACGCAATGGCGCGCTGAGGCGCAGCCGGCGCTTGGAGGGCGGCTGCCCTCCAAACCACCCACCTCAAGGGGGGCACGCCCCCTTGAGAAACCCCGTGGATATTTGGACAAGGATGAAAGCCTCAGGCGCGGTCGAACAGCCCCGTGAGCGCGCGCGACATGATATTGCTGGTGCGCGGCCGTGGCAGAGCATGAAAGGGCAACGGGCGACAGACCTCAATCGCGGCGATGCCAAGTCTCGCCGTCAAGGCGCCGTTGACGATGCCTTCGCCAAAGCGGCGGGAAAGTTTCGAGACCAGCCCGCCCGATGCGACCGAGCCGATCATGTCCTCCCCCACAGCGACCGCCCCTGTGGCGAGAAGATGGGTGATCACACCGCGCATCAACCGCAAGCTGCCAAGAGTGCCCGCACGTCCGCCATAAAGTTCAGCCACGCGCCGGATCATACGCAGATTGGTGATGAGTGCCGCCAGGACATCCACGAGCGCAAGCGGCAACATCGCTGTCAGGAGTGCCACCTGACGCGCGGCGGCTTCCACCTCACGCCGGGCCGCGTCATCCAGCGGAGCGAGCAGCACCGTCTCGGTCAGGTCGAGCAGGCCCTGGGCATCGAGCTGGTCAGGGGCCATCTCCGCCAGATGCTCGCGCGGCCAACGCATCTCGGGGCGCGGGGCATAGAGCTCCGACAGGGCTACCATGAGCTGCGCGCTCTGGGCGCGATCGGACGTGCTTCGGGCCAACTCCGCTTGCATCCGCAGGCTGTCGATCTGGCGCAAGCGGCGAAAGCCCGCCCATTCGCGCAGGCTGAAGGCAAGGGTTGCGACGGTAATCACGACCAGAAGACCGAGCGCCAGATAGCCAAGCGCTGCGTTTCGCACAACCAGTCCCGTGACGAAATCCCATGCTGCAACGGATATGGCAAGTATCACGAACCCGGAAAGCGCCGATAAGCCCAGCCGCGCCGAGAGGGACATGCGCCGCCGGGAGACCTGGACAGCACGCATCATCGCCCGGCCCTCGGGCGGCGCATCAGGTGGGGCGGCGGCTGCCCCGGGATCAATGCCGGACTGATCGTCAAGCTCGAACAGGAAGGGTTTGCGCACGCTCATCGCAGCAAATCTCCGATCAGGAATTCCGCTGCCCCGTCCAGCCGGATATGCGGCAAACCATCGCCAGAGGCCCGTTTCAGCACAGCAGGGGCAAAGCGCATGATCTGGTAATCGGCATCGAGCCATTGCGCCGCCCCGTCACGCGCCGGGCCGATCAGCTGCATCGGGTCTTCGGGCAAATCGCCTGCGAAAAACGCAGCCTGCCGCCCGGTTTCCAACAGCCGCCCGCGCACGCAATCGAAACGCGCGCCGCCGCGCTGATGTTCTTCTTCGACAGTCGCGCGCAGGGCCGCGATAGCCATAGCTTCGGTCCGCGCCCCGGCGAAATCGGCGCGGTCACGCGACTGGCGCAAGAGCGCGGTCATGATCGCGGTCATGCGTGCATGCTGGCCATGATGCAGATGATCGGCCTTCGACGCTGCGAACAGGATGCGCTCTACGCGTTTGCCGCCCAGAAGCCGCGTCAGCCAGGCATTACGGCCAGGCCGGAAAGCCGCAAGAAGCTCGGTCAGGGTCTGGCCCAGCCGGTCCACGGCCTCGGGCCCGGCATGAATCGCGCCAAGCACATCAGCGAGCACCACTTGCCGGTCGATCCGGGCGAAGTGGTCGCGAAAGAAGGGCCGAATCACCTGCGATTTATAGGCTTCAAAGCGGCGCGCCATCTCGCGCGCGAGCGAGCCGCGCGGTCCGCCCGCGCCCAACGGCACAAAAGTCAGTACAGGCGAGCCCGCCAGATCACCCGGCAGGAGGAACCGGCCCGGTGTGATATCCGGCAGACCTGCCGCGCGTGCTGCGATCAGATAGGCGGTGAAGGCTTCGGTCAGGCGCTGGGCGGTTGCTTCATCATGGCGCGCCTTGGGGTCTGTCGCATGAAGTGCTGCCAGAATGTCGGCCCCGAAAGGTCGATGCGCCATGCGCGCGAGCACGTCGCGCGACCAATCGGCGTAGCTTTTGTCCAGCAGCACCAGATCGAGCAGCCATTCGCCGGGATAGTCGATGATATCGACATGCACAGAGCGCGCCGCGCGCATACCGCCCAGAAGCCCGCCGGGGCGGATGCGGAAAGACAGGCGCAGTTGAGAAATCTGCCGCGTGCTTTCAGGCCAGCGCGGGTCTGAGCCCGTCAGCGCCGCAAGATGCCGCTCATATTCGAAACGCGGCAAGGTGTCATCGGGCTGGGGTTGCAGGAACGCGGCCTCGATCCGCCCGCTTGCGACGCCTTGCATCCGGCCCATTCGCCCACGATCAAGAAGATTGGCCACCAGCGAGGTGATGAACACTGTCTTGCCCGCGCCGCTCAAACCCGTCACACCAAGGCGCAGTTTCGGTTCGAGAAACATGTCCGAGACTGTGCTGCTCACGCCTGTCGCCACGCGGTCCACGCCGCGCAACATCTCATCTGCCAGTCTGCTGATCACCATGCCCGTGCCCCTCTCAGCGCCCATAGATAAGGGGCCGGGGCGCGGGTTGCCAGAGTCAGAGCCAGGAAAAGAAATCGCTCGGCGCGCGGGCGCGCAGGCGCGCCGCCAGATCGCGACCGAGGTCGGCCCCGTCGGCAATCGGTGCGCGGCCCTCTTCGGACAACCGCTCGGACCCGTCAGGACGCAGGATCTCGCCGCGCAGCCAGATCTGCTCCCCGTCAATCACCGCAAGCCCGGCAATCGGTGTTTCGCAAGAACCGTCGAGCGCTGCCAAAAACGCGCGCTCGGCAGCCAGCCGCTGGGTCGTGGGGGTGTCGTTGAGCGGCGCGAGCAAGGCCGCCACGCGCGCATCATCGCTGCGCCGTTCAATGCCGATGGCCCCTTGCGCGATGGCGGGAAGCATGTCTTCGGGCGCGATTGCGGAGGACGCAACGCTCTCCATCCCCATCCGGTTCAGCCCCGCCATGGCAAGGAAGGTACAATCGGCGATACCGTCATCGAGCTTTTTCAGCCGGGTCTGCACATTGCCGCGAAATTCCACCACTTTCAGATCGGGCCGGAAGGCCAGCAGTTGCGCACGACGCCGCAGGCTTGACGTTCCAACGACCTGACCGGGGGCCAGATCGGCGAGCGTTCGGACATGGCGCGAAACAAATGCATCGCGCGTATCCTCGCGCGGCAGGAAGCAGTCGAGCATCAGACCATCGGGCTGCACGGTCGGCATGTCCTTCATGGAATGCACGGCGATATCGATACCGCCCGCCAGCATCGCTTCTTCGATTTCCTTGGTAAACAGGCCCTTGTTGCCGATTTCCTTCAGCGGGCGATCCGCGTCGATCAGCGAGCGGTCGTCGCCCGTGGTCTTGATCACCACGATTTCGAACGCGGCTTCTGGCAGATCATGGGCGGCCATCAGCCGCGCGCGCGTCTCATGGGCCTGCGCCAGCGCAAGAGGGGAACCACGGGTGCCGATTTTCAGCGGTTGGGCGGGGGTCGGGTGATCATTGCTCATGGCCATTTGCTTAGCCTTGAGGCGCGATCTGCACAAGGGGAATGTGTAAACTCTGCTTGACAAAATCCCACCAGCTTGGGACGAGGATAGGAACCAAAGGAGTCCTCGACATGCCAGCAGCCGCCCCCGCTTCCGCCCCCGTTCAGAAAACGATCCTGCGCGCTCTGGCCGGTGAGACCTTGCCCACGCCTCCCATCTGGATGATGCGGCAGGCCGGGCGCTACTTGCCGGAATACCGCGCGACGCGGGCGCAGGCGGGCGATTTTCTGTCGCTGTGCTACAACCCGGAACTGGCGGCCGAAGTCACCTTGCAGCCGATCCGCCGCTATGGGTTCGACGCGGCGATCCTGTTTGCCGATATCCTGTTGGTGCCACAGGCGCTCGGCGCGGATTTGTGGTTCGTGACGGGCGAAGGGCCGCGGCTCTCGACGATCACGGATCAGGGCGGGGTCAATGCGTTGAAACCTGCCAGCGCGATCCATGATACGCTGTCCCCAGTCTATGAGACTGTGAAAATCCTCGCGCGCGAATTACCCGCCGAGACGACGCTGATCGGCTTCGCAGGCGCGCCCTGGACGGTCGCCACCTACATGATCGCGGGGCGCGGCACGCCGGATCAGGGACCGGCCCATGCGATGCGCGAAGCAGCCCCCGAGGCGTTTGACGCCCTGATCGCGCGGATCACGGAAGCGACCATCGACTATCTGTCGATGCAGATCGAGGCCGGGGCCGAGGTCGTCAAGATATTCGACAGCTGGGCGGGCTCGCTCAAGGGCGACGCCTTCCGCCGCTATGCGCTGGAACCCGCGCGCGAAATCACCGCCGCAATCAAGGCGCGCCATCCCGGCATTCCGGTCATCGCCTTCCCGCGCGAGGCGGGCGAAGGTTACATCGGTTTCGGCCGCGCGACAGGCGCGGATTGCGTCGCCGTCGACAATTCCGTGAGCCCTGAATGGGCGGCCGAGCACGTTCAGAAAGACGGTTGTGTACAAGGTAATCTTGCCTCCAGCCATATGGTCACAGGGGGCCAGGCATTGATTGATGAAACCACACGCGTCGTGCGCGCCTTCCGCAATGGGCCGCATATCTTCAATCTGGGCCACGGGATCACGCCCGATGCAGACCCCGAGAATGTCGCGCTGATGATCGAGACAGTGCGCAACTTCCGCGCCTGAGGCGCATGCTCAGCCTTCCTTGCTCAGCGCGTCATATCGCTTGAGCCGCGCGAGCAAGGCACCCATCTGATCCAGCGGCACCATATTGGGCCCGTCAGAGGGCGCGCGGTCGGGATCCTCATGGGTCTCGATAAAGAGCCCCGCGCAACCGACAGCGAGCGCAGCGCGTGCCAGCGGGGCTACGAATTCGCGCTGGCCGCCCGATGCTTCGCCCAGCCCGCCGGGTTGCTGCACCGAATGGGTCGCGTCAAAGATCACCGGATAACCCGTTGAAGCCATCACCGGCAGGCTGCGGAAATCCGAAACCAGCGTGTTGTAGCCAAAGGACGTGCCGCGCTCGCAGAGCATGATCCGCGCATTCCCTGTGGATGCCACTTTGGCCGCGACATGGGTCATATCCCTGGGCGCAAGAAACTGGCCTTTCTTGATATTGACGGCCCGCCCCGTCGCCCCAGCGGCGAGCAGAAGATCCGTCTGGCGGCACAGAAACGCCGGGATCTGCAGCACATCGCAGACCTCGGCCACTAGCGAGCACTGGCCTGGCTCATGGACATCGGTCAGGACCGGACAGCCGAACTCGGCGCGGATGCGCTCCAGCACCTCCAGCCCCTTGGCCATGCCCAGACCGCGCGCGCCCGCCAGACTGGAACGATTGGCCTTGTCATAACTTGCCTTGAAAATGAACGGGATGCCCTGCCCCGCGCAGATCTCTGCCAGCGACCCGGCGATCTGGCGCGCATGTTCAAGCGATTCCAGCTGGCAAGGGCCGGAAATCAACGCGAAGGGGCGGTCATTGTCGATCTCGATCTCGCCGATGCTCAGGCTCATGCAATCCCCTCCCGCGCCAGAACCGCCTCGATGCGCGCCACGTCTTCGGGGTTGTTCAACTCCCAGAATTCGCGGCCCTCTGCCGTGACCTCGACACATGTGACGGGCAGACCGTGGTAGAGAAACCGCAACTGCTCCAGCCCTTCCAACTCTTCGAGCGCGCAGGGGCCAGCGGTCATATAGGACCGCAGCGCCCGGGGCGTATAAGCATAGACGCCAACATGATGAAAGACCGGGACACATTCGTCTGCAGCATAGCTGCGCCCGGTATGAGGCAGGATTTCCTTCGAGAAATACAACGCCCGTCCCTGCGCATCCATCACCGCAGTTGTGCCCCCCACACGGCCCGCGCGCCGGTCGTCGAGAAACCGCGCGTGGGTCTGGGGCGTCAGGCACAAGACCGGGGTCGCCATCTCGGCACCTGCGTCAATCGCGCGGATCAATGCGGTTACGAACCAGGACGGAGTCAAGGGCGCGTCGCCTTGCAGATTGACCACCAGTTTCGGCGCAATCCCCAGCCGCGCCAACGCATCCGCGCAACGCTCCGTGCCGTTGCGACAGGCCGCGTCCGTCATCACGACCTGCGCGCCGAAACCGCGTGCGGCCCCGGCGATGCGGTCGTCATCCGTCGCCACAAAAACGCTGTCCACGCCTTTGACCGCACAGGCCGCGCGCCAGCTGCGCTCGATCAGGCTGCGGGTCTGGCCCGTGGCACCGCGCAAGCCCACCAGCGGCTTGCCGGGATAGCGTGTGGACGCGTAGCGCGCCGGGATGATGATCACCCGCTCCATCAGTGCCTCCTGGCGCGCAGGCTGTCGCGCAGTCGGAGCGGATGCGGCATACGCCGATCCGCATTGATCCCAGAACCCGACGTGACCTTGTGCATGTTCATGTTCTGCACCGTATTCTTACCCCTGACGCGCGCGGCACATATCGCAACAGTTTGCGCCGGTAGGAACCTTTCATCATCGATGGCCCGATAGGCCGTCAGCTTTGATGGCTCTGCGACACCCGTCACGGCAGCGGGCAGCTAATCGAAAGCCACAAGGCAAGTCAACGGCGAGCGCTGCTGGCTGTTCAGAACAGAATAGAGGGCAACCACAGAACGAGCCCGGGAAAGACGAACAGCAAAGCGATCGCAACAATCTGCAAGGCAACAAACGGGACCGCGCCGCGATAGATCATTCCGGTGGTGATCGCATTGGGCGCAACCCCGCGCAGGTAGAAAAGCGAAAAGCCAAAAGGCGGGGTCAGGAAGCTCGTCTGCAGATTGACCCCGATCATCACCCCCAGCCAGACGGGATCAACCCCGAGCAGCAGCAGCGTTGGCGCGGTGATGGGCAGCACGATGAAGATGATCTCGAATGTATCGAGAATGAAACCCAGAACGAACATGATCAGCATGACCACGATCATCGCACCCATCGCGCCACCAGGCATGGAGGTCAGGAATTCGCGCACCAGATTGTCGCCGCCCATCTGCCGGAAAACAATTGCAAAGACGGATGCGCCAAAGAGGATGATGAAAATCATCGAGGTGATCACCGCCGTGCGTCGCGCAACTTCGGTGAAGACCGATAGTGAGAGCCGCCAGCGTATAGCGGCCAGGAGTGTGGCACCGACAGCGCCCACGGACGCGGCCTCGGTCGGGGTGGCAATGCCGCCGAGGATCGAGCCGAGCACCGCCATGATCAGCAGGAGCGGCGGGATCAATGCAAACAGGATTTCTTTCCAGAGCCCCTGTTTTTCTTCTGGCGGGACCGGGGTCGCGGGGCAGCTTTCGGGATCAAAAATCGCCTTGAAGATGATGTAGCCGATATAGAGCGCGACCAGCAGCAGGCCGGGGATCATCGCGCCTGCGAAGAGATCGCCGACCGACACTGTTTTCGGGGCGAAATTGCCCAGACTCATCTGCACCTGGCTGTTCATGCCCGCGATCATGTCGCCCATGAAGATCAGCACCGTCGAGGGCGGGATGATCTGGCCCAGCGTGCCGCTTGCGCAGATCGAGCCACAAGCGAGCTTCGGATCGTAGCCTGCGCGCATCATCGCAGGCAATGAGATCAGCCCCATTGTCACCACGGTTGCCCCGACCACGCCCGTTGATGCGGCCAGAAGTGCGCCCACGAGGATCACCGAAATCCCCAGCCCCCCGCGGATATTGCCGAAAAGTCGTCCCATTGTGGACAAAAGCTGCTCGGCGATATTGCTGCGCTCCAGCATCACCCCCATGAAGATGAACAAGGGTACGGCGACGAGCACTTCATTGATCATGTAGCCTGTGTAGCGGCCCGCCAGCGCGCGCAGGTTCGACAGATCGAAGACGCCGAAGTAAACGCCGAGATAGGCAAACAGGACCGACGTTCCCGCCAGTGTGAAGGCCACGGGAAAGCCGATCAGAAGAAAGCCGATCACGGCAAAGAACATCAGCCCAGCGAGGATCTCGCCAATCAGGACAGGATCCATGTCAGCCGTGCTCCGTATCGTATTTGTAGCGGTAATCGTTCGGGACGAGGTCTTCGCGCCCCGCGATGATCAGGATGGAGCGGATCGCCATCGCGAGCCCTTGCAAAGCTATCACGACCGCGAGTACCAGAATGAAGGTTTTCAGAACCCATAACCCCGGCATCCCGCCCGGATTGGCCGAAGCCTCGCCCAGCCGCCAGGACCGCTGCACGAAGTTGAAACAATAGGACCACACGACCCAGGCGAAGGGCATCAGGAAAATGATGACGCCAACCAGATCAAGCCACGCCTTGCGCAGCGTCGAGGCCGGGCGGTAGAAAATATCGACCCGCACATGGTCATTGCGATAAAGCGCATATCCCGCCACCGCCGTGAACATGACGCCATTCATCCACGGGTAGAGATCCTGCATCCACAACCGCGTGTTCGAGAAAGCATAGCGCTCGACCACCACCCAGAAACAGACGCCGACAATGCCGACCGACAGCCACATGAACAGATTGCCCATAACGCGATTGGCAAGGTTGATGAGGCGCATGAGATAGGACAGCGCGAGCATGGGGCTCTCCGAATTCGGCGCGAAATCGGCCCCGGAAGCGCTCCGGGGCCACGCGCATCAGGCGTTTACAGGCCGGTCAGCCCAGATCCGAGATGTCGAAGTACTTCTCGCGGGCAATCGCGAAGGTCAGATCGGTATTCTCGGTGCGGGTCCGCAGCAGATTGAGGTTCTTCACGAAGCTTTCGGCTGTGGCCTTGGTCTTGGCATCACCGCTGTCGAGAATTTCCTCGATAATCTCGCGCGCGGCTTTTGCGCCAGCCTCAAGAATGCTTTCGGGCCAGTCCTTATGCACGGTCACACCGTGGTTATCGACCATATCAGCCAGCGCAATCGGATCATTGGCATAAAACTCCGAAGGCACCTGATCATATTCGGCCTGACAGACATCGCGGATGATGCCTTGCAGATTGGCGGGCAGCTCCATGAATTTGGCTTTGTCCACCGCGACCTCGGTCGCCAGCCCCGGTTCGATGAAGGACGAGGTGTAATAATGGCTGCGTACCTGATGGAACCCGAGCGCGCGGTCATTATAGGGACCGACGAATTCCGCCGCATCCAGGGCACCCGATTGCAGAGCTGCGAAAATCTCGCCACCCGCCAGATTCGTGACCGACGCCCCCATTTTCTGCCAGCACTGCCCGCCCAGACCAGGTGTCCGGAAGCGCAACCCCTGGATATCGTCAATGCCGCTCAATGCCTCGCGAAACCAGCCCCCGGCCTGCGTGCCGGTATCCCCGGACATGAAGCCCACAAGACCAAAATCGTCATAGATATCGTCCCAAAGCTCCTGCCCGCCGAGATAGCGGATCCACGCGGCCAATTCGCGTGACGTCATGCCGAAAGGTACGCCGGTAAAGAAGCCCAGCCCCTGCGATTTGTTCATCCAGTAATAGGCTGCCCCGTGGCTCATCTCGGCCGAGCCGTCGATCACGGCGTCAAGCGATTGCAGCGCAGGCACCATTTCCCCTGCGGCAAATACCTCGATTGTCAGCGCGCCGTCTGCTGCGGCATTGATCCGGTCGGCCACGCGCTGCGCGCCAGTGCCAAGGCCTGGAAAATTGCGCGGCCATGTAGTCACCATGCGCCAGGTAATCCGCCCCTGAGCCACGGCAGGGGCCGCCAGCGTCGAGGCAGCAGCCGCAGTACCACCGAGCGCCGATGTTTTCAGAAATGAACGACGATCCATTGAAGTCCTCCCATTTTTTTTGTTCTGGCCCGCCGGTCACGACGTGCCTTCGTTAAAAACCACAGAACGCCGGTTCTGTGAATATCTTTCTGGACCAGTTCCGTGAACATTTGTTTGACAACAGCGCAGCGCGGACCTGTATCAGGGCCGGTGTGCAGTCGCGCCCTGCCAGTCCCCCTGCGCGCGCAGGCGCGTCGAGGAAATATCACGCATCGGCAGCATCACAAAGCTCCAGGCCGGGGTCTTGCGACCCGCAAGGGACGCGACCTGCGCATCCGGCAAGCGGGCGGCGGCGAAACTGCGCGCGGCCACCGAGGCCAGTGCACCGCGCTGTTGTCCGGGCCGCGCAATTACGGCAACCGGCAGGCGTGCCATGATGTCGCGCCAGTTTTCCCAGCGATGAAACGCCGCCAGATTATCTGCGCCCATGATCCAGACAAAATCGCGCTGCGGATAGAGCTTCAGCAGCACGCGCACAGTGTCGGAGCTAAAGCGCGTGCCGAGTTGCGCCTCGACCTGGGTTAACTGCACGCGCGGGTGCTGCATCAGAGCGCGCGCGCGCGCAAGGCGGGTATCGAGCGGCGCAGGGCCTGTCGCTTTCAGGGGATTGCCAGGTGTGACCAGCCACCAGATCTGATCGAGCTGCAATCGCTTCAGTGCGTGGCGGGTGACATGCACATGGCCCTCATGCGCAGGGTCGAAAGAGCCGCCAAAAAGCCCGATACGCACACCTTTTGGGGCTGCGGGCAAGGCGTGGCGCGGCAAGACAGGCATGGCAGGCAGACCTTTTGGCAATGCAAACACAGCGTTACGCAGCTGCAGCACGCTTGGCAAGGCTATGTGCGTGGGAGAATGGTACCGCCTGCCCGGCTCGAACGGGCGACCTCTGGATCCACAATCCAGCGCTCTAACCAACTGAGCTAAGGCGGCACTGAGGGCGATTTAACGCTGGTCCGACACGAATGCAATAGGGCGCAGACTTGAAACTCGCGCACAGACACCGTAACGCAGCGCAGGCTTCTTCAGGACAGGATCAGAACCATGGGGATCAATTCCGAGAACGACATTTCGGCCAATCTGCAGATCGGGCCCACAACATTGGGCATGGTGCGCATCTATCTGTCAGGGGATGGCGTCGACCTGCCGCTGGACTTCGACCCAGATGAGGCCGAGGAAATCGCCGAGGAATTGCGCGCCGCTGCACAGGCGGCACGCAAAATGGCGCAATCGGGCAAAGACAAGACCCGCTAAGTGCAGTTCGATCTGCACAGCGCGCAGATCGCAACAGCTTACGATTGGGACCTGGCAGCAACTCGCGATTGCCCGGGACAGAGCGCGGGCGCGCAGTCCCTAAGACCGCCCCCGTCAGATCAGCATGATCCGCGCGAGGCGCGTGTTCTCGACATAATTGCAGCGCACTTCGATTTCCGCGCCGGAACGACGTACCCGCAACAGCACATCGCGTCCTGCTTCGCCGCTGGCGCTTGTCACACTGCGCGATCCGACCACGTCTACAACATCGAGCCCGCGCTCGCGTCCGGCAGCGACACAAGCCTGCTCGGCGCCCGAAGCGCCAACCCCACCCGCGCCGGGCAGGGTCGTCGTGCTCAGCGCCTCATCTGCGGGCGGCACCTGAACCGAAGGCGCTGGGGCGGTCGGCATGGGCCTTGGGGCCTGTGCGAGAGGCGACAGAGTGCAGGCTGACAGAACCAGTACCGACGCAAGCGCCAGCCCGCTGCGCCAGAGCGCTGACTGTCCCGAAGCATGGGTCATGGGTGTTCTCCTCTCCAGACGACCCGCTGCGGGCCAGATTTTCATGCGCTCGGCAGAGCTGTGGCAAGGCCAGCACGGGCGGCCAGCAAGTCACGCGCCGCCGCCCGCGCAGTATCGGTGATCGTATCACCAGAGATCATTCTTGCAATCTCTTCAATGCGCTGATCGGCGGAAAGCGGCGTAACACGCGACAGGGTCACGTCCTGCCGGGTCTCTTTGGCGACGCGCCAGTGATGCTCACCAAGAGCGGCCACCTGCGGGGAATGGGTCACCACAAGCACCTGCGCGCCCATGGCCAGCGCATGCAGACGCCGCCCCACGGCATCGGCGGTAGCCCCCCCCACGCCGCGATCTATCTCATCGAAAATCATGGTCACGCCGGTCGAACTGCGTGACAGGCAGACTTTCAGCGCCAGCAGAAACCGCGACAATTCCCCACCTGACGCAATGCGCGACAGCGGCCCGGACGGCGCGCCGGGATTGGTCGCAACCTCGAAACTCACCGACTCCGCGCCCTCCGGGCCGGGATCCGCTGCCGCGATGACTGTCCGAAACGCCGCGCGCTCCATCTTCAAGGGCGCCAGCTCCTGCGCCATCTCGGCATCGAGACGCGCGCCGGCAGCCTCGCGCGCTGCGCGCAACACAGCGGCCGCCGCGTCATATCCCGCACGCGCCTGCGCCTCGGCCCGCGCGAGATCCGCAAGCGCACGCGCGCCATTGTCCAGCCGCTCCAGCCTGTCGCGCAACTCCTGCGCCAAGGCTGCAAGGTCGTCGGGAAGAACCCCATGTTTGCGCGCCAGTCCGCGAAGCGCGAAAAGCCGGTCTTCGACCGCTTCCAGCTCACCCGGAGCGATATTCAGCGTTTCGGCAGCAACCTCCACCCCTTGCTGCGCCTCGCCCAGCGCATCGAGCGCGCGGCCCAGCGCCTCAAGTGGCGCATCGAGCGCGCCCTCGAACCCGTCTGCGGCCCCTTCCAGCCAGCGCACTGCGTCGATCAAAAGGCGCTCCGCGCCATCCTCCGACAGGGCCGCATGGGCGCGAGCAACATCGGCCCGCAACCGCTCGGCGGCTTGCATCCGTCTGCGCCGCGCATCGAGCGCGTCTTCCTCACCCGGCTCCGGCGCGAGCTTGTCAAGCTCTGTGACGGCATGGCGCAGAAACTCTTCTTCCGCGCGCATCGCGTCGAGCCGCGCAATTTCTTCGGCATGGGCTTTCTCGGCCTGCCGCAACCCGCGCCATGCCGCACGTGTCTGCGCCACCAGCACGTCGTCGACGCCGTAGGCATCCAGCAAGAGCCGGTGGCCGCGCGGGTTCAGCAGCCCGCGATCATCCTGCTGGCCATGCAGCTCGACCAGCGCGTCCGAAAGCGCCCGCAGCAACTCGCTCGACGCGCGCCGATCGTTGATCCAGGCCGTCTTGCGCCCGTCGCGCGTATTCACGCGGCGCAAGAGCAAGGTCTCAGCGCGCGCGAACCCGGCCTCCTGCAACACGGCCTGCGCAGGGTGATCGGGGTTCAGCGCGAATTCGACCACCACCTCGCCTTGTTCCGCGCCCTGCCGCACCAGATCGGCCCGTCCACGCCACCCCAGCACAAAACCCAGGGAATCAAGCAGGATCGACTTGCCCGCGCCGGTTTCGCCCGTGAGCACATTCAGACCCGGCTGGAAGCGCAGCTCCAGCCGATCGATGATCAGCACATCGCGAATATCCAGCGACAAAAGCATGGCGCACCTACCCCCGTGGCACGCGGCGGGGTCTAGATCCAGTCACCGCGCAGCGCCTGACGATAGATGGTGCGCAGCCAACCTTCGCCGCGCGCCTCCGGCTCCAGACCTTGTCCGCCGAGCAGACGGAACGTGTCCTGGTAGAACGGATTGGCCTCGAAATTATACCCCAGGATCGCCGCCGCTGTCTGAGCCTCATCGCGCAGGCCAAGCGAAAGATAGGCTTCGACCAGCCGGTGCAGGGCTTCGGGCGTGTGCGTCGAGGTCTGGAAGTCTTCCACAACCACGCGGAAGCGATTGATCGCCGCGTTATGGTTGCCGCGCCCGAGATAAAACCGCCCGATCTCCATTTCCTTCGCGGCCAGATGATCAAAGGCCAACTCGAATTTCAAAATGGCAGAGCGTGCATAATCGCTGTCGGGATACTCCTCGATCAGTCGGCGCAGATGCTGGAGCGCCTGAAAGGTCACGCCTTGATCGCGTCCGACCTCGTCAACCTGATCATAGAAGGACAGTGCCAGCAGATAGGCCGCGTAGGGCGCATCCTCATCATTGGGATACATGTCGAGAAACCGCTGCGCGGCGGCACGGCTTTCGTCAAAATCCCGCGCCCGGTGATGGGCAAAAGCCTGCATGATCAGCGCGCGGCGCGACCACTCGGTGTAGGGATAAAGCCGCTCTATTTCCTCGAAATATCGCAGCGACCGCGACGCGCGGCGCGAGGTCTCCAGCTCGAACTCGCCTCGTTGAAAGATTTCTTCCGCAGAAAAATTCGCAAGCGACTCGTCCGGGCCGGTGTTCCGATTGCAGGCCGCCAGGGCAAAAACCACTCCGGCTACAAGGCCGAACCCCCTGATCCCCGCCTTCGACATCATGTCCTGCTACCCCATCGCATTCTTGTTTCCTGTCTGTTAGCACAGAAAGAAACCGGGCGCAAAACGCCTTTTGCCTTTTGGCAAAGCCATTGCAGGATCAGGCTGAGAGCGGCAAATCGGTCAGTGACAGCCCTGCACCCGGAAGACGTCTGACCTGATCGCCCCGCACCGTCACGATTTCATACGCTTCCGGTGTCGCGAAAAGCTTTTGCAACAGCCGCCCGGTCAGCGCATGGCCCGCGCGCACGCCTTCATATCGCGCGATCATCGGCAGGCCCGCAACATAGAGATCGCCCATCGCGTCCAGCATCTTGTGGCGCACAGGCTCATCCGCACGCCGCAGCCCGCCCGGCGTCAGCACGCGGCCTTCGTCAAAGACCACGGCATTGTCCAACGTGCCGCCAAGTGCCAATCCGGCGGCCTGCATCCGCTCGACATCGCGGCGCAAACAGAAGGTCCGGCAATCACTCAACTCGCGCAGAAACGCGCCATTGGTCATGACCAGGCGTTCCTTCTGATGCCCGATCGCCGGTTCACTGAAGTCAATCTCGAAGGCCAGTTCCAGTTGCCGAGCAGGCAACAGTGTAGCGCTGGCCCCGTCGCGCGCAACTGCGACGGACTTGAGCACGCGCAGCACGCGCAGAGGTGCTGCCTGTTCAAGAACACCCGCCGCGAGGATCTTGCGCACGAAAGGCGCGGAGCTGCCATCGAGGATCGGGACTTCTTCGCTATCTATTTCTATGATTGCATTGTGAACACCGCAGCCATGAAAAGCCGCCAGAAGATGCTCGATTGTTGTCACACGAACGTCGTGTTCATTGCGTAAGACCGTACACAGGCTCGCTTCGACCCAGTTTTCAGGCGTCACGGCAATATCACGCGACCACACTGGGCAATCGGTGCGCCGAAACACCAGTCCGGTATTGACCGGGGCCGCAACTACCCGCAAACGCACGGGTTTTCCACTATGGAGTCCAGTGCCCGAAAGGGTCCAGTCTCTTGCAACTGTCTTCTGCATCTGCTGTCCGATCCTGCTCTGGTCGCTTTTTATTAACCCCTATAAAGGGTGTACCAGAAACATATGCAATTCACAGATTATGTCCCGATGAAACACAATCCGTGAGAGCAGGCAAAACGGCGCCCATTCCGGGGTCATTCAGGGGCTGGTGCCTGATCCGTCCAGAGCGCGGAACGCTTGGCGCTGTCGGTCAGTCCAGTTCACCTGCAACATCGAACCTTCGGGCTGCATCTGCTCATGCTCCACCACGCCCTGCGCATAAAGCCAGGCGCGCGCGCGACCAGCGGCGTGGGGCAAGTGGATCTCTTCCTGCGTGCGGTGGTCATCCAGCCGCGCGGTCATACCCGCAAAGAGCGCGTCCAGCCCCTGCCCCGTCACCGCGGATGTCAGGAAGACATCGGGATGCGCGGCTGCGCGCTCGGCCAGACCTGCCTGTTGCTCTGGTTCGAGCAGATCGGCCTTGTTCCACAGCTCGATCTGCGCGCGGGTCTCATCGACACCCAGATCCACAAGAATCGTACGCACATTGCGCGCCTGCTCCTCAGTCTCGGGATGGGCGATGTCGCGCACATGCACAATCAGATCAGCCTCCAGCACTTCTTCAAGCGTAGCACGAAAGGCCGCGATCAGCTGGGTCGGCAGGTCCGAGATGAAGCCCACAGTGTCCGACAGAATCACATCCTTGCCCGTAGGCAGGCAAACGGCGCGCATGGTGGGATCAAGCGTCGCGAAAAGCATGTCTTTCGCCATGACATCCGCCCCAGTCAGACGGTTGAACAGGGTCGATTTTCCGGCATTGGTGTACCCCACAAGCGCCACGACCGGGAATGGCACCTTGCGCCGCGCCGCGCGGTGCAATTCCCGCGTGCGCACCGTTTTCGACAATTGCCGACGCAGCCGCACCATTTGCATGTCGATAGCGCGCCGATCCGCCTCGATCTGCGTCTCGCCCGGACCGCCGACGAAACCCAGCCCCCCGCGCTGACGCTCCAGATGGGTCCAGGCGCGCACGAGCCGGGTGCGCTGATAGCTCAACGCAGCCAGCTCCACCTGCAACACCCCCTCGCGGGTGCGCGCACGATCTGCGAAGATCTCGAGGATCAGCCCGGTACGGTCGAGAAGCTTCACCTTCCACGCCCGTTCCAGATTGCGTTGCTGCACTGGGGTCACCGGCCCGTCGATGAGCACCAGCTCAATGCCTGCCGCTTCGATCAGTAGCCGCAGTTCCTCAACCTTGCCAGTCCCAAACAAAAGCCCGGGCAACGCCTTTGGCAGCCGTACTACAAGCCCATCGACCAGCTCCAGCCCCGGCAGAGCCTGCGCAAGCGCCATGGCTTCGGCCAATGCAAGAGCAGGGTCGCGGGGCCGATACTGCGACTTGATCTCTGGATGCAGCACCAACGCACGGGTCGCACCGGCGCGTGTTTCAGAACCGCCGCCCGCAGAAGATGAACTAAGCTCGGGGGTCAGTTTTCACCTTCATAGAGTGAAATCGGTTGCCCTGGCATGATGGTCGAAATCGCATGCTTGTAGACAAGCTGGCTCTGACCGTCGCGACGCAGCAACACGCAGAAATTGTCAAACCAGGTGATCACCCCTTGCAGCTTGACCCCATTGATCAAAAAGACGGTTACCGGAACCTTGTTCTTGCGGACGTGATTTAGAAATGCATCCTGAAGATTTTGTTTGTCACTGGCCATGCGTTTGCCTTTTTTTGTTATGGCGTGTTTGATTTACGCAGGAAGCCTACTCCCCATCAGGTCAATATGAAGCGGCTTTGGTAAAACATCCAGCCCTGAAAATGCATAAAATGCTGGCTGGGCGCAAAATTTCCGCTGCCCCACTCAATCGGCCCAAGATCCACGGGACCATAAAACCGACAGCAGAAGCAGCAATTCCAGCCGCCCCAGCACCATGCCCAGCGCCGAGATGGCCAGCCCCAGACGTGATAGATCCGCCCAGTCAAGCGGCACCGGCCCAGTCATCTGCGCGACAGGCCCCGTCGTGGTCAGCGCGGCCGTGATGTAGATCATCGCGTCCTCCATCGCCACGCCTGTGAGCGTCAGCAGCGCGGTCAGCCCGGTCATCGACAGGATGAACACCATCAGAAACAACCATGCCGAGAATGCACCTTCCTGGCGCAGCAGCCGCAAGCGCGGGCCATCTCCCCCTACACTGTCGGGGTGGACCAGTTTTTCGACTTCGCGCCGCGCCTGCCAGAAGAGCGCGAAGACCCGCATCAGCTTGACCCCGCCCGCAGTCGTCGCAACGCCGCCACCACAAAGCGCCAGCGCCAGAAGCACTGTCCCCGCCGCGCCGCTGAACACCCCTTCTGCCGAGCGTCCGACTTCGCTGACAAAGCCAGCTGTCGTCAGAAAGGACAAGCTGGTAAAAACGATGCCCCAAAGCTCCGCAAGCCGTGGCGCGAACGCAGCGTCAAGCGGCGCATACATCGCGCGCAGCCCAAGAAGGAGTGTCAGAACCACAAGAATCGCGGCGGCGATCCGAAGCTCAGTGTCGCACCACAGACGCGGGTCTTCCTGTCGAATGATCTGCGCACCGGGCCAAAGCCTGCGGCTGAGCGCCATGAGCAGCACCAGCGCAATCAACACCTCTGCCACAAATCCGCCCAGCGCGCCCGAGGGCGCTATCCCGGAGGTCGAAATCGTCGCCATTGCCAGAATCAACGCAATGACCGGCGGGTTGCCGGCCAGTGACAGCCCGACCCAAAGCACCAAGGTTGCGGCCAGGTACACGGGCGCAATGACCGCGCTGGCAGACCGCATACGCGACAGGCTGCGATCTGAATAGCCGCCTTCCAGCGGGCTGCGCAAATGCCGACCGGCTGGCCCGCGCGCGACCTGCGTCACGCGGCTGTGCATTCCAAACAGCTCGAACCCGCCCAACCGCAGCGGCGCAAGAAGCGCGGTCACGGCAACCAGGAAAAACATCCCCCCGCCCCAGGCCACAGTCGCGCGCCACAGATTGATAGGGCGGGTTCCGGCATCCTGCATCACACTCGCGCCTGTGGTGGTAAACGCCGAGAGCATCTCGAACCATGCATTGAAAAAGCCTAACCCCGGGATGGCTTCGACCATCGGTATCGCCATCAGTAGCGGCAGAACCAGATATGCGGCGGCGAGGTAATAGAATGGGTGCGAGAATTTCTGGTTACGCGACGCCATGCCACGGATCGCAAGTGCGATCAGCATGGCCAGGCTGATCAGCAGCAAGGCAGAGTAGAGAAAAGCCCGCGCGAGTGCATGTTCGCGCAGCGTGAAACCTACGGCCGCAGGCAAGAGCATCGCGCCCCCGGTCAGCGCGATCAGCACAACCATGATCACTGTTCCGCGCGATCTGTGTTCCATTCCTGCCCCCGGCCCCTCCGGCGCTGCGTGTTGCGCTGTGCCACGGTGGTCTAGAAGAATTCGACCGCGACTTGCAGCAATTCATCCACCTTAGGCACATCCCCGGTCAGCGAGAAGATCACCACAAGATCGCCCTCGCGCAGCACAATATCGCCAGTGGGGCGCATGAATTCCCCTGCCCGCATGATCCCGATCAAAAGCGCGCCTTCGGGAAAGTCGATGTCCCGCACGCGGAGGTTGGACAATTTCGAAGTGCCCAGCACCTGCGCCTCGATCACCTCTGCCTCGCGATCCCCAAGCAGGTAGACCGAGCGCACCCGCCCATGGCGCACATGACGCAGGATCGACGAGACCGTAAGCGCGCGCGGGTTGATATGGGCATCAATCCCCATCGCTCCGGCGAGGGACACCATGCCCGGATCATTTATCAGCGAAATCGCGAGTTTCGCGCCGAGCGTCTTGGCACGCACCGCAGCCAGGAGGTTGGTGCGGTCGTCATCCGTCAGCAAAAGCACCGCGTCGGTCTTGCTGATCCCCGCTTCTTCCAGCAGATCTCCGTCCATCCCGTCTCCATTGAGCACGATCGAACGCTCCAGCGCATCGGCTGCAACCTCAGCACGGGCGCGATTGCGCTCGACGACCTTCACTCGGACGCGCACGGGCTGGTTTTCAAGGATCCGCGCGACCGAAAGGCCAACATTGCCGCCGCCGACGATCAGCACGCGGTCGCGTTGCAGGGGCGTCTTGCCAAAGACTTCGAACGTCCGCGCCACATCGCGGGCATCGACCAGAAGATAGATGCTGTCGCCTGCGTAAAGCTGATCCTCAGCTTCAGGCGCGAATAGCCGTTTGCCGCGCCGCACGCCCGCGACCATGATGCGCAGGCTGGGAAACAGTTCTGAAAGCTGGCGAAGGGACGTGTTGAGTACCGCGCAATTTTCTTCCAGCGTCAGCCCGATCAGCAGTGCTTTACCGCCAAAGAATTCGTGCACGTCAAAGGCTTCGGGATAGGCAATGCGCTTGAGCGCCGCCTGGCTCACTTCGCGCTCGGGGCTGATGATGACGTCAATGGGCATATGTTCGCGTCGGAACAGATCCGAGAAACGCGGGTTGAGGTAGGACTGCTCGCGCAGCCGCGCGATCTTGCGCGTGACGCCAAAGACCGAATGAGCCACCTGACAGGTCACCATATTGACCTCATCCGAATAAGTCGCGGCAATTACCATGTCCGCATCGCGCGCGCCGGCACGCTCAAGGATGTTGGGATAGCTCGCAAAGCCCACCACGCCCTGCACATCAAGCGCGTCCGTCGCGCGGCGCACAAGTTCGGGCTGGCTGTCGACGATGGTTACTTCGTTGCGCTCCGAAGCCAGATGGCGGGCAATCTCCCAACCGACCTGTCCGGCGCCGCACACAATGACCTTCATGGCGTTTCGCCCCCGCCTTTACCGCTGGACATAAGTGTTGCCTTTGACAATCCGCGCGGGCATTTGCAAGGACCCTGCCGCATTCTCAGACCTTCATATCCGAAAGCTTCGCCGTATTCACCCCCAGCGACTTCAGCTTGCGATGCAGCGCGGAACGCTCCATGCCCACGAAGGTCGCCGTGCGACTGATATTGCCGCCGAAACGCTTGATTTGCGAGAGAAGGTATTCGCGCTCGAACAATTCGCGCGCCTCGCGCAGGGGCAGCGTGGTCAACATGCCCGACAAAACAACTTTCGAGGGCTCGACCTCCTCATTCGGCGCAAAATTGACCTGCAAGTCTCGCAGATCAATCGCGCGCCCTGCCTCGCCCAGGATCATCGCGCGCTCGATCGTGTTGCGCAGCTGACGGATGTTCCCCGGCCAGGGCATGGTCTGCAGATGCGCGCGCGCAGCGTCGGTCAGGCTGCGCTTTGCCAACCCCTGCATGCGGTGCAGATCATCGATGAAATATTCTGCGAGCAACGGAATATCCTCACGCCGCTCTTCCAGTCCCGGCACGGCGATCGGCACGACGCTGAGCCGGTCAAACAATTCCTGGCGGAACAGACCCTCGCGCACCCGCTCGGTCAAATCCTGCGTGGTCGCACTCATCACCCGCAGATCCACGCGCACCTTGTCGGTGCCGCCCGCGCGCGTGAATTGCTGCTCAACCAGCACGCGCAAGATTTTCGACTGCGTGCCCAGCGGCATATCGGCCACTTCATCGAGATACACCACACCCCCATGCGCCTGTTCAAGCAACCCCTGCTCGATCCCGCGCTCGGAACTTTCGCGCCCGAAAAGCACTTCCTCCATGCGCTCGGGCTCGATCATCGCTGCTGAAACGCAGACGAACGGGCCCGACGCGCGTTCGGAATTCTCGTGGACATAGCGCGCGGCAGCTTCCTTGCCGCAGCCTGCAGGCCCGGTGAACATGATCCGCGCATTGGATTGCGTGACCTTTTCGAGCTGCGCGCACATGGCGCGGAACGCGTGGCTCTCGCCCAGCATCTGCGCGCTGGTCACATCACGCCGCTTCAGCGCCTGGTTTTCCCGCCTGAGGCGCGACGCTTCCATCGCCCGGCTGATCACGACCATCAGCTTGTCGATATTGAACGGCTTTTCGATGAAGTCATAGGCGCCCTGCTTGATCGCCGCCACTGCAATCTCGACATTGCCATGGCCCGAAATGATCACGATGGGGATATCAGGATTGGAGCGCTTGACGGTCATCAGAATGTCGATCCCATCCATCTTGCTGTCCTTCAGCCAGATATCGAGGATCATCATCGCGGGCGGGTTGGCATTCACCTCTGCCATGGCTTCGTCGGAATTGGCGGCGCGGCGGGTGCCATAGCCTTCATCTTCCAGAATATCCGAGACCAGTTCGCGGATATCGCGCTCATCATCCACAATCAAAATGTCACTCATGCAATTACACCCTTCGCGGTTTCCAAAACATCCTCGTCCCCGACCGTCATCCCCAAATTGGGCAGTCGAATAATGGCCATCGCGCCGGCATGCGCGTCCCCGTCAAAGACAGGCGCATCCTCCAGCCGCAGACTGCCGCCATGTTCCTCAATGATCTTGCGGACGATGGGCAGGCCCAGCCCAGTGCCCTCCGCGCGCGTCGTCACATAAGGCTCAAACAGGCGCGACCGGTCTTCCGGCAGCCCTGCGCCATTATCGGCAATCGAGATGCGCAACGCCTCCTCGCCTGCCTCGAAGATCACCCGTATCTGCGGCGAAACAGGCGCAGGCAGTTCTGACGACTTGCGCGCCTCAATCGCCTCACCGGCATTCTTGATCAGATTGGTGAAAGCCTGCGCCATCATGGTCTCATCCACCTCGACAATCACCGGATGCTCCGGCAACCGCAGATCAAAGCACACATCTGGCTGGCCACTTTCCTGCAACAACACGCAATCACGCAGGATCGCGGTCAGGTCATGGGCGCGCCGGTCCGGCTCTGGCATGCGGGCGAAGCGCGAGAATTCATCCACGATCCGGCGCAAGTCATTGGTCTGCCGCACGATCACTGCAGTCAACTGACCAAGGCTTGCGGCATCCGCCGCGTCCAGTTTGCGCGCGAATTTGCGTTCGATACGCTCGGCTGACAGATGGATCGGGGTCAGCGGGTTCTTGATCTCATGCGCGATACGACGTGCAACATCCCCCCAGGCGGCCATGCGCTGCGCCGAGACCAACTCGCTCACATCATCAAAGGCCAGCACGAAACCTTCAAGGCTGGCATCACTGCGCCGCCGCTCTGCCACGCGCACCAGCAGCGTTTCCAGTCGGCCGTTACGCGAGAGTTTCAACTCCTCCTGCACCCGGCCCAGCGCCGTGGGCGATGTGCGCAGCCGCTCCAGCAGGGGCGTGAATTCCGGGGCGATATCGTCAAGCGTCGCTTCGGGGACATCAGTTTCGCCAAGATCGAGCAGCGCTTCCGCCGCACGGTTCACAAATTCGACGCCGCCCTGCGCATCAAGCCCGATCACACCGGCCGTGACCGAGCCCAGAACCGAGTCAAACAGCCGCCGCCGTGTTTCGATCTGGCGATTGTTTTCCAAAAGCGTTTCGCGCTGGCCCTTGAGCTGATGCGTCATCTGGTTGAAGACCCGACCCAAAAGCGCAATCTCATCATCTTCGCGCGCGACAGTCACCTGCACATCGAGATCGCCCCTGCCGACCTGCTTGGCCGCTTCCGCCAACCGCCCCACGGGTCGCGCCAGGCGTTCGGCGAAATTCAGCCCCAACCAGACTGCAGAGAGGATCAATATCAGAGCAAAGCCGAGATAGAGCGCGCCAAACTGGAAAAGAAGCTGGCCCCGGTCGCGTTCCAGCTGTTGATAAAACGCCACAGTTTCGCGCGTCTCATCCAGCAGGCTCAGGATATTGCCATCAACCTCGCGCGCAACATACAGATATCGGTCGAAAAAATTTTCCAGCGCCACCAGTGCGCGGAACTCATTGTTGGGCCAGTCGCGGATTACCACAATCCCGTCGCGCGCCGCAACAATATCTTCTGGTGCAGGCGGGGTAAAATTGAACCGATAAGAGCGCTCTCCGCGCGCGCGAATATCGCCCGCCCCGTCGATGATGAAGGCCACGCGCAACCCGCGCTGGATCTGCGACTGCGCCTCCGACAGAAGACTGCGCAGCTCACCCTCCTCGATCAAGGGAAAAACGCGCCGCACCGTGTCGAGATAGGCGGCAAGGTCGGTCGCGTCAGTGCGCAGGTCGCGCTCCTGCTCGAACTGATAGGCTTCGGCGGCGGCCAGCGACGTGCCGACGACGCGCTGCACCCGATCCGAAAACCAGCCCTCCAGCCCGACATTCAGCGAAACAGTGGCAAAAATCGCGACTGTGACAGTGGGTACGAGCGCGATTGCGGCAAAAAGCGTTGACAGCCGCAGGTGCAGACGCGAGCCTGCGCTATCCGCGCGCCGCGCCGTGATCAGCCGCGCCACGCGCATCGCAACCAGCGCAGCCACAATCAGCACATAGACAAAATCCGCAAGCAGAACGAGAAGCAACGCCTGCGCATCGACATTCTGGCCAAGCGGGCCCAGCACCAAAAGCGTGATCAGCACCAGCGCGGGCCCTGTAAGCACCAGAAACAGCGTCATGCCTTGGGTCACGCGTCGGTCGATCTGACCCGCGAGCGCGCGTTTTACAAGATTTGGCCTGCTTAGTGACAGATCAGACACTCGCCCTCGCCTCGCGTCGCCATATGCGCTCCCCGACGCCTGTTGCGACGACACTGCCACAGCGGATGTGGTAATTCTACATCAAATGACGAAAAATTGCAGCAACAGGGTCGCGCGATGCGCAGACTAGATGTCCTGACCGGCTACCCAGCCCGAGGACCAGGCCCATTGGAAGTTATATCCGCCAAGCCAGCCTGTCACATCGACCACTTCCCCGATGAAATAGAGCCCTGGCACCGCGCGCGCCTGCATCGTCTTCGCGTCCAGTGCGCGCGTGTCCACCCCCCCCAGCGTCACCTCGGCGGTGCGGTAGCCCTCGGTGCCTGCAGGCCGGACGCGCCAGTTGCGGGTCCGCTCGACCAGCCCGGTCAACGCGGGCTTGCCGAGATCCGCCAGATTGCCCGAGATCCCGGCGCGCTCGGTGACCTGCCGCGCAAGCTTTTCAGGCAGATGCATGGCCAGCACATTGGCCACGCCCTGCCGCCCGCGCCGCTGTTTCTCCTGCGCGAGCGTGGCGGCAATATCCGCGCCGGGCGCGAGGTCGATGGCAATCTCCTGTCCTTCGCGCCAATAGCTCGAAATCTGCAGGATCGACGGCCCCGACAGACCGCGATGCGTGAAGAGCAACCCCTCCTCGAACGCGGCGCGCCCGCAACTGACGACCGCCGGAACCGCCAGCCCGGCCAACGCACGCATTTCCTCCAACTGCGCAGCAGTGAAGGTCAGAGGCACCAAACCGGGCCTCGTCTCGATCAGGGGCAGACCAAATTGCGCCGCGATCTGATAGCCGAGCCCGGTTGCACCCATCTTGGGGATCGACTTGCCCCCTGTGGCCACCACCAGCTTCGGGGCGCAGAACAACCCCTGCGTGGTCGCCACCCGAAAGCCGTCGCCTTGCGTGATCTCGCCAATCTCGACGCCAAGGCGCAGATCGACCCCGGCCTCGACCATCTCGCGCGTCAGCATGGCGATGATCTCACGCGCCGATCCATCACAGAACAGCTGACCCAGCGTCTTTTCATGCCAGGCAATCCCTGCAGCCGAGACGCGCGCGATGAAATCCTGCTGCGTATAGCGCGACAGGGCCGAGCGCGCGAAACGCGGATTGTCTGAAAGGAAGGCCTCAGGGCGGATATGCAGATTGGTGAAATTGCACCGCCCCCCACCAGAGATACGAATCTTCTCACCCGGGGCTTTGGCATGATCGAGAAGCACCACCCGCCGACCCCGACGCGCGGCCTCGATGGCGCAGAACATGCCTGCAGCCCCCGCGCCAAGGATGATGACGTCACACTGCCGCATCACCCCACCGGCACAGCCCGCCCGCGCGCAAGCGCCGGGCGCGCCCGGCCGCGCGCACCCCCGGCCCGACAGCAGCGCAAACAGCCCAACAGCCATAGGGGTGCCAAAGGCGGGGCGCTTGCGCCCGAGAACACGCGCTCACTCGGCATCGATACTCTGCCGCGCCCACATTGCCGCGTAGCGCCCGCCCTGCGCCACCAGCGCCTCGTGGCGGCCTTCCTCGATGATATGCCCATCTTCCAGAACCACGATCCGATCCGCATCGACAACGGTCGAGAGCCTGTGCGCGATCATCAGCACTGTCCGCCCCTGCCCCATCGCGCGCAGGCTGTCCTGAATGCTCTGCTCGGTCTGCGTATCCAGCGCGCTCGTCGCCTCGTCGAGCAGCAGGATCGGCGGGTCTTTCAGAAGCGTCCGGGCAATCCCCACACGTTGCTTCTCACCCCCTGACAGCTTCAGCCCACGCTCGCCCACGGCCGTATCATAGCCTTCGGGCAGCGACAGGATGAAATCATGGATGCGCGCGGCTTTCGCGGCCGCCTCGATCTCGTCGCGACTGGCTCCCTCGCGCCCATAAGCGATGTTATAGGCGATTGTGTCGTTGAACAGCACCGTGTCCTGCGGCACGACACCGATGGCGTCATGGACGCTCGATTGCGTCACATTGCGCAAGTCCTGCCCGTCAATGCGAATCGCACCGCCCGTCACATCATAGAAGCGAAACAGCAACCGCCCGATGGTCGATTTCCCCGAACCCGACGGCCCGACGATCGCAACTGTCTCGCCCCCCTTCACCGCCAGATCGATCCCCTTCAGGATCGGGCGCGCGGCGTCATAGCCGAAGGCCACACTGTCGAAGGTGACTTCACCGGCAGCGACTTGCAGCGCGGGCGCATCGGGCGCATCGCGCACATCCGGCGGCTGGTCCAGGAGATCGAACATCTCGGCCATATCGACCAGCGCCTGACGGATCTCGCGATAGACCGTGCCGAGGAAATTCAACGGCATGGTAATCTGGATCATATAGGCATTGACCATCACGAAATCGCCCACAGTCAGTTCGCCACGCTGCACCCCCATCGCCGCCAGCACCATCACCACCACCAGCCCCGTGGTGATCAACAGTGCCTGCCCGAAATTGAGAAATGCCAGCGAGTGATTGGTCTTGACCGCCGCATCCTCATATTGCGCCATCGCACTGTCATAGCGCCGCGCTTCCATGGTCTCGGCGTTGAAATACTTCACCGTCTCGAAATTCAGCAGGCTGTCGATCGCCTTCTGATTGGCGTCGGTATCCTGCTGGTTCATGATCCGGCGCTGGGTCACCCGCCATTCCGTCACGCGGAATGTGAACCACACATAGATGCTGATCGTCACCACCACGGCCACCAGATACCACACGTCAAACAGCCAGAAGAAAATCACAGCAATCATCAGGAGCTGCAGGATCAGCGGAAAGATCGAGAACAGCAGGAAACGCAGCAGGAAATCCACGCCCTTCACACCGCGCTCGATGATCCGGCTCAGTCCCCCGGTCTTGCGCGTGATATGGTAGCGCAGGCTGAGCCGGTGAATATGCTCGAAAGTCTCCAGCGCCAGCTGGCGCAGCGCGCGCTGACCGACACGCGTGAACAGTACATTGCGCAATTCCTGAAAGCCGATCTCCATCAGCCGCGCGACGCCGTAGGCCACTGTCAGCCCGACCGCACCAACAGCCAACACCCAGGCCGCCCCCTCGCCCGCCAGCGCATCCACGGCGGCTTTGTAGAAAAACGGTGTGCCCACTGCGACGATCTTGGCCAAAACCAGCATGATCAACGCAAGCACGACACGTTGGCGCACCCAAGCCTGGGCGGCAGGCCAGAGATAGGGCACCACGCGCTGGACCGTGCGCCAACCGCTGGCACGTTCCTGCGCGGCTGTAGGAGTCGTCTGGCCGTTCCGGGCCGGGTCAATCGCGGTCATTCTGAGGCTTTCTTCTGCTGCGCGCGTAACTTATGTTCAGCGCCGCAGAAAGACCAGAGCCCCCACTATGGCTCATCTTCGGGCAGAACGATCACCTGCCCCGGAAAGATCAGGTCGGGATTGCGGATCTGGTCGCGATTAGCGTCGAAAATGCGCATGTAGCGCCGCCCATCACCGAAACGCGCCTCAGACATCCCCCAGAGCGTATTTCCCGGCTGCACGATCAAAGCTTGCGGACGCGCCGCTTCGGCGGCGATTTCCGGGGTCTCACGCGCGAATGGGATCTCGGCGCGGGATGTGACCTGCGCCTGGTCATCTATTTCATCGACCCGCAGGCGATAGACACCACGCTCGATCCCGTCGAGCTGTGCCTGCCAGTTGCCATCCGGCGCGGCCCGCGCGCGCAGGATCGGCTGGTTGTCGATATAGATCTGGATATCCGATGAACCCGACGCAGTGCGGCCTGTCAGTGACACCTCGCCCTGCGCGGTATAGCTGATCGCATCAATCGAAACATTACGACCCTGAGGATCAAGACCCGGCGCGGGCCCCAGATTTTGCACCGAGCCATCCGCCCGCATCAGGATCGCCGTCGGCGCTGCGCGCGGTTCAATCTGCGGCGCTGGCGCAGAGGCTGCCTCAGGCGGTTCGGCCAACGCGTCCTGCGGCAGCGCGGCAGGGCGTTCCGGGGCCTGTGCCTGCGGAAAGAGCGGTGCGACATCGACCGGGCGGCCCATACTGCGTGGTGTGATCTCTCCATCGACAGTCTGCGCCAGCATATCGCTGCGCGGCGCCAGCATCAGCGTGTCGAGCGAACGCACACGTTCCCCGCCGGGCAGGCGGACTTCCAGCTCCAGCACCCTTGGCACCGGGCTTGTATCGATAACGAACATCAGCACGAACTCGCCCTCGGCGGAGCTGATGGATTGCGCCACCGGATCTTCATCGATCAGCGCCGAGATGGCACTGCGCGCGGGGGCCTGGCCTGCAATCAGCACATCGCCCAGATCGGTCACCCGGACCAGATCGAAGCGCGGAGCAAGGTCAAGCAACGGGGCAGCAAGCGCGATCTGCATCTCCGGCGAATCCTCGGCCTCGGGTGCGCTGAGGGCCAAGGGCTCAACAAGGCCGAACTCTGGCGCAGACAGCTCAGGCGCGCTTTCTGAGAATATCAAGACATAAGCGACGCTCGCGGCGCCTGCTACCACGACAGATCCGAGCGCCCATTGCGCAAGCGTGTCTTTCGGCAGGTATTTCAGCATTTTCAATCCCCGGGCACGAAGCCGTGCGCTGGCAGGCGGCGCGACTTGCGTCAGGGTAGCAATCCCGTTACCCAGAGGCAAAGCAATTTCATCCAGGCGACATAATGGCCATTCCCCCTTCTGTATGTGTGTTCTGCGGCTCGCGCGCCGGGATCAGTCCGGCCTATGCGCAGGCCGCCCGAGCAACCGGCGCGCTGATCGCGCATCGTGGCTGGCGGCTGGTCTATGGCGCAGGCGACATCGGCATCATGGGCGAAGTCGCGCGCAGCGCACAGCAGGCGGGCGCTGCAGTCTTCGGCGTGATCCCCACCCATCTGATGACGCTGGAAGTCGGGCGGCTTGATCTCGGGACACTGGTCGTGACCGAGACGATGCATGAGCGCAAGAAAGTGATGTTCACCAACTCAGACGCAATCGTTGTGCTGCCGGGCGGCGCGGGCACGCTTGATGAATTCTTCGAAGTGCTGACGTGGCGCCAGATCGGGCTGCATACGAAGCCGGTTTTCCTGCTTGATATCGACGGATTCTGGCAGCCGCTTCTGGCGCTGGTCGATCACGTGATCGCGCAGGGATTTGCAGCCCCGTCACTGCGCGACTTCTTTGAGAGCGTGGACACGATCGATGCGCTGGAGACGCAGTTGAGCGCCGCACTGGAGTGAACGCGCCAGATGCGGCAAAAGCGCCAAATCCATGAAATTTACGCACCAGTCCTTGCCCTATGCCTGAGCAGACGTAACAAATTGCCTCTCGCACGCGAACACAGACTGACAGAACCGGAAAAGAGATCGACCATGCGCCTCATGCTGACTGCTCCTGCCCTTCTTGCCACCCTGAGCGCCCCGCTGGCCGCGGAAGTCGCCCTGCCTCTCGACTGGCCCAGCGTGACGGAAGCCGCGCGTGGCCAGACTGTCTATTGGCACGCATGGGGCGGCGATCCGCGCATCAATGCCTTCATCGCCTCGGTCGGTGATGATCTGCAGGCGCGCTACGGTGTGACGCTGGAACACGTCCGGCTGGCCGATACCGCCGATGCTGTCACCCGCGTCATCGTCGAGCGACAGGCCGCGCGCGACAGCGGCGGTGCCGTCGATGTGATCTGGATCAATGGCGCGAATTTCGCCGCCATGCGCGAACAGGATCTGCTCTTTGGCCCCTTCGCCGAAGACCTGCCGAACTGGACGCTGGTCGATACTGAAGCCAACCCTGCCGTGCTGGTGGATTTCACCCTGCCCGTCGAGGGCTATGGCAGCCCTTGGGCGATGTTCCAGATGGTGTTCGAGCATGACAGTGCGACCCTGCCTGAACCACCACGCTCGCTGGGTGCGCTGCGCGCGTGGATTGCTGAAAATCCGGGCCGCTTCACCTATCCCCAGCCACCTGATTTTCTGGGCACGAGCTTTCTGAAACAAGCGCTTTACGGAGTCCTTGACGACCCGTCCGTGTTGATGGGGCCAGTCGAGGACACCGACTACGCAACAGTCACCGCGCCGCTCTGGGAATTTCTGGACGAAATCACGCCCAATCTCTGGCGACAGGGCCGCGCCTATCCGGCCAATGAGCCCGCGCTCGGCCAGCTTCTCGCTGATGGCGAGATCGACATTGCTTTTTCCTTCAACCCCGGCCGCGCCTCTGCCGCGATTGCAGATGGCGAATTGCAAGACAGCGTGCGCACCTTCGTCTTTGACGAGGGCACACTGGCCAATTCCTCCTATCTCTCGATCCCCTATAACGCGGCCAACAAGGAAGGCGCATTGCTGCTCACCAACCTGATTCTCGACCCCGAGATTCAGGCCCGCGCGCAGGACCCTGCAATCCTTGGCTTCCAGACAGTGCTGGGCCTGCATTTGCTGACACCTGAGGACCGCGCCCGCTTCGATGCGCTGGAGCTGGGCATCGCGACACTTGCTCCCGACGAGATGGGCACCGGCCTCAAGGAACCGCACCCGTCCTGGATGACGACCATCGCCAAGGACTGGACCACGCGTTATGGGACGTCGCGATAACACGCGCAGGGCTGTCGCGACGGGGATGCGTGCCAAGGGGCATTTAAACCCACGCTGTCAGGTGTCAGGCATTTTGCGACCGTGCGGGCGGCATCACGGGTTTTCGTGCGACGGATCACCGGCAGGCCAGTCACTGTACCGCGACGTGTTGGCTGGTTGGGCAAAACATCGGAGCAAGGATATGAGCGCCGCATCTGGAGTCTGAAGCGGGCTTGGTGTTGTCGGCAATCACGTCCGAAACCCTGCCTAGCGATGTGACACCCACAGCCAGTGGCGGCGCAGCCTCAATGTTCGCGGCACATACGCCTGAACAGCGATATGCTGGTTGCGGACAGGGATTTCAGATCCACGCGCTTGAGCATATCCGCAACACCGGTGCTGCTCACCTGAAGTAACACATTTCCCATGCAAAAGGGCGACCCAATCGGGTCGCCCTTCCATAATTTCGCGTAAGCCTCAGCCCTGCGTTGCGCTCGTGACATCCACGGACACGCCCGGCCCCATCGAGGAGCTGACGGAGACTTTTTTCAGATAGGCACCTTTCGCCCCCGAAGGCCGCGACTTTGCCACTGCATCAACGAAAGCACGCAGGTTTTCAGCCAGTTTTGCTTCATCGAAGGACACTTTGCCGATGCCTGCGTGGATGATCCCGGCCTTTTCGACCTTGAACTGAACCTGGCCACCCTTGGCGCTGTTGACAGCCTCGGCCACATCCATCGTCACGGTCCCGACTTTCGGGTTCGGCATCAGGTTGCGCGGCCCGAGAATCTTGCCCAGACGGCCCACAATCGGCATCATGTCCGGCGTTGCGATGCAACGGTCGAACTCGATCTTGCCCGACTGGATGGTTTCCATCAGATCTTCGGCCCCGACAATATCGGCACCGGCCGCCTTGGCTTCATCCGCCTTGGGACCACGTGCGAAGACTGCGACGCGCACAGTCTTGCCCGTGCCGTTCGGCAGCGTCACCACACCGCGCACCATCTGGTCCGCGTGGCGGGGGTCGACACCCAGATTCATCGCCACTTCAACGGTTTCATCGAATTTCGCCGTGGCCGAGGATTTCACCAGCGCCACTGCATCCTCGACACTGAGGTTTTCCTTGGCGCCAAAGGCGTCGCGGGCGGCCGTGATACGTTTTCCGTGCTTTGCCATGACCTTACCCTTTCACTTCGATGCCGCAGGACTTTGCGCTGCCTGCGATGATCTCCATCGCGCCCTCAATGGTGGTCGCGTTGAGGTCTTTCATCTTCGCTTCCGCGATCTCGCGCACCTGCTTGGTCGTGACGGTACCCGCAACCTTGCGGCCCGGCAATTCCGAACCACGCGCCCGGTTGCGCTTGCCCTGTGGCTTAAGGCCGGCTGCACGCTTCAGATACCACGACGCCGGTGGCGTCTTGAGATCCATCGTGAAGGATTTGTCCTGATAATAGGTGATCACGGTGGGAATCGGCGAGCCCGGCTCCATTTCAGCGGTGCGGGCGTTGAATTCCTTGGTGAACATCATGATGTTGATGCCGCGCTGACCCAAAGCGGGGCCGACGGGTGGGGACGGGGTGGCTTTGCCCGCCGGGATTTGCAGCTTGAGCTGCCCGATTACTTTCTTGGCCATCTGGCCTCTCCTTCTTTCACCTCACCCCGTTGCGCACGCGAGCGCGGGGGTCGTTGCGGTTTAGTGGTTCGGCAAGGACCGGGCGCGCCCGGCCTGCCTCCCACGCAGATCACGTCAGATGTCTTTCGACACCTGCGTGAATTCCAGATCGACCGGGGTGGCCCGGCCAAAAATCGATACCATCACCTTCAAGCGGGCGGCGGCGTCATCGACATCCTCGACTGTGCCCGAGAAGCCCTCGAATGGGCCGTCATTGACTTTCACCTGCTCGCCGACCTCGAAATGGATCAGCGTGCGCGGGGCTTCTTCGCCCTCTTGCACTCGATTGAGGATCGCATTCACTTCCTCGTCGCGCATCGGCATCGGCTTGCCCTGCGCGCCCAGAAACCCGGTAACGCGATTGATCGAGTTGATCAGGTGATAGCCCTTCGCATTCATTTCCATGCGCACCAGCACATAGCCAGGCATGAAACGACGCTCAGAGGTCACTTTCTTGCCGCGCCGCACTTCGATCACATCTTCCGTGGGCACCAGCACTTCTTCGATCTGCTCTTCCAGACCAGCCTCGGAAACAGCCGTGCGAATGGCCTCTGCCACTTTCTTCTCGAAATTCGACAGCACGCTTACCGAATACCAGCGCTTGGCCATGTCTCTACTCTTCCTGCTCTTTTCCCGGAAACCCGCGCTTCCGGCCTGACAGTGATGATTCCGGCGGAGGCCACCCCTGTCAGAAGGTCAAAACAAACAGCGCACCGAGTCGGTGCGCTTTGGCCGATGCTTTACAGTGCGTCTGCGCGGGTTTCAAGCCCTGCACCGTTCGCCCTGCAGCGTTAATTGAAAAAGCCCAAGGTCGTTACCAATCCGGTGCGGATCAGGAAATCAACGAAAAAGAAGAAGATCGCCGTCAGCGTGGCCATGATCAGCACCATGATCGTGGTGACCACCACCTCACGGCGGTTCGGCCATGTGACCTTCGCGGTCTCGGCGCGCACTTGCTGCATGAACTGGAAGGGGTTGGTTTTGGCCATCGCAATCATCCTTATCCTGAGCGCTGACATACGCAGCCCCCGCCCCGGTTTCAAGCCGCATTTGCGCAATGCACGCAATCACGCGGGCTCAGGGCTGCAAACAGGTCACGCCCGGCAGATCGGCGATCGCCGCCAGATCCTGCGCGTAGCGACGGCCCGATGCTGCAATCTGAGCATGGGTGAAGGGCTGCGGACCGGGATAGGCGGAGGATTTGGGATAGCGGCGCATGGCCCGGCGCAGCGCATCTTTCGCGCTCAGCTCGGGATTGTGGCGCATCACTCTTGGTAGCGAGGTCAGCGCGCGCGCCGAAGGGCCGATCAGATAGGTCCAGCCCGGATGTTCTGGCGGTTCGTTCAGCGCAATCTCGTCGGGTAGCCCAGCCAGAGCACGGACCAGCGCCGGGGCCTTGCCATGGAACGCCTCGAACTGCCAAAGATGCACGCGCGCGACCCGTTCGCATGTCAGCAGGCGTGCCACCAGTTCTGACCAGCGCAGCGCTTCCGGAGCAACCTCGGCAATGAAATCATCAAAGGCCACCGGGCGCCCGGCGAGATACTGATGTCCCCAAGCCGAGACAAGCAATCCCAGCGGGTCGCGCAGCGCAAGGCAAAGCGTCACGCCTTCCAGATCAAGCGCGTCCAGCAGCGCCGAGACATGAGACTCTGCCTTGGGATACAGTTGTGTGCCGCAGGCCATGATCGGCGGGCGTGGACCACCGATGGTGTTTTCGTTCGACAGCAGCGCGCGCATGCCTGTCGCGCGGGCCTCGGTCAGCAAGCGACGCAGGAGCGCAGTCTTTCGGCGCAGCACAGGGGCCGGGCGATCCAGCGATGGGATCACCAAATCACGGCGCAACCGCTCTGGCCCAAGATAGAGACAACCCTGCGCTGCAAGCCGCCCTGCATTCGCCAGACATAGTTTCTGAAGATATGTTGACGCGGTTTTATGTGCACCGATGTGCAACATCACGGCGTCAGGATTGGCCGCGCTGTCAGGATTGGCAGGGGCAGAGGGACTCGAACCCCCGACCCTCGGTTTTGGAGACCGATGCTCTACCAACTGAGCTATACCCCTAATCCTGAGTTAGACCGTTATGCGAGCCGCGCAGTAAGTTCAAGAGCAAATCCTGCGATCCGCTCGCGGACATATGCAACCAGCGCAACCCGGCTTTTCCGTTACCCATCTTGCGCTGCGCCGCAGCATAACCCATCTTCGTGGTAACGCAAACACGAAGAAAGGACCCGTTCCGATGAGCATCCTGACCACGATCCAGACCCGGCTGAAGCAGCGTGCAGCTTATCTTCGGACCAAGGCCGAACTTGAAGCCATGCCCCTCAATGTGGCGCTGGATCTGGATATCTACAAACCAGACGCGGCGAAGCTCGCCGAACGGGCCGTCTACGGGCGCTGAGCCAGTCGGGCGAGCAGAGCTTTCCGGATCTCGGGCGAGACGAATTTCGACACATCCCCCCCGAGCCGTGCGATTTCCTTGACGAGTTTCGACGCGATTGCCTGATGCCGCGCCTCGGCCATCAGGAAAACCGTCTCGATACTGTCATCCATCGCCCGGTTCATGCCAACCATCTGGAATTCGTACTCGAAATCCGTGACCGCACGCAATCCGCGGATAATGATCTGCGCGCCCACATCGCGCGCGCAGTCAATCAGCAGGTTCTCGAAGGGATGCACCATGATCTCGACACCGAGCGCTGCGCGCAAGTCAGCGACTTCGGCTTCGATCATGGCAACGCGCTCTTCGAGTGTGAAGAGCGGCCCCTTGTCGCGATTGATGGCAACCCCTATCACCAGACGATCAACCAGTTGGGCCGCGCGCGTGATGATATCGCGATGCCCCAAAGTCAGCGGATCAAACGTCCCTGGATAAAGCCCGATGCGCATGTCGCCCCCTCTTGTCCCAGCCCCTCGGAGCTACGCAACAATATTGCGCAACAAGATGCAAGCCCTGGCGCGCGGATCTAGTAGCCCATGATCATGCCCGTCAGCGCGTCTTTTTCCAGCTCCAGCTCAGCCAGTCTGGCGGCGACCACATCCCCGATGGAGATCAGCGCAACCATCTTGCCATCCTGCATCACCGGAAGGTGGCGAAAGCGCTTCTGGGTCATCGTCTGCAAGACCAGATCTGCATTGTCTTCGGGGCTACAACCAAAGACATTGCGTGTCATAACTGTTTCGACATTCACATCCAGAACACCAGAACCGCGTTTGCCGATTTCGCGCACGATATCGCGCTCTGAGAGAATTCCGTCCACCTTGTGGCCATCGGAAGACACCACCACAGCACCGATCCGCTTCTCGGCCAGCAATTGTGCCGCGTCGAGGAGGGTTGTCCCCGGAGCGAGTGTTGTGACCCCCTGCTGGGGCTTGTTGCGAATGATTTGACTGACGAGCATTCTGAAGTGCCTCCCGTATTCTCCGCGCCTGCTGCGCTGCCGCATCCTCAGGTTCAAGGTCAACAGTCCCTTGTCAGCTGTCAAGACAAATCATGTCAGAACGACGATAGATATAGAGCGGGATCCGCGCTGCCACCCCCGACCAGACGGGCATGTTCCTGAATGGCGAAGCGGTCCGTCATCCCCGAGACATAATCCGCCACGATCCGCGCCAGATCCGTTTCGCTGCGCGCATCGCTCACATCGCGCTGCCATTCTGCGGGCAACAGCTCCGACTGGGCCATAAACAGCGGGAAAAGTTCCTGAACCATCCCTGTCACCCTTGCGCGCATCGCCACCACCGACGGCGCGCGATACATGCGCGTGAACAGGAACTGGCGGATCACCCTCAACTCGCGAAACAGCCGGTCAGAAAAACGGATGATCTGCAGGCGCAAGTCGCGGATATCCTGCGCCGCGCCCAACTCCGCCGGACCTAGCCGCGTGCCCGCGACCAGCAGCACATCCTCGACCATCACGCCGAAAACCCGGCGCAGCGCCTCATGCCGGCGGCGCATCGGCTCCAGCACCGGATAGAGCCGGTCCACCTCGGCAAAGGCCGGGCCTGTGATCGGCAGCTCCATCAGATCAGCCTCGCTAAACAGCCCCGAGCGTAGGCCGTCATGCAGATCGTGATGATTGTAGGCAATGTCATCAGCAATCGCGGCAACCTGCGCCTCGGCACTGGCATAGCCCGACAACTCCAGATCGAACTGCGCATTGCACTCTGCCAGCGCATAGGGCAAAGCGCCGCCCTTCAGGACTGCGCCATCTGCATCCGTGACCGGCCCGTTGTGCTTTGCGATCCCCTCGAGCGTTTCCCAGGTCAGGTTCAGCCCGTCAAAATCGGCGTAATGCCGCTCGAGCTTTGTGACGATGCGTAGCGCCTGCGCATTATGATCAAACCCGCCATAAGGCGCCATCAAAGCACAAAGCGCATCCTCGCCAGTATGGCCGAAAGGCGGATGGCCAAGATCATGCGCGAGCGCAATCGCTTCGGCCAGATCGGTGTTCAGCCCCAACGCATTGGCCAAAGTGCGCGCGACCTGTGCCACCTCAATTGAGTGGGTCAAACGGGTGCGATAATAATCGCCTTCATGCTCAATAAACACCTGCGTCTTGTGCTTGAGCCGCCGAAAGGCCGAAGAATGGATGATCCGGTCGCGGTCCCGTTGAAAGGGCGAGCGAAACGTGCTCATCGCTTCCGGATGCAGCCGCCCGCGCGACTCCCCGGGCTGGGTTGCATAGGGTTTGAGCATGAAATCTCCCGCCATCTTGCCGAATGGATCGCTTGCGCTTATATCAGAGCAAAGTAATCGGATTTAACCCAAGGCCCCGCCAATGACCCTCACCTTGCCGCCGCGTGTCAGCGACCGTGCTTTCGCCCGCCTCGCCGAGATTGCCGAAGATACCGGCGAGGTCAAGGCCCTGCGGGTTGCCGTTGATGGCGGGGGGTGTTCGGGGTTCCAGTATGACATCCGCTTTGATCAGCCTGCTGTGGATGATCTGATCCTGGAGCGCGACGGACAGCGCGTTCTGATCGATCCTGTCTCGCTGCCCTTTCTGCAAAACGCCGTGATCGACTTTACCGAGGAACTGATCGGGGCGCGGTTTGTGATCGACAATCCCAACGCGTCGTCCAGCTGTGGTTGTGGCATCAGTTTTTCAATGTGAGCTGCGACTTCGGGCATCACGGAAATTTTGTCCAGCCCCGCTCGCGGTTTTTATTGACCATCAGTCAATAAAGCTCCACATCACTAAAAAACAGTGAAGGGAGAGCACGTGAAACCGGAATCCATTACGTCTAGCTATCGCCGTTGGGCGCCAGTCTATGACCTCACTTTTGGTCAGATCACTCATGCGGGGCGGCGCCATGCGACCAAGGTAGCAAACGCTTCTGGTGGGCGTGTTCTCGAAGTCGGCGTCGGCACGGGCCTGGCGCTGCCCTACTACAAACCGGATCTGGACGTCACTGGCATCGATTTTTCCGAGGAAATGCTGCAACGTGCCCGCGCCAAGGTCACGGAGGAAAACCTCGGCCATGTGCGCGAATTACGTCAGATGGATGCCCGCGCGCTCGACTTCCCGGATGCTAGTTTCGACATCGTGGTGGCGATGCACCTCATTTCGGTTGTGCCCGACCCTGAACAGGTCATGGCCGAGATGGCGCGGGTCTGCAAACCCGGCGGACAGATCCTGCTGGTCAATCATTTCGCCCGCGACGAAGGCTGGCTTGCCTGGCTCGAGCGGAAATTCGCGCCTTTCGCCGATTACCTCGGCTGGCACTCGAATTTCCCGAAAGATCGCGTTCTGGGCGTGCAGAGCCTGAATGTGGTCGAAGAAAAGACCCTGACGGCGCTTGGACTTTTCACCTTCCTGCGGATGGAAAAAGCGGCCTGAGCTGCCTCGGGCACATAGGGTGCGCGCCACGCACGCACCCTACAAGAGGTATCACCACCCTTATTTATACGCCTTGATCTGCCCTGATTTCAGCCGCAGCAGATAGCTGTTGAGCTCCCGCTTGACGATGGGCATCAGGAAATACAGCGCGATGATGTTGAAGATCGCCATCGAGAAGAGCGCTGCATCCGAGAAGTCGATGACCGCATCAAGGCTGGTGACTGCGCCCACGAAGATGAAGAAGCAGAAAGCCAGCTTGAAGACCAGTTCCTTCGTCTCGCCTTCGCCGAACATGTAGGTCCAGGCTTTCACACCATAGTAGGACCATGTGATCATCGTCGAGAAAGCAAAGAGGAACACTGCCACCGACAGCGCGTATGGCGCCCAGCCGAAGGCCGATCCGAAGGCAGCCGAGGTCAGTGGCACGCCTGCGCCCACACCTTCCGCATTGGCGATACGCCCATTCGCGTCGAGGATATACATGCCTGTATTCGCATCGATCAGAAGCTGCTGGGTGATGATGATCACAAGTGCCGTCATGGTGCAGATGATCACAGTGTCGATGAAGGGCTCAAGCAGCGACACGAAACCCTCGGAAATCGGCTCTTTCGTGCGCACTGCCGAATGGGCAATCGCCGCTGAGCCGATGCCCGCTTCATTGGAGAAGGCCGCGCGCCGGAAGCCCTGAATGATCGCGCCCACCATGCCGCCAATGATCCCTGTATCGGTGAAAGCGCCGCGGATGATCTCGCCAAAGGCCCAGCCGATCATGTCCCAGTTCAGGATCAGGATCGCCATGCCGACGATGAAATAGCCGCCGCCCATGAAGGGCACGACCTTCTCGGTCACCCGCGCAATCGACTTGATGCCCCCCACAATCACCATGAACACGATCCCGGACAGCACAAGCCCCGTGATCCATGTCGGCACACCCAGCACGCTCTGCACCTGGCTCGCGGCCTGATTGGCCTGGAACATGTTGCCACCGCCCAGCGCACCCAGAACGCAGAAGATCGAGAACATGATCGCCATGAAACCGCCCAGCGGCAGGCCACGCTCGGCAAAGCCCTTCTTGATGTAATACATCGGGCCGCCCGAGACGCTGCCATCAGGGTATTCATTGCGGTATTTCACGCCCAGCGTACATTCGGTGAATTTGGACGCCATGCCCAGAAGCCCTGCAAGGATCATCCAGAACGTAGCCCCCGCCCCGCCAATCGACACCGCGACCGCGACACCCGCGATGTTGCCCAGACCCACTGTCCCGGACAACGCGGCGGTCAACGCCTGAAACGGGCTGACCTCGCCGGCGTCCTTGGGATCAGAATACTTCCCGCGCACGATCTGCAGGGCATGCCCGAAGGCGCGGACCTGTATGAACCCGAAATAGAAGGTAAATACGAGCGCCCCGATCACCAGCCAGCCGACGATCCACGGGATGCCCGTGCCCGGCAGATTGGCGAAGATCAGATTGACGAACCAGCCCGTGGAATTTGCGAAAACCGTGTCGATCGTGTCGGCGATACTCGCCTCGGCGGGTCGCGCAAGGGTGGCAGTCGCCGCAAGGGCAGCAAGACTATACTTCATGGGAAACCTCCTGAAAGCCATCATGGGACGATTGTGCAGGGCACCGGCGCGACCTGTGCCAGCGTCGCCGGGACGGAGCCGAAGAGCCGCGCCTGCAGTCCCTTCTCGCCTGTACGCCCGACGATGATCTGCGTGGCCTTGAATTCGGTCGCCATCTCGCAAAGAACCTCGGCGATATGGCCGTAGCGCACTTCTGTCGACACACTCAGCCCCTGCGCGCTCAGCTTCTTGCGGATCGGATCGAGGATCACGGTTTCCGCCCTCCCCACTTCTTCCTTGCGCCGCTTGTGACGCTCGGCAACCTCCTCGGCGCTGAGAAACGAATAGGGCGACCATTCCAGAACATGTGCCAGAATGAGCGCGGCACCGGCGGCCTTGGCCCGTTCTGCACCGTATTTTAACGCCCTTTCCGCGGTGTCACTGCCGTCATAGGCGATCAAGTAGATCTCTGCCATTTGCCCTCTCCTGTCAGATCCTTGTCTCCAAAGGATACACAAATATCACGACGGCGTGAGAAATTTCTCAAAATATGAACAATTTATTAACCATTACCGACACGTCTGCGAAAAATTCGGCCCCGTCTGGCGCGGTCCTTTGGCCAATGCGGCTTTCGCGGTCAGTGCGCAGGCACCGGCAGGACTTGCCCCCAAGGGCGTGCTGACCTAAACCGGGGCAGGACCAGCAAGAGCCATAGACGATGACAGACAGTTCCGCCGCGCTCGATGCGCGGGCCAAATCCCGAAACATGCGCGCGCTGCGCGGTCTCTGGCCTTTCATTCGCCCTTACCGGCTGTTGCTTACTGTGGCGATCCTCGCTCTGGTAACCACCGCCGCGATCACACTGGCGCTGCCGCTTGCCGTGCGCCGGGTGGTGGATGGCTTCGAAGCACGCGAGATGGTGCTGCTGAACCAGTATTTCATCGGCGCTTTCGGTCTGGCACTTCTGCTCGCCCTTGGGACGGGGCTACGCTACTATTTCGTCACGCGGCTCGGTGAACGCATCGTTGCCGACATCCGCAAGGCGCTTTTCGCGCGCGTGATCGACCGCTCCCCGGCCTTCTATGAACGCATCATGACCGGCGAAGTGCTTTCACGCCTGACCACCGACACCACACTGATACAATCGGTGATCGGCTCCTCGGTGTCCATTGCGCTGCGCAATGCGCTGATGCTGATGGGCGGGCTGGTGCTGCTGGGGCTGACGTCGGCGAAACTGATGGGCTTCGTGCTTCTGATGGTCCCCGCGATCATTGTCCCGATTGTCGTGATGGGCCGCAAGCTGCGCCGGCTGAGCCGTGAAAATCAGGACTGGATCGCGGCGTCTTCCGGCAATGCCTCCGAGGCGCTGAGCGCCGTGCAAACCGTCCAGGCCAACACCCACGAAGTTGCCAGCCGCGCGGCCTTCGACGACGTCACCGAAACCAGCTTCGACGTGGCGCGCCGCCGTATTCTGACCCGCGCGTTCCTGACCGTGATCGTGATCTTTCTGGTCTTTTCGGGTATCCTCGGCACGCTCTGGGTGGGGGCGCGTGATGTTGCGGCAGGCGTCATGTCGCCGGGCGAGCTGGCGCAATTCGTGATCTACGCTGTGATCGTCGCAGGCTCGGTGGGCGCGCTGTCCGAAATCTGGTCGGAATTGCAACGCGCGGCAGGGGCAACGGAACGGCTGGTCGAGCTGCTGGAGGCGACGGACGCGGTGCAAGACCCTGCCACGCCGCGCGCCTTGCCCCGTCCCACAAGCGGGACAGTCACATTCGAAGACGTGCACTTCCACTACCCCACGCGCCCCGGCCAACAAGCGCTTGACGGGGTAAGCCTGCAGATCCGGGCGGGCGAAACCATTGCGCTTGTCGGCCCTTCCGGTGCCGGCAAGACGACGATCCTGCAGCTTCTGATGCGTTTCTACGATCCGCTATCAGGGCGGGTGCTGATCGATGGTGTGGATCTGCGCGACATGGCCCGCAGCGATTTTCGTCGCGCGCTGGCGCTGGTCCCGCAGGATCCGGTGATCTTTGCGGCCTCGGCCATGGACAATATTCGTTTCAGCCGACCAGAGGCGCGCGACGATGAGGTGATCGCCGCCGCCCGCGCTGCCAACGCTCAAAGCTTCATCGAGAAACTGCCCGATGGCTACCGCACCGAACTCGGCGAACGCGGGGTCATGCTATCGGGTGGCCAACGCCAGCGGATCGCGCTCGCGCGCGCCATTCTGCGCGATGCTCCGATCCTGCTGCTGGATGAAGCCACCAGCGCACTTGATGCGGAGTCGGAAGCCGCTGTGCAGCGCGCCGTTGATCACCTGTCGCGCGACCGCACGACGATCGTGATTGCGCACCGGCTTGCAACAGTGAAACAAGCCGACCGGATCGTGGTCTTCGACGAGGGCCGTATCATCGCGACGGGCACGCATGACGAACTGGTGGCCCAAGACGGACTTTACGCCCGGCTCGCACGGCTGCAATTCACCGCCGACCGCGCCGCCTGAGCTCTGGCTCGCGGCTTTGGGGCTACTCGAAATGGTGGCGGATCCGACGCACCATGCCCCAGACGCCCATCACCACCAGCGGCGCAAGGATAGCCATGCCGACGCCCCTGGAAATGCCCAAGGGCTCCATCAGCACAGGCATTGCCACGTAAGCGACCAGATTGACCGCATAGTAGCTGATCGCGACCACCGACAATCCCTCGACCGTGTTCTGCAAGCGCAACTGCATATCGGCGCGCTTGTCCATGCTGGCCAAAAGCGCCTGGTTCTGCGCCGAGCGTTCGACATCGACCCGCGTGCCCAGCAACTGTCCCGCACGCATGGCGCGTTCGGCCATCTTGGTCAGTCGCGCTTCGGCCGATTTCACAGTCCGCATCGCCGGATCATACCGCCGCGTCATGAATTCGTGCAGGGTCTGGCGTCCGTTGAAGCGTTCCTCGCGCAAAACATCGATGCGCTGATGCACCAGCGCTTCATAGGCCCCTGTCGCGCCGAACCGAAACGACGTCTCGACCATCATGTTTTCCAGCTCCGACGAAATGCTCAGCAGCGCGTCCAGCGTTTCCGCCGATTGCGACTCGGGCTGCTTCATCGCGCGGGTCATCTTTGAGAGCTGGTCATCGAGCTCTGCCATCTTCGGGGACAGATCACGCGAGCGCATCAGCCCGAGCATGGAAATCGTCTTGTAGGTCTCGATCTCGCAAAGCCGCTGAATAATCCGCCCGACACGACGCCCGCCAGTGCCACGCTTGACAAACACCGCCATACGCACATGCCCTGCGCGGTCAATGCGAAAGTCGCTGGCAATGATCGCCGACTGATCAATCACATAAGACGCCGCAAGGCTTTCGGGCACAAACCAGTCCAGCAGCTTTTCAACCATCACCTTTGGGTCATCGTGCATCTCTTCGATCTGAAACAGGATCGAAGTCAGCCGCTTGCCCTGCGACTCGTTCAGCCACGCTTCGGGAAAGACATCGAACGTCGCCGGATCAAACGCACGCGTTGCATGCCCCTGCTCGAACGCGGTGTAAGTCACGAATTCGGTGTGACTTTCCCATTTCACATGATGTCGTCCCAGATCAGCAGAATGATGCGTCGCGCCCGGGGCCGGGTGGCCTGCCCCATGCCGGTCTAGCAGTGACAGAAGATGCGCGCGGTCGCGATTGCGGTCGCGCTTGGCGGCATCACGCTCGGGCTTCAGCGCCACGAAGACAGCCACCCCCGGAACGGTGATCTTCGGCGCTGGGCGCGCATGCAATTCATTCACCAACGCATAGCGACTGGGATAATCCTGTATCGGGGGCATCCGGGCAAAGCCTTGTGACGGTTCAGATATGCAACAATATTATTCTGCAACGCAGCAAAAGAAAGGGGCGAAGCGGTACCGACCGCAACACGTGCATTTGTGCAACAGAAACGATGAAAAACAAAGCGCTTCTCGCGCAGTCGAGCCGGGATCCGCAGCTTTCGCGCACCGCAGTGCTGATGCTACGAAGCCACATCTGCGCCTTTTCTTCACATCCCGACTACTCCCCGACTCGTGCCTCTTGCTATGGTTATCCACCGCAGTGTCGAGCCTGCAGGTTAACCAAAAGGAAAAAAGCCATGAAAAAATTGGTATTGGGGCTTCTGATGAGCAGCGTCGCCTCGGTTGCGGGTGCGCAGAATTTTGACAATCCTACCGGCAGCGTGCGCCTGAGCACAACGCAGTTGAAAAGCGGCAGTGAGACGATCTACGCGCCGCGCGTGGAACTCGGCGCGCGGTATGATTACGATGCGTGGCGCGTCGAAGGTGCGCTGGATGTTTACAACTTCAACGGCACCGGAAACGGCATATTTTATGGGCGCAGCGCCACCACCTACGCCATCACGAATGAATTCCGGCTGGGCGGCTATTTTGAAGGTCTGGGTCAGCGCGACAGCGAAGACGCCACCAGCTACAATGTGAGCTTCGGGGTGCTGGGCACTTACGAGGATTTCGGGCTCAGCTACACCTTGCGGGCCGGTCGCGTTGCCATTTGGGACGCGAACCGATTCCGCCAGCGTGACACAGGCTGGGAGCTGTCCTCTGTCGGCGAATATGCCGCGCAGGAGATCACCAGCATCGTCGGGACGACCTCTTACGCCCGTCTTGACGATGAGCGGGTCTTCATCACGGGTCTGGGCGCGACACAACAGCTGACCGAGGAGTTCGGCGTGTCCGGGTTCCTGCGTCATGCTCGGTTGCGCGATGAGGATGGGCGCGAGCGCATTAATGATGGCAATATCGGCATGAGCTACACGCTCGACGCAGCAACCGGCCTGCCGGTGACGCTGCATGCCGATCTCGGGGTGATCCGGGGCACAGATATCCGCACCCGCACCACGGCGCAATTCGGCCTTGGCGCGCGTCTGGATGCGGGCGACCAGCCGATTGACCTGAGCATCGCGGCCTCGCGCAGCACTGCCTCGAACCGAAGCTCAACGCGGCGCCTCGAGCTGGCTGTGGCCGTGCCCTTCGGACGTGAAAGCGGGTCCGCCAATGCGGCTTATCAGAGCCCGTTCGAGGAATTCCGCGGATCAACCAGCTCGCTGTCCTATATCCGCAATCTTGGCAGCCCCAACGGCCTCGCCCGCTGATCTGCCCCGCGGCGAAACGCGATACGCGGCACCTGCGCAAATGGCAGGTGCCGTTTTCGGGTGACGACATTGGCCTGTCCCGTGTACGATACTTCGGCTTGGCGCAGGGTCGCCGCCCGAAATCTTCCGGTTCAAGCCCAAAACTTTTGCGCTGCCTATGCCTGACAGGACAGACACACCCCTGATCGGTCAAAGTCTGGGCGCACTGGGCAGGATCGAAGTTTGGGATCAGGCCCACAGCCGCAGAAATAGCGCCGGTCGTCCAGAAAGGGCAATGCTTAACTCTGTCAATGCCCAGAAAGTCCAGAGAGCCTTAAATCCAAACTTGAAATTGCGGCCCATGAACGCTGTTCGCAGCGTGATAGCATGGATCGCCAGTGAAAGCTCGAATTTCAGAGGTTTTGCCCAGACAGAGCCACCTTCGATCGCTCTGGCGTCAACTGCCCACAGCAAAATCGTGAGCACAAACGCCAAGACCTTCGCAAAAGAGATTGCTGCGAAAATCCACTGCACGACACACCATCGCGACGGCGATTGCCCGGGTCGGATTTTCGTCACGCGGCGCGCGCCCTTATAAGGGCCATCGCAACGGCCAATGAGTGCCAGCGGTAAAAGCCCGATGTCATGTCGGGGCCGCCAAGCCGAGCACCGCGCCGCTGATTTCTGTCAGATACAGCCAGTCGTCGATTTCGGCGGTGGTGACATTGGTTTTCATGTCGATGTGCAGAAACGAATGACCATGCACAAATGACCACAGCATATAGGCGCGGCGCTGAACGTCAGGATCTTCGAGAGGCCGCCCCAGACGGTCGCCTACAGCTTGCACCACCACCCCGAGACAGCTTGCGCCCTTTTGCTGCCGGTCAGGGGCATTTTCATGCCCTTCGGTCAGACCAAAGACCAGCCGAAACACGCCAGATCCCACTCTCGCAAAATCGACATAGGCCAAGCCTATCGCGGCTACAGCCTCCAGCGATCCCGTGGGATGGGCGGCGGCGGCCGATTTTTTTGCCGTTTGCAGGTGGTCCATGGCTTCGCTCACCACACCGCACGGGATTTCCTGCCGATCCTTGAAATGCTCGTAGGGTGCCGCCGAAGTAACGCCTGCGCGGCGTGCGGCCTGGGCCACGGAAAACACGTCTGGGCCATGCGTCTCGACCAGAGCGCGCATTGCGGCAAACATCCGGGCTGTGACACTTAGCGAAAAGCCAAACCCCGACTGCAGCCCAGCAATCTCGGAACTTGGATAAAGCGACCTGCTGTCACATCAGCAACAACTGGCATCATTACCGCCAGAGCGCTGAATATTTCATCGCACCTGCAGATTTTCGGGCAATTCATGGGTGATCCAGAGCGTCTTTCGGATCGCGGAGATTTCACCATTGATTGCGGAGAAATTTCGTTCCCAACTTGAAACGCAGGTTGCTTAGGGTTCCGCCAAGTCTGGGTCTGGTCCAAGAAGCAGCACCCACCGGCAAATTCCGGCTGGGCACACGGAGGGACAAAATCCCGGGAGGTTACTGCGCTGGTTTGACCCGCGCCTTCCCCAGTTCCGCCAGCGGGCATGATCAGACTCTGGTGTCAGGCGGGACCAAGCCGAGAGGGTCGTGATGACTGGATTGAAGCTTACCTCTGCCGTGATGGGTGCCGCTATTGCTGCCGCATCTTTGATCGCCACGCCTGCCACAGCGCAGGAAAAGACCGATTTCCGGATCGCCTGGTCGATCTATGTCGGCTGGATGCCTTGGGGCTATCTGTCCGACAGCGGGATCATGGACGAATGGGCCGAGAAGTACGGCATCACCGTCGAAATCGTGCAGTTCAACGACTACATTGAGTCGATCAACCAGTATACCGCAGGCGCGTTTGACGGTGTCTCGGCCACAAATATGGACACGCTATCGATCCCGGCAGGCAGCGGTGTCGATACCACGGCGCTGATTATCGGGGATTATTCCAATGGCAATGACGCGGTGATCGTGAAAGGCGACGGTACGATCGCCGATCTGGCGGGCAAGCCGGTCAATCTGGTCGAGCTGTCCGTGTCGCATTATCTGCTGGCGCGGGGGCTGGACACTGTGGGCCTGACCGAAATGGATCTCGCCCGCGTCATCAACACCTCGGATGCAGACATGATCGCGGCTTTTTCGACCGCGGAGGTCGAGGCCGTGGTAACTTGGAACCCGTTGGTCTCGGAAATCACAGCCACCTACCCGGAAGCAAATATCGTCTTCGACAGCGCGCAGATCCCTGGCGAAATCCTCGACCTGATGGTCGTCAATACTGAAGTGCTGGACGCCAACCCGGATTTCGGGCGCGCCCTGGTCGGTGCCTGGTATGACGTCATGGCCATGATGGCGGCGGGGGATGAAGATGTGCTGAGCGCACTGGCGGAAGCGTCAGGGACGGATCTGGCGGGCTACAAGGCGCAGTTGGATGCGACAGCCATGTTCTATGATCCGTCGGATGCCGTGGCACAGGCATTGTCGCCGGATCTGCCCGTGACCATGACCAATGTCGCGGAATTCCTGTTCGAAAAGGATATTCTGGGCGTTGCGGCCCCTAGCGCCGATTTCATCGGGATCGAATATCCCGATGGCACGGTCACCGGCGACCCCGCCAATATCCGTCTGCGCTTCAATGCGACATTCATGCAGATGGCTGCGGATGGAGAGTTATAGCGACAGTAAGGTGCGGGGCAGAGCATCATGCGCCTGATCAACCGCAAGCCCGGCCGCCCGGCGGCGCTGGTTCTGGCGGCGCTGCCCTTCGTGGTGGTGGCCGTCGCCTATGCCATCGGTTCGGAAATGCGACTGGCCGTCAATCCGCAGGACAGGCTTCTGCCAGCACCTGCGACGATCCTTGACACCGCCATCCGACTGTTCACCGAAGCCGAACGCCGCAGCGGGCGCATCCTGCTCTGGCACGACACGGGCGCGAGCCTGTTCCGGCTGCTGTCGGGTGTGGCCATTGCCGCAGCCCTGTCGCTTGTTCTGGGGATACTGATCGGCCTGCTGCCCTACATCCGCCGCAGCCTGTCGGATTTCGTCGCTGTGCTCTCGATGATTCCGCCACTCGCCCTGTTGCCGATCCTGTTCATCATCTTCGGTCTGGGGGAGATGTCCAAGATCGTGCTGATCGTCATTGGCACGGCTCCGGTCATGACGCGCGACATGGCCCAGCGGGTTATCGAAATCCCCCGCGAGCAGATCATCAAGGCGCAGACTCTGGGTGCATCCTCGCTTGTGATTGCCTTGCGCGTGGTCCTGCCGCAAATCTTGCCGCGGCTGATTTCCAACGTCAGATTGTCCCTGGGGACTGCTTGGCTTTTCCTCATCGCGGCCGAAGCCGTGGCGTCGGAAGCTGGGCTGGGCTACCGCATCTTTCTGGTGCGCCGGTTTCTGGCGATGGACATTATCCTGACCTATGTGCTCTGGATCACATGCCTCGCGTTCCTGCTCGACTGGCTGCTGCGGGTCTTGTCGCGGCGCGCCTTTCGCTGGGCGGAGACAGGTTTATGAGCTTCGTCGAGGTGCGCGATCTCTGGCAATCCTATGGCGGGCGTGCGATTCTGGAACGGGTGAACCTGTCCGTTGCAGAGGGCGAGTTCATATCCATTGTCGGGGCATCAGGCTGCGGAAAATCCACCTTCCTGCGCCTGCTGCTGGCCGAGGAACAACCCACGCGCGGTACAATCTCGGTCGCCGGTGCGCCACCAGCCGTCGAGCCGAACCGTGCACGCGGTGTCGTCTTCCAGCGCTACTCCGTCTTCCCGCATCTGAGCGTGCGCGACAATATCATCGCCGCCGAGAGTTTCGGGACGCGGACAGGCTGGCTCTGGGGCGCGCGCCGGCGCGCCGCCTGCCGTCGCGCCGATGACCTGTTGGCGCGGATCGGGCTGGATCATGTGGCCGGGCACTACCCGGCGGCGCTCTCGGGCGGCATGCAGCAGCGGCTTGCCATCGGTCAGGCGCTGACCGCGCGTCCGCGCATCCTGTTGCTCGATGAACCCTTTGGCGCGCTCGATCCCGGAACCCGCACGCAGATGCACGATTTCCTGACCGAATTGCGCGCAGAAGCCCCAATGACGGTCTTCATGGTCACCCATGATCTGGCCGAAGGTTTCAAACTGGGTGACCGTGTGCTGGTTTTCGACAAGCCCCGCTGGGATCCGCATGATCCCAATGCCTATGGCGCAACGATCACCTATGATTTCGATGCCATAAACCGCGGCATCCCCTACCACCATCTGAGGGAGGAAAAACATGACCCCATTGACGCCCACGCGTAGCCGTCCGCACGGCCCGCGCGCGGCCCGCGCTGCGCACACCGCGCGCGAGATGCGCCACCATCACCCGGACCTGACCAAACTGTTGGGCTGGAAGGCGATGCAACTGGAAGCCGACATCCCCGAAGGGCGCTGGCAAGAGGAGCGCCGCTGGGCCCTGCGCATGGGCCTGACCGGCGCGGACAGCATCGAAGACCGCTCGATCCCCACTTTCGCGCGGGGCGAACTGCCCCATTTCGCAGGCATCAACACGTTTCTGAAAGCGCCTTATGCCGAGGATGTGCTGGACGTGCAGCATTATGACGCCACGGTTCTGGGCATCCCCTTTGATGGCGGCACGACCTACCGCCCCGGCACGCGCTTCGGGCCGCAGGGTGTGCGCAAGATCTCAGCGCTCTATACGCCCTACAACTATGAAATCGGCGTCGATCTGCGCGAACAGATGACGCTGTGCGATGCGGGCGACGTGTTCACCATCCCGGCCAATCTGGAAAAGAGCTTCGACCAGATCAGCCGCGCGGTCAGTCATGTCTTTTCTTCGGGCTCACTGCCCATCATGATCGGGGGCGATCACTCCATTGGCTTTCCCTGCGTGCGCGGCATTGCCGAATGCACCTCGAAGAAGATCGGGATCATCCATTTCGACCGCCATGCCGACATTCAGGAAAAGGATCTGGACGAACGCATGCACACGACGCCCTGGTTTCATTCCACGAACCTGCCCAATGTGCCCGCCAAAAACCTTGTCCAGATCGGCATCGGCGGCTGGCAGGTCCCGCGCGAGGCGGTGAAGGTCGCGCGCGAGCGGCAGACAAATATCATCACCATGTCCGACATGGAAAAGATGGGCATCGCCAAGACCATCGAGATGGCGCTGGAATTGGCATGGGACGGGGTCGACATGGTCTACCTGTCCTTCGATATCGACAGCATCGACTGCGGCTTTGTTCCCGGCACGGGCTGGCCCGAACCGGGCGGGTTCCTGCCGCGTGAAGCCTTGGCGCTGGTTGCGGGTGTCGCCGCGGAAGGTATCTGCGGGATGGAACTGGTCGAAGTGTCGCCCCCCTATGACACCTCCGACATCACGGCGCTGATGGGCACGCGCGTTATCGTCGATGTGCTGGGCGCGCTCGTCGCGCATGGCAAACTGGGCGCGCATAAGCGCCATATCGACAAGCCGGTCAGCATCCCGCATGGCGAGTTCAGCGGGAGGAGGTGGTCCAATGCCACATGATCATCACCATCACCATCACCATCACCACGATGACCGCATCGAGCATAAGCACGGCCATAATCACGTTCAGCCCGACCATCTGCACAGCCATTTGCATGACCCTGATCTGGCCGCGGAATTGCAGGTGCTGGCGGCGCAATTCATCGACGGGTTCGTGCAGGCACGCGACAAGTCCAGCTATCTGCGTCTGGCAGGCGTCCCGTTTGAACGTGACGGAAAGGAAGGCAAGAACAGCCTGAAACTGGTGGATGTGCAGCTTTCGACCGAATGGCAGGTCGGCACGGCCTCGCCCGGCTTCGGAACCCGGCAACTCAGCTATCTGCCTTTTCCGGGTGAGATGGTTCAGGAACGTACGAATATGGCATTTTTATACGTGTCCATAAGCGAGCGTCAGGTGCTGGACCTCAGGGATTTTCTGCAGATGAGACATGTATCAGCGACCTAACCTGCTGGATCAGGATGATTGCCGAAGGTTCTGTGTAGCGTCCGCGCACTCCGGTTCAGGAATACGCATCTGCATAGTGCACGGAGTGTCTGCAACGCTCTGACACCAAAGACTTTGAGCTGCCAGGTCAGATACGATCCATGTTTGGAACGGGAGCGAATGCCCGTGCAGGGACTGCGTGCACCGGTGCGCTTGCACCCTCCGGCATGCCGCCAAGGGCTGCCCGAAGCCGTAGACCCGCGCGACGGGGATGTGCGCGATACCACGTATCTGGTCCGTTACTATCGCGAACAGACCAACTTGCGCCAGCCGGTGAAGCCGAACCTGCGTCAGGGAGTTTTCTCGGACTTGATGCCGGATATCGCTTGAACCAGCGTATCTTCAGTGACATCAGCAATCTCGAATTCGCGCATGATGCGACCATGATACATGGCCACGATCCGATCTGACACGCGCAGCACTTCGGGCATTTCCGAGCTGATCACAATCACAGCATACCCTTGTGCCGCCAATTCGCGCAGCAATTGGTGGATCTCGGATTTTGACCCCACATCGATACCGCGCGTTGGCTCATCGACGATCAGAACGCGCGGCTGCATGGATAGCCATTTGCCGATCACGATCTTTTGTTGGTTCCCGCCCGAAAGGACACCCGCGGATTGCCGCCAGCTTGGCGTCTTGATGGCCAGCCGATCGCGATACTGGTCAAAAATCGCGAGTTCCGCGCCGTGCGACACGAATGGCCCGGCTGTCAGATCCTGAATCTGCGGCAGGGTCATGTTGTCGCGGCAGTTCATCTGTAACACCAACCCCTGCTCTTTACGGTTTTCAGGAACCAGCGAAATGCCCATTGCGATCGCCGCACGCGGAGAAACAATGTCGACCGCTTCGCCATCGACCAGAATTTCCCCAGAAGCGGCCTTGCGCAACCCAAACAGGGTTTCCGCAATCTCGGTGCGACCCGCACCGACGAGGCCATAAAAACCGACCACTTCGCCTGTGCGTACCGTGAAGCTGACATCTTCGAATAAACCGGGACAGGTCAGATTACGCACTTCCAGCATGGTCTTGCCGAAACTGGGCGGCTCCTCGTCGCGCGACAGGTCCAGACTGCGCCCAATCATCAGACGCGTGACATCATCTTCTGTCGTATCTGCCGTGATCAGTGTGCCGCGATAGGCCCCGTCACGCAGCACCGTGATGCGGTCGCTGAGCGTGAAGATCTCATCCATACGGTGCGAAATATAGATGATGCCGACCCCGCGCGCCTTCAGGTCGTTGATGATGTCGAACAAGACGACCTTCTCAGCATCGGTCAGCGACGCGGTCGGCTCGTCGAAGATCACCACACGCGCCTCCACGGTCAGGGCACGCGCGATCTCGACCATCTGCTGATTGGCGATCGACAGGCGCGCAACTGTCATTTCGGCGCGGAAACTGCATTTCAGACGCTTCAGGATCGCGTTCGAGCGCTCTTCGAGGGTCTTCCAATCCACCCGCCCAAAGGATTTCACGGGCAATTCGCCGAGATAGATGTTTTCCGCCGCAGACATTTCCGGCACAAGGCTGAGCTCTTGGTGGATGAGCACCACGCCCTGCGCCTTGGCCTCGATGGGGGTGGTCATGCGCACAGGCTGGCCTGCAATGATGATCTGGCCCTCGTCAGGCTGATACATTCCCGCCAGAACCTTCATCAGGGTGGATTTGCCCGCGCCGTTTTCGCCCAGAAGCGCGTGGACTTCGCCTGGCATCACCTCGAAATCGACACCGTCGAGGGCGCGCACCCCGGGAAAGGTCTTGACTATGCCCTGCAAACGCAGCGCGGCTTCTTGAGTGGAGCTCACAGGCGCAGCCCTCCGTCGTTCGAAGTGTTGAAGCGTTTGTCCAGGAACAGGACGGCGATCAGGATCGCGCCAATGATCACCAGCACATAAAAAGCAGGCACCTGCATCAGGTTCATCCCGTTGCGCATGATCCCGATCGCCAGAACCCCGCCAAATGTGCCGATGATATCGCCCTTGCCCCCGGTCAGCTTGGTTCCGCCCAACACCACCGCCGTAATCACCCATAACTCGTAGTCACGCCCAAGATTGGGGGTTGCAGCCCCCATCTGGGTCGAGAGCAGCACGCCCGAAAGCGCCGCCAGAAAGCCGATAATCATGAAATTGAGAATCATATGCGGGCCGACGCGGATACCGGCATTCACGGCCGCCTCGCGGTTGCCGCCCACGGCATAGGTATTGCGCCCATGCACAGTGCGCGACAACAGCCAGTGTACTACCATGACACAGAGCAGGAAAATCACCGCCAGCACAGGCAAAGGGCCGAGCGATAGCGCGCTGAAATCGGAATATGCGAAATTTGTCGCGAAAAACGAGGACTCCCCGGTGTAGACGAAAACCAGCCCGCGAATGCCCAGCATTGCCCCGAGCGTCACGATGAAGGCATCTACCCCGGTTTTCCAGACGATGAACCCGTTGATTGCCCCCATCAGAATACCGACCAGCAGAGCGATACAGACCGCAGGCAGGATTTGCCAATTCCCCCACGTTGCAAAGGCGGCCCAGCTTTGCACATCGACTGCAAAAGCGGCAGCCAGCGCCAGTGTCGCACCCACCGAGAGATCAATATTGCCGTTGATCATCACCAGCGTCATGCCCAGCGCAATGATCCCGATGGTCGAGGTCTGCACGAGAATGTTCTGAAAATTCCGATAGTCGAAGAAATTATCAGCGCTCAGGCTGAAGAAAACGAAGATCAGCAGCACGAAGCCCCAGATCGGGTTGCGCATCAGCCAGCGCAGCACGGAAATATCGTTCAAGCGTGACATGGCGACCTCATGCAATAGGGGAGAACAGGCGACCGCGCTTGGCCGCGACATCCAGCCAAACGGCGACGATGATGACCACCCAGGTTACGAGCCATTGGGTGTAATAGGGCTGCCCCATGAGGATCAGACCATTCTGGATAAAGGCCAGCATCAAGACGCCGAGCACAGTTTTCAGGATGCTGCCTGCGCCGCCCAGCAGCGACGTTCCACCGAGGATGACGGCGGCCAGCACCTGCAGCTCATAGCCCTGACCAACCGTATTTTGCGACCCCATGACCCGGCTGCCCAGAATGATCGCAGCGATGGCCACGCAGAGCGCCGAAATCAGGTATGTCGTGAACACGACCTGCGAGCGCGGAATGCCCGAGAAAACTGAAGCGGTCGGGTTTCCACCCACGGCATAGACCCTGCGGCCAAAGGCCGTCATCGACATGATGACATGGAACAACAAAGCCAGCGCGCCGAAGATGATGATGGGTGTTGCGATACCAAACACAGCCCCGCGCCCGAATATGGCAAACCATGTGCCTCGCTGATCGGCGATATCCACATTCTGCCCGCCACTATAGATCAGCACCAGCCCCTGAATGACGGACAGCATGCCCAGCGTCACGATCAGCGAGTTCAGCCGCAAGACACCGATCAGGAACCCGTTGACAGCCCCAAGGCACAAAGTGGCCAGCACCATCACCGGAATCGCAAGCTCGGGGCCGATCTTGTCGTGCAGATCAACGACCAGCACAGTCGCGAAGGACAGCATGGAGCCGACCGAGAGATCCAGATTGCCCCCGATCACGACAATTGTGACCCCCAGTGCCATGACCCCGATGATGGCGGATTGCCGAAAAACCGACATCATGTTGTCGGCCGATAAAAACCGGTCCGACATCAGCGAGAACACGATCATGAACACGATAAAGGCCACGAGTATACCCTGCTTTGCGATTGCAGGGCCGCCAGCCTTGAGGCGGGTCATCAGCATTTGGCTCCTCCCGGGAATTCAACGGCGCGCTCTCCCCAGCGCGCGTGACAGCATTGGTGCCGCCGAAATCGGGGCAGGCCGCGCCCGCCCCGATCAATGTCTCACTCAGATCAGAACACCGGACGGTCGAACTGGTCCATATTTTCTTGCGTGATTTTGGGCGTGTCGAAGTAATTCAGCTTCGGCACATCCTCGCCTGCCAGCACGTCCAACGCTGTCTGCAGGGCGGCGCGGGCGTCGTCCACGGGGGACTGATAGACAGAGCCCCAATATTCGCCCCGCGCCATCGCATCATAACCAACGGCAAAATTGGTAGCCCCGATAAACACCATCCCCTCGGCCCGGCCTGCAGCGATGGCTGCATTCAGCGCACCCACGCCCATATTGTCATCGCCCGCATAGACACCATCAATCTGGTCGAAGCGCGTCAGGAAGGTTTCCATCGTGCGCTGCGCGCGCTCGCGATTCCAGTCACCGGGCTGGATGTCGAGTTGCGTGACGCCTGGGCACAACTCGGCAAGGCGGTCGTCAAACCCCTTTTGACGCTCGATCGCCGTGGTATAGCCCGGCATCCCGGTGATCTGAACGATCTGCCCTTCACCGCCCAGCGCGTCACACATCATCTCGGCGGAATAAATGCCCTGCTGAATGTTGTTCGGCCCCGAAAACGCCGCGATGAAATCCATACCCGCATCGGCAATGTTGGAATTGGTCACGACGACAGGGATGCCTTCGCGATGTGCATTGCGCACCGCAGGCACGAGCGCCTGACCATCTGTCGGCCAGATGATGATCGCATCGACGCGCTGCTGGATCAGATCCTGCATCTGGCTGATCTGGCGGGCCACATCGCCGCCGGCATCCAGCACAATGACCTCGACATCGGGGTTCGCCTCCGCAGCCTCAATGAATGCGCGCTCATAAGTTGTCTGATAGCTGTCAATACCGACATTGTTCTGGGTGATGCCGATACGCACCGTGTCAGCGGCCGCAGCGCTTGCCAGGGCAATTGTAGCGCAGCTTGCAAGCAAGATTTTCATGGTCTTTGTCATTTTCTTCCTCCCATAGGTCTCTCGGTGTCGCACAGCACTCGGAGAGAAAACACAGTCTTTCTTCATGCATTGCGAGCAACCTCCGCATCTTTGCCATCACGGCCATGCGAAAATACTGCAGTTTTGTTCGTTTTGATTATTCCCGTGTCCGTTTTGGATATTTTGGCAGTATGATCGGCTCTCGGTTTTGAACATCCTGCAGGAGGATACACATGGATGCGACACGCAAGGGCGGCGAGACGCCTGGGGTCAAGGAAAAGAGACACGACGTGCAAATGGGAAATCTTCAAAACGAAAATTTCTCTCGGGTGCTGCAGCGCAGCGCCGTCGCACCTGATCCTGCAGCATTGCCCGCTGCGCTTGCGTTTCTGGAAAGCGCCATGTCCGAACTGGATACAGCGTTGGAAGTCGCGGAACCAAACGCTTACCTGAACATGGTCGTCGCCTTGTTGCGTGCGCATCTGGCCGGACGGATCGTCACTGCGACGATGCTGATTGCTGCATCTGATGTGCCCTATGCCACCGCGCGGCGCAAATTACAAAAGCTGATCGACACCGGGCTGATCGAGCAACGCGCCAGAACCCGGTCGGGAAAATCCTTTTCCCTGCACCCGACCGAGCGTCTGATGGCCAACTGGCAGCAATTCTCCGACCGGATCATCCGGCTGAGCGCCGATGCAAGCAGCAGCACGACTATAGACGAGCGCGAATATTACTACGGGGCATCCTACCTGCCTGCCAGCCAGTCCATCGCCCCCCCGCGCGTGCTGCCAATACCCTTGCAGATCGGCGGCGGGCTGCGCGTGCTGGTGCATGGCGATCCGACATTCATGGTCATGGAGAACCTCAAGCGGCAGTTTGAACAGATCATCGGCACCAATATCAGCCAGCGCGCGTTTTCCATCGACCGGCTGCGCACAGAGGCTCTGCGCAACGCCGAGCGCCGTTTCAGCAAATACGACATCATCGCGGTGGATCTGCCCTGGATCGGCGAATTCGCTGAAAAAGGCGTGTTGATGCCGCTGGATACCTGTCTGGAGATTGATCGGCTCGATCCGCCGGATTTTCACACGGCAGGCTGGACGGCCACGCATTGGGGCGGGCGGCCTTATGGTGTGCCAAGTCAGACCACGCCGGAATTGTTGTTCTATCGCAAGGATCTCTTCGCCGAGGCCGGGCTTGCGGCGCCAGACACAACTGACAAGCTGATTGAGGCCGCTCGCCACTTCCACAACCCGCAGCATGGGCGTTACGGGATTGCCTGGAACGCGGCACGCGGCACCGCGCTTGGTCATCAGTTCCTGATGACCTGTGCGGATTTCGGTCAGCCCATCGTCAATCTTGACCCGATCGCGGGGGGCTTTGCAGCAGATACGGCAAAGCGACGTGATATCGTGCCGACCATCGACACCCCATTGGCACTGGAAGCCTGCGACTATCTCTTGCAGCTGATGGCCTATTCGCCGCCCGATATCCTGTCCATGTCTTGGTATGAGCGCGTGCGCCCCTATGCGTCTGGCAAGATTGCCATGGCCTATGGCTATACTCTGCTCGCCCCATATTTCGAGCGCGACCCTGCCTCGCCGGCCAATGGCAATACTGGCTATCTGCCACATCCTGCGGGGCCCAACGGCCAGCCGCTGGCTCCAGTGGGCGGTTATGCGATGGGAATCCCCGCAAACCTTGCACCAGAGCGGCGCGCGGCGGCGGCCGAGGCGCTGATCGCCTTCACCTCGCCCGAGGCCCAAAAGCTCTATGTGCTCAACGGCAGCCGCACTGCACCGCGCTATTCGGTCGGGGCGGACCCCGAAGTGCGCCGGATCTCACCTATTTTCGAGGCCGTCGACGCCATGTCACTGCGCGACGAGCTGCAATACTGGCCGCGCCCGCCAATCCCGCAAATTGCCGAGATCTTCGAAATCTGCGGCCAGGAAATACACGACATGCTGCGCGGGGTGCAAACGCCTCGCGACGCGCTGGCGCGTGCCCAGTCGCGGGCGGAGCGCGCGCTTAAATAATTACGATGCATAGGAGGATGCAATGGACACCGAACGCCTGAAGGGCAAGAATATCCTGATCACCGGCGCGGCCCAGGGGATGGGGGCGCAGAATGCGCGTCATTTCGCGGCTCAGGGCGCAAATGTCTGCCTCGGCGATGTCAATGTCGATGGCGTCAATGACGTCGCTGCCGAGATCAACGCTGCCGGCAATGGCAAGGCGGTTGCCGTCAAGCTCAATGTCACCTCTCGCGCGGATAACGCTGCTGCCGTCGCCGCCTGTGTCGAGGCTTTCGGATCTATCAATGTGGCGCTGCTGAACGCAGGTGTGAACAAGCCGCGCATGTTCATGGACATCGACGAAGACAACTGGGACATGATCATGAACATCAATGCCAAGGGCGTGCTCCTTGGCATGCAGGAAGCCGCGCGCCAGATGATAGCGCAGGGGCCGATGGAGGGTCACCCCTACAAGATCATCCCTGTAGGCTCGATCGTCTCGCGCACGGCTTTTCTGGATGTGATCCCCTATAGCTGCTCGAAATACGCGGTTCTCGCCATGATCATCGGCGGCGCAAAGGCGCTGTGGGAGCACAAGATCACGGTCAATGGCTACGGGCCCGGGGTTGTGCGCACGGAATTATGGGAGCAGCTCGACAAGGATCTGGTCAAGATCGGCATGTTCAAGGAAGAGGGCCAGTCGATGGATCATCTGGCCAAGACCATGATCACCATGAAGCGCTACAGCTACCCCGAAGATGTCGAGGGCACAGCCGCATTCCTGTGCTCGAATGACAGCGATTACATGACCGGCCAGCTCATCATGATCGATGGCGGCATGATCATGCAGTAACCGCCCCCACACGCCCCAAAAATCACAACAATCAAATGGGTGATGCGTGCGCGCACGTATCCCACGGAGACCTATTATGAACCGCGCCTTGAAGCCCAACCTTCTAACCCCGCAAGACCTGCAGCCAAATTGGGAATGGCGCGACCGCCTGCCCGCTTGGGGCCACACCTCGGTCGACTTCGAACGCCGCATCGACCATGACCGCCTGCGCCGCTACCGGCTGGCACGCACGCGCCAATCTTTGCAAAACTCGAATGCCGGGTCGCTTCTGCTGTTTGATGTCAACAACATCCGCTATGTCAGCGCCACCAAGATCGGCGAATGGGAACGCGACAAAATGTGTCGGTTCTGCCTGCTGACCGGCGATGACAGCCCTTATGTCTGGGATTTCGGTTCTGCGGCCGTGCATCACCAGCGCTACTCCGACTGGCTGGAGCCCGACCATTGTCTGGCCGGTGTGGTGGGAATGCGCGGCACCATTCCGCCGGAATTTGGCCTGATGAAGAAATACGCCAAAATGATCGCGCAGCTGATCAAGGATGCGGGTATGGCCGACATGCCTGTGGGGGTCGATTATGCCGAAACCGCCATGTTCCACGCGCTTCTGGAAGAAGGGATCAAGGTCGTGGATGGTCAGCAGATCATGCTGGCCGCCCGCGAGATCAAGAACTGGGATGAAATCCAGCTTCTCACGCAAGCTGCCGCGATGGTCGATGGCGTTTATCACATGATCTACGAGGAGTTGAAGCCAGGCGTGCGCGAGAATGACATTGTCGCGCTGTCCAACAAGCTCTTGTACGAGATGGGTTCGGATGATGTGGAAGCCATCAACGCCATTTCCGGCGAGCGCTGCAACCCGCATCCGCATAATTTCACCGACCGGCTGATCCGCCCTGGTGATCAGTGTTTCTTTGACATCCTGCAAAGTTACCAAGGCTACCGGACCTGCTATTACCGGACCTTCAATGTGGGCCGGGCGACCCCGTCGCAAAATGATGCCTATGTCAAAGCCCGCGAATGGATCGACGCGTCGATTGCCATGATCAAACCGGGCGTGACAACGGACAAGGTGGCCGAGGTCTGGCCGACCGCACAAGAGCTTGGCTTTGCGAATGAGGATCAGGCCTTCGGTCTGCAATTCGGGCATGGTCTGGGCCTTGCATTGCATGAACGCCCCATCATCAGCCGCGCGGTCAGCCTCGAGCATCCGATGGAGATCAAGACCGGCATGGTCTTTGCGCTGGAAACCTATTGTCCGGCGACCGACGGCTACTCTGCAGCTCGCATCGAGGAAGAAGTGGTGGTCACAGAGAAAGGCTGCGAGGTGATCAGCCTGTTCCCTGCCGAAGAACTGCCAATTGCAAACCGCTACTGAACGCCCCTGCCGGGGCGTGGCTTCCGGCGGGAGTATTTTGGGCAAGAAAATGACGGGCGATTGCCTTGAAAGGATGACAGCATGGCCGAGGCCAAGTCAAACACCGAAAATTACCTGCGGATGTATCGCCAGATGGTGCGCATTCGTACCTTTGAGGATAATGCCAATCAGCTGTATCTGTCCGCCAAGATGCCCGGCCTGACCCATATGTATTCCGGCGAGGAGGCGGTCGCAGTTGGTATCTGCGAGGCGCTTACCGATGAGGATCGCATCACCTCGACCCATCGCGGGCATGGCCATTGCGTGGCCAAGGGCGCGGAGTTCAAGGCGATGTTCTGCGAGCTTCTGGGCAAGGTCGAGGGCTATTGTCGCGGCAAGGGGGGCTCGATGCATATTGCCGATCAGAGCCACGGCAATCTTGGGGCCAATGCGATTGTCGGGGGCTCGATGGGCATTGCGACAGGATCGGCCTTGCGCGCGAAGCTGCAGGGCAGCGACGATGTGACCGTTTGTTTCTTTGGTGATGGGGCGACCGCGCAAGGGCTGATGTATGAGGTGATGAACATGGCCGCGCTCTGGAAGCTGCCGGTCATCTATGCCTGCGAAAACAACGGCTATTCGGAATACACAAAGACCGAGGAAATCGCCGCAGGCTCGATCACCGCGCGGGCCGAGGCTTTCGGGATCGAAGCGCATCAGGTGGATGGACAGGACGTGCTGGCCGTGAATGCTCTGGCGCAAAAGCTGGTCGCACGCGCCCGTCAGGGCGAGGGGCCGTTCTTCATCGAGTTGATGACCTATCGTTATCACGGCCATCATGTCGGCGACATCAACCGGGAATATTATCGTTCCAAGGCCGAGGAAAAGGACTGGAAGGACAATCGCGACCCGATCATCCGCTTTCGTGCGTATCTGGTCAGCGAGGGTATCGTGACGGAGGACGAGCTGGACATGATGCATGCCGAAATCGAACGCGACGCGTCCGAGGCCGTGACCTATGCGCTCGATGCGGCCTACCCGGATGCGTCCGAAGTCGACCAGCATGTTTACGCGGCCTGAGGAGAAATGAGAATGCGCGAGATTACATTATCGCAGGCCGTGAATGAGGCCATCGCCGAGGAGATGCGGCGCGACCCGACTGTGTTCCTGATGGGCGAGGATGTGGCCGAAGCGGGCACGCCCTTCAAGGTGCTCTCTGGGCTGGTCGAGGAATTCGGCACCGCGCGCGTGATTGACACGCCGATTTCCGAGCCGGGTTTCATGGGCATGGCGGTGGGCGCTGCGATGACCGGGGCGCGACCCATCGTGGATCTGATGTTCGGGGATTTCATCTTCCTGATCATGGATCAGCTCTGCAATCAGGCAGCCAAGACGCATTATATGTCGGGCGGCAAGCTGACTGTGCCGCTGGTCTTGCGCACGAATCTGGGCGCGACCCGGCGTTCGGCGGCGCAGCATAGCCAAAGCTTGCAGGCGCTGGTCGCCCATATTCCGGGACTGAAAGTCGCGATGCCATCCTCGGCCTATGAAGCCAAGGGGCTGATGAAGACCGCCATCCGCGACAACAACCCGGTGGTGATCTTTGAAGACAAGCTGATGTATCAGGACAAGGCGCCGGTCCCGGAAGAGGAGTATCTGATCCCCTTCGGCCAGGCGCATGTGAAGCGCGAGGGTCGCGACATCACGCTGATCGGAACGTCCTCGATGGTCCAGGTGGCCGAAAAAGCCGCCAAAATACTGGCCGCAGAGGGGATCAGCGCCGAAGTGATCGACCCTCGCACCATCGTGCCGCTTGATGAGGCCACGTTGATCGAGAGCGTCAAGAAGACCAGCCGGGCGATTGTGATCGATGAGGGCCATCAAAGCTACGGGGTGACAGCGGAAATCGCGAGCCGCCTGAATGAAAAGGCTTTCTATCATCTGGATGCGCCTGTGTTGCGCATGGGGGCGATGGATGTGCCAGTGCCGTTCTCGCCTGCGCTTGAAGACCTGACAGTGCCGACACCCGAGCAAGTGGTGGCCAATGCGCGTCGATTGTGCGCCGGGGAGCTGATCCATGCCGCATAATGAAACCTCGGGTTTCGGGCCGCATGAGGTGACGATGCCGCAACTCGGCATGGCACAGGATGCGGGCAAGATCGTAACCTGGCTGAAAGCGCCGGGCGACAAGGTGGCCAAGGGCGATGCGCTGTTTGAAGTCGAGACCGACAAGGCCACGATGGAAGTCGAGGCACAGGCGAGCGGGTTTCTGACGCATGTCAGCGCGCAGGCGGGAGAAGATGTGCCGGTGGGCAAGGCGATTGCGCGAATATCAGAGAGTGCGGAGGCAGAGGCTACGTCTGCGCCCGCACCCACAGATGATCTGCCCGAGGGCCGCCAGATCACGATGCCACAGCTTGGTATGGCACAAGATAGCGGCGTGATCGTGGGCTGGCTGGTGGAGCCGGGCGCTGAGGTTGATGCAGACGCGATGCTCTTCGAGGTCGAAACCGACAAGGCCACGATGGAAGTCCCTGCCGGGGTGTCCGGCTATCTGGCAGCCACGATGGCGCAAAAGGGCGATGACGTGCCTGTGGGTCAGGTTGTTGCGATCATCTCTTTTGCACCACCCACGACCCCTGTCACCCGCGCCTTTGCCAAAGCTACTGCCAAACCTGTGGCGCAACCCGCGCCAGCGCCTTCCGCGCCCGCGCCCGCACCTGCCGTGGCGAAAGCCCCGCATGCCAGGCCTGCAACAGCGTCGGGTATCTCGGGGTTGGAGGGCCGCATCCTCGCCTCACCCAAGCTGCGCCGCGTAGCGCTGGAACGGGGGCTTGACCTTGGCCAACTGGTCAAGGCAGGCCAGCCGCAGCCTTACCACATGGCCAATCTCGCGCAGCTTGAAGAGCTCGCGCGCAAGACGCCTATCTCAGCGCACGCTATGGCCGCGCCAAGCCTTCGGCTGGAGGCAGATCTGCCCCAAGAGGGTTTCACCGCTTTCGCCGACTGGGCCGCCGAGGAGCGGGGCTTGGACGATCCGGATGCGCTGCTTGCCGGGCTCGCGGGCACAAGCCTTGGCGTGCCTTGCGTGGTAGCCATCGAGCGCTTCGGCACGCAGCGCAGCTTCGCAGTGCCAGAAGCGCGCAAGCTGACTGCCGTGCAAGAGACTGAGGATGCGCCTGATCTGATGCTGCGCGACCTGCGCCCCAGCCCGCTTACGGGTCTTGCGCTTGGAGCGGAAGCGCAGCCTGTGCTGAGCCTGTTGCGCAAGGGCGCGGGGCTGGCGCTCGTTCTGGAAGGTGACCCGGCGCATCTGCCACCCTCGCGCGCAATCGCGCTGCTCTCCGATTTCGCAGGGCGGCTGCAAGACCCGCTGCGCCACCTGCTCTAACTGTTCGAGGTTCCGATGAAACATACTGACCTATATATCAATGGCACCTGGCGCGAGACGCCAGAGCGGTTTGACGTGATCAACCCGGCCACAGAGGAGGTGCTGGCCTCAGTCGCTTCGGCCGGGATCGAGGATGCTGATGTCGCCCTCGATGCTGCCGAAGCCGCGATGACTGAATGGGCCGCGCGCACACCGCGCCAACGCTCGGAAGTGCTACGCAAGGCCTGGGAATTGATGACTGCACGGCTGGAGGAGTTTGCCCGTCTGATCACGCTGGAAAACGGCAAGGCGCGCGCGGATGCGATTGGTGAGGCGAGTTATGCGGCCGAATTCTTCCGCTGGTTTGCCGAAGAGGCCGTGCGCGCTGATGGGATGATCACGCACGCACCTGCCTCAGGCGCGCGCATTATCGTGCAGCACAAACCCGCCGGACTGGCGGTCCTGATCACGCCCTGGAATTACCCGGCGGCGATGGGCACGCGCAAAATCGCGCCCGCGCTGGCGGCGGGCTGCGGGGTCATCATCAAGCCCGCCTCGGAAACACCGCTGACCATGCTGGCGCTGATGCCGCTTCTGGAAGACGCAGGCGTGCCGCCAGGGTTGGTCAATGTGCTGCCAAGCAAACGCACCGGCGCGCTGGTCGATCACATGCTGCATGATCCGCGCGTCCGCGTTGTCAGCTTCACCGGCTCGACCGGTGTCGGGCGCACGCTGTTGAAGGGCGCGGCCGATCAGGTTCTGAAACCCGCGATGGAACTCGGCGGCAATGCGCCTGTGATCGTTTTTGACGATGCCGATATGGACACAGCCATCGAAGGCACGATGCTGGCCAAGATGCGCAATCTGGGCGAAGCCTGCACTGCCGCGAACCGCATCTATGTGCATGAGGCGATAGCACCGGAATTCACACGGCGACTGACGCTGGCCATGTCGTCCTTGAAAGTCGGTGACGGCACGGATCCACGCGTCGATGTCGGCCCGCTGGTCAACGCGTCCACGCGCGACCAGGTCGCGGAATTCGTGGCCGATGCTCTGGCCAAGGGCGCGAAACTCGAATGCGGCGGCGTCGTGCCAGAGGGGCGCGGATTTTTCTATCCGCCCACAGTCATATCCAACGTGCCCCCGACCGCAGACTGTGTGCAGGATGAAATCTTCGGTCCGGTGGCAGCGCTTCAGACCTTCACCGATCAAGATGACGTCATCCGTCGCGCCAATGACACTGAATACGGTCTGGTCGCCTATGTCTTCTCTGGCGATTTCAAGCGCGGGTTGCAGGTCTGCGAGCGGTTGGATTACGGCATGGTCGGGCTGAACCGTGGTCTGGTCAGTGACCCGGCAGCTCCTTTTGGCGGCACCAAGCAATCCGGGCTTGGGCGTGAAGGCGGCCATGAGGGAATGCTCGAATTCATGGAGACACAATATATCTCGGCCAGCTGGTAAGGGGGAGACAAACATGTCAGACGTCATCGCAAGCCCGACCACGCGCCGTATGGCGCTGGAAAAAGGCGTCGATCTGGACGCGCGCGCCCGCGAGCTGGGACGCAGGACCATGGGGCCGGAAGATCTGGGCGCATCAGCCTCGGTCAACGCGCCTGCGGGCGACACCAGCTATTGGGACGTCGATCACGCCGCATATGGAGCCGTCACAGCCGAACCGATGAGCCGCTTTGCGCAAGTGGCGGCGCGCAATCTGGGTGCCGCCAACGCGCTGATCCCGCAGGTCACCCATCACGACCGCGCAGAGATCTCGGCCATCGAAATGTTGCGCAAATCCTGGCGTGAAGATGCACGCGCACGAGGGATAAAGCTCACCGCACTGGCGTTTCATGTGATGGCGCTGGCACATTGCCTGCGTGAGTTCCCGCGCTTCAATGCCTCGCTGTCTGCGGACGGCACGACATTGGTGCTGAAAGACTATGTGCATATCGGCATCGCCGTGGATACCCCTCATGGGCTTATGGTGCCAGTGATCCGCAATGCCGATTGCAAAGGGCTTTGGGACATCTCGCGCGAGATCACTGATCTTGCAGGCCGTGCTCAAAACCGCAAGGTGGTACCTGACGAGATGGGCGGCGCGTCAATGACGATCAGCAATCTCGGCGGCATAGGCGGGACGGCCTTTACCCCCATCGTCAACCCACCGGAACTCGCGATCCTCGGGATCACGCGAAGCGAAACTGTGACGGTCTGGGAGGGGGACACCCCGCGCCCTGTGCCCATGGTGCCGCTCGATCTGTCCTACGATCACCGCGTTCTCAACGGCGCAGATGCCGCGCGTTTTCTATCGCGCTACGGCACGCTGCTTGCCTCACCCCGACAGCTGATCATGTGACCTTTGGCTCTGGTCGACCGACGTCGCGACAGTGACTTTGTGGTGCCTGACACGACAGCGGCGTTGACGGGTCTGGAGCGCCGCGCCTGAGTCCTTGAGTGCCTGAGTCCTTGAGCGACCAACTGGGAAGCCAGTAGCCAATCGCGCAGTTGCCGGTGCCAAAGGGCCTTGCCTGGCGAGACCTGCGAAGCAATCCCGTCGCGACAGGATTGCGCATGTCAACGTGAATGTGCCTGTGCCCAGCGGGTGAGCAAGTCCTGCTGCATCTGACGCGCGCGGCGCGACCATTCGACAGTCCCTTGCGGGCGGTCCGCATTGCCCCCGGCGACCTGCGCGCGGCGGGTCAGATCCGCCGAGGCAATGGCGAAGGCCAGCTCGCGCCCCCCCGGTGCCACGACATAGCCGCCCAGCGCCGAGACAAAGAACAACGTGCCGGTCTTGGCCTGCACATCAACACCGGGGCTCGCAACTGGGTTGTTGCGCGCGTCGCGGAACTGGTGCTGGCGCAGGAGCGGGCGCAAGGCACCATCCTGACCAGCGCGGCGGAACATATTGGCCAGATCGCCCATCGACACGCGCGAGCCCGCACCCAGCCCGGAATGGTCGAGAAGCCGGGCGCTCGACATGCCATAGCGCGTCCGTGCCCAGTCGGACATTGCCGCGCCCGACGCCGCAAGGCTGGCGGGTGCCCCAGAGCGCGCAGCGGTCGCAGTCATGCCCACGGCCTCGGCGCTGATATTGGTCGAAAAGCGCAACAGATCGCGCAGGATGTCCTGCAAGGGTTGGGCGCGATGGGTCACGAGTTCCGTCCCCGCAGGCAACGCGCGAATGAGTTCGGGTGCAGGCAACGTCACGGCGCGACCGGCCGCGAGGCTGCGAAAGACCTCGCCTGCATAGAGCTCGGGATGGCGCACAGGCAGCCAGCGCGAGCCTGTGTTGCCCAATGCGCTGCGCGCCACGGTCCATTCATCGCGCGTCGCACTGCGCTGATAGGTGTAAAGCGGGCTTGCGCGATTGACGATCTGCATCCGCGCCATGCTGACGGCGGGCCGGTGGCTGTTGGAGCGCGCATCCATCGACACGGCAAAGTCTGCGCCTGCACGTCGCCATTCAAAATGCACCCGGTTGAAATTCAGGTTCAGCCCGGAGACGGAAGGGTTATAGCCCGCCTGCGGGGATTGATCACTGGCGATCTCAGACACGAAGGGCAGCGCGCCGCCCCAGACCAGAAAGCGCCCCGTGATCTGGCGCACACCGGCGCGGGCGAGATCGGCAGCCATGGCAGCGAGGTGATCAGTCTCGAGCGTCGGATCGCCACCACCTGCCAGTACCAGATCGCCGCGCAGCACCCCGTCGCTGATCGGGCCCGTCGCGATCAGTCGGGTGCGAAACTGAAAGGCCGGACCCAGCGTCTCAAGCGCATAGAGCGCGGTGATCGCCTTGGCGACGCTGGCCGGGGGCAGCGGCGTGTTTGCCCCCTGCCCTTCCAGCAGATTGCCCGACTGCACGTCGATCACAGCATAGGCGATGTCCCCGCCAAGCCCAGCACGCGACACGATCCCTGTGGCCGGCGGCGCGCGGCGCAGCTCCGGACGCCGTGAGCGTTCTGGCGCGTTGGCGCAAGCCGGCATGGCGCATAGGGTGGACCCCCAGAGGATCAGGTTAAGAACCCTGCGTCGTCCAAGCTCTGTTTCTTGCATCTCTCTGACCTTGTCGTTCGATTCCAGGCAAATCACGGCCCCGGAGACCTTAACGTTCCTCTTTGGGCAATTAACACTGATATTTCATTAATGTCAGAGCAGAAATCGGTGTGGTGGCGCGCCGCGAACACCCCCTGTCAGCAGCGCGGGCCAGTCGAAACGCATCACGGACATGACGCATGCGACGTAGGTCGCGCGGCTTTGCTCGCGATTTCTTGATCTGCGCGCGGGCAATCGCATCGGCGCGGGGCTGCGCATGGCACCTAGGGGCGCCCGCTCTCGCCGCGTTCAAGCCCAGAGCGGCGCGTTCAGACGCCGGGTCGGGTCGCCGGTGCCCCCATTTCACGCATCGTCGGCGCAAAGCGGTCCTTTTTGCCCGTCAAACGCGGCAAAACGGCCAGAAACCGGCGGACTTCCGCTGTTTCAGGCGCCGCGCAAAAGCGCAGGCCACACATGCCCGCCTCAACCCATCGGATTTCGGCATCGAGCATATTGCCCTTGATATGGACGCGCAGTGTTTCGCCGGGTTTCGGGGCGATCAGCCCGCTGAGCTTGAGGCCGCCCTTGCCGATATCTTCCACATAGGCCGTTTCCCGGCGGCCGTCGCGCAAGACCCCGACGCTCAGACGAACATGCGCCCTGTTTGCACGAAACATTCCGTAACCCCCACATCCTTCACATGCCCGACCACAGTATGGCGCAAAGGTGTTGATGCAGCGTTAATGGCATGGTCCTGCATGGGGGAACAGCGATCAGAGCGCCAGTTCAGCCCAGATCGGCACATGGTCCGATGGTTTTTCGCCCGCGCGCACTTCGGTGTCGATACAGCAGTCGCGCAGCAAGTCTGCCGCATAGCCATTGAGCAAGATGTGGTCGATGCGGATGCCGTCATTGCGCTCGAAAGCACCGGCCTGATAGTCCCAGAAGCTATACTGTCCCGGCCCGAAGGTGCGGGCACGGAACGCGTCGGTCAGGCCGAGATTGACGATCCGGCGAAACGCCTTTCGGGACGGCAGACGAAACAGCGCGTCGTCGCGCCACGCGTCGGGGCGCGCGGCGTCTTCGGCCTGCGGGATGATGTTGTAATCGCCCATCACTGCCAGCGGCATCTCTAGCGCCAATAACTCGCGCAATCGCGCTTCCATCCGCACCATCCAACTGAGTTTATAGGCATATTTCCCACCCGCAACCGGCGCGCCCGAGCTGTCCAGCTCAACAGGGTTGCCATTGGGCAGATATAAGCCCACGACGCGCAGCGCGCCCTTGGACGTGCTGACCGTGGCCTCGATCCAGCGCGCTTGCGGATCTTCGTCATCACCGGGCAGACCGCGTGTGACATCCTCGAGCGGGAGTTTGGAGACAATCGCCACCCCGTTGAAGCCCTTCTGGCCATGGGTTTCAAGATGGTAGCCCTTGTCCTCAATCAGCGCGCGGGGGAAGGTTTCATCGGTGGATTTGATCTCTTGCAGGACCGCCAGATCGGGCTGCGCCGCGTCCAGCCAACGCAGCAGTGCCGGGCCGCGCGCCTTGATGCCGTTGATGTTGAAACTTGCGATTTTCATCTGCCCGCACCCTCTGACTGTGAACGCGACCCTGCCATTCTACCGATGCCCCGGCAAGGGCGGAACCTGCGAGGGATGCACATGATGGCAGCAAGCATCGCACACCCGATTATCAATCTGCCTACTATATAATCTAAACGATTTATTTTTGAGCGAGTTGCTCATGTAGCGCGGGCCATGGAAGTCCCGCCTCGTGCGGTCGATTGCACCCGGCGACAGAGCGCGCACAACAGGGAGCGAGGAGCCTGACATGAACGCAATGGCCACGATCACGCAACATCAACGCAGCGACGGGCGCGCCTGTGTGGCGTTCAGGGCGCAGGACGGACAGGCGCGGCTAACCGATCTGGCACAACGCGGCTCGGCGAAAGCGATCGTGCTGAATGGGCGCGAAACAGTGTTTCTGAACACCTCGGGGGGGCTGACCGGGGGGGACAGGCTAGAATATCGGCTGTCTGTGGGCGGCGGGCTGCGCATGACGGCGACCACTCAGACTGCCGAGCGGGTTTATCGCAGCACCAGCGGGCAGGCGCAGATCACGGTCGCGCTGGAGGTCGGCGCGGGCGCGCATCTCGACTGGCTGCCGCAGGAAACGATTGTGTTTGACCGCGCCAGCGCAAGGCGGCGCACTGAGATCACGCTGGGCGAAGGGGCCACTTGTCTGATGGCAGAGACCGTGGTTCTGGGGCGCGCCGCGATGGGTGAGGTGGTCGAAACCCTGGATTTTCACGACTGGCGGATGGTGCAGCGCGGCGCCCTGCCCCTGCATCTGGAAGCGCTGCGGCTGACCGACGCGCGGTTACGCATGGGTGTTGCAGGACTGGGCGATGCGCGGGCGGTGGCGACGGTGGTGCTGGTCGCGCCGGATGCGCCCGACCATCTGGACGCGGTGCGCGCGGTGCTGACACGGCCAGATGTGCGGGCTGCGGCGTCGGCATTGCCGGGGCGGTTGGTGATCCGGTTGCTGGCGCGCGATGGCTGGCCGTTGCGCCGCCAGATGGTGGATATTCTAACCCTTCTGCGGCGCGCGCCCCTGCCCCGCGTCTGGCAAAACTGAGGAAACAGGATGAATCTGACACCACGGGAAAAAGACAAGCTTCTGGTCTCGCTCGCTGCGATGGTCGCGCGCGGGCGATTGGCGCGCGGGGTAAAGCTCAACCATCCCGAAGCGATCGCGCTGATCACCGATTTCGTGGTCGAAGGCGCGCGCGATGGCCGCTCGGTGGCCGAGTTGATGCAGGCGGGCGCGCATGTGATCAGCGCCGAGCAATGCATGCCCGGCGTGCCCGAAATGATCCATTCCGTGCAGGTCGAGGCGACATTTCCCGACGGCACCAAACTTGTCACTGTCCATCACCCCATCCGCTGAAAGGTTTGACCCATGCGCTACATTCTGCCGCTGTTCCTCCTTGCCCCAAGCGTTGCTCTCGCCCATCCGGGGCATGAACATGCGGGCGGCTTCGCGTCAGGGCTGGCGCATCCGTTATATGGGGTCGATCATCTGATCGCGATGCTGACCATTGGGGTGCTGGCCGCGCTGATCGGAGGGGCCGCACGCTGGGCGGTGCCGGGCAGCTTTCTGGCGGGCATGCTGGTCTTCGGGTTGATCGGCGTCAGCGGGTCGGAAAGCGCGCTGGTCGAGCATGTAATCATCGCCTCGATCATCGTGCTGGGGGTGGCCATGGCGCTGGCGCTGCGTCCGCCGCTTCTTGTGCTGGCAGCGTTTGCCGCCGTCTTCGGCGCAGCGCATGGCTATGCTCATGGGGCGGAAGGCACCGGCGGGATCGGATACGTGGCAGGCTTCATGCTGGCGACAGCTGCGCTACATGGCGCGGGGTTCGCAGCAGGTGCGCAGATTGCCGCACGCGCGGCCTGGCTTCCGCGTGCGACGGGCGGCGTGATTGCGCTGACGGGCGCAGTTCTGGCCTTTGTGTGAGGGCGTGGCCATGATCCCGGGTGAAATACTGACCCCCGATGCGGAGCTTGAACTCAATCCGGGCGTTGAGGTGACGCGTCTGATGGTTGCCAATACCGGTGACCGGCCTGTTCAGGTGGGCAGTCACTACCACTTCGCCGAGGTCAATCCGGGGCTGGACTTCGACCGCGATGCCGCCCGAGGCAAGCGGCTGGACATCCCCGCAGGGACGGCTGTGCGGTTCGAACCGGGACAGTCGCGCGAAGTTGCCTTGGTGCCCTATTCAGGCGCGCGCAGGGTCTATGGTTTCAATGCCCGTGTGATGGGCAAATTATAAGGATCGGTCCGCATGTTGCCTGTCTTCAAGCTCTGGATGACCTCTGCGGCGATCCTGATGGAAGCGCAGGCGGTGATCGCCATGCGGATCTGGGGGATGGCCGGGGCCTGGCATGTCAGCCCGACTGAGAACACCCGCATGGTGACGGAGAAAATGCGCGCGGCACAGAAGGGCGCAATCGATGCAGGCATGGCAGCGATGCGCGGCGGCGACGCGGTGACCGTCATCAGCAAGGCCGCGGCCCCTGTGCGGCGTGCGACGCGCGGGAATGTCACCCGTTTGCAAAAAGGCAATCCCCTTCTGCCGGCAAAGAAAGGACGCTGACATGGCCTACAAGATTTCCCGCGCTGCCTATGCCGACATGTATGGGCCGACCGTGGGCGACAAGGTGCGGTTGGGCGACACGGATCTCATCATCGAGGTCGAGCGCGATCTGATCACCGAGCGCGGCGGATATGGCGAGGAGGTCAAGTTCGGCGGCGGCAAGGTGATCCGCGACGGCATGGGCCAGAGCCAGATCACGCGGGCCGAGGGCGCGATGGACACCGTCATCACCAACGCGCTGATCGTAGACCATAGCGGGATCTACAAGGCCGATATCGGCTTGCGCGACGGGCGAATTGCGAAGATCGGCAAGGCGGGAAATCCCGACACGCAACCCGGTGTCGATGTCATCATAGGCCCTGGCACAGAAATCATCGCAGGCGAAGGCAAGATCCTGACGGCGGGCGGGTTTGACGCGCATATCCATTATATCTGCCCGCAACAGATCGACGATGCGCTGCATTCCGGGCTGACGACGATGCTCGGCGGTGGCACAGGGCCTGCGCATGGGACGCTGGCCACAACCTGCACACCGGGGCCATGGCATATCGGGCGGATGCTGCAGGCGGCGGATGCTTTTGCGATGAATCTGGCGTTCGCGGGCAAGGGCAATGCCTCCCTGCCCGGCGCTTTGCACGAACAGGTGCGCGCCGGGGCCTGCGCACTGAAACTGCACGAGGACTGGGGCACGACGCCTGCGGCCATCGATTGCTGCCTGTCAGTCGCGGAAGAAACTGACATTCAGGTGATGATCCACACGGATACGCTCAACGAGTCCGGTTTCGTGGAAAACACCCTCAAGGCCATCGCAGGCCGCACCATCCACGCCTTCCATACCGAAGGTGCGGGCGGCGGACATGCGCCCGATATCATCAAGGTGGTCAGCAGTCAGAACATCCTGCCAAGTTCGACGAACCCGACCATGCCCTACACGGTCAACACGATCGAAGAACATCTCGACATGCTGATGGTCTGTCACCATCTGGATCGCAAGGTGCCCGAAGATGTGGCCTTCGCCGAAAGCCGTATCCGGCGCGAGACGATTGCCGCTGAAGACATCCTGCACGATATGGGTGCGTTCTCGGTGCTGTCCTCGGACAGTCAGGCGATGGGCCGCGTGGGCGAGGTGATCACCCGCACCTGGCAGACCGCGCATAAGATGAAGGTCCAGCGCGGCCGCTTGCCCGAGGAACAGGGCGATAATGACAATCTGCGCGTGCGCCGCTACATCGCCAAATACACGATCAACCCGGCGATTGTGCACGGGCTGTCGCGGCAGATCGGCTCCATCGAAGAAGGAAAACGTGCGGATCTGTGCCTCTGGTCGCCTGCGTTTTTCGGAGCAAAACCCGAGATGGTGCTGATCGGCGGCTCGATTGTCGTGGCGCAGATGGGGGATCCGAATGCGTCCATTCCGACCCCGCAGCCGATGCATTCGCGGCCCATGTTTGGCGCCTTCGGGCGCGCTGTCGAACGCGCGGCGGTGATTTTCGTAAGCCAGGCCGCGCAGGAAGACGGGGTGCGCGACACGCTGGGGCTTGCAAAGGACACGCTGGCGGTCGAGGGCTGCCGGGGGGTCACGAAATCCGACATGCGGCTGAACGATGCCACCCCGCAGATCGAGGTGGACCCCGAGACCTATGAAGTGCGTGCCGATGGGGTGCTGCTGACCTGCGAACCGGCAACCGAATTGCCCTTGGCGCAGCGTTATTTCCTCTACTGAGCGCGCAGTCCGCTGTGTTGTTTCTGCACCGCAGCAAAACGTGAACAGGCCGTTGGTGCCGGAAAGGGATGATTCATGTTATTGTGGCAGAAGGGAGGTATCTGTCCGCCTGATGGAGGTGCCGATGACGTTTCGTCCCGCGAATTCCCCGCTCAGCCCGGATCAATCCCGGCAACTGGACTGGTTTCTGGCCAGTTCGGGCATGGGCTGTAACCTTGCGGCAGGGCGATCAGCCGCCGAAGCCGAATTTGCCCGGCTCGACGCGTTGCCAGACGGGGCGCTGCGCGCGATGGGGCTGTCACGCGGGGGCTTGCCGGCCCATGTCTACCGCAAATTATTCTCGAGAGGTGCGATATGACTGACCTGCCCCCCCTGCGCCGCCTGCTCAAGACCGCGTCCGGTCGCTGTGACGGCGCGGTGATCCTCGATTACGACGCCCGCCTTGTGCGGCGCAAACGCCTGCAAACAGCCGAGGGACGCGGCTTCCTGCTTGATCTGGCGGAAGTCACCAATCTTGATGATTGGTGGGGGTTCGAGCTGGAAGATGGCACCACGCTGGAAATCGTGCCTGCAGATGAAGCGCTGGTTGAGGTCAAGGGCGATCTCGCGCGGCTCGCCTGGCATATCGGTAACCGCCACACGCCCTGCCAGATAGAAGAGACGCGCCTTTTGATACGCCATGACCACGTGATCGAAGCAATGCTCGCCCAGCTTGGCGCGCGGCTGCGCAAGGTCACAGGGCCCTTCACGCCCGAAGGTGGGGCGTACGGCCATGGGCGCACGATGGGGCATGATCACGGGCATGTCCACGAACAAGCCCCCACGCTGGCCCATCGTCACGATCACGCCCATTGACTGATGCTGACGCCCGCCGCGCTGACCTTGCAACACTGGCTGTCTCCGGCTTTCCCGACCGGAGGCTTTGCCTATAGCCATGGGTTGGAACAGGTCGTAGCGCGCGGCGACGTCTGTGACGCAGAGAGTTTCGAGGCGTGGCTGCAGGAGATCCTGTGTTTCGGGACCGGCTGGCAAGACGCTGTGCTGATCGCGCTGGCGCTGGACGAAGGTGCCGATTTCGACCGGCTCGACGCTTTTGCGATGGCGCTGCAACCCTCGGCGGAGCGGTTGACGGAGGCGCGCGAACAAGGTGCGGCTTTTGCGCGGACGATCACGCAGATCACCGGACGTGCGCTGCCTGCCCGGCTTTTGCCCATCTCGGTTGCCGAAGCCGCTGCCCCGCTCGCCCTGCCGCGCGAAGTCGTGATCGCGGCCTATCTGCAGGCTTTCGTGACCAATCTGGCGACCATTGCCATCCGCCATGTGCCACTTGGTCAGGGCACAGGGCACCGGGTTCTGGCGCAAGTCTTGACGCAGCTGCCTGAACTCGCACAGGATGCAGCCTTCGCGCGAATTGAGGAACTGGGCAATTCCTGTTTCGGGGCCGATCTTGCGGCGATGGAACATGAAACCAAGGAAGTAAGGCTGTTTCGCACATGAAAGAGACCTACACAGCGGGGCGCGCCCTGTCCGAGTCGTTAAATCCGGGCATGGAAGATATGCTCAGGGCGCGCTATGATCAAATCGTGCCGGGGCTGTCGACCTCTGTGGTGGATTTTGCCTATGGTCAGCAATACGCGCGACCGGGCCTGGCGCTGCGCGATCGCTATCTGGGCACAATCGCCGCGCTGACTGCACTTGGCGGACAGACCGCGCCGCAATTGCGGGTCAACATCAAGGGCGGGCTGAAGGCCGGGCTGTCACAGCGCGAGATCGGCGAGATGATCTGGCAGATGTCGCTATACGGTGGGTTTCCGGCGGCGATCAATGCGTTGAACGTCGCGCTTGAAGTTTTTGAGGAGGAAGGGGAAACGCATGTCTAACGGACCTTTGCGCGTCGGGATTGGCGGGCCAGTCGGTGCCGGCAAGACCACGCTGACCGAGAAACTCGCCCATGCGCTCTCTCCACGCTGCTCGATGGCAGTGATCACCAATGACATCTACACGCGCGAGGATGCCGAAGCGCTGATGCGCGCGCAGGTCTTGCCGATGGAGCGGATCCGCGGGGTCGAAACGGGCGGTTGTCCACATACCGCGATCCGTGAGGATGCGAGCATCAATCTTGCGGCAGTGGCCGATCTGACCGCCAGCTTTCCTGATCTCGACCTGATCCTGATCGAATCGGGCGGCGACAATCTGGCCGCGACCTTCTCGCCCGAACTGGCAGATCTGACGATCTATGTGATCGACACCGCTGCCGGGCAGGATATTCCGCGCAAGCGCGGGCCGGGGCTGACGAAATCGGATCTGCTGGTGGTCAACAAGATCGACCTCGCGCCCCATGTCGGCGTCGACCTTGCCCAGCTTGAAGCCGATACCAAGGCCGCCCGCGGCGCGCGACCCTATGTGATGGGGCGGATGCGCGAAAGCGCGGGAATCGACGCGATCATCGGCTTTCTGGAACGCGAAGGCGGTCTGCTACTACGCGAGCCTGCGCTCTGAGCGCCGCCTAAGGTGGCGGCGAGGTAACGCTTCGCGGATGCCTCATCAGGCCGAAGCCGCGATTGGGCGGCGTTTTTGCCTGAACATCTCCGTCAGAGCCGCGCGGAACCGGGTTGTCTGAATTTCCGTGTCTTCCTGCGGGACCAGCCTCTGGTTTGGCATGTCGAGGAACGCTTCCGCAATCAGGCCGCAATCAAAGGGCAGCAGGCGCGCCAGATGAGCGCCTTGCCACGGCGCAAATCGGCTGGGAGTTTCTGCTGATCACAAGCGGAAAGCGCGGCACGGGCAGTCATGGCGGATTGCCCGGCCGCGCGTGGACTTTGATCACTCCGCCGCGCGCAGGGGCATGTCAGGCGGAAGCGGATCTTCGAGTCGCAGCGGAAGTTGCACTTCCGCGGGTTCCGGCGGCACATCCCAGATCAGCTCTGCGCCCTTTACCTTGGCCAGTTTGCGCGTCAATTCGCGATCCCGCCGCAGGGGCGAGTCCGCCCCCGACAGGCCACGGCGCAGCCCCATGATGCTGCTATACGCACCCTTCTCGACCCAGACCCGCAGCGCCAGAAGCGCAGGCGTCAGCATCAGCGTCAGGATTGTTGCGACGCCAAGCCCGAAAACCACTGCGGTCGCGAGTTGCTTCCACCAGAGCGCGGTCGGATTGTCGATCGAATAACCACCATTGGCAAAATCGATCGAGAGGCCCAGCATCATCGGCGTCAGCCCCGCCATCGTGGTGATTGTGGTCATCAGAACGGGTCGGATGCGCGCCTCGACCGTGCGGATAATGGCTTCGATCCGGGGCATGATGCGCGCATAATTCTGATACGTATCAATCAAAACGATGTTGTTGTTCACCACGATCCCGGCCAGCGCCACAATGCCCGTCCCGGTCATGATCACCGAGAAGGTCTGATCCATCACCAGCATCCCGATCAATACCCCCGCAGACGAAAGGATCACCGCAAGCAACACAAGAACTGCATTGTAAAAGCTGTTGAACTGGGTAAGCAGGATGACGAACATCAGCCCCAGTGCCGCGCTGAAGGCCACCGTCAGGAATTGCGTGCTTTCCTCCTGATCCTGCTGCTCACCTGTCCACTCCCAGCCAATGCCGGCAGGCAACGTATCTTCGGAGGCCAGCCACTGCGTCAGCGCGTCGATGCGCTCAGTGGCGGTGATGGGCACTTGCCGCCAGTCATTAGCAGCAATCTCAGCGATTGTTTCTTCCGCGCGGCGGAATTCGGGCGTGCCCGGCTCATTCTCGCGCAGTACGACTTCAGCACGGGGGACGACGCGCATCGTCTCGCCCGCGCGGTCCACGAGACGCACCATGCCTGAGCGCACATCAGCCTTGACGTCATAGAACCGTTGTTGGTTCACGCGGTCAATTTGCCCGCGCGAGGCCACTGTTTCCGTGGTGATAAAATTCGACAGCGGCACAAGCCCGAAATTTGTCTGCACGCGCAAGGTTTCCAGCGTCGAAAGCAGCCTGTCCCCCTCAGGCAGGCGCACGCGGATGTCGATTTCCTCGTCCGAGCTGTCGACCCGCATCGTGTCGAGCAAAAGGCCGCGCGTCACAAGCTGCACCATGCCACCGATGGTCGCAACATTGGCCCCGAACCGACCGGCCATTTCGGTGTCGACATTGATCTGCCAGTCGATCCCCGGCACAGGGCGCGTGTCTTCCAGGTCGAACAGCCCCTCGGTCGCGGCCATGCGCGCGAGAACCGTTTCAACCGCCTCGTCCAGCGTGTCGAAATCAGAACCGGTCAGGCGCAGATGCACAGGTTTCGCGCTGGCAGGCCCGCCTGAGGCGATCAGGAATTCTGTGAAGATCCCCGGCAGCGCGTCAAACTGCGCTTGCAGCCGGTCGAGGATCGCAGAGCCACGCAGCTCCGGATTTCCTTGACGCTCGCGCCAATGCTTCAGCTCGAACTGGATCTGCCCGATCGAGTCGCGCGGCGGCCCCTGCCCCGCCGTATTTGTGTTCAAACCGCCCTGCCCGCCAAAGGCAAAGACCGAAGCAATGCCCGGTTCATCCAGCGTGATGCGCTCGACCTGCTGTACGAGACGATCCTTTTCCGGCAGCGACAGGTTACCGCGCGCGCGCACGTAGATAATGCCCTGTTCCGGCTCGGTCTCGACGAAGAATTCGACCCCGCGGTTGTTCTGGCCATAATACTGAAACACCCCGACGACAAAGGCCGCAACTGCGATGACCAACACCACCGGCATAACCGGATTGCCGACAAACAGCCGCGCGACATGGCCCGCCGGCGAATAAGCGCGGCCCGCGCGGACGCGCTCGGGTCGCTTCTCGGCGCGCAGCGCGCTGAAGCTCGTGGACATGCCGATTGCGGCGAGGGCCATCAGTGCTGCACCTGGAAGCATCTGGCCCAGTGATTGCGCCGCTTGGGTGCTGCCCGCAAGATATCCGGGATTGATGATCATCAGCGCGCCGAGAAACAGCAGCATAACGAAGCCTGCAGCCAAAAGCGCCCGCAGTGCCAGCGGCCAGTCCCGCAAGCTGTCGGCAACCTGCCCCAGCCTGCGCGCGATGCGCCCGGAGATCCCGCCCATCACCGGCAAGAAGATCAGCGCCACGATCAGCGACGCGGAAAGCACGAAGATCAGCGTCACCGGCAGCATGCCCATGAACTCGCCCGCCACTCCCGGCCAGAACAACATCGGCAGAAAGGCGCAGAGCGTCGTTCCCGTGGATGCGATGATAGGCCAGAACATGCGCTGCGCGGCTTTGACATAGGCCCGCATTGGCCCATCGCCTGCCGCCAGCCGCTTGTCGGCATATTCGACCACGACCACGGCCCCATCCACGAGTATCCCGACAGCCAGAATCAGCCCGAACATCACGATATTGGACACGGCGACGCCCATCACCCCGAGCAGGATGAAACATAAAAGAAACGATGCCGGAATGGCAAAGCCGACCAGCAACGCCGATCGCGCGCCAAGAGCGGCGAGCACCACGATCATCACCAGTGCGATGGCGGTCAGCACGGACCCTTCGAGCTGGGTGACCATCTCACCCGTCTGGATCGAGGTATCGAGCGCCGGGGTCACGCGGATAGCGGCCTGCAACTCTTCCGACCAGGTGGCGCGTTCTTCCTCGATCGCGGTGCGCACAGCGGCGGTAGTGTCAATCGCATTAAAGCCGCGCCGCATCACCACCTGAATGGCCAGGTTTTCGTCGCCATTGAACCGCGCAGTGCCGGTCCGGTCGGCAAAGGTCTGGCGGATTTCGGCCAGATCGCCCAGGGTCACAACGGCATCGCCATTCACCTTGACTGGCAGGCGGTAAATATCCTGCGGACCCGAGAAACTCGACGGCAGCGTGACCGAGAAAGCGCCCTGGCGCGATTCGACCTCGCCTGCAGCGACCAGTTGGTTGTTCTGCGTGACAACATTGATCAGCTCGCCCGCCGTGACATTATAGGCTTCCAGCTTGAGCGGGTCGACCAGCACTTCGACCATCTCATCGCGCGCGCCGGCGATTTCGGCTTCCAGCACCGAATCAAGCCCCTCGATGCGGGTGCGCAGCTCGCGGGTCACGCGCAAGAGCGTGCGCTCGGACACATCGCCCGAAACCGCGACAATGATAATCGGGAACTGCGAGAAATTGATTTCCGAGATTGTGTAATTCTGCGCGCCCGAAGGGAATTGCCCTTCGGCACGGCCCATCGCATCGCGAATATCGGCCATGGTGGCCGTCTTGTCCCAGCCGAATTCGAATTCCAGCACGGCTGCGGCGAATCCATCCGCTGAAAAGGCATTGATGCTCTTGAGCCCGTCGAGATCAGTCAGCTCCTGTTCCATCGGCTTGACCAGCATGGTTTCGCCATCGACGGCCGAGATACCAGGAAAGGGCACTGTGATGATAACGGCAGGCACCTCGATATCGGGCTCACCTTCCTTAGGCAGGCCGATATAGGCAGCGGCGCCCGCGAACATGACCATCACGATCAGCGCGAAGATCATCCGCGCCCGGCCTGCCGCCCACGCAACGATGCCGATCACTGGTCTGCTCCTGCAGCATCCGCCCAGGTGACGCGGACGCGCGCCCCCTCACGGGTGAATTCCTGGCCAAGTGTGATTGCGTTGACCGTGTCGGGCAGGCCGCCCAGCCAGATGCCATCGGCAGTGTCGCGCAGAATCTGCGCAGGCGCGAAGCTGACCAGCCCGTCTTCATCGACCACCCGCAGTCCCAGCGCCCCGCTGTCATCGAGCGTGAGCGCGGAGCCGGGCAGCAGATGACCCATTTCCTCGCGCCCCTGCACAATGATATCGGCGCTTTGACCGTCGCGGATTTTGCCGTCAGGATTGGGAATCGAAATATCGACGCGGAAGGTGCGGGTCTGCGGATCAGCGGAACGTGCTATGAAGCTGACGGTGCCCATCACCTCACGTCCGGAGGCCAGCCGCGCACCTGCGGGCACATCCAGCGCAAGCTGGTCGACCTGCGCTTCGGTGACAAACCCGACCAGCTTGATCGGATCCATCTGGATCAGCGTCGCGCAAAGCGCGCCGGGTTGCAGCAAGCTGCCAAGCTCGGCCGTGTCGGTTTCGATAATCCCGTCGAAGGGCGCATGCATGACCAGCCGCGCCAGTTCTTCCACCGCGCGGTCCACCCCGGCTTGCGCCCCCTGCAGGGCCGCACGGGCCGTGGCAAGGCGGGTTTCGCTGCCAAAGCCACTATCAGTCAGCCCGGACGCCGCGCGAAAATTGATCTCTGCCTCAGTCAGGCGCGCACGCGCCTCGTCGAGCGCGGCCTTGCGCACCCCGGCGGATAATTCGCACAGCGGATCACCTGCCTGCACCTGCGTGCCGCGGCGCAGCGGGTCAGAAATGACCAGACCCGATGTCTCGGACCGGATTTCGACCTGTCGCATCGCTTCCGTCCGCCCGCGCAGCAGCACGATATTGGCCACAGGCTGCGCCTGAGAGCGGGTCGCAACAACATGGACGCGCGCAGCCTCGGACGCGGCTAGGTCTTCGTCCTCTGCATCTTCGACGACAACCCCGGCAAAACTCATCAGCGAATCGCGCTCCATCACTGCCAGATACAGAATCAGCGAAACGGCCAACGCCGTCAGAAGGGGAAAGATACGCATCAGGTTGCACTCCGACAGCAATTGGCGACCACATAAGCCCTTTACGCTAAACTGACCAGTTCAGATTACTTTGCATACGCAGAAAATCAAGCAATCCGAGGCGCACGGATGAATGACTTTCCGGCCTGCGGGCGGTGGCAGGGCAAATCAGCTACTGGCAGGGCTTTGCAATCATGCGGGCTTCAGGATATGAGGAAGCGGATTTAAGAAAAGGTGTCGTGTGAGCAACTCTGACAGTTTCTTCAACGAAGTGACCGAAGATCTGCGTCGGGAGCGCGCGCTTGCGCTGCTGCGTCGCTATGGCTGGATCGCCGTGGTGCTGGTTCTGCTGGTCGTCGGCGGCACAGCTTGGAACGAGTGGCGCAAGGCGCAGGCGAGCGCGAAAGCCGAAGCCTTTGGCGACGCGGTGCTGACAGCACTAGAGAATAACGAAACCGCAGACCGAATTAGCGCGCTGGGGCAGATAGAGGCCACCGGGGCGCAGGCAGGGCTGTTGCAACTGCTGCGCGCAGGCGCGCTGCTGGAGCAGGACCGGGCGGCCGCACTTGTGGCACTGCAGGCGGCCGCCGATGACACGGCGCTGCCCGATGCTTACCGACAGCTCGCGACACTCAAGCGCATTATCGCAGGCGGCAGCGACATCTCGCTGGCGGAGCGTGAAGCGCTGCTGTCGCGCTTGTCGCAACCGGGCCAGCCAATGCGGCCCCTCGCGCTTGAGCAGACCGCGCTGCTGCAGCTCGAGCAAGGCAATCGCGAAACAGCCATTGAAATCCTGACCGACTTGCTGGCACAATCAGAGGTGTCCGACACGCTTAGACGCCGCGCGACACAATTGCTAACGGCCTTGGGCGGGTCCGTCGAGTGATCAGGGCTGGGGCACGGCACAAGCCGGAGGGGAGCAGGCGGAGGCAGATGGTGAAATTCTGGACCAGCGCGGGCCTTCTGGCTCTGGTGACGCTTGCTTCCGCATGCAGCCGTGATTTCGTGCTTGAAGGCGAACGCTTCCCCCTGCGCGCGCCCTTTGACGCCAATGCGGGCGCTGTGCCGGTCAATCGCGCGGCACCGATCGCGCTTCCGGCGACAGCGCTCAATGCGGAATGGACCCATCGGCTGGGCTCGCCCTCGACCCGCATTGCACATCCTGCGCTCGGGGGCGCGCTTCAACCTCTCTGGTCCGCGCCGATCGGGCAAGGTGAAGGCCGGCGCCATCGGATCACAGCGGAACCCGTTGCTGCGGGCGGACTGATCTACACGCTCGACAGCCGCGCGCGTGTCAGTGCCACGAATGCCAGCGGCGCGACCGTCTGGACCCGCGATCTGACCCCGGCTTTCGTGCGCAGTCCCGATGCGGCCTCGGGCGGTGGGCTTGCGATTGCGGGCGGCAGGCTGTTTGTCACCTCGGCTTTCGGGATGTTGTACGCGCTTGATCTGGCCAACGGCGCGGAAATCTGGTCGAAACGCTTCGACGCGGCCCTGTCGGCTGCGCCGACAGTTTCAGGCCGCCATGTTTATGTCGTGGCGAGCGACAGTACGGCTTGGGCCATCGATGCAGCTTCGGGCCAGACCGACTGGCAGGCGTCCGGCGCACCTTCGCCCTCGTCGATGATCGGCGGCGCAGCCCCGGCAGTCACGGGCGATCTGGTGCTGTTCCCGACCCCGGCGGGCGAGTTGATCGCCGCCCAGCGCGACACCGGTCAGGTCATGTGGCGGCGCGCCGTGGCAGGCACGCGGCTGGGCGTGGCCTATGCCTCGGTCACGGATGTGACGGGCGATCCGGTCGTGCAGGGCGATGTGATCTATGTCGGCAACCAGTCAGGCCGCGTCATGGCGCTCAGCCGCAGCGACGGGCGGCCGATCTGGACGGCGACAGAAGCTGCCTATGGTCCGGTCTGGCCTGTTGGCGGATCGATTTTCATGCTGTCAGATCGCAACAGGCTCTTGCGGCTGGATGCCGCCAGCGGCGATGTGATCTGGGGGCAGGATCTGCCACTGTTCACCGAGACCCGAGAGCGGCGGCGCGCGGCGATATATCCGCACTACGGGCCGACCCTGGCGGGCGGTCAGCTGATCGTTGGTTCCGGCGACGGGGTGCTGCGCAGGTTCGATCCAGTCTCGGGCGCCATCACCGGCGAAACGCCTTTGCGCTCAGGCGCGGCAGTTGCGCCCATCGTGGTCGGCGGCACACTTTATGTCGTTTCGCGCGACGGGCAGTTGATGGCCTTTCGCTGAGGCGGAAGGCTGCAGGATTTCAGGCACATGGCCCCTGCCTCGGGGCCATGTTTGCGTTCAGGAGCTAAACCGATGAGTTTCACTCTGGCCATAGTTGGCCGTCCCAATGTCGGCAAGTCGACACTGTTCAATCGCCTTGTCGGCAAGCGCCTGGCGCTGGTCGATGACCAGCCGGGTGTCACGCGCGATCTGCGCGAAGGCGATGCACGGCTGGGCGATCTGCGCTTCACGGTGATCGATACGGCCGGGCTGGAAGAGGTCACGGATGACAGCTTGCAGGGCCGGATGCGCCGCCTGACCGAACGCGCCGTCGATATGGCCGATATCTGCCTGTTTGTGGTTGATGCGCGCGCGGGCATCACCCCGACAGACGAGGTTTTCGCCGAAATCCTGCGCAAACGCGCCGATCATGTGATTCTGGCCGCCAACAAGGCCGAAGGGCGCGCGGGCGAATCGGGCGTGCTCGATGCCTATAGTCTGGGTCTGGGCGAGCCGTTACGGCTGTCGGCAGAACATGGCGAAGGGATGGATGAACTCTATCACATCCTGCGCCCTGTCGCCGATGCCTTTGCCGAGCGTGCTGCGGCGGATGCGCCGGAGGTCGATCTCGATATCGAGGAGGATGCGGAGGATGTCTATCACGCACCCAGCGCCAAGCGGCCTTTGCAGATTGCCGTGATCGGGCGGCCCAATGCAGGCAAATCGACGCTGATCAACAAGATCCTTGGTGAAGACCGGCTGCTGACCGGGCCGGAGGCCGGGATCACACGTGATTCGATCTCGGTCATGCTGAACTGGCAGGGCACGCCAACGCGGGTTTTTGACACAGCGGGGATGCGCAAGAAGGCGCGTGTGGTGGATAAGGTCGAGAAGCTTTCCGTCGCCGATGGGCTGCGGGCAGTGCGCTTTGCCGAAGTGGTGGTGGTGCTGCTCGATGCAGCGATCCCGTTCGAGCAGCAGGATCTGCGCATCGCCGATTTCGCCGAGACTGAGGGGCGCGCAGTCGTGGTGGCCGTGAACAAATGGGATCTGGAGGACGAAAAGCAGGCGAAGCTGCGCGATCTGCGCGCGAGTTTCGAAAAGCTCTTGCCACAATTGCGCGGCGCTCCCCTGGTGACGGTCTCGGCCAAGACCGGCAAAGGGCTCGACCGGCTGCATGCGGCCGTGCTGCGCGCGCATGAAATCTGGAACCGCCGCGTCCCGACGGCGAAGCTGAATCAGTGGTTGGGTGCGATGGTCGAGGCGCATCCGCCCCCTGCGCCGGGCGGCAAGCGCATCAAGCTGCGCTACATGACCCAGGCCAAGACCCGCCCGCCGGGATTTGTGGTGATGTGTTCGAACCCGGAAGACCTGCCCGCAAGCTATGAGCGCTATCTGGTGAACGGGCTACGCGACAGTTTCGACATGCCGGGCACGCCGATCCGGATTTTCATGCGCTCGCAATCCGACAAGAACCCATTCAAGGGCCGCAAGAAAGCCCCGCCCTCGAAGCTGCGCAAGCATCTGGAGGGACGGCGGGATTGAGGCGGACAAAGGGGGGCTGTCTGCCCCCCTCACCCCCCGAGGATATTTTTACAAGGATGAAAAAGCAGGCTGACTTTGGTGACCGGCGCGGGGGGCAGCGGGTGTAAGCTGAGGCTCAGTTGCCGATCTGGCCGAGGGGACCGGGCTGGCCAGTCTGAGCGCGGTGCATCAGAAGCTGATCAAGGAGGACACATGCCATCATCGCCTCGCCCACAGGCACGGCGCGGATGCCGACGCAAGGGTCATGGCGGCCTTTGGTCACGACTTCGGTCGGATCGCCCGCCCGCGTGATCGAGTCCCGTGGCGTGTGAATCGAGGATGTCGGTTTGATCGCAAAGCGCACGACGATATTCTGTCCAGTGGAGATGCCGCCAAGAATACCGCCTGCCTTGTTGCTGCGATAGGTCGGCCCGTTTTCGCCCATCTCGATCTCGTCGGCATTTTCCACCCCGGTCAGGCCTGCCGAGGCCATGCCCGCGCCGATTTCCACCCCCTTGACGGCATTGATCGACATCATCGCCGCTGCCAGTTCCATGTCGAGTTTGGCATAGATCGGCGCACCCAAGCCTGCGGGCAGACCGCTGGCGGTCACTTCGATCATCGCGCCCACAGAATTGCCATCACGGCGGATCTGGTCAAGCGCCGTGGCCCAATCCTGCGCGGCCTGCGCATCAGGCACCCAGAACGGGTTGCGCTCGATCTCCGAGAGGTCAAAGCGTGCGCGGTCGATATGGTGTGGACCCATCTGGACCATATAACCAGTGATCACCAGCCCCGGCATAAGATCGCGCAGCACAGCGCGCGCGATGCCGCCTGCAGCCACGCGCGCAGCGGTTTCCCGCGCCGAAGACCGCCCGCCACCGCGCGGGTCGCGCAGCCCGTATTTCTGGAAATAGGTGATATCGGCATGACCGGGGCGGAAGGTGTCGAGGATATTGCCGTAATCCTTCGAACGCTGATCCACATTGCGGATCATCAACTGAATTGGGGTGCCGGTCGTGCGCCCCTCATAGACCCCCGAGAGAATCTCGACCGCATCGGGTTCGCGCCGCTGGGTGGTGTGGCGGCTCTGACCGGGTTTGCGCCGGTCGAGCCAGTGCTGGATCATGTCCGCGTCAAGCGCCACACCAGGCGGGCAGCCGTCCACGGTCGCTCCCAGCGCAGGCCCGTGGCTTTCGCCCCATGTGGTCACGCGAAACAGATGACCGAATGTGTTGTAGCTCATGGCGGCGGCCTCCTTTGCGCCCAAGCCTTAGCGGGACTGCGCGCAAGGCTCAATCCCTGCTCTTGTCTCAGGGCGCGATCGCGGCTAGATCATGTGCTACCTCGGGGTGCCTGTCACAAGGCTGAGATGCGCACGCGCGAACCCGTTGAACCTGAACCGGTTAGGACCGGCGGAGGGAAGGTGCGGGCGCGTCACAGCGCGCCCCGCTTCAATCTCCGCCCGTCGTGAAAAAGGAGAGAAGCTGATGAGATATCCCCTGTTCGCGGCAGTGGCAGCACTGACACTCACCCCGGCGCATGCCGAGACGCTGGTGGTGCTCGCCCCTGATTACTTCGGATCAAATTGGGGGCCGGGACCGGCCATCAAGGAAGGTTTCGAGGCCCGCTGCGACTGCACGCTGGAGTATCGCACCGGCGACGTCCTGCCGCGCCTGATGCTGGAAGGCGCGCGGCTGGAGGCTGATGTGGTGATCGGGCTGAACACCGACACGACCTTGCGCGCGCGCGGCACCGGGCTGTTTGCGCCGCATGGGCAAGACCTCGCCCCCCTGACCGTGCCGATCGACTGGGAGGATGACACCTTCATCCCCTTCAACTGGGGCTATCTGGCCTGGGTCTATGACCGCACGCGGCTGGACGACGCCCCCACCAGCTTCGCGGAACTGCTGGAGCGCGAGGAAATCAGCCTATTGTGGCAGGATCCGCGCTCTTCGGCCTCTGGGCTGGCGCTGATGCTCTGGGTGGATGAGGTCTTTGGCGACGCGGCTTCGGACGTCTGGCGCAATCTGGCCGCGCGCACAGTCACTGTGACGGCAGGCTGGTCGGAATCCTACGGCATGTTCAGCGCGGGAGAGGCCGATATGGTGCTGAGCTACACCACATCGCCCGCCTATCATATCGTCGCGGAAGACGATGACAGCAAGGCCGCCGCGATCTTTGACGAAGGGCATTACTTCACCGCAGAAGTGGCCGGCGTGCTGGCAGGTGCGGCCAATCCTGATCTGGCGCGCGACTTCATGGCCTATCTTCTGTCGCGCGAGTTTCAGGAGATGATCGCCTATGCCAACTGGTCCTATCCGGCCGCCCTGCCCCGCGAAGACTGGCCCGAGGTGATGCGCGATCTGCCCTTCCCCGACACAGCGATCTTTCTGGGCGAGGATGAGGCTGAGGCCCGCCGTGGCGCAGCGCTCGAAGTCTGGCTGGAAGGCATGACCCGGTGACCAGCGCTTCCCGCCGCGCGCGCCTGCTCGCCCTTGGCTTTGGCGGCGGGGTGGCCACGTGGCTGGTAGTGCTGAATTTCGGTGCGCTGGGGGCCGTTGTCTGGCGCGCAGAAGGTTTCAGCGCGCTGCGCAGCGCCGATCTGGCGGCCGTGCGCTTCACGCTTGTGCAGGCGCTCTGGTCCGCGGCGCTGTCCGTGGCGCTCGCCATCCCCATCGCGCGGGCGCTCGCGCGGCGGCAATTCCGGGGCCGCGCGCTGCTGATCACGCTGATGGGGGCGCCCTTCATCCTGCCCACGCTCGTCGCCGTGCTGGGGCTGCTTGCGGTTTTCGGGCGCTCAGGCCTGATCAATCAGGGGCTGGAGGCGCTGGGGCTTGCGCGTTTCAACATCTTCGGGCTGCATGGCGTAGTGCTCGCGCATGTCTTCTACAATCTGCCGCTGGCGACCCGCATCTTGCTGCAAGGCTGGGCCGCGATCCCGGCGGAACGCTTCCGGCTGGCCGCCACTTTGGGCTTCGGCCCGCGCGAGAGCTTCCGGCAGCTGGAATGGCCGATGATCCGCGAACTGGCCCCCGGCGCGTTTCTGGTGATCTTCCTGATCTGCCTCACCAGCTTCTCCGTCGCGCTGACCATGGGCGGGGGCCCGCGCGCGACGACGGTGGAGCTGGCGATCTTTCAGGCCTTCCGGTTTGATTATGACATGGGCCGGGCGGCCGCGTTGGCGCTTGTGCAATTCGCGCTCTGCGCAAGCGCGGGGGTGATTGCCTGGCGCGTGGCCCTGCCTGCTGCGATGGGCGGCGGGATGGACCGCCCTGTGCAGCGCTTTGATGCAGGCGGCACGGGCCTGCGGCTCTGGGACGGGGCGCTGATCGTGGCAGGCGCGCTATTTCTGTTGGTCCCGCTCGGCATGCTGGTTGCGCGCGGTGCGCCGCATATGGCGGGCCTGCCGCCCGAGGTCTGGCATGCCGCCGGGCGCTCGCTCACGGTGGCCTTGGGCGCGACAGCGATCACGCTTGGGATGACGCTGGCGCTCGCCCATGCGGTGCTGGCCTTGGGCGGCGGGCGCGGCGCGATGCTGGAATGGCTGGGGCTGGCGGCGCTCGCGGCGTCGCCGCTGGTGATCGGGACGGGGCTGTTTCTCTTGATCCGGCCGCTCGCCAATCCGCGCGACTTTGCCCTTGCGATCACGATGCTGGTCAATGCGGGCATGGCGCTGCCCTTCGCGCTGCGCCTGATCCTGCCCGGTCTGCGCGCCGAATTGGCCACGCATGGGCGGCTGTCAGACGCGCTGGGGCTGCATGGTCTGGCGCGGCTGCGCATCGTCACGCTGCCGCGCCTGCGCAGGCCCCTGGGCTTTGCCGCCGGGCTGACCGCCGCGCTGTCGATGGGCGATCTGGGCGTGATCATGCTCTTTGCCGAGCGCGAAGGCGCAACGCTTCCGATGCAGCTTTACCGGCTGATGAACGCCTACCGGCAGGATGACGCGGCGGGCGCGGCGCTGGTGCTTCTGGGGGCCAGTCTGGCGCTGTTTGTGGTCTTTGATCGATGGGGGCGCGGGCGTGCTGGAACTTGACGGGCTGGAGATCAGACAAGACGATTTCACCTTGCGCGCGGACTGGTCCCTCGCGCCCGGCACGCTCTGCGCGATCATCGGGCCGTCGGGCGCGGGGAAATCGACGCTACTCGGGGCCTTGGCGGGCTTCGTGCCGCTCAGCGCGGGCCGGGTGCTCTGGGAGGGGCGCGACATCACGGGCGCGATGCCTTCAGCGCGGCCAGTCTCGATCCTGTTTCAGGACAACAATCTGTTCCCGCATCTGAGCGCGTCGGAAAATGTCGCACTGGGGCTGCGCCCGTCGCTGCGCCTGTCGGCGTCAGAGCGCGCACAGGTCGAGGCCGCGCTCGCGCGCGTGGGCTTGACAGGCTTTGGCGCGCGGCGACCTGCGCAGCTTTCAGGGGGACAACAAGGCCGCGTCGCACTCGCGCGGGTGCTGCTACAAGGCAAGCCCCTGATCCTGCTCGATGAACCTTTCGCGGCCCTCGGCCCTGCCCTGCGCGCCGAGATGCTGGCACTCGTCGCGGGGATCTGCCGCGAGACAGGTGCGACGCTGCTGATGGTCAGCCATGATGTGAGCGACGCACGCGTGATTGCGGGCCAGACCGTGCTCGTCGCCGACGGGATTGCGCATCCGCCGCAGGCAACCGAGGCGTTATTTAATGCGCCCCCGGAAGCCCTGCGGGCGTATCTGGGCTAAGCCCCCTGCCCTACTCAGGCCAGAAGCTGGCCGCCTGCCTGGCCAGTAATTTGCGCAGAGATGACCGCGCCGACGCTCTGCGGCTTCGCAAAGCGCACCTCAGTGAATTGCGCGGTGCGGCCCATATCCGGCGCCTCGATCAGCACCTGATGGCGCTGGCCGACCTGGGCGCTCAGATGACGCTCCAACGCCTGCGCGCCCGCGTTGCGCAACTGTGCCGCGCGTTCTTTGACCACAGCACCCGGCAGTTGGGGCATGCGCGCAGCAGGCGTGCCCTTCCGAGGGCTGAAAGGGAAAACATGCAGGAAGGTGAGATCGCAGTCCTCGACCAGCCTCAGCGAGTTCTCGAACATCGCCTCCGTCTCGGTCGGGAAGCCTGCGATGATATCGGCACCGAACACCATATCAGGGCGCAGCGCCCGCGCCTCAACGCAAAAGCGGATCGCATCATCGCGCAGATGCCGGCGCTTCATGCGCTTGAGGATCATGTCATCGCCCGCCTGAAGCGACAGATGCAGATGCGGCATCAGGCGCGGCTCGGTCGCAATCGCCTCCATCAGCGCCTCATCCGCCTCGATCGAGTCGATGGACGAAATCCGCAGCCGCGCCACATCCGTGAGCCGTAAAATCCGCCGCACCAGATCACCCAAGCAGGGCGCGCCGGGGAGATCCGCGCCCCATGAGGTCAGATCAACGCCCGTCAGCACCACCTCCGCGTAGCCTTGGGCGCAAAGCCGGTTGATCTGCTCGACCACAACGCCCGCCGGGACCGAGCGGGAATTGCCGCGCCCATATGGGATGATGCAGAAAGTGCAGCGGTGATCGCACCCATTCTGGACCTGCACATAGGCCCGCGCGCGCGTCCCAAACCCGTCGATCAAGTGGCTCGCCGTCTCGCGCACCGACATGATGTCATCGACCTGCACACGCTCGGTCGCCCCGATCAGGTCAGGCACCATCTGCGACCATGTCTCGGGGCGCATCTTCTCGGCATTGCCGATGACGCGCGTGACCTCGGGCATGGCGGCGAAGGTCTCGGGCTCGGTCTGGGCCGCGCATCCGGTGACGATGATCGGCGCGGCTGGATTGTCGCGGCGCAAGCGGCGGATTTCCTGCCGCGCCTTGCGCACGGCCTCGGCCGTCACGGCACAAGTGTTGACGACAAGCGCATCGCTGAGGCCCGCGCCCTCGGCCAGCGCCTTCATCGCCTCGGTCTCATAGGCGTTGAGCCTGCAGCCCAGCGTGGTGAACCGCAGCGCGCTCATGTCGCAGTGGCCAGAAATTCGGGCGACAGGCTGCCGTCAAAGACATGCGCGACCGGCCCGGTCAACCAGACCCCATCCTCGCGCCAATCAACCTCCAGCACGCCCCCATCAGCGGCAATCGTCACACGCCGTCCGGTGAGTCCGCGCAGATGTGCTGCGACAGCCGTCGCGCAAGCGCCCGAACCACAAGCCTGTGTGATCCCCGTGCCGCGCTCCCAAACACGCAAACGCAGGTGATCGGGGCCTATGAGGGCTGCGAATTCGACATTCGTGGCTTCGGGAAAGAGGGGGTCATGTTCGACCTCCGGGCCACGCGTGACAAGAGCTACGCCCTCGACCTCTGGCAAAAAATGGATGCAATGCGGATTGCCCATTCCCACGGCCACCGGGTCCCCGGGCAGCGGCAGATGCAAGAGATCAGCGGCATGCGCGAGCGGAATACCCTGCCACTCCAAGATCGGCGCGCCCATATTCACCCAAACCTGCGCGCCGCGCTTTTCCGCATGCAACAGCCCGCGCGCAGTGCGGATGCGCAAGCTGTCCCGCCCCAGCTCGGCCATCAAGCGGGCGGCAACACAGCGTGTGGCATTGCCACAAGCGCCTGCGCACGTACCATCAGCATTCCAGAAATCGAGCTCCATATCAGCGCTATCGGACGCGCGTAACTCCGCGAGCTGGTCGAATCCAACGCCCCGGTGGCGATCTCCAATAGCACGTGCCAATTCGGCAGTGATCGCTCCCCCCGCACGAAAGCGCGAGTCGATCACGACGAAATCATTGCCAGCGCCATGCATCTTGACGAAGGCGAGCGGAGTGAACCTGTCGACCATGATGGCGATATAGGGGGCCAAGCGATATCTGGCCAGATATCTTTGCACCCGATCTGTAGATTCCTTCATAATGCGCCGATTAGCCCTTGACCCCATCCCGACGCTTTTCTAAGTAGCGCCCAGTGTGGGCCCGTAGCTCAGTTGGTAGAGCAACTGACTTTTAATCAGTGGGTCACAGGTTCGAATCCTGTCGGGCTCACCATTTTATGCACGTGATGTGAACAGTCACGGCTTTTGGACTCTGGCGTCACGATTTTGTCCTTTCTAGTCGTGGTTTTTGTCCTTTGAGCACTTTTTTGGTGTTCTAAGGGCGGTAAGTGATCATCTTCAAGCGGACCATAATTGTCCTGACTTCATACTTTCGCCAACTTCAGTAATCCTCGCTGGCGTTCAGCTGTCAGAGATCAATTTCGGTGGCTCTGGCAAGTATGTGGGAAACGCATTTGCACCCAATGCCACCCCGCAAAGTTCTTGACAGCGGGCTTCCAGCGCGGTGCGTGTCATGCCCAGTTCCGCCGCTAGTTCGTCCGCGCTGTTTTGATTGATCGACGCGGCATGCATTTCGGTCAGGCCCTGACAGATGCTGACCTTCTCGCTGTGCGTCGGCGCATCGCCTCTGACAATTTCAGCAAACCGCTCGGCGCCGATCTCGCCATAGCTTACCGAGCCGTGGGCGGCATAGGCCTGCAAGGTCGTCATCCGGGAGCGTGTGCGCGGCAACATGGTTTCCTCGTTTTCGGCCCGGTTCCAGCGTTCCCAGTCGTGGAGATAAAATGCCTCTTCTCCTTCAACGGTAGGGCGAGCGCAGGGGGCGATAAAGCTTGTAAATCGTTGCGCATCCGCAGGGTCCATGTCCGACAGTGCCACGTACCGAAGCGATTTGCCGGGTGAGACGTGTAATCTTCGGATGCGAATGCCATACGACATCTCGTTGGCATCCTGACCTGCCTGGCCTGAAGGCGTGGTCGTTGTCATATTGGCGGTTCCGGTTTTCGGCATCTTTGCAATCAAATGGTAGTTGCCGTAGCCGGTTCAGTCAAAGACCCCTGTCCGACGGTTCCACGTTCCTGTCGGCACCCTGCAGGACTGGGAACAGGCTCAGGTGACTACCCCTGATTTCGCTGTGGCCTGTGTCCGTGTCATCGGCCAGCATGTCGATTTGGCGGCGAAGGCGGTTACTTAAGCCGCCTTCTCGACGGGCCAGGGTGCTGACCGTCAACCCTGAGCGCCGCTCTGGAAGCGGGTCACTTCCAGGCCCAATCAAGCCGAAAAACCCTGCCGAATCACGCTGCCTTGTCGCTGATCCAGCCGTTCTGGCGGAACAGCGTGTCGAGCGCAGCCCGGCGTTCCGCAACCTTGTCGGCCTTGTTCCGTGCTTCGCACCAGCCAAGGTAGCCGCAATAGAGCAGCAGGAAGTTCGAGGCGAAACCGACGAGGTCACCAATAATGGTACCGGACAGGCCGGTGATGTAGCCAAGGTACATCGCGCCAAGAGCTGCTGGCAGGAAGATCGTGAACAGTTTCCGGAACACTGCCCTGATGACCACCCATGCGCCCGTCTGGGGGATCAGACCGTTCAGATCAATTGTCGAGCGAGTGTCGCGGTTCGTGATGCGTAGAAGGGTGCCGGTGGCGACATCGCAGACCACGATCAGCGCATGGCCTTCGCGGGTGCCGTCGAGCGCGCGGGCGCGAAAATGGTGCTCCCGGCCAGTCTCGTCAAGCAGCCAGATCTCCGGCGTGCTGTAGATCGACGCACTGGTCTGATCGCGATAGATCGTGCCCCCCGAGAAGTGGGTGCCTGCACGCACGACCGTGCCCTGGGTGATGTCTGCGCCAAGATAAGCGGCTAAAGACGTCATTGCCATAAACTCAGGTTTGGCCTGTTCAGATTGCGCCAATCCCAACCATCTTCAGGTGCAGGCAGTGTAGGGCCGGGAAGATAGCCTCCGGCGACCTTTAGCAACTCCTTTCCAAATGCGCGCCCAGCCTGTTGTGCGGCACCTTCGGCACCCCGCTGGTCTGGCCCGTTGAACAGAAGTCTCCCATGGAACTGGGCCGGAATGGAGGAGCTGTACGGTAGCACGGTTCTAAAGCTGGGCCACTTTGAGAAAGCAGCCTTGACCAATTTGTCCTCTTCCGGCCCGCTGGTGCCCGTAGCCAAGCCGCAGATCATCGTTGGCATAGATACTGAATAGTGTTTTTTGATTGAATGAAAGATCAGCTTCGCATCCATAGCGGTTGTAGCTGGTGTAACAGCAAGATTGCTGCGGTCGATAGCCGCCAGTGTCAGGTCGGTCGGTCGCGATGGCGTGTCGATGAGTACTACATCAGCGTCTTCAATCTCGGCGGTCGAAAGGTCGTACGAAAAGTCTTGAAAACCTCTGACGTGTTCGACCCGCATTTTGTCTGCACCGATACCGGCGTCGTTCATTCGCAAGCCCCAGACCACAAGCCCGGTAGAATAACCGGTCCGGTCGCCGGGCAGCGGAACCTTCTCACTCATGCGTGGATCGGTCAAGTCGAGCACATGGACACGCTTGCCCGCCTTAACCAGCGCCATCGCTGCCGTTATTGTTGCGAGTGTGCGTCCAGCTCTGCCTTTGGGCGCGAAGAATGTGATGACGTGCATGGCCAGGTCTCCGAGGCTGGTGGGGGTATAGGTATATCACCCCCATTTTGGGGGTAAACCTGAAATGGGGGTAGCGATCTGTCTAATCACTTGGCGGATCGATTATTGGCAGGGACAGTTCATACCGAGGCTTATAAGAAGTTGCTCAATGCCCTAGTCGAGGCGCGTTGCGCTGCAGGCATGTCACAAGCACAGCTTGCAAAGAAGCTCGGGAAACCGGCATCCTTCGTGGGGAAATACGAGCTTGGTGAGCGACGGCTCGATGTGATCGAGTTTATGGTCGTTCTGAAGGTACTTGGCCAAGATGTAGCTGACCTGATCAGTCCCATTGCTGCTGATCTCCCTGACCATCTGTGATGAGTCTTGGCGGTGTCTCCAAGCAGTCGTTATCGCTTGTGACAGAAGCGCCGAGTTCTGGCCAGTTTTTCAGCCACAGTAGATCTTCGCTGCCTAGCCGGTTGACCGGCAATTGTGCGAAGCATTATTCGTTGCATGTTATCGGAAAGTTTGTTCTGCTTTCTCGAAACTTTCGCTTAGCCTTCGTGAAATTCATCGGCACGCACGCCGAGTATGATCGCATAGACGCTTTGACTGTCTCGAAGTTCTGAGAGGACCGACGATGTGAAAATCCGACCGATCCGCACGAACGACGATCTGACCGCCGCGCTCGCTCGTATCGACGCCCTTTGGGGCAAGGAACCCGGCACACCCGAAGGCGATGAACTGGATATCCTCGTGGACCTCGTTGAGCACTACGAGAGCAAGCACTTTCCTGTCGAGCCAATGGAGCCGATTGATTTGCTCAGGGCGCATATGGAGACCACAGCGCGCACCCAAGCCGATCTGGCGGCATTGCTAGGATCGCGCCCCCGCGCCTCTGAGGTGTTGAACCGGAAACGCGCCCTGACTGTGGATATGATCCATAGGCTGAGCAGTGAGTGGCACATCCCGGCTGACTGTCTCGTGAAGCCCTACCACCTCGCTGCGGCAGAGTGATTCATCAGAAGAAAAGGGTCGGTTGCGGCCAGAACAGAAACGCATTGGTTTTATCCCGGCCTGCCGACGCGAAGAGCCCATCAGCGACATTCAGGCATGCCGCAGCATGGAGGGCACCTTCGCAGGCGCAGCATCGTGCCCGGCCCTGAGCTGCCGCTCAGCCTCGACAATGCTGTTCCTGGAAGCTGCCGTTCGTCTTGCTCCGCAGCGAAAAAATGCCCAGAGTGGCGCGACGAGGCCGCGCTGCCTATGTGCCGCACTGACATCGTCCATGGACTCCGCTCGGGCTGGCGACAAGTGGAATGAACATCATTCGGCCACGCGAGAGGAAACGACTTTGGGATATAGGGATGAGAGGGGCAAGAAACCGTGGAACAGATGGCAGCCTCATCCGACCGCGCATCTTCTGCGCCTGTTGCCTACTACATTGATGAAAGCGGCAATACGGGCGATCTGACCACCGCCAGTATCGCGAGCTACGGCCGTGAGCAGCGCATGTTCACGTTGGCCGCGGTGGGCTGCGACCTCGACGCCCCTTTTAATGGGAGGTTTGAGGCACTCAAGAAGGCCCATCGCATCCAGTCTCCGGAAGTGAAGTCCAAACAGGGTTATGACCGGCCTCATTTCGTCTCTGGTCTCCTTGACCTACTCGAGGAGCGCGGTTGCCCGATCTTCATTGAGGCAGTGGACAAGCACTATTTCATCATCGCTAACATCATGGATCGGATCGTCGTGCCCTATGCCGGGTGACCTGCCCCCCGGTCGTCCCTCGTTCATAACGAGAGTCCTTGGGGTTGATAGT
>REBU01000045.1 GCA_007692585.1 Paracoccaceae bacterium | reverse complement strand
GCGCTTCGTTCACATCGAAGATGTCAGCGGTTCAAATCCGTTATCGCCCACCATTTTCCTCCTCTGGCTTCAGGTTGCATAAAACGGAACCCGCAACAGCGAACAACGCCGTTGTGCGGATCCTGCGCAGAATTGCGCGGCATGTACCGCCCGGTTCAAGACGTGAAAAAGAGTGTATCGCGCGCTTACGGGTCGGTTTTCCCCGACTTGGTGTTGATATGCACCGCGCACCGGCTGATCGTTTTGAAGATATTTCCGCGATCTGCGAAAATTGCTGCAAATTCAGGGCGGTAGACTGCATTCATCAGCAAGGTGAATGCGTCTGCGCCGACCGGTTGCGACTGGTGTTTGCCGTGATCGGCGATCTCAATCAGCGTTTCGAGGATCTGAGGTTCTTCCACAAACATGTCTGGATCGTTCAGGTGGAATTTGTCGAAGCGCATGATGTCGCGCGTCAGCCGGGCAGGGTCCACCCCAAAGCGTTCCACGGCGTCATTCCACAGCTTGATCCGGTTCATGCCCGCATGCAGGATCGGCAGCGTGTCGTCGGGATGCAGCACAGCGACATCGTCACAGATGACCGGCCAGCCATGCTTGAAATGCAATTCGGCAACCTTTGTCGATTTTCCCGCACCCGACTCGCCCGTGAAGGCGGTGACCCCATCCGGTGTCTTGATCGCAGAAATATGCAGCGGCACCAGCCCGCGCATATGCATCAAAACCCCGAAACCGGTGCCGAACAAATAAGCCCGCATGTCACTTTCCACGCCGCCGGGCATCATTCGCACGGTAATCCGGTCCGGGCGCTCGATCAGGAACTGGGCGATCCCGGTAAACTCACACAGACAGGCATCGGGCGTTACGCAAAGCCACTGGGTGAGCGTTTGCCCGCCTTCAAGCGTGAGCGGTTCAGTCGCGCGCCGTAACTCGACCGTTGCATAGCCGCGCGCGGACACTTGCTCGGGCGTCAGTTCGCTCAGCTCCGGGCAGTCGAAATCAGAGGCGACGGCCAGTCCGTAAAGATGATATAACTTCAATGTAATCTCCGAAAGAAACGTCTTTAAACCCACGGCGGGCCAAAAAGACCCGTCGACCACTTAGCGCGGTTTTCCGCGCTTAGTCCAGCGGTGTCGAGTGATAGCTGACCAGCGGAATATGCCCGACGCTTTCTTCGGCACCGATGACGACATACTGTCCCGAACGCAGCCAGGAATGCGCGCCAAACGGGTCGTTATCCGCGCCTCGGTCAGGCCGCGCGGCGAGAACAAGGCTGTTGGGAACCCCACGTCGATTAAGCACACGTTTTCCGGCCATGGCCAGCATCAGACAAGTGAAGCGTCCCCGCGCAACGCGGTTGACACGCGTCAGCGCCCAATGCAGATCGCGCAATTGGCCAACTGGCAGGTTCTCGAGACTGTCATCCACGAAATCACCCGGCTTGGGGTTGCCGAAACTCGTCACATAGGTTTGGAAAGGACGACGCCGCACGGTCCATGACGCGCGCAGAAGCTCGATCGTGACCTCTGCCAGCAGGCGTTTGCGCGATCTTGCGAGGCCAAGGAAATTTCGGATGCGGCGGATCACGAGGCGTCTCATCTTTGCAGGTCGGGTCATCAAGCTGTGATGCTCCTGCGCTCTCGGCTATACCGTGGCGAAGGTTTGCGCAAGGGACAGGTTCAGCGCAAAGGGTCAAACTTGTACTGAGGTGCCCTTAATGCGGCGCTAGTGAACCTGGCGATGTTTTGCGCATCATTGGTAATGTCGCGACGCGCGCGCTGAAGTCGACCTGACGCAGGTGTTGCGAGTGCCACAGAGAACGCCTATCTTTGCACGGAAGCGCACCCGCTGCGCAGCTAGCCGTGCAGAGCGAGGGGGGGGCGATTGTGACTGATGCAAGGATCAATTTTCGTTCTACGGTGCCGGACGCGCGTGCGGCCGGGGGCTGGAGCCTTGTGATGACATGCCAGTCCAGAGCACATATCGACCCAGGGCTGCGGCGTGCTATCGGAAAGAGTGGAATGACCCGCGATCAGTAGCTTACCGGTCGCATAAGCATGGAATCGCTTGCAGAGTGCAGATGGGCCTGTTTTCGTCTTTCAAGTGCGTTAAGTTATTCAACGAAGATACACCTTGGTAGCGCGCGGGAGCCATGGCCGCAATTTCCTTCCTCAAGAACTGGTTTTCGCCGCAATTCAGCGCAAAGCTGTTGCCCGACTACCGTTTTGGCGTCGTCGGGGACGTTCACGGTCGCGCCGATCTTCTGGTCGATTTGCTGGAAAGGCTGACGGAGCGCGAGGGCTGCGATCTTCCGCTGGTGTTTGTCGGCGATTATGTTGACCGTGGTGAAGAGAGCGCAGAAGTCATCAAGATCATGCTGGATTTGCAGACGGAAATCTGGCCGGGAAAAGTGACATGTCTGAAGGGGAACCATGAAGACATGCTGCTGGCTTTTCTCGACGCGCCCGAGAAAACCGGGACGGCCTGGTTGCGCAATGGCGGCAAACAGACCTTGTCGAGCTTTGGTGTCGCGCTTCCCGACGGCAGCGCTGAGGGGTTCCGCATCGCGCGCACTGCGCTGCGCGATGCGCTGGGGTTCCCGGCGGAAATATGGCTGCGTAAACTTCCCTCCAGCTATCGTTCTGGCAATGTTTTTGTGTCCCATGCCGGTGCGAATCCGAATAAGCCTGTCGAGAATCAGTCAGAAGATCATCTCGTCTGGGGCCATCGCGACTTCCTGCAGACCCCGCGTACAGATGGCATTTGGGTCGCGCATGGCCACCATATCCACAAGGAGCCTATTTTCGATCAGGGTCGGATTGCGGTGGATACAGGCGGCTACGCGACAAATCGCCTGACGGCCGCGATTATTGATCATGGAACCTGCAGTTTCATCGCGACGACGGACGTGGCCCGCTCCTAAACGCGCAGCCCTACACGAACCGTGGAAGGGCAGGGGCGAAACTTTCCGGGCCTGCAGTCAGGCCATTCAACCGGTTACGCCTGTTTTTTGTGCAGACCATTGGCTGGGGCCGGTCACATCAGCCTGTCGTGTCTGAAATGCCTGACCTGATCATAAGGCGGCACCAAACGTGCGCTCCGTGGCGTCGTGTACTCATGAAATTGTGCAGACTGCGCGCCGTGCTGTTGCTTGACCGAGCCGCGCTAAGGCAGTTAAGAGACGTCACCACAGCAAAGACTCCCGCCAGACGCTGTTTTTTACAGAACGTTTGTGATTTAGATATACCCTGACAAGGGCTTTAGGACCGTAAGATGAATCAATTCAATACCGGTGCCTTCGTCGCGAAGGGAACAGACTCGCCAACGAACAACGACGAGATTGACCTGATGAAGGGTGTCCGCGCCCTTACTCGAAACTGGCGCTTCATCGGGTTTTCCATTCTGGTGGGTATTGCCATTGCCATTGCGATGCTGGCGACAAGCACGCGGCTATACACTGCGCAGGTCGACCTGAATATCGGGCGGTCGTCTGAAGCAGAAATTTTCCGCGATTTTTCAGGTGTTTCAGGGACGCGCCAAAGCGATACTGAGGTCGAGACCGAGTTGCAAGTCCTGCGATCAGAGCGCATCGCCGAGCGGGTGGTCACACGCTTGGCCTTGCATGAAGACCGGTCCTTCCTGACGGTCCCGCAATCCGGGCTTGGCCGCATTATCGGGTTCATTCGCAGCCAGATCTCCAGCCTTATCTTATTTGTCAGTTCGACCTTGTCATCCGATGTGCCTGTCGCGCCTGGATTCGATATAACGTCGGAAGAGCTCGAACGCTCTGCTATTGATCGCGCGGCCCAAAGGTTGCGCTCCAATATGACAGCCGGTGTCGTCCGCGGCAGCCGTGTGATTCAGATCCGATATACATCCACGTCCCCAAATTTGTCGGTCCGTGTCGCAAACGCAATTGCTCAAGCTTACATCGAGGATCAGCTGGAATCCTCGGATATAGCATCGCAACGTGCGATCGACTGGCTCAGGCAGCGACGCGATGAGCTGAGGGTGCAGGCCGAACAGACAACTGCGATTGCAGAACAGTTTCGAGCCGCCAATAATCTCTTGGGGGTGAATATCGCCGCCTTGGGCGATGCAGAATTCGACCGGCTCTCGCAAAATTTGATCGCGGCGCGGGCCGAGCTGGTCGAGTTGGAAGCGCGCAACCGGCGCCTGACCGACATCGTAGCCAGCGGCGACACGTCAGCCGTTGTGCGCGAGACAGCCACACAGGGGATTACGTCTGGATTGCGCTCACGCTACCTGGACGTCCTGCGCAGCTATAACAGTCTTGCGGCGACGCTGGGCGATGATCACACGCAGTCACAACGGCGTCTGCGCGAGCTTCAGGAAATCGAAGGGCTGATGTTCGAGGAAATCCGCAGATCTGCCGAACTCGTGCGCGATGATATCAGTGCCGCGCGCGAACGCGTTGCAAGCCTTGAGGCCGCGCAAGCGCAAGCAGGTTTACGCGTTGGCGATGATCAGGCCGTGATCGCTGAATTGCGACAGCTCGAACGCAATGCGGAAACTGTCAACAACCTCTATATCAGTTTTCAACAGCGTTTTCAGGAGGCAACTCAACGTCAGGAGATACCGGCAACATCTGCGCGGGTCCTGAACCGGGCACAAGGAGCGTTCCAGAGCGCCCCTAATCCACCGCTTGTTCTGATGCTCTGGATCATTCTGAGTGCCCTTGCATCAGCAGTTTATGTCATCGTACGCGATCTGCGCGATGACCACGTCCGCAGCGAAGAAGAAGTGCGTAGCGTCCTTGGGTTGGAATATCTGGGCAGCCTGACCATCATGGGGCGTAATTCCAACAGCACCGCGGCGCGATCGAATGATGCGCTTCCGACATCGCTTCGCTCTGTCAACTTGTCACAGCGCTTGTCATTTTCTGTCGACAACCCTTTGTCACATTTCTCCGAAACGCTGCGAACGGGCAAGATGAGCCTGACATTACGGCATAGCCAGCTTGACCGCGCGCCGCGCGTCGGGATTGCCTCATGCTTCCCCGGTGAAGGGAAGACAACGGTCGCCGCGAATTTTGCAAATCTTCTGGCCCAACAAGGCGCACGGGTGATCCTGATCGATGCGGACATGCGCAAGCCAGGCTTGTCGAAAAGCCTCGGCACCGAATTTGAAGTCGGGTTGATCAACGTCCTTTTGGGCGAAGTCAGCTGGCGCGAAGTCATCCATGTCGCGGACGACACAGGTCTGCACATCATTCCCAACAGCAAGACTCGTGTCGCGCACAGTGCGGAATGGATGGGGGGCAAGGAAATGGCCGCGATGCTCGACCAGCTTGACCGCGAATATGATTTTGTGATCGTGGATTTGCCGCCACTTGGTCCGGTTGTTGATGCCCGGGCGATTTTGGACCGGCTCGATGGTGTTTTCTTCGTTCTCAAATGGGGCGGGACAAATTTGACCCTGGCGCAGCGCATTCTTGCCGCTGATCCGCGGGTCCAGGGGAAATGCTACGGCGCATTTCTGAATATGTATGATCCTAAGAAAGCCAAGGCGTATGGCAATTATCAGTCCTACAAATACTATCGGACATATTATGACAGCTACCATCGCGAAACCTGATCGGGATGCTGTCTAGGACTCTGTTCGCGGCGTTTTTGTTCGGCGCGCTCGCGTTGAGCTGGCCGCATCTTGTTCATCATGTCGCGTGGAAAGGGTATCGCGACATGGTCGCGGAAATCCATGAGGGGCGGTTTGATCTGGGGGACAAGGAAATCATCGCACCCATTCTTTCGCATGATCTGGTGCGCAACTGTGTTGTCCTGCGCGACGAGACGCTTCTGATCCTTCAGTTTTACGTCACCGCGCTGCATGCCCATCGGGCAGGGGTTAATCCCTTCTTTCCTGCAGACGACCCGGAATTAACCCAGCACCGCGAAGCACTTTTTGCGCTTGCTGCTCAAGCAACTGCCTGCGCGCCGATGGATGGAGAGTTGTGGCTCAATCTTGCAGTCGTCGCGCGGTCACTCGGTATGGACACGGCGCGAGTGGCGCAGTTTCTGGAGTTGTCTCATCGCTACGCCCCGCATGAAGCGCGGGTCATGGCGCGACGGGACGAAGTTTTTTGAGAGCTTAACTCGTGCCACCGCGCTGACGAGGCATGACTGTAAACCACGACCGCGTGTCTTGCGTGCCCTGCGCCATCAGATACTCATATGGGGTTTGATACCAGGGCAGAACCTGAGATGTCAGATTATCCAAGGCGTAATCCGTGCCATCAATCTTTACAAGCAAGACCGCATGGAGCGTCCCGTCCCCCGTGCGCGTGATCGCGATGCGCAATAGGCGTGTCGGCCAGCCCATATCGATCAGCTCCTTGCGCTTTTGCAGCGCGTAATCTTCGCAATCGCCATGCGTGACATTGATGTCCCAGGAGTCGAACTCTCCATCAGGCTGCGGGCGAATGGCGCGATTCACCGCATTGTTGACGCGCCGGATCTGTCTGAGATGTTCAGCGGGGCCGAGTGTCAGGTCGCGCCGATCCATGCGAGTTTCGCATTGGTCGGGATAGAACAGACAGAAGCGCACATGGGCCAGCACAGGTCGGCGTGGAACGAGATCGACAGAGTTGTCGAAGCTGGCGCGATGCGAACGTGTCTCCATGGCCGCGAGGGATGTCGGCCCTGTTGCGCACCCCAAGCCAACAAAGAGCGCCATTGCCGTTGCAAAGCTTCCCGCACGCTTCGGCCCCTTCTTCGTGGACGATGATAGATCCTTGTGGCTGCGCCGCGCAGCCGAAAATACGCGCCTTGACATAGACGACCCCACCAAAAATTCACCCGAGCTCAGAATGCGAAGCCAAGGCTGCCTGCGCGCGACCGAACTATGTCAATTGCGGGGCGTATTCTTAGTGTTTTACGGTAATTTTCGGGAAAAATCGTGAAGCACGGGGGCGCTGGGGGCGGGTCAGGTGCTGTTCGATTTTTCCACGCTGTGACGCGCGCCTTTGCTGGGCCGCGGCCTGCGTTCGAGCAGCGCGACAGCACAACCCACCCCCATGATTGCGGCGAAATAGAACGAAACCCCCGGAATCTGGAGCGGGAAATCAAAGCCTGAATGCAACAACAAGAAGAGCAGGCTCCCGGCAGAAAAGATCACAATCGGTCGAAGTGACTTGCGCCGCGACAGCCCGATCGTGAGGATTCGGACCAGCATGTAAAGTGCTGCGCATCCGATCGCCGCGCCAATCAGCCCCGTCCCGGCGAGGAATTCCAGATAGAGATTATGGGTCCGCGTCCACCATCCGGTTGTTCCCAGACACTCCGCATCGCGAAAGCGCGGAAAAACTTCGGTGAACGTGCCGAACCCCGCGCCGGTCAATGGTGTCTCGCGAATGGCCTGCCAGGTTCCCTGCCACGCGCACCAGCGCGAATCATCCAGCCCGCGCGACGCCATGCGCGACATGACAGGTCCGCCGAAGGCCGCGAAAACCCCGAACCCCGCCAAAGCTGCCAGCGTGGATTTGAAGCCCAGCTGTCGCGCGGGCGGATCAGCTTGCGACTGGCCGCGCTGCATGGCGATACAGGCCATGAAGCTGAGTGTCAGGGCAAACAAGCCGAAGCTTGCTCCGGCACGCGAACGCGTGACCAGAAGCGTCACGATGGTCAGGAACAGGAACACGGCAATGATGCTTTTTTGCAGGCCAAGGGGCACCTTGATCCTCTTGCCTATGTCACTTCGGTTGTAGCGGGCCTGCTCATCAGGCAGCAGCAGCCACGCACCCAGCAAGAGCCCCGTCATTCCGAGAAAAGACGCGGTTACATTGCGGTTAACCATGATGCCGCTGAAGCTTGATTGCCCGACGGGGCGCGACGAAAAGAACAGAGTTCCTTCGAAAAACAGTTCCAGAATGATGCAGAGTAGCGTCAGGGCCACCCCGATCACAGCCAGGATCTTCCAGGCCAAGATCGCATCTGCCTTGCGCTGACACAGCATCAACATCGCGATGAAAACCAGCGCCGGCAGAATTAGGCTGGGAAGCGATTCGCGGGTTTGCGCAGGGGCGGCCGATATGTATTGACCCGCCTCGATCCCGGCTTGCGAGAGATCCGACCAGACCGGATGCGCCAATGCGTCGATGGGCATTTGCAGGGTTTGAAGCACAATCCAGCCCGTCATCGTGCTGAGCAGAATCAGCGCCCATCTGACAATGCGCCGCGTTTCAACCTCAGTAATCGCGATGCCCAAACTCAGAACAAGCGGCACGCTCAGCAACAGGGTGCTGATCTGGCGATAGGGTGTCGCAACGGACCCGTTCATCATCAACGCGAGCCCTATGGCAATGGCCATCAAGCACAGGACAGTGCGTCGGTATCCGGCCTGCACAGACCTGCCGTGAGATCTGGTCGCGTGCCGTGAGGACGACCTGAAATTGCTGGGCATTTGCATGGTGCATCTTCCACTTGAATTGACGCCGCACGACAGTCGGCCCGTTTATCCTCGCCTGTAAGGCCTGAAGCGGCTGTTAAGGCATGAAAATTCAAGTTGTATTGTGGTGATTAACCAAGAAACGTGTCTTCGGCGCAACATTGCCGGGCGGCTTGCAAGAAAAAAACTGACTTTGACAGATCTGGAATACACCCTGAGACAGTTTTTTGTTACGCAACACCAAAACAATGTGGCAAACGAGGGACATAAAAGTGGTTTTTATATATCGAACAGCTGCGCCATTAACGCTGGCTGTGCTCCTGTCAGGTTGTGCCATGCTGCCGGGCTCCGGACCGCGCGAACCCAATATTCATGCAAATGCGACAGCCTCGCTGAAGAATGACCAAGCCACCCTTGGCTACGAATATGTTGTCGTGGACGTAACGCGGAACATCCTGCCGCTTGTATCTAAGGATACCGACAGCGAATTCCGCACCTTCGGGGCGTCGCGCGCCACGGTTCCGTCGCTGCGACTCGGGCCAGGGGACATTGTGCGAGTGACCGTCTTTGAGAGCCAGACAGGTGGTCTGTTCTTGCCCGAGGAAGCGGGTGTGCGCCCGGGCAATTTCGTGCAACTGCCGCCACAGCGGATTGACCAGGACGGGCGTATCACTGTGCCGTTTGCGGGGATCATTCAGGCAGCAGGTCAGACACCCGCAGCCGTTGAGAGCCAGATTCGTCAGCGGCTGCAAGATCGTGCGATCGAGCCGGAAATAGCCGTAGAGATCGTCGAGCAGAATTTCAGCCGCGTCTCGGTTATCGGCGATGTTGGGTCGTCGGGTGTGTTTCCGCTTCGTGAAGGTGGCGTGCGCGTTCTGGAACTGATCGCGCGCGCGGGCGGAATCCGGGGCGAGGCAAGCAGCACATTTGTGACGCTGCGCCGCAACGGGGCGAGCGCGAAGGTGGCCTATAGCGTGATCACCGAAAACCCCGCCGAGAATATCTTTCTCGCACCGGGCGATGTTCTGGAAATCACTGAGGAAGACAAGACCTTCTTCGCCTTTGGCGCAACCGGGCTTGTCGGGAACTTCCGCTTCGCATCTGAAGAGGTGACGCTCAATGAGGCTGTGGCGCGTGTTGCCAGCCTGCAGGAGGGGCAGGCGGACCCGCGTCAGGTGCTTATCTATCGTAAAGAGTCGCGCCATGTGCTGGAGCAGATGGGCGTCGATATGAGCGAATATCAAGGGTTCGAACACGAAATCCCGACGATTTATCGCGCCAATTACCGCTCGCCAGACATCTTCTTCCTCGCCAATCAATTCATGATGCGCGATGACGATGTGATCTTCGTGACGAATGCGGCGGCGATTGAGTTCCGTACGTTCTTCAACAACGCCACTTCACTGACCGGGCAACCGTTGCAGGTCAGAAACAACATCCGGTCCTTCTGATCTGATCCGAGAGCAATTGGATGCCCCTCGTCTGATATATCAGACGGGGGGCATTTTCATTGCAGGGGCGGGCGACAGGAAGGACCGTGCCTGGCGCGAGAACAGATTGGCGTAATTGCCATTCTTCTCCATCAGCTCGTCATGGGTTCCGCTTTCCAGAACCCGACCCTTTTCCAGCATGTAGATTCGATCCGCCATGCGGATGGTCGACAGCCGGTGCGAGATGATCAGCGCACCGCGCCCTTCAAGCCGGGCGCGGAAATTCTCGAACAATTCGGCTTCGGCGCGCGGGTCCACGGCGCTGGTGGGCTCATCCATGATGATGAAGGGCGATTGCGGAAAGAACGCACGCGACAGCGCGACGCGCTGCCACTGGCCGAGGCTCAGCTCGCGCCCATCATCGAACAATCGTGTCAGGGGGGTCTGAAATCCCTGAGGAAGATCGGCGATGAATTCGGTGGCCCCGCCCAAATCCGCAGCATGACGGATCCGGGGATCATCGGGCGCAGCTTCGATATTGCCGAAACGGATATTTTCACTGACCGTTTCAGCATAGCAGGCATAGTCCTGAAAGATCACGCTGAAAAGCTTGCGATAGCTCACCGGGTCGAATTCGCGAATGTCGATCCCGTCGAGGGTTATCCGGCCCTGACCCGGATCATAGAGTCGGCAAAGCAGCTTTATCAGCGAAGTCTTGCCCGACCCGTTTTCGCCGACAATCGCTGTGACCTGCCCGGCGGGCAGCTCGAAATCGACATCGGACAGGGCAGAGGCCTCATTGCTGGGGTAACGGAAAGAGACATTGTGGAAACGGAGCCCTTCGCGCACGGGCGAAGGCAGGGCGCGAGGTGCGGCAGGGGGGGCGAGCTGCGCCTTGACCTCAAGAAAGCTGAAAAGCTGGGTCAAGAACAGCTGGTGATCATAAAGCGCCGAGAGTGAATTGACGAATTCGCGCCCACTGGTTTCCGCACGGCGGAACAGCAGCAGGAAGAGCACCAGATCGCCCAGACCCACGCTGCCATCAATCACCCGCATCACAAGCCACGCGGTTGCGCCGAAGAATATAAGCGCCGCAGCCCCTGCCGCGGCCACCTCGGCCAGCATCTTGCGTTTCTCGATGGCCAGCTGTTCGGTACGGATCTGGCGCCGCAAATTGCTGTAGCGGTCACGCAGCTCGCCGCCGAGGCGGCTGATGCGCAGCTCCTTGGCGTGATGATCCGAGGTCAGCAGCCAGTCCAGATAGCTCGCCCTGCGTTCCATCTGCGCGCGCCGATGCTGCCATGCAAAGAGCAGCTTTGTGAAATGCAGCCGGACCACCAGCGCCGTGCCCATGCTCAGCAGCAAGAGCACAACCAGCCGCCAATCCAGCGAGGCCATCAGCGCGAGTATCCCGATCAGATAGATGATGCTGCGGAAGAAATTCGCGAGAGTTGTCACCACCTGTGCCGGACGCTGGCTGCCCGCCGCGCGCGCGCGCTGGAGTGAATCGTAATATTGAGGGCTTTCATAGAAAGCGAGATCGACGGCGATCGCACGTTCATGGATCATGCGATCGACATGATCCGCGACCTCCGTGCCTTGTCGGTGGCGCGCATATTCCGCCATGCGCTGAAACGCGACGGTCAGCACCATCATCAACCCGATCAGGCCAAGGGCCTGAAAGATCGATCCGGTATTGCTCAGCCCACCCGTATCGCCCAGCTGCATCGAGATCCCGTCGACGAGTTGTTTGATCAGAAAGAGCACTGCAATGCCTGCCATAGCCTCGAGGACCGACAGGGCGGCGACCGAGAGGCTGAGGTTGCGGCTGCAGAAGCTCAGCAGCTTGAAGAGTTTCTTCCAAAGGGTCAGTCGGGATTGGAGGCGCTTGCGCAGGCTCATCGTCGGTGTGTCCAGAATGTTGCGACGGGCAGGCCGTCTGTGCTGTGTAATCTGTCTGGTTTGCGCGCCTACAACAAGGGCAGTTCGCGGCTTCAACGCTCGGGAGCGGTGCAAGGGTATGCCATCGGCCCTAAATCATAGTTAACGAGGGTATCTGTGCGGCGTTATGGGCGCGAATCGTATTGATCGGATCTTCGCTTTGCGCGTAAATGTTTACCAGACAATAGCAAATGAGTTTGATGATGGCACTTGAGGGGAATGACATGATTGCAAGGAAAAGTGCTTATGCCAGCAGGGTCAAGGATGATCTTGTATTGTTTGATGAGAAAGCGGGCAAATATTTTGCGACTGGCACTGTCGGGGCCGATATCTGGGAGCTGATCGAAACCCCGCGCAGTATGGACGATATCTGCAGCGCCCTGATGGCCCGCTATGACGTGGATGCCGACACTTGCCGCGCGGAAACGCATCGTTTTGTTGATGAATTGCTGGAGGCAGGGCTCGTGGAGCGGGCCTGAACAGTTACATGGTGCAAAAGGCGAGCTTGAGAGCCAGGTTCAAGTGATTTTTCATTAAAACCGTATTGTTGCGCGGTTGAGTAAAGCCTGTTACGATCATCCTGGGGTAGAAAAGGTGAATATGAAATGACCAAGAAACAGAAAATCTGGATTGCGCCTAAAATCAAAACCCTCGATGTGACGAAAACCCTGAGCGGCGTTACTCCGGCTATGGGTGAAGACTTTATAACGACGCCAACATCTTGCGATAAAACTGGCCTCACCGGGTCCTGTTCCTGACTTCTGACAGTCGAGGTGCGCCGCCTTGCGCGGCTTTCCATGCCGTGCTGACCATGGTCATCGCCACATGTTTCCTCTTTGCGCGTGTCCGTAATGAGGCATGATGGGGGTGAGGTTACATCCCTCACCACTGGTATCGCCACACGGAACCTGTTAGTGCGTCGGTCCGAGTCGAGCAGGGCAACACGATGAGCGTTATTTTTGTGACCGGCGGTGCGGGCTATATTGGCGCGCATATGTGCAAACTTCTGGCGCAAGCAGGGCATATTCCTGTCACGCTGGACAATTTGTCGACCGGACGCGCCGCGGCTGTGCGCTTTGGGCCATTCGAGCAACTTGATCTGACGGATGCAGGCGCACTTTCAGACGCGTTCGCGCGTCACAAACCTGAAGCCGTTCTGCATTTCGCGGCCTTCAGCCAGGTCGGCGAAGCCATGGCCGAGCCGGGGAAGTATTGGCGTAACAATGTGTTGGGCGCCTTGACCCTGATCGAGGCGATGCTGGGGGCAGGCTGCAAACAGCTGGTGTTTTCTTCGACCTGCGCGATCTATGGCGAGCAGGATGGGGTGACGCTGGATGAGCAGAGCGCTCAGGCGCCGCTCAACGCCTATGGGGCCTCAAAGCGTGCCATTGAGGATATGCTGCGCGATTTTGCCGCCAGCCACGGATTGCGCTCTGTGGTGTTTCGCTATTTCAACGTGGCCGGGGCCGATCCGGAAGCCGAGATCGGCGAGGCGCATGACCCCGAAACCCATCTCGTCCCTGTGGTGCTGCAGGCTGTGGCCGGATTGCGTCCGGAAATGCAGATCCATGGCACAGATTATGACACGCCTGACGGGACATGCATCCGCGATTACGTCCATGTGATGGATCTCGCCCGCGCGCATCTGCTGGGGCTGGACTGGTTGCAGGCCGGTCGGGAAAGTCGGGTGTTCAACCTCGGGACAGGACAAGGTTACAGCGTTGGCGAAGTGCTCGCGCGTGCGGAGGCCGTCACCGGCGTGCCGGTGCCCGCACGCTTCGGGCCGCGTCGGGCGGGCGACGCGACACGGCTGGTTTCGGGCAGTACCCGCGCGCGGACTGAGCTGGGCTGGGAGGCGCAGGCGACGCTTGATGACATGATCCGCGACGCCTGGCGCTGGCATTTGCGCCTGCACGGCAACGCGCCGCCGCGCTGAGCGGGTTTCGGTCACGCGCGCGACGTGCGACCGGTCAACTTGTCTTGCGCGAACCGAAGAAATCGGACGCAGTCCAGTGCTCCGCCTCTCACGCCCGCAAGATTGGCCATCGCTTTTGCCAGCGCAGAATATGTGCCCGGCTGGTCCGATGGTTGCGACGCACGCGCGGTGGCGGGGACCGCAGGTGATATGGGGAAAGCGTGATCAGCCCCAATGGATCAAGCGCTGCCAAAACGACCCCGCCAAGCGCGCAGCGGAAGGCTTGGCGCGCGCTATCCGTCCTGCTCTGGCGCGCTGAAGCGCAGGTCGACCCAGCGACCTGCCGGGATGTCGCGCGGCGCTCCGGCAACCCAGCGCATCTGTGCCTCGGACCAGTCCGGGGCGGTCGTGGTCACGGTTAGACGGTGCGCGCGCGGGTCATATCGCGTCGCGATATGGACCAGCCTTGTGCCGTTTTCGTCCTGCGGCACTTCGATCTGCCAGCCTTTGCGCGCCAGCGGGGCGACATTGCTCAGGCTGTAGCGGCCCTTCCCGACGCGTTTGAAAACGGCGCCGACAGGCTCGACAGGTTCTTCGGTGTGATCATGGAACAGCCGCAGGATGGGCGAGGCTTCGCGGATAAACCCGTTGGCATCGACCGTCGTGTTGCGGCTGTGCCAGACCCGCGCCCAGGCAAAACCCCATGCCCCTGCGCGCCAAGCGCGAAACCACAACCGCGTGCCGTCCAGATCGCGTCGGGCTTCCAGAAACACGACGCCCGCGCCCAGATGCGTGACCTGCACGCTGCCAGCGCCGACCGGGTTATTGGCCAGCCCCGCGCCCAGAAGATAGGTGCCTGCGGGCACGCTAGTCGGATCGGCGTTCAGATCGGCCAATGGATAGGCCACGCCCGCCGTGCCGCCCAGCCCGAAAATCCCCCCGGCCGCGCGCAAGACCGGCACGCGCCCTTCGGTTGCATCGGCCGCGTTGGTGCTCAGGGTCGCTTCTGCGGCATTGCCCAACCCCAGATTGCTGCGTGCGTCTTCTGCGGTCGAAGCCCCGGTGCCACCATTGACGACGCGCAACTGCCCCGTCACCGCCGCAGTCTGACCGATGGACAGCGCGCCGAAGCTGATCGAGGAGCCCGCGCGGCGCAAGACCTGATGGTCGCTGCCCGCTGCAATATCGGCCACAGCCCCGGCAGAGCTGGACCCGCGCCCGATGACGCTCCGCGCCGCGCCATGGGCCAGAGCCGCGCGCGCAACGCTGTTTGCGGGCAGTGTGAGCGTCCCGGTCACGCTCAGCCCGTTGGGCAGATTGACCAGCCCGCTTGCATGGCTGGCGCTCAGCGCATCCAGCCATGTCGCGCCATCGGGACTGACCTTGATGCTGAAATCGTCATTGCCTGTCGTGCCCATCTCGGCCCGTCCCGACCAGTTGGTCTGATAGAGCAGGCTGGCGGTGTCTGTGGTGCCAGACTTGTTGATCTTGATCTGATGCCCCGCCCCCTCATGGCTCAGCAACGTCGCTGCAGAGGCCACGCTCAGCCGGTTGGTCGCATCATGGCTGGCATTGATCCCCAGCCCGGATAGATTGTCGAGCGCGCTGGGCAGGGGGGCGGTCCAGCCCGATGGCGTGAAGACCCGCAATTCGGCCCCGGTCGCGGTCATCTGTGTCGCGCTCCAGCCTAGGCGTGGTGCGATGAACAGCCAGCCGCCATTCACCCAACCCGCAAGCTGGCCGGCCTGTCCCGCCCAGGCCCCTGACGGCGCCGCGCCCAGGGCCCAGATGTGTCCCTCCTGTGCCAGTGCTGGTGGCGTGGTCGCATCAAACTCCTGCACGCTGAGTTGTACCAGAAGGTCCAGCTGCGCCAATGCCTCGTTATGCGTGACATGTTTTTGCGCCTGCGCGGGCTGAATGAAGGGAAGCCCCAATCGGGCAGTTTGGTCGGACATGGGCACAGATCTCCGGTGTGAGGGCAGAGAAGGATTTCGCGCCCCAAGATGCGGCCGCGCCACCAAGATTGCGTAAAGTCAGCGTGCGCTGGAAAAGATGCCCCGGCGGCGATTTGCCGCGCTTGGCACCGTTTCAAGGCACCGCGGTTGATTGAACGCGCTGAAAGCCTTTTAGGCAGGGGCAATCGGTTGCATCGGCGGTCGCGGCAAGCTACCCATGCGCGACGAAGATTAAAGCGAAAGGGCCTGTCATGGCGCCGATTACCAAAGCTGTTTTCCCTGTGGCCGGGCTGGGAACGAGATTTTTGCCTGCTACCAAAGCCATGCCAAAGGAGCTTTTGCCGATTATCGACAAGCCGATCGTGCAATATGCCGTTGAAGAAGCTGTCGCTGCAGGAATCACCGAGATTATTTTCGTCACTGGCCGCAACAAGCGTGCCGTGGGCGATCATTTCGACGCCAATCTGGAGCTGGAACATCAGCTCATGTCCAAGGGCAAGACCGAAATGCGCGATATGGTGCGCAACATCGTGCCGCAGGGCGTGTCATGTATCTTTGTGCGCCAGCCAGAGCCGAAAGGTCTGGGCGACGCGGTGCTCTGTGCGGCACCCGCCGTGGGCAACAACCCCTTCGCGGTCTTGCTGGCCGATGACCTGATGCAGGGCGATATTCTGCCCACAAAAGCGCTTGTCGAAGCCTTTGGGCGCAATCCGCAGACACTGCTGTCTGTCTCCGAAGTCGCGCTGGACGATGTTTCGAAATACGGCATCCTGCGCCTTGCAGACGGTGCGGTTGCAGGCGAGGACGGGGTCATGCCAGTCGCTGGTCTGGTCGAAAAGCCCGCGCCCGAGAAGGCCCCGTCGCGCTTGGCCTCCTACGGGCGCTATGTCTTTACCCCTGATGTGTTCGAGGTTTTGCGCGATTTGCCGCCAGGTGCGGGTGGGGAGATCCAGCTGGCGGATGCGATTGATATCCTTGCCGCGCGTGGGCAGGTCGGCGCGATCACCAACCCTTCGGCCCGCTATGATTGCGGCTCGAAATTCGGCTATCTGAATGCGATTGTCGATGTCGCGTTGAAAGACCCGGAATACACGGTCCGCTTTGAGGCTCTGCTGCGCGACCGACTTGCAAAGCTTGATCAGTCCCGCGGCTGACCAACCAGCGCGAGCGCTTCGATCTCGACCACGAATTCGGGCAGCGTGAAGCCCTGCACGATAACGAGGGTTGACGCCGGCAGAGGCGTCACACCCTCGAAAAACGCATCTCGCGCGGCCATGTAGCCCGTCATATGGCTGCGGTCAGTCACGAAAGCGTTGACGCGCAGGATGTCTGCACGCGTCGCGCCTGCTTCTGCCAGAATGGCCGCGATGGAGGCGAAACAGAGTTGCGCCTGCGCCTCGGCCCCCTCCGGGATGTGGTTGTCCGGGCCGAGCGCCAGTTGCCCGGACGTCACGACCAACTGGCCCGCAAGCGGTGCAGTGATCCCGTGTGAATAGCGCCCGAAGGGCTGCGGCAGGCTGGCGGGCGTCAGAGCTTTCATAGACGTCTCATCTCGATTCGGCACCGCCGTTATCCCGCGTCGCCGCTTGCGGGCCTATGGTGCGATGTTTCGGGCCGCAGGTTGGCCCGCTGGGCGCTTAATTTTGCGCCGATTCCTTTCCTGGCTGCCCATAAACTGGGCGATTGCTGGGCGCGGGTCAGGGGGTAACGGGTTTGGAAATGACTTGCTCGGGTGGTGTTGCGATCAAAACGCAACCTTTATCCACGGAGTTTTGCCATGTTGAAACCTGCCTCCCTGTCCGTGATTGCGCTGACGTCTTCTGTCACCGGCGCTCTTGCCCTGACACCTGTCACATTCGGCACAAACTGGTTGCCACAGGCGGAACATGGCGGTTTCTATCAGTCCGTCGCCGACGGCACCTATGCTGAATGCGGGCTGGATGTCACAATCATTTCCGGCGGTCCGCAGGTCAATAACGGGGCCCTTCTGATGGCCAATCGCATCCAGTTCCATATGGGCGGTGATCTGTTGCAGGCGTTCAACGCCGCAGCCGAGAATATTCCCGTCGTTGCCGTCATGGCGACCTTCCAGAAGCATCCGCAGGTGATCATCTCGCATCCCGGCGAGGCTGATACCTGGGAAGAGCTGAAAGATCTGACCCTGCTGATCGGCGATAATGGCTTCACGTCCTATTACCAGTGGATGATCGCCGCGCATGGCTTCACGGTCGAGCAGCGCCGCCCCTATACGTTCAATCCCGCGCCCTTCCTTGCCGACAAGCGCATGGGGATGCAGGGCTTCCTGTCGTCAGAGCCCTTCGCGATCCTGACCGAGGCAGGCTTCATGCCCAATGTCTTCCTGATCGCCGATGCGGGCTATTCGACCTACGCTACTACGGTCGAGGTGATGCAGTCGACCATCGATAACAGCCCTGAAGTGGTGGAGTGCTTCGTCAATGGCTCGATCCTCGGGTGGTATAATTTCCTCTATGGCGACAATGAAGGCGCGATCGCCATGATCCTTGAAGCCAATCCCGACATGACCCGTGACAAGGTGGATTTCGCCATTTCGATGATGATCGAAAACGGTATCGTGGACAGTGGTGACACGCTGGAGCTGGGCATCGGGGCGATGACCCCGGAAGCGGTCGAGGGCTTCTATGCGGCCATGGTTGAGGCCGGGGTGGTCGATGCCGGGCTGGATTGGACCTCTGCGGTGAATTTCGATTTCGTGGGCAACGGTCTGGGCCTGGAATTGCGTCCGCAATAAGCGCCGACTTGCGAAACGGAGCCGCCATGAAACCCCCGCCGCTGGGCCAGCGCCCGCCTGTGCTCGATATGAGCAATGTCACCAAGACCTTCAACGGGAATGTGGTGGCGCTGCGCGACATGAACCTTTCGGTGAATGAAGGTGATTTCATCTCGCTTCTGGGGCCATCGGGCTGCGGCAAATCCACGGCCCTGCGGCTGATCGCAGGGCTGTCGATCCCCAGCAGCGGGCGGATCAACTGGGCCGGGGGGCAGTCTGAAAACGATCTCGGCGTGGTGTTTCAGGAACCGACGCTGATGCCCTGGGCGACAGTGGCGCAGAATGTCTGGCTGCCCTTCCGGCTGAAGGGCAAGAGCTATGCCTCGGTCAAGGACGACATCATGGAAGCGCTGCGGCTGGTGGGCTTGGAAAAGTTCCTCGAAGCCTATCCGCGCGAGTTGTCGGGGGGCATGAAGATGCGTGTCTCCATCGCTCGCGCGATGGTGACGAAGCCGCGGCTGATCCTGATGGACGAGCCTTTCGCCGCCCTCGACGAGATCACGCGCTTCCGGCTGAACAATGACCTGCTGGCGCTGAAATCCAAGATCGGCTGCACCGTGATTTTCGTGACCCATTCGGTATTTGAGTCTGTCTTTCTGTCCGACCGGATCGTGGTCATGGCTGCGCGCCCCGGTCGGGTGATCCGCGAAGTGCAGGTCGATGCGCCTTATCCGCGCAGCGAAGAATTCCGCACCTCTGCCGAATATGCCGCGCTCTGCCGCCAGACTTCGGAAGCGCTGCATGACGCGATGGGGGAGCCTGCATGAGCATTGCCGAAAACCAACCGCTCTTTGACGCCGAAGACCTGCGCCGCCAGCGCGCTGCGCGCTTTGATCGCTTCGGCAAATGGCTCTTGCCAGTCGCGGTCATGATCGCGCTGATCTGGTTTTGGGACCGGCTGGTGGTCTGGAACGAGATCCCGCATTTCATCCTGCCGCGCCCCGGTCTGGTGCTGGAGACGCTGATCAAGGACTGGCCAATGCTCTTCGACGCGCTTCTGGTGACGCTGCAGATCACCATGATGGCGCTCGCCGTGGCGGTGATCGGCGGCGTCGGGCTGGCCGTCGCCTTCACCCAAAGCCGTCTGGTCGAGATGTCCTTCTACCCCTATGCGGTGATCCTGCAGGTGACGCCGGTTGTCTCCATCGCGCCGCTGATCTTCATCTATGTCGATAGCCGCACGGCGGGGTTGCTGATCTGTGCCTGGCTTGTGGCCTTCTTTCCCATCCTCGCCAATACCACGCTGGGGCTGAACTCTGCTGATCACAATCTGCGCGACCTGTTCCGCATCTATGGCGCGACGCGCTGGCAGACCTTGCGCTATCTGCGCTTGCCTTCGGCTCTGCCCTATTTCCTGGGGGGGCTGCGCATCGCAGGCGGGCTTGCGCTCATCGGGGCCGTGGTCGCGGAATATGTCGCGGGCACGGGCGGGATCGGATCGGGGTTGGCGTTTCGCATCCTTGAGGCCGGGTATCGCCTGAACATCCCGCGCATGTTCGCAGCTCTCATCCTGATCGCGGTCACGGGCGTCGTGATTTTTGCGGGGCTGTCTTTCCTCAGCCATATGCTGCTGCGTAAATGGCATGAAAGTGCCCTGAAGCGAGAGACCTGATGGATTTCAAGACCCTGCCTGCGACCGGCCCCTTCCGGCTGGACAATATCACAGTGCCTGCCTGCCTGCTGGGACAGTCGGGCGGATTGACGCGCCATGCGCTCACCATCGACGGGACCGCGATTTCCGAGCGCGCAGATGTGCCGGTGATAGACATGGGCGGCGCGCTGGTGCTCCCGTGCTTCATCGACATGCACACGCATCTCGACAAGGGCCATATCTGGCCGCGCAGCCCCAATCCCGACGGCACCTTCATGGGCGCGCTGACCACTGTCGCAGCAGACCGACAGGCCGCATGGAGCGCCGAGGATGTGCGCGCGCGCATGGATTTCGCCCTGCGCTGCGCCTATGCTTACGGCACGCGCGCGATCCGCACGCATATTGACTCCATCGCCCCGCAAGACGCGATTTCATGGCCGGTTTTTGCGGAATTGCGCGAAGAATGGGCCGGGAAAATCGCGTTGCAAGGTGCCGCACTTGCAGGCGTGGACAAGGTCGATATGGCAGGCGACTACGCGCGCACTGCTGATATCGTGGCCGAGCATGGCGGTGTGCTGGGGCTTGTGACCTATCCTGTGCCAGAGCTGCGCGGGCAGTTGCACGGGTTCTTCAAGCTTGCCATGGACCGCGATCTGGAAGTTGATTTCCACGCGGATGAAACGGGCGACCCTGCTGCTGCGACGCTGCGGGTGATTGCCGAAACAGTGCTGGAACTCGGCTATGACAAGCCGGTGACGGTCGGCCATTGCTGCTCGCTCGCCGTCCAGCCAGAGGCCGAGGCGCTGGGAACCCTCGATCTGGTGGCGCGTGCGGGGCTCAACATCGTGTCGCTGCCGATGTGCAACATGTATCTGCAGGACCGCACGCCCGGGCGCACGCCCCGCTGGCGCGGCATCACGCTCGTCCATGAAATGAAGGCGCGCGGCATCAATGTCAGCTTTGCGTCGGACAACACGCGCGATCCGTTTTACGCCTATGGTGATCTCGACATGATCGAGGTCTGGCGCGAAGCCACGCGCATCGCCCATCTGGACCATTCCGACCCCGACTGGATCAACGCCTTTCTGGGCAATCCTGCGCGTGCCTGCAGCCTGCCTGGCCCAAGCCTTACGCCCGGTTCGCCCGCTGATCTGGTGATCCTGCCCGCGCGCAGCTGGACCGAAGCGCTGGCCCGGCCGCAATCCGACCGTATCGTGCTGCGGCAGGGCCGCGCGATTGACCGCCGTTTGCCCGATTACGCTGAACTCGACCATTTGATGAGGACATCATGACCGCCAATATCGCTGCCGCCAAAGCTGCCCTGTCGCATCTGGAACTGGACGAGAACCCGACCTCGATCCGCGCCAAGAGCCGCGATTTCTTCTGGTATTCGCCGGTCCTGAAGGCCCGCATGGACCATCTGGAGGGCGATTTCGTGGTCTCGCCCAAGAGTGAAGCCGAGGTGATCGAAGTGCTGCGCGCCTGCTACGCCCACAACGTGCCCGTGACAACACGCGGGGCAGGGACCGGCAATTACGGGCAGGCCATGCCCATGGCGGGCGGCTGCATCCTGCATCTGAAGAACATGGCGTCCGTGAAAGAGGTCCATCCGGGCCGCGTGATCGTGGAGCCGGGCTGCCTGCTCAAAGACGTGGACGCAGCCTGCAAGGCCCATTCCGGGCAGGAATTGCGCATGTTTTCCTCGACCTGGGCCACGGCGACGATTGGCGGCTTTGTCGCGGGGGGCTCTGGCGGCATCGGCTCCTGTACTTGGGGGTCCTTACGCGACCTGGGCAATATCATCCGCCTGCGGGTTGTGACGATGGAAGAAGAGCCGCGCGTTCTGGAATTCCGCGGCGAGGAACTGGCCCGCGTGAGCCACGCTTACGGCACGAACGGGATCATCACCGAATTGGAAATGCCGCTCGCGCCCGCCTATGACTGGGTCGGGTTGTTCGTGGCCTTTGACGATTTCGATGACGCGATCCGCTACACGGAAGAGCTCGCCAATCAGGACGGGATCCTGATCAAGATCGCCTCGGTCTATGAGGCCCCTACGGCGCATAGCTATTTCCAGCGCGTCGCGCCGCATGTCACCGAGGGCACGCATCTGGTCGGCCTGATGGTAGCACCCCAATCGATGGACGGGTTCAACACTTTCACCGCCCGCCGCCCTGCCGCCCGCGTGATCTACCAGTCCGACGCCAATGACTGGCCGCGCGATCCGGGCCATGTGTTTGAATATGGCTGGAACCACACCACCCTGCGCGCGCTGAAAATGGACCCAAGCATCACCTATCTGCAGGTGCGCTACGGCTACCCTGACCATATCGCGAAAGTGCAGGCGATGCGCGCGGCGCTGTCGCCCGAAGTGCTGCAGCACCTCGAAGTGATCCGCGAAAATGGCAAGGTGATGTTCGCAGGGCTGTCACTGGTGAAATTCACCACTGAAGAACGGCTGGATGAGATCGTGCGCATGCATGAGGACGCGGGCTGCATGATCTTCAACCCGCATCGCTTCACATTGGAAGAGGGCGGGCGGCAGACGGTCGATGACCGGCAGCTGAATTTCAAGCGCGAGGCCGATCCAAAGGGGTTGCTCAATCCCGGCAAGATGATCGCCTGGGACGATCCGGCCTGGAAATTCGAGCGCATCTACGAGTATCCCGGCATGAAGGCCGCCGAGTAATGACCCGCACGCTCGTCCTCTTCGCCCACCCCTGCGCGGAAAGTTTTTCCGCCGCGCTGCATGCCCGCGTGGTCGAGACGCTGAAGGCGCGCGGCTGGGAGGTGGATGATTGTGACCTGAACGCGGAAGGCTTCTCGCCGGTGCTGTCTGAGGCCGAGCGGCGCGGGTATCATGATGTCGGCCCGAACACGGCCCCGGTGCAGCCTTACGTTGACCGCGTGCTGGCCGCGCAGGCGTTGGTGCTGGTCTTCCCGGTCTGGAACTTTGGCTATCCCGCGATCCTGAAAGGGTTTTTCGACCGTGTATTCCTGCCCGGCGTATCGTTTCGGCTGGAAGAGGGCAAGGTGCGCCCGAACCTGACCCATATCCGCAAACTGGCCGCAGTGACCACCTATGGCGGCACCAGAGTTCGCGCGCTGCTGGCAGGCGATCCGCCGCGCCATGTCGTCAAACGCGCGCTCTGGCACGTCACCCGGCCCGAGAAATTGCGCTATCTCGCGCTGTATGACATGAATCGTGCCAATGATGTCACGCGTGCGGGTTTCTTGGCCCGCGTGGGCCGCGAGATGGAGGTCTTCTGATGCGCGCGCTCGTCATCTATTGCCACCCCGACCCGGCGAGCTTTACCGCCGCTGTCCGCGATGTGGTGCTGGAGCATCTGCGCGCGGCAGGTGCTGAAATCCGCCTGCGCGATCTTTATGCCGAAGGCTTTCAGCCGTGCCTCACGCAATCCGAATGGCAGGGCTATCTTGACACCCCCGCCAATCGCGCGCCCGTGGACACGGCCGCCACGGATATCGAATGGTGTGACACGCTGATTTTCGTCTATCCGACATGGTGGTACGGGCTGCCTGCGATGCTGAAAGGTTGGCTCGACCGCGTGCTATTGCCCGATGTGGCCTTCCTGATGCCCGACGGGGTGAACAAGACCATCCGTCCGGGGCTGACGCATATCACGCGGCTCGGCGCCTTCACCACCTGCGGGGCGAGCCGGTGGCTGACCTTCTTCGTCGGCGCACCGGGCAAGCGCACGCTCCTGCGCGGGGTGCGGCTCCTTTGCGCCAGGCGCGCCCGCACGGCATATGCCGCGCATTACCTGATGGACAGCTCTACGCCTGCCAGTCGCGCCGCGCATCTGACCCGCGTGGGCCGTGCCATGGCGGGGCTGATCGGTGCTGAGCCGCAAGGCCAACAGGTGCAGGTATGAGCGTGCCGGTCCTCGACTGGCGCGACAATGCGCGCGACCCCGACAGCTTTGCCCGCGCTTTGGGCGCGACCTGCCGCGAGACAGGGTTTTTCCTGCTCACCGGCCACGGCATCGCGCCCGAGTTGATCGCGCAGGTTTTTGGTCAGGCGCAGGGGTTTTTCGCGCTGCCGGAAACCGCCAAGCGCCCGCTTTCCATCGCCAGCAACCCGCATAATCGCGGCTGGGCGTATCTCGGCTCGGAATCGCTCGATGAGAGCTCGGGGCAGATCGACCGCAAGGAAGCGTTCAATATCGGCCTCGACCTTGCCCCGGATGATCCGCGCGTGCTGCGCGGCGAGCCGTTTCGTGGTGTCAATCTCTGGCCCGATCTGCTGGAGTTTCGCCCGGTGATGCTCGACTATTTCAACGCGGTCTGGGGCCTTGGCGTGGCGCTGCTGGAGCCCGTGGCCCGCGACCTCGGCCTGCCGCCCCAGCACTTCGCGCCGCATTTCGACGCGCCCATGGCCACGCTGCGCCTGCTCTCCTACCCGGCGGCGTCGGGCGCGTCGGGCGAGATCGGCGCGGGCGCGCATACGGATTACGGCGCGCTGACGCTGCTGTTGACCGACGGCGCGCCGGGGTTGCAAGTGCGCCCGCGTGGGGGCGATTGGCAAGACGTGCCGCATGTGCCGGGCGCGTTCGTGGTCAATATCGGCGACTGCTTGATGCGTTGGACGAATGATATCTATGTCTCGACGCCCCATCGCGTGCTGCCGCCGCCGCGCCCGCGCCAGTCGGTGGCGTTCTTCCTCGACCCCAACCCGGACGCGCAGATCACCGCCCTGCCGGGCACAGGGGCCGCGAAATACGCGCCCACCACTGGCGCGGCCTATCTGCAATCGCGCCTGAGCGCCACCTACGCAACATGAGGCCCCCGATGCGCCGACTGGACTGGGCGGAATACCGCACCACCGAATATGCCGATATCGACCCGATGCGCACCATCGCGATCCTGCCCACGGCGGCGATTGAACAGCATGGCACGCATCTGCCCGTGGGCGTCGATACGATGATCGCCGAGGGCTTGCTCGCGCGTTTGCGCAGCCGCTGCCCCGAGGATCTGGATATCCGCATCCTGCCGGTGCAGGCGGTCGGCAAATCGAACGAGCATCTGCACGCGCCGGGCACGCTGACGCTGAGTGCCGAAAACGCACTGCGCATCTGGACCGAGATCGGGCTTTCGGTCGCGCGGGCGGGCGTGCGCAAGATCGTCATCGTCAACAGCCACGGCGGCAATCTCGACCTGATCTCGATCCTGTCGCGGGAATTGCGGGTGCAGGCTGGGATGCTGGCGGTCAAATGCCAATGGGGCAGCTTTGGCCAGCCCGACGGCATGTATCCCGCGCATGAACTGGCTTACGGCATCCATGGCGGCGATGTGGAAACCTCGCTGATGCTCGCGTTTCGCCCTGAGCTGGTCGACATGACGCAGGCGCGCGATTTCATCTCCAGCGCCGAGGCAGGCGCGATCTCACCGATTGGCCCTGTGTCCTATGGCTGGATTTCGTCCGACCTGAACGCGGCCGGGACCGTCGGCAATGCCGCGATTGCCACGGCTGAGAAAGGCGAGGCGACAGCGGCGCATTATGTCGACGGGCTGATCGCGCTCTTGCGCACGGTCGCGGCAGAGCCCTTGTTTGATGTGCCCTGAGCCCGGCAAAGGGGTTGTCTTTCGCGCACGCGCGCAGTAGCCAATTCGCACCGGTCGCAGCCTACCCGGTTACCAAAACAAGGACGAGACATGACGACCAATCTCATCTGCTCTGGCGGGCTGGACTCAGTCGCGCTTGCGCATGTTCTGGCGGATCAGGGGACGCTGTCGCGGCTCACCTCATTTGACTATGGCCAGCGTCACCGCAAGGAACTTGGCTATGCCGCCGATTGCGCCCAGCGACTGCGGGTTACGCATCACATCATCGACATGCGCAGCATCGGGGCCGTGCTGACCGGCTCTGCGCTGACCGATAGCGTCGAGGTGCCTGACGGGCACTATGCCGAAGACACGATGAAGCTGACGATCGTGCCCAATCGCAATGCGATCATGCTTACCATCGCATTCGGCATTTCCGCAGCTGAGGGCGATGACGCGGTCGCGATTGGCGTGCATGGTGGCGATCATTTCATCTATCCTGATTGCCGCCCTGGTTTCACGCAGGCGTTTGCCGACATGCAGCGCGCGGCTCTCGAGGGCTATGCCGATATCCGCCTGCAAACGCCTTTCGTCGCCGCGACCAAGGCTGATATCGTGCGCGCAGGCGCGGCGGTCAACACGCCCTTCGCGCAGACCTGGTCGTGCTACAAGGGCGGGCTGAACCATTGCGGTCGCTGTGGCACCTGTGTCGAGCGGCGCGAGGCGTTTCATCTGGCTGCCATCCCCGACCCAACCGCATATGACGACCCCGATTTCTGGCGCGCGGCGTTTGCCGGCGCGCCCTCCCAGAAAGGAGTATGAGCCATGAGCGAGAGCATTTATAGCGGCCTGACGCAGCTTGGCGGGGCCACGCCCCTGCCTGAAAATCCCGAACAGGCGGAGCTTGAGCGCGTGCAAAACCCGCAAGCGGATCTGGCCTATTGCGTCCGGTTCGTCGCGCCGGAATTCACCTCGCTCTGCCCGATGACTGGCGCGCCCGATTTCGCGCATCTGGTGATCGACTATGTGCCGGGGCAGTGGCTGGTCGAGAGCAAGTCGCTCAAGCTCTATCTCGGGTCCTTCCGCAATCACGGCGCGTTTCATGAGGATTGCACGATCACCATTGCGCGGCGGTTGCGCGATTTCCTGAGCCCGCAATGGTTGCGCATCGGCGGCTATTGGTATCCGCGCGGGGGCATTCCGATCGATGTCTTCTGGCAGACCGGCGCTGCGCCCGAAGGTGTCTGGATCCCCGATCAGGGCGTTGCACCCTATCGTGGCCGGGGCTAGGGGTCACGCGCGCCGCCCGAGCGCTGCGCGCAGGGCGCGGGGGCCGTCGGTCATCACGCGTATCCCGAGTGCGCAACCGTAGCGCAGGTGACGCCAGTTGCGCCCGCCCGGGATACGGCGAAAAACCGCATAGCTGACCTTGATCTTGCGCAGCCGAAGCCACACCCGATGCCAGTGCGATACTGGTGTCGGTTGCCAGTCAAAACCCAGCGCAAACGCGCGCTGTTTGCGCCGCCTGCGCAGCGCGGTTTCCAGCTCCAGATCGCCGCCCAGCGTTTCAAGACAAGCCTGCAGCAGATCAGCGCCGGGCGTAAGGCGGTCAAATTCTGACGGATGTCTGCCCTGCGACGCCAGATCATGCAACTCCAGCGCGGCACTGATCGTGGTTTCGATCCTGAGCCTGCGACCGAGCGCCAGAGCAGCCGTGCGGTCGAAACCAGGCGCATTGCAGAACGCATCGAGATCGGCGATCCAGTGCAACTTGCTCCACATATGCCGCGTGTGGTGATAGCAGATGAAGACGAAATGTTCGGTATCAGACAGCATCCTGACCGGCTGCCCGCGAATGGTCACATCCATGCTGCCCCGCAGGAGCGCACGCGTGTCGAAAAGCGATGTGTGATAATCGATCTCGGTGTGCATCTCGACCAGCAGCCCTTGCGGCGTCATGATATGCGGCACCGAATTGATGAACAGGAAATCCTCCAGCGCAGTGTCATCGACAAGGCTCAGTTCCGTTGCATCGGCCCAGGCATGTCCATAGAGTTTGCAACCCAGATCGCGTGCACGCCGCAACAGGTTAAGACGATCTTGCGCGGCCACCAGAATATCGACATCGCGAAAAAAGCGGGCGCACGGATCGGGATAGAGATGCGATGCAAGGGCAGGGCCCTTGAAATAAGCATACTCGACGCCGGCTGGCAGAACGCAATGCGCATGAAACCAGTCAAAAGCCGCCAGCCTTTGCAGCGTCATGGAGGTGATGGTCCGCGACATGGTCCGCATCGACTTGCGCAGATTCTCCTGCATGGCGTCGGGCGGCAGCCCGGACAGGTTGCCCAAGACCATAGGCAGAACGAATTTCCTGTAGCTCGTCGTGATCAGCAACGGCCATTGTGTCACCTGCGCGCACAATTCAAAGGCGGTTGCGGTTTGCTCCGGGGTCAGGGCCGGGCGCGACAACAAAAGGAGCAGCCGTTCCTCTGCAGGCGACAGCCTGGGGCCAGCAGCGATGGTGCGGTCGGTCTCGCCCATGACAAACTGTCGTCCTGATCAATGCGTGTTTCGCGTTCTGGTGTTTTGGTCGACCCTGTTGCTCGCGATAAGTGTGGTATTCTGCTCAGCGCGAGAGGTCCAGAGAATTGACGAGTGCCGCACCACAGCCCAGACCAGTGTCCTCACCCGCGTCCAGCATGCGAAAGCTGTGTCCGGGGCCCGTGTCGATGCTTGTCGAATCTCTATTCGAGTGTTAACCCATCGTTACTTTGGTTCGAAGGCACTTGCCTTCGGTAATAGGGAACGCGGTGCGCGGCCAGATAGGGCGCAATTCCGTGACTGCCCCCGCAACTGTAGGCGGCGAGCGATGTCGGCATATGCCACTGTGACGCAAGTCATGGGAAGGCCCGACAGAGCTGAGACCCGCGAGTCAGGAGACCTGCCAAAGTGATCACCCTATCCCGGCGCGGGTGGCGCTGCGGGTAACGGTTTTACCGTAGCGGTGGCATCTTTCGCCGTCTGCGGTGCGTTTGCATCCGTATGACAAGACTTCTGATCACGGCCCCTGACCGGGTCGCAACAAGGTGTTGCAGATGCAAGACACATTCCTGAGGCTCTGCGCCTCGACCGCGCTGGTGGGCGCGCTGGCTGCTCCCGCAAGCGCGCAGCAGATCATCAATCTGGAAGAAGTGACATTTTCCGCCAATCTTACCCCCACGGAGCTGTCGCGCGCCGCGTCATCAGTCAGCGTCGTGACGCGCGAGGATCTTGAAGCCGATGGCGCGATCCAGCTTGTCGATTACCTCGCCCGACTGCCCGGTGTGACAGTCACGCAAAACGGTGGTCTGGGTGGCTCGGCCAGCTTGCGCATTCGCGGGGCCGGACCTGAATATGTCGCGGTCTATGTGGACGGCATCCGCGTTGATGATCCGTCCTCCCCGCAGACAGCATTTAATTTCGGCACCCTTTCCACTGCGGATATTGGCCGGATCGAGATCTTGCGCGGATCGCAATCCGCGCTTTACGGCGGGTCTGCCGTCGGTGGTGTGGTGAATATCAGCACACTTGGGGCAACCGAAGACGGCTTCACCCAGAGCGTGCAGCTTGAGGCCGGGAGCTTCCGCACCTATCTCGCCCGCTACGGGATTGCTTTCCGCGACGAGCGTTTCGAGGCCGCGGTCAATATCAGCCATCTGCGCTCCCGTGGCTTTTCGACCCATGAGCCTTTCCTCGGCGCGACCGGTCTGGAACCTGACGGGCTTGAAACCAACCGTCTGAGTTTTTCGGGGCGCTACCAGCTTACCGATGAGGGGGCACTGGGCGTGTCGGCGTTTTTCCAGCGTTCAGACAATGAGTACGACTTAGCGACCAGGGATGTTGATAACCTGTTGAAACGGCGCGACTATGGCGCGCGGGTCTTTGGGGAATACGCCATCGGCACCAGCGTTCATGAAGTAAGCGCGACGCTCTACGATCTTGAGCGCGAAGCGTTCCAGCCGCGCGGCAACCCGCAAGGTGTGTTCGAGGGGCGTCGCATCAGCTTCGCCTACAAGGGCGTCACGGAGCTGTCACCGGCGCTGACCCTGATCTACGGCGCAGACACCCAGCGCGAGACGATTACCGTGCGTGGCCAAGGGCCTGACAGCACACGCACCAGCGGGGTCTTCGGACAAGCGCTCTGGGCCCCGCTCGATGGGCTGGATGTCTCTGCAACGCTCCGTGCGGATCGCAATTCCGGCTTCGGCACGTTCTACACCGGCCGGATCGCGGCGGCATGGCAGGCGACAGACGGGCTTGTGCTGCGGGGCGCGCTTGGGCGCGGGTTCCGTGCGCCCTCGATCAACGAGCAATTGGGTAACCCGGTCTGGAGCATTGCCCCCAATCCCGACCTCGCCCCCGAAACCAGTATCAGCGCAGAAATCGGGGCTGATTACCGTTTTGCATCCGGGGCCACGGTCACGACAACCCTGTTTCAGCTGACGACGGATGACGCGATCACCTATTGCGGGGAAGTCCCGACGCCGTGGAGCCCTGTCTGCCCTAGCCCTGTCCCTGCAGGCTTTACCAACCACTATCAGAACATCGAGGGCGAGACCCGGCGTCGCGGTTTTGAATTGGGGGCGGCCATTCCCGTGAGTGAAACGCAGCGCGTCGATCTGGCCTATACCTACACGGATGCGCGTAACCCCTCAGGCGCGCGGCTGGCGCGGGTCCCGCGGCATGATCTTGCTTTGGGGCTGCGTTCGGAATGGAACGACCGCGTCAGTTCGAATATCAGCTTGCAGCATGTCGGCGGGCGCACAGGTGGGATGCCGAGCTATTCGGTGGTGAATGCAGGCATCCGTTACCGCGTCAATGACATCGCGGATCTGACGTTGCGTGTCGAGAACCTGTTCGACAAACAATATCAGCAGATTTCCGGCTATGCCACCTCCGACAGGGCCTTCTACCTTGGCGTTGCGTCGCGCTTCTAGAACCCTTGGCGCAGCCCTTGGCCTCTGGGCCGGGGCGGCGCTGGCGGGGCCACCCGAAAGGGTGGTCTCGATCAATCTGTGCACGGATCAACTGGCGATGATGCTGGCCGCGCCCGGCCAGCTCATCTCGATCTCGCGGATATCGCATGATCCCAATGTCTCGGTCATGCTGGAGGAAGCGCAGCGCTACCCGATTAATTACGGGCAGGGCGAGGAGGTGTTTCGCCTCAACCCCGATCTGGTCCTGGCGGGCACCTTCACGTCCTCCTACACGGTCGGGCTGTTGCGCCGTCTGGGCGTTGAGGTCGCGCAGCTCCCCATCGTCAACACGCTTGACGCCATCCCCGAAAATATCCGCGAAGTCGGTCGCCTACTGGGCCGCGAGGCGGAGGCCGAAGCGGTGATCGCGCAATTTGAGGCCGATCTGGCCACCCTGCGTGCAGATCGTGACCGCGCGACCCGCGCCGCGCTGCATTACGCCAATAACTACACTTCGGGCGAAAATTCGCTCGCCCATGAAATCCTGACCGCCGCAGGCTTCACCAATATCGCCGCAGAAGCCGGTCTTTCGGGCGGGGGCACGCTGGCGATGGAGCGGCTGGTGATGCTCATGCCTGACCTCGTGATCTCCGGCCAGCCCTATCCCGGTGCTTCAAGATCCGAAGACGTTCTTCGCCATCCGGCGATGGAGGCGCTGCGCGACCGGCATGCGGCTCATGCGCTGAGCGATGCCGAATGGGTCTGCGGCACGCCCGCCGTGCTGCGCGCGATTGCGCGCCTCGCGGCCTTGCATGAGGGCGGCTAGGATGCGCGCGCTCTGGATCACACTCGGCGCGCTGGTGGCGGTGCTCTTCGCGGCCTCCCTGCTCATCGGCCCGGCAGGGCTGGCGCCCGCTCAGGCGCTGTCGGCGCTGTTCCGGGGCGACGCGCTGGCCGAGACGCTGGTGATGCGTGAAATCCGCCTGCCGCGCGCGATCCTCGCGGTGCTGGTGGGCGCGGCCTTGGGGCTGGCGGGGGCAGCGATGCAGGGCTATCTGCGCAACCCGCTGGCCGAACCGGGGCTGATCGGCGTGTCGGGATCAGCGGCGCTGGGCGCGGTGCTGGCGCTCCAGACAGGCTTTGCCGCGATGCATGTGCTGGCGCTGCCTTTCGCAGCGCTCGCCGGGGCGGTGCTGGCCGTGCTGATCATCCTGGCACTTGCAGGCGCGCATGGCGGCTCCATCACGCTCATCCTTGCGGGCATCGCTGTCTCGGCGCTCGCGGGCGCGCTGACCTCGCTGGTGCTGAACCTCTCGCCCAACCCGTTCGCGGCCTCCGAAATCGTCTTCTGGATGATGGGCTCGCTGCAGGACCGCTCGATGACCCATGTTTGGCTTGCGGCCCCGTTCATCGTCTTGGGCGGGCTGGTGCTACTCGCACAAGGGCGCAAGTTCGACGCGCTGACATTAGGCGAAGATGCCGCGGCCTCCATGGGCGTGCATCTGGGCCGCTTGCGGTTGGCGCTGGTTCTGGGCGTGGCGTCGATGGTCGGCGCGGCGACGGCGGTGGCGGGGGCGATTGGCTTTGTTGGGCTGGTCGTGCCGCATATCCTGCGCCCATTGGTTGGTGCGCGCCCCTCGGTGCTGCTGCCTGCTTCGGCCTTGGGCGGGGCGGTGCTGGTGCTGATGGCCGATATTGCCGTGCGCGTCATCCTGCCTACGCGCGATCTGAAACTCGGCGTTTTGACCGCGATTGTCGGCGCGCCGCTGTTTCTGCACCTGATCTACAAGACGCGGGCGCAGGCATGAGCGGGCTGATGCTCAAGAATTTCAGCGTCGCGCGCGGCCCCTGCGATGTGCTGCGCGACATCGCGCTACAGATCGGGCCGGGCGAATGCGTGGGCCTGCTCGGTCCCAACGGGGCGGGCAAGACGACGCTGATGCGCGGTGCCTTGGGGCTGATGGCGCATCGCGGCGCGTCCTCGCTGACCGCCTTGGCGCTGAAAACCCGCGCGAAAACGGTCGCTTGGTTGCCGCAGGCGCGTGAAATTGCCTGGCCTGTCACGGTTGAAACGCTGATCGCGCTGGGCCGTCTGCCGCATCTCGCGCCTGGTGCTGCGCCCGCGTCTGAGGATCAGGCCGCCATTGACAGCGCGATTACGCGGATGGGGCTGGAGAGCTTCCGCAGCCGCATCGCCACGCAACTCTCAGGCGGCGAGCAGGCCCGCGTTCTGATCGCGCGGGCGCTGGCGCAGAGCACGCCGCTTCTGATGGTTGATGAACCTGCTGCCGGACTCGATCCCGCGCATCAACTGGGGTTGATGCAGGTGCTGGCTGATGAAGCGCGAGGCGGGCGCACGGTCATCGCCTCGATGCATGATCTGGGGCTGGCGGCGCGCTATTGCACGCGGCTTGTGGTGCTCTGGCGCGGCGGGATCGCGGCGGATGGGCGGCCCGAGGACGTGTTGACGCCCGATCTGCTTGCGGAGGTCTTTCAGATCCGTGCGCATATCACCACCAGCCCCGACGGTCCCATTGTCCAGCCGGTGGGGGTGATATGATCCGGCTCGACGCCCCATGGCTGGAATTCGACCTCGGCGCGCCCTTGCCGGTGCTGTCCTGGGCCCCGCATGGGGCGGGCTACCTGCGCGCAAGCCGGATCCTGTGGCGGCAGGTGCGCAATGCCGATCTGCCTGAGGGCCTCGATGTGGGCGACTGGCTGCGCCGGGAATTGCGCACGCGCGGCGCGCTGGGTAGCGTCTGCATGCTGACTTCGCGCGATGTGACGGCGCATCATGTGGCATCCGCGCAGGTTGAGGGCGTCACGGCGCAGGCCGTGGCCACGGTCGGACTGTCCAATGCCGAACGCGTCGGTCACCGCGTTGACCGCTCGGGCCGCGATTGGAACCGCGATCTGGCGCAGGAGTTGCGCGCGCGGCTTGGCACGATCAATATCGCCCTGCGGCTTGACGCGCCGCTGTCGCAAACGGGGCTGCTGGAGGGGTTGAGCATCGCAACGCAAGCCCGCACCGCGGCCATTCTGGAGGCCGGCCACAACCTGCCCGACGGGGCCGGTCGCGCGACGGGCACGGGGACAGATTGCATCGCCATCGCCGCGCCCGAAGGCACGAATGACTATGCCGGGCTGCATACGGCGATCGGCGAAGCGATCGGGCAGGCGGTGCTCTCGGCGGTCAGCGCGGGCGCGCGTGACTGGCAGGCCACGATTGGCCGGATCAGCGGAGGGTAGGGGATGGATGCGGAACTGATGGCGTTTCTGGCGCGGGGCGGCCCGGCGCTTTGGGTGATCGCGGTGCTATCGGTGCTGACCACGGCGCTGATTTTGTGGAAATTCTGGGATCTGGCGCGGCTCGGCGCATGGTCGCGCGGCCCGTCGGAAGCGGCGGTGCGCGCCTGGCAGGAGGGTGGGCGCGAAGACGCAATGGCCCGGCTCGCCACACGCCACGGGTTGCGCGCCCGCGTTGCGCGCCGCGCAATGCAGACCCGGCTTGCGCCTGCGATGGCCGAGCCTGCCGCGCGCGAGGAAACTGCGCGCATTGGCAAAATGGCGATGATGCAGGCGCGGCGGGGCTTGCGCGCGCTGGAACTGATTGCAACCATTGCGCCGCTGATCGGGCTTCTGGGCACGGTTCTGGGCATGATCGAAGCGTTTCAGGCGCTGCAGGCCGAGGGCAATCGCGCGGACCCCGCAGCACTTGCAGGCGGCATCTGGCAGGCGCTTCTGACCACGGCGGCGGGCATGGCCGTCGCGATCCCGGCGGCGATGGCGCTGAGCTGGTTCGAAAGCATCTGCGACCGCGTGCAGCTTGACCTTGAAGACCTTGCCACACGCATCTTCACCTCAGGGTGCGCTTGATGTTTCGCTTCGCAACCCCGCGCCCTGCGCGCCGCCCCAGCCTGACGCCAATGATTGACGTGGTGTTCCTGCTGTTGGTGTTCTTCATGCTGGCCGCGCGCTTCGGGCAGGATGTGGGGCTCGCGCTCGCGCCTGGTGGCAGCGGGGCTGCGTCCTATGATGGCCCGCCCCGCCTTGTTGAATTCGACGGCGCGCAGCTCTGGCTTAACGGGGTTGTGACTGACGCGGAGGTATTGGCCGGTGCGCTCGTCCCGCTGATGCCCACGCCCGACGCGCTCATCATCCTGCGCCCGCGCGACGGCGCGCGCGTGCAGGACGTGGCCCGCGTGACGGAACTGTTGCAGGCGTCAGGGCATGCGCGCCTTGTCGTGGTGACCCCATGAGCGGGCTGGATTTCTCGCCTCCGCCCCGCAAGCCCTCGCGCGAAAGCGTGGTGCCGATGATCAATGTGGTGTTCCTGCTTCTGATCTTTTTCCTGATGTCTGCCCAGATCGCACCCACCGACCCGGTCGAGCTCACGCCGCCCGTTCTCACGCGGACAAATGCGCCCTTGCCTGAGGCCGCGCGCGTTGCATGGCTTGGGGCGGATGGTGTGCTGATCCATGACGAACTGCAAGGCGCGGAAGCGCTCGCGGCGCTGGCCATGGCACCCGGCCCGCTGATCCTGCGCGCGGATGCAGCACTAGCGGCAGAGATGTTTGCAGCAACCTTGCGCGATCTGGCGCAGGCCGGGATCACCGAGGTTACACTGGCCGCCATCACGGGGGCAGAATGAAACCGGCGCTGGAATTTCTCGGTTTTGCCTCTGTCGCAGCGCTTGCGCATCTGGCGGTGTTTGCCGCGACGCAACCCGATGGCATGGCCGCAGGGGGCGCGGGCGGGGCGCAGGACATCACCCAGCCCGGTGCGCCCCTCGCTGGCGCGGATCAGGCCATTGCCGAGATGGTGGCCCGTTGGGACGCTCCGCCCGCGCTCGCGCCTGAACCCCAACCCATGCCTGTTGCAGCCCCTGTGCCTGACGCGCTGCCCGATCCTGTGATCGCTCCGTCCGATGCAACACGTCTGGTCCAACCCATGACGCCCCCGGCCTTGCGAGATGTTTTGCCTGAAGCCGACCCTGTGCCGCAGCTCTTCGCCCAGCCCGAACGCCGCGACACGCCGCGCCCGCGGGCACGCCCCGCCGCACCGACCCCGCGCGCGGCGCCCCCGCCGCAGTCGGGCGGCCGTGCCGCCTCACGCGCAGCAGGGCAAGGCCAGACCGCGCAACAAGGCAGAGGCGATGCGCAAACGCAAAGTGGCACGTCCGCCAGCGCCAGCCAACTCGCGCAATGGGGTGGGGCCATTCGCGCCGCGATCCAGCGCCAGCAGCGCAGCCCGGCCCTGCGCGCGCGCGGGGTCGTGCAGTTGCGCTTGCAAGTCGCTGCCGATGGGCGCCTGGTCAGCGTCTCGGTTGCGCAGAGCTCAGGCCAAGCTGCGCTTGATGCCGCGGCCATCAGTGCAGTGCAACGCGCGCGCCTGCCGCGCGCACCAGCCGGGATTTCGGGCAGTCATCAGTTCAATTTGCCGCTACGCTTCGAATAGCCCCCGCTTATGTTGCCCCCATTCCAGATGTTTTTTGGGATGCAGATTGATCCTTTTGCGATGAGCCT
>REBU01000033.1 GCA_007692585.1 Paracoccaceae bacterium | reverse complement strand
GCGATGAAGTTGAACATGATCGTGGTGATCACGATATGGCTGCCGCGCTTGGCCTGCAGGTAGCCGGGTATCAGCGCCCAGAGCGCGCCAAAGAGCGCCGCCCCCAATGACGCGCCCAACAGCGCCAGTGACCAATGCGGCCAGGGAATATAGAGGCAGACCAGCGCCACACCCAGCCCCGCGACCAAAGCCTGCCCTTCGCCGCCGATATTGAACAGACGCGCCTGAAAGGCCACGGCAACCGCAAGGCCCGTGAAAATGAAATTCGTCGCATAATAAAGCGTGTAGCCCCAGCCATAGGTCGAGCCGAACGCGCCTTCGACCATCAGCTTGATCGCGGCCCATGGGCTTTCTCCAATGGCCCAGATCAGCCCTGCAGACAACACAAAGGCCAGCGCGACAGAGACCAACGGGACCAGCGTGATATCAGCCCATTCCGGCAGTTTTCTCCCCGTGCTCATGCCATGCCCGCCATCATCATCCCCAGATCCTGTGCATTCGTGGCCTCTGGCAGGCGCTCGCCCATTAATTGGCCGTCAAACATCACCAGAATACGGTCGGACAGTGCCATGATCTCGTCGAGCTCAACCGAGACCAGCAGGATCGCCGCCCCTGCATCCCGCAGACGGATCAGCCGCTGGTGGATGAATTCGATCGCACCGATATCAACCCCGCGCGTGGGCTGGCCCACCAGAAGCAGGTCAGGCGTGTGTTCGATCTCGCGCGCCAGGACAATCTTCTGCTGGTTGCCCCCCGAAAACCCGCGCGCTTTCAGTTGCGGGTCGGGCGGGCGAACATCGAACGCCGTCATTTTCTCCGCGGTATCGCGGATGATCGCGCTCTGGTCCATTTTCCAGAAAGACGGATTGTAACCCGCGTCATGGTGATAGCCGAGGGCCGTATTCTCCCAGGCGCGGAAATTCAGCACCAGCCCGCGCTTGTGGCGATCTTCCGGGACATGAGCGATCCGCGCGGCGCGGCGCGATTGCGCGTCACAGCCCTTGCCTGACAGGGGCAAGGGCGCATCGCGCAGCCATGCCGCACCCTGCGCCGCGCGCAGTCCTGCCAACACTTCGAGCAACTCAGATTGCCCATTTCCCGCAACACCGGCAATCCCGACGATTTCCCCCGCACGCACATTGAAATCCAGCCCGCGCAGCCGCTCGACCCCTTGCGCATCCTTCAGCCGCAAGCCTTCGACCCGCAACACCTCCGCGCCGGGAGTTGCGGGTGTTTTATCCACGCGCAACAAGACCTTACGCCCCACCATTAACTCAGCCAGCTCGGTCGGATTCGTCTGCGCTGTCTGTCGCGTTGCAACCATCTCGCCGCGACGTATCACGCTAACTTCGTCTGTTATATCCATGATTTCGCGCAATTTGTGCGTGATCAGGATGATCGTCTTGCCCTGCTCGCGCAAGCCGCGCAGGATGCGGAAGAGATGATCGGCTTCCGCTGGGGTCAGAACACCTGTCGGCTCGTCCAGGATCAGGATATCCGCTTCCCGGTACAGCGCCTTGAGGATTTCGACGCGCTGCAAATGACCTACAGACAGATCTTCAATCAGTGCATCAGGATCGACATGCAACTCAAATTCACGCGCCAGATCTTTCAACAAGCCGCGCGCCTTGGCGCGCGCCGGGCGCAAAAGCGCCGCGCCTTCCGCTCCAAGGATCACATTTTCAAGCACCGTGAAATTTTCGACCAGCTTGAAATGCTGAAACACCATCCCGATGCCAGCCTTGATCGCAACCGGGCTGCTGGTGATCTCGATGCGGTCACCATTGATGAAAATCTCGCCGGCGTCAGCCTGATAAAACCCATAGAGGATCGACATCAGCGTGGATTTGCCTGCGCCATTCTCGCCGACGATCCCGTGGATCGTGCCACGCCGCACCTTGATCGAGATGTTCTTATTGGCCTGAACTGGCCCAAAAGCCTTTGAAATACCGCGTAATTCTATTGCGAGCGGAGATGGGGCGGCAGTCTCCTGCCGCGTCCCTTTTGCGTCCTGTTGTGCCATCTGAGATCAGAAGACCGGGCAAGTGCTGTCAGTGCGGTAGTCATGCACAATGATCTCGCCTGCGATAATCGCAGCTTTCGCAGCTTCCACGGCTTCCTGCATCTGCTCTGTGATCAGATCTGCATTATGCTCGTCCAGCGCATACCCGACGCCCCCGGCGGCAAGATCAAGCGTGACCACCCCGGTTTCCATGTCCGGTCCATCGGTGAACGCATCGAAAACGGCCTGATCGACGAGCTTGAGCATCGAGGTAAGGACCGAGCCAGGATGCAAATGGTTCTGATTGCTGTCGACACCGATCGATTTCAGTCCGGCATCTTCGGCCGCCTGCAACACGCCCAGACCCGTTCCCCCGGCAGCGGCAAAGACGATGTCAGAGCCCTGGCTGAATTGCGCCCGCGCAATTTCCCCACCGCGCACCGGGTCGTTCCAGGCGCTCGGCGTACTGCCTGTGTAATTGACGATGACATTGATATCGGGATCAACCGCCTTGGCGCCCTGCGCAAAGCCACAAGCAAAGGCGGTGATCAACGGGATTTCCATACCGCCGACGAAACTCACAGTGCCGGACTCGGATGCCATGGCGGCCAACATGCCCACCAGATAGCTGCCCTGCTCTTCAGCGAAGACCACGGAGCGCACGTTAGGCAGATCAACCACGGCATCGATCAGCACGAAAGCCGTGTCAGGAAATTCCGGAGCGACTTCTTCCAGTGTTGGCGCATTGGCAAAGCCCATCACCACCACAGGATTTGCGCCTGCCTCGGCCAGACGCCGTGCGAACTGGACGCGTTGGGCTTCCGAGGAAATCTCGATATCGCGGTAAGCTCCGCCCGTCGCGTCACGCCAGCGCTCTGCCCCGTTGAACGCGGCCTCGTTGAAGGACTTGTCGAATTTTCCACCCAGATCGAACATCAGCGCGGGGTCGGCATGCGCGATCGAGGCACTCAGCGCCAGAGCGGACGCTGCGCAGACCAGAGGGTTGAAGACTGTCATGCAATTACTCCTGTTGGGCCTCTGTCTTGCGCAGAGGGAACTTTCGAGGCCTTTGATGCGGCGCGCGATTGCTCTGATTAACCCTTCATTTTCCGGGGGGGTCAACTGCAAATTATTGTGTCCGCGCAAGAGCGGTATTCTCGGGCCGCATCACAGCACGGGCGCGCGCAAAATCAGCGCATCCACCGGGGCATGACCGGCGGCGCGATAATAGGCTTTGCGCCTGCCCTGCTGTACAAATCCGGCGCTATGATACAATGCGCGTGCCGCGGAATTGTCGACCGAAACTTCAAGAAAACAGATTTCGGCACCGCGCGCCTTTACCAACGCCAACCCCTCGCGCAGGAGCGAACGCGCATGGCCCGACCGGCGCGCCAAAGGTGCAGTCGCCAGGGTCAGAAGCTCCGCCTCGTCCAGCACTACCCGGAACAAAGCGAAGGCGGCCAGCTCTTGCTGCGACGCGCGCATGCATACGACACAGCCCGGATCGGCCAGTAGCTCGGCAAAGGCATGCACCGTCCATGGCGGTGGCTGCGTGAAACAGGCCGCATGAAGCTGCGCCAGCGCCTCTGGCGTCATGGCAGAAGTTTCGGGGCGGGATCCGAAGGCGGCGCGGCATCGGCCGCGCGCAAATAGAGCGGCGCGGGACGCGAATGGGGTTGCCCGCGCTGAGCGAAGGCGGCCCGCGCAATGGCTTCGGCCAACGGATAGGCCGGGCGCAGCACCTCGGTGCCGGTCTGCGCCGCCCAAAGCTCTGCTGCGCTGCCGACGACCGAATAAGCCTCGAAGCTCTGCGCATCGGACGGGTCAAGCACGAGCGGCGGCTCTGGATCGGGCGTGAATTGCTGTAGATAGACCTCACCCCGCCTTGCATCCTCGACTACCGTCAAAGGACGCGGCAACCCCTGCGCGCGCGCATCAAAGAGGGATACCCCGATCGCAGGCACTCCCAGCCCCAGCGAAAGCCCCCGCGCAGCAGAAACGGAAATGCGCGTGCCCGTGAAATTGCCTGGTCCGGTCCCCACCGCCAACCGTGCAAGGTCACTCCAGCGCAGCCCGGCCTGCATCAGCAGCGCATCCAGCAGCGGCATCAGATGGTCGGCTTGCCCGCGCGTCATCTCCTCATGGCATTGTGCGAGCAGCTCGTCGCCACACAGCAAAGCGGCCGCACAATGCGCGGCCGATGTATCAAATCCAAGCGTCAGATCATCAGAGCGCAACAGGGCGCACCTCGGTCACTTCGGGGATATAGTGGCGCAACAGGTTTTCGATGCCCATTTTCAGCGTCATGGTCGACGAAGGACAGCCCGCGCACGCCCCTTTCATTGTCAGATAGACCACCCCGCGGTCAAAGCCGTGGAAGGTGATATCACCGCCGTCCTGCGCCACGGCAGGGCGCACCCGACTGTCCAGAAGTTCCTTGATCTGGCCCACGATCTCCGCGTCCGGCCCGTCATGTTCTGCGTGACCGGCATCAGCTTCGCCTTCAATCACAGCCGCACCCGACTGGAAATGTTCCATGATCGCACCGAGGATCTCTGGCTTCACATGCTGCCATTCGACTGCATCGGCCTTGGTCACAGTGATGAAATCGCTGCCCAGAAACACCCCGGTGACGCCCGTGATCTGAAACAGTCTGCGCGCCAGAGGTGAGCTGTGCGCCGCATCTTCGTTCGGGAAATCCGCCGTTCCCAGGCCCAAGACATCCTGACCAGGCAGGAACTTCAGCGTGGCCGGGTTTGGGGTCGATTCTGTCTGAATGAACATGCACATTTCTCCTGTCGTTACCGGGGATATGCGCATCCAGCCAAAGCCTGTCAACCCGCAGCACTGTGAGCCCCAGAGCCTATCGAACCTGTTGACTGCCCACGCGCAGCGCGTAAGCTCGAAATTGCGGACCATACCCATGTCCGACGCGATCATTGCACTGGGAGGATGCGACGATGAAAGACACTCATGACAGACAGATAGGCGATGCTGCGCCACAGGACGCAAGCGTCGGGCGACGCGGTTTTCTGGGATTGGCGGGACTGACCGCCGCAATGGGGGTGACGATTCCTTTTGCCAAGCATATTCCGCAGGGTCTTGTTCCCGCGGCTTTCGCCCAAGGGACAGATGATCATATCGCAATGTTGGAGGACGCCGGCAAGGACACGGGCCTGTCCGTGATCGGCGACCGGCCATTCGTCGCTGAAACACCCGAGCATCTGCTCAATGATGACACCACCCCTATCGAGAAATTCTTTGTGCGTCATAACGGCAATCCGCCAATCGCACCCGAAGACCCCGATGCCTGGACCCTGACCATCGAGGGCGAAGTCGACACACCGCTGACACTGACCCGTGCCGAGCTGAAGGACCGCTTCGACGCACACACTTACAGGATGGTGCTTGAATGCGGCGGCAACGGGCGCTCCTTTTTCGATCCGCCCGCACGCGGCAATCAATGGACGAATGGTGGCGCGGGTTGCGCAGAATGGACCGGCGCGCGGCTGCGCGATGTGCTTGAGGCCGCAGGCATCAAGGACAGTGCGATCTACACAGCACATTTCGGGCAGGATACGCATCTCTCTGGCGATCCTGACCGTGAAGTGATTTCGCGCGGGGTACGGATCGAAAAGGCGCTGGAGGACGAATGCCTGATCGCATGGGCCATGAACGGCGAGGACCTGCCGCATATCCATGGCGGTCCGCTGCGGCTGATCATTCCGGGCTGGCCCGGCTCTGCCTCGCATAAATGGGTGTCGCGGGTTGTGCTGCGCGATGTCGAACATGACGGACCGGGCATGACCGGCACAAGCTACCGCGTCCCCGCCACCCCGATGCTGCCGGGCTCGGAGCCTGATGGGGTCGAATTCCTGATTATGGAATCCATGCCCATCCGCTCGATCATCTCCGAGCCGCGCAATGGCACCCGTCTGGAGGCAGGCACCCGCGAATTGGCGCTGCGCGGGGCTGCCTGGAATGGGGACAAGGGCATCGAGACCGTCCATATCTCGCTCGATTTCGGCGCAACATGGCGCGACGTCGATCTGGAGGCGCCGCGCAACCGGTTCGATTGGCGACGCTGGACGGCAACGGTCGAGCTTCCCAGCGATGGATATTACGAGATATGGGTCCGCGCGACCGATACTGAAAGCGTGACGCAGCCGCATATCGCTGGCAACTGGAACCCTCAGGGCTATGGCGGCAATCCCATGCACCGGGTTGCCGTGCTGGTAGCATAGGGACAAAGGCATGCGTTTCCTGACATCGACGCTCGGTCGCTGCGCTGCAGTCGCCCTCGCTCTGGCCTTGGCCCCACCCGCTGATGCGATTGACGGCCCCGAAGACCTGCCCGAAGGCGAAGGCCGGGACGAGGCGTTTTACGCCTGCATCGCCTGCCACAGCATGCAGGTCGTCACTCGGCAGGGGATGACACGCGGCATGTGGCAGGACACGTTGACCCTGATGGTTGAACGCCATGGCATGATGGAGCTGGAGCCGGATGAGCACGAGCTGATCCTGTCGTATCTCTCCGAACATTTCCCGGCCGCGCGCGCGACAGGGCGCGGATGGACCAACCCGTTCGACTGACCCATGACGCCAGGGCGCGCGCGAAATTTCTCGCGCGCGCCCCTTCAGACCGGCTTGACACCCGCGGCGTGATCGCTGAGCGTTGCGGTCATGTTTTTCGCCTCTGACAACACGTCTGGCCTTCCCGGCCCGATCATGGATGCTCTGATCCGCGCCAATGACGGCTTTGCCTCAGGCTATGGTACGGACGCCTACATGGACGGGCTGCGCACCAAAATTCGCAGGCTCTTCGACGCGCCGGAAGCTGAGATGATGCTCGTCACGACGGGCACAGCAGCAAACGCATTAGCGCTTGCCACGCTCTGCCCGCCATGGGGCGCAGTCTATTGCCATCCTCTCGCCCATATCGAAGTCGATGAATGCGGAGCGCCGGAGTTCTTCACCAATGGTGCGAAGCTTGTTCATGTGCCGGGCACAGACGGCAAGATCGATCCTGACGCGCTGGATGCACAACTCGCACAATCAGGGCGCGGGGTGGTGCACCATGTCCAGCCCGCCTGCCTGAGCCTGACCAATCTGACCGAATGCGGCACGCGCTATTCCGTGGCCGAACTCACCACGCTCTGCACCATCGCGCATCGCCATGGATTGCCTGTGCATCTCGATGGCGCGCGATTTGCCAATGCGCTGGCGGCAGAGGGCTGCACCCCGGCAGAGATGAGCTGGCGTGCGGGTGTCGATGTGCTGGTGCTGGGCGGCACCAAGAACGGGCTGATGGGGGTCGAGGCTGTGGTTTTCTTCAATCCCGACCGTTTCTGGGAAGCGCAGCTCCGACGCAAACGTGCGGGCCATCTCTGGTCGAAACACCGCTACCTGTCCGCGCAGATGCTGGCATGGTTTGAAGGCGGGCTCTGGCTGGAATTGGCCACGCAGGCCAATGCCCACGCAGCGAGACTGGCTGAGGGGCTGGCAGGCAAGCTGATGTTTCCACGTGGCGGCAATATGCTCTTTGCCACTCTGCCCCGCACGACCCATGACGCCCTTCAGGCGCAGGGCGCGCAATACTATCTTTGGCCGGACCACCAGCAGATGAACTTTGCAGACACCGTCTGCATGCGTCTGGTCACCAGCTGGGCCAGTTCGGACGCCGAGATAGATAGCTTTCTGAACATCGTCACCGCCAAACGCTGACCCGCGCTGTTCCGTTGCCGGCTTACCGGAAAAACTCACTGAACAGATTGCTCAGCAGCATCGTCAGCAAGTCCTGATTGACATAGCCTGTCGGGACCAGATCAAACCGCGACTGGGCCTGTGCGATCGCCTGCCGGGACTGGGCATCAAACACGCCGTCCACTGGACCCGGATCAAGCCCCAGCCGCGCGAGGCGCCGCTCAATCAGAATGCGGGTCGGTTGCGGCAGGTTGAGTGCGGCTTCCGCAGCCTCGGCGCGGGGGTTGGACGGGCGGGCATCCTGCGGGGGTGTTACTGGCGCGGGCGGGCTGGTGACCGCGACAGGGCGGCGCCCTTCCAGCCGCGCCTGGGCGTTTTCCACGAATTCCCCCTCGGGCCAGTCGCGCAGATACGCCTCATAGCTTGCGGCTGTGTCGATCCCACGCGCCCTGCGCCAGGCGCTCAGGTCATGATCACGCTCCGCCGCGCGTTCGGCAGCAGCGAATTGCTCCAGTCGTTCCTGCGCAAGACCCGCGAAAATGCCCTCAGGAAAGCGCTCCAGATAGCTGCGCAGTCCCGGCGCATCCCCTGCAGCCCCGGTCAGCGCCCAGAGTTCGCGATCTTCGCGCTCCTGGACTTCGCGCTGTGCGCGCTCCTCGGCCTCGAGTTCCGCGGCGCGCTCAGCAGCCTGACCTGCCAGCGCGAAAATCTGATCACGGTCGAGGAAGCCTGTTTCCTCCAACGCCCGCAGCCCTTGCCAGCTTGAAATCGCGCCGCGCGTGCCGGGGCCGAAAATCCCGTCAATGCCGCGCGTGTCATACCCCAGAATGCTCAGATCTCGCTGAATGGCACGGCGTTCATCACGGGTCAGAAAAAGCGCAGCCTCGATGCGGTCAGGGGCGGTACGAATGCGTTCCAGCTCGGCACGGGCCGTCTGTGCGTTCAACCCGTTGGGAAAGGCAGCAAGATAAGCGAGATAGCCCTCTTCGCTATCGGCCTCCTGTGCTGCGGCAAAGGCGCGCGCATCTGCACGCGCGCCGGGTGCGAAACCTTCAGGCAGAAAGGCCGCGCGCGCGGGCAAAGCCCCTTCGCCGCTGACCGCGCGATCCGCGCGCGCAACACTCGCCAGCGTGGTGCCGGGACGCAGACTGATGCGCACCCCCTCGCTGACACGCGCCGCAGGCCCACGCAACGCCGCAACACCAGCAGGCAGATCGAGCGCTGCGGGCAACCCCGCTGTCAGACCGGGGCCAAAATCTGCCGAATCTCCCGGCAGCGCAAGCCAAAGGACGGAAGCATCGCTTGCCATCGCGGCGATTTCGGCCACAGCGTCCAGCCGCAGCCCCTGCCCGTCCGCCAGCGCCAGCCCTGCGCGCGTGCTGTCGCGTCCCATCAGCCAGACACCGCGCTGTGAATGGGCGAAGTGACCTGCCAGCACCACAACCACGCGTTCGGGCGGCTCTCGCGTCATCTGCTCGAAACTGCCTGCCAGTTGGGCGCGCATTTCCTCGGCGGTCAGATCACTGCCTGAGAGCACCAGAAAACCCATATCTTCAAGCGCCTCGACCAAGGGGCCGACCTGCAGTCTGGGCTCGATCACGGGCAAGTTGTCATAGTCACCATTCGACAGCACAAGCGCCACGCCTTCGGCTTGCACGGATACGCCCCAGCCGATGGCCATTGCGACTGCCATAATCCTGCGTATCATTTCCTATGCCCCTCCGCCGCTTGCCGCGTCTTGCGGGTCAGTCGTAGCGACGCAGATCCTCGATCACCAGCCCGTCATTGGGCAGCGATCCGGGCGGCACCAATTCGACCTGACCACGGAGTTTCAGAGTAGACAGGACCGTATCTTCATACAATGCCGGATTCGTGGCGCGTGTCTCGATGCGCACAGTCATCACATCCTTTTCACCGGCCCGGCTGGCCACAACGCGTGCGCGGTGGATTTCGTCATGGCGCGACACCAAGGCTGCGACCTGTTCGGGACGCACGAACATGCCCTTGATCTTGGTCGTCTGATCGGCGCGGCCCATCCATCCCTTGATGCGCATATTCGTGCGCCCACAAGGGCTTTCGCCGGGAAGAACCGCGCTGAGATCGCCGGTCGCGAAACGGATCAACGGGTAGTCGGGATTGAGGTTGGTCACCACGATCTCGCCTACCTCGCCTTCAGGCACCGGATCGCCCGTGCCGGGGCGCACGATTTCGACGATGACGCCTTCATCGACGATCATCCCCTCCATCGCGTCGGTCTCATAGGCGATATTGCCCAGATCAGCGGTTGCGTAGCATTGGCGGCAAGTGATCCCGCGCGAGGCGTAGAAATCCCGCAGGGATGGAAAGAGCGCGCCACCGCCGACCACAGCCTTGGTGATCGACAGCGCGATCTCCATCTCATCAGCCTTTTCAAGAATGATCTTCAGAAAATCAGGCGTTCCCGCATAGGCGGTGCAGCCGATGTCGCGTGCGGCTGTCACTTGCAGTTCGGTCTGGCCTGTGCCCGCGGGCAGGACCGTGGCCCCCACGGCTCGGGCGGCGTTCTCGAACATCATGCCTGCCGGGACAAGGTGGTATGAGAAGCAATTCTGCAAGATATCCCCCCGCCCGATGCCAGAGGCATGCAAAAACCGTCCCAGCCGCCACCAGTCGCGCGCAACGCGCCCCGGCTCATAGATCGGGCCTGGCGACTGGAAGACATGCTCGAAATCGGCAAGCGCCGTCGCATTCAAACCGCCAAACGGGGGCTTGGCCGCTTGTGCACTGACCAGATCGGACTTGCGCAGCACCGGAAGGGCGGCCAGCGCCGCACGGTCGATCACGGTCTCGGGCGCGATATCGCCGAGATGTGCGGCCAACCCCGGTGCGGTTTTCGCGGCAGTCAGCACCTTGGGCAGGGCGCGCGCGATCGCATCTGTGCGCTGCGCCTCAGAGCGGGTTTCTAGATCATCAAAAGCTGTCATAGGCTTGCCCTCGGGCTGGGTCATCTGGGTTCCATCGGCCATGTCATGCCAGCCAGCGCTTGCGGCGGCGATAAGACCGCACCTCGCGGAAGCTTTTACGCCCCTTGTCTGACATGCCGAGATAGAACTCCTTCACATCGGGGTTCTCGCGCAGATCCGCCGCAGATCCTTCCATCACGATGCGCCCGTTTTCCATGATGAAGCCAGTATGGGCGTAACGCAGTGCGACATTGGTATTCTGTTCAGCCAACAGGAAGGTCACGCCTTGCTCGCGGTTCAGGCGCGCGACGATCTCGAAGATCTGCTCGACCAATTGCGGCGCCAGACCCATCGAGGGCTCGTCGAGCAAGATCATCTTGGGCCGCGACATCAGCGCACGCCCGATCGCGGTCATCTGCTGCTCACCTCCCGACGTATAACCCGCCTGGCTGCGACGACGCTCCCTCAAGCGTGGGAAATACTCATAGACCAGTTCAAGTTCTGCCGCGACTGCCGCGCGCCCGTCAGTGCGGGTATAGGCACCGGTCAGCAGGTTTTCCTCAACAGTCAGATGCTCGAAACAATGCCGCCCTTCCATCACCTGAACCACACCGGCCTTGACCAGATCGGCAGGATCGAGCCCGACCATGTTGCGCCCTTCATAGAGGATCGTGCCCTTGGTGACCTCGCCGCGCTCGGAATGGATCAGGTTCGAGATCGCCTTGAGCGTCGTTGATTTGCCTGCGCCATTGCCGCCGAGAATGGCAGTGATGCCACCTTTGGGCACGCTCAGGCTCACGCCCTTGAGCGCCAGAATGACGTGATTATAGAGCACTTCGATATTGTTGACGTCCAGAAGCGTCGTTTCGGTCGGGCTGGTATCTAACATCGCATCAGACTTTCGCTCTCGGGCCAGGGAATCGGCCCCGGAAACATTCCGGGACCGACAGAGGGTCAGTTGAGGCAGGCAGGCGTCATGTTGTTTTCCGTAGCGAAGGACAGGCTGTCTTCCATAGCCATCTGCATGATCAGTTCGCGATCTGGTTCGATCCAGTCCGTGATCAGGTTCCATTCATTTGCATTGGCGTCCCACTGCTGGATCATCGCAGCACCAGAGCCGCCGTGGTTCTGACACGATACCGAGAAAGCGGGGCCGAAATCGGGCAGGCCAAGCTCTGCCATCAGCTCCTCGGTGATCTCCAGATTGGCCATACCGTCGCGCATCATCGCAGGCGTGATCACCGCAACACCGTGGATTTCCTGCGCCTTCTTCGCAGCTTCCACCGCCAGCATCGCCGCATACATCCCGCGCGAATAGAGCACGGAGCCCACCTCATCGCCCGTCCCGGCAAACTTGCCCGGCTCGATCACATAGCGGCGCAGATCTTCATAGATCGGGTAATCGGTGCCCGTCCCATGCATCGCGAGCGCCTTGTAGCCGTGGGCCGCCGCCCCCACCGGGCGCACATCCTGCTGTGACCCCGACCACCACACACCGATGAAGTTTTCCATCGGGAAGCGAATATTCGCAGCTTCCTGAATCGCGGTGGGATTCATCACCCCCCAGCCCCACATCACCACATAATCCGGGCGCTCGCGCCGGATCTGCAGCCACTGGCTGCCCTGCTCCTGACCGGGGCTGTCCACGCCGATGGTCACAAGCTCGAAGCCATAGCGCTCCGAAAGGGTCGTCAGCGTCGGGATTGGTTCGCGCCCATAGGCCGAGTTGTGGTAGAGCAGCGCGATCTTCTTGCCCTCCAGCGAATTGTCATTCTCGCTGAGCAGGTAGTTGATGATCACACTTGCCCCGTCCCAGTAATTGGCCGGGTAGTTGAAGGTCCAGTTAAACACCTCACCATTGAGCGCCGACGTGCGCCCGTAGCCCATGGTATGCATGGGGATGCCATCTTCCATCGTGCGCGGGATCAGCTGATAGGTGATCCCCGTCGAGAGCGGTTGCAGCACCAGTGGGCTGTCGTTGCGGATCGACTGGTAACATTCGACCCCGCGCTCCGTGTTATAGGCCGTCTCACATTCGCTGTAGCGGATGGGGACGCCCCCGATGCCGCCATCACGCTCGTTGATCAGCGTGAAGTAATCGGCATAGCCATCAGCGAAAGCGATACCCCCGGCCGCGAAAGGCCCGGTGCGATAGCTGAGGTTCGGGAAATGCAGCGTATCGGCCAGCGCCGGCCCTGCCGCGATCATGGTTGCCGCAAGTGTCGCGGCCAGTCGGGTCATCTTCATTTTGGTTCTCCTCCCATATGGATGACAATCTTCAAGGCACCTGCGCCGTTAATAAGGGAAGGGCCATAGTCGCAGTTTCTCCTTGATCGTGCGCCAGAGCGCGGCGATGCCATGCGGCTCCAGGATCAGGAAGACAAGGATCAGCGCACCGATGATCATGATCTCCAGATGCGCGGCCAGATCAGTGGGCCAGCCGAGGCCGTTGACCAGCAAGAGCTTCAGCAGCACCGGCCCCACGATCAGGAAAAATGCGCCCGCGAAAGCCCCGAAAATCGACCCGAGCCCGCCAATGATGACCATGAACAGCACGAGGAAGGACTTGTCGATCCCGAAGGCCTCGCCTGCCTCTGCCGCGCCCAGATAGACCGCGAACAACAGCGCCCCCGAGATGCCGATGAAGAAACTCGACACAGCGAAGGCCGTGAGCTTGGCCATCAGCGGGTTCACCCCGATGATCTCGGCTGCAATATCCATATCGCGAATGGCCATCCATTGCCGCCCCAGACTGCCGCGCGTCAGATTGCGCGCAAGCCAGGCGCTGATCACCAGAAAACACAGGCAGATCATATACATCGACACAGCCGATGCGCGCGGACCTGTCACGGCAAAGCCAAACACTTCGCGCTGCGGCGCCGAGATCATGCCCGTTGGCGAATAATTGTAGAACCATGCAGTGCGCGTAAAGAGCCAGATCAGGAAAAATTGTGCCGCCAGTGTTGCCACGGCCAGATAGAAGCCCTTGATGCGCAGGCTTGGCAAGCCGAACAGCACGCCTACACCCGCCGTGATGAACCCTGCAATGATGATCACGAAGACGATATTCAGCTCCGGGAACGCGGTCATCAGCTTGTAGCTGCCATAGGCCCCCACGGCCATGAAAGCCCCCGTGCCGAGCGACAACTGGCCGCAATAGCCAATCAGGATATTCAGCCCTAATGCGGCGATCGTATAGATCAGAAAGGGCACGACGATGGAATTGGCCCAGTAGTCGTTGATGATCAACGGCATCACCAGAAAGGCGAACCCCAGCAAGACGTAATAGCCTACCCTGTCGAACTTGATCGGAAAGGTCTGGCTGTCGGCGACATAGCTCGTCTTGAAATCGCCTGCTTCACGATACAGCATGATCTCACACCCTTTCGATGATACGTTCGCCGAACAACCCTTGCGGTCGGAACAGCAGGAAGACGAGCGCCAGCATATAGGCAAACCAATTCTCGGTTGCGCCCCCGATGATCGGGCTCATGAAGAAGTCAAAGAGCTTTTCGCCCACACCAATGATCAGCCCGCCAACAATCGCGCCGGGGATCGAGGTGAACCCCCCCAGGATCAGCACCGGCAGCGCTTTCAGCGCTATCAACGAGAGCGAGAATTGCACACCCGATTTCGACCCCCACATGATACCCGCGACCAGAGCCACGATACCTGCGATGGACCAGGTCAGCACCCAGATGAAGCGCAGCGAAATACCCACCGACAGCGCCGCCTGATGGTCGTCGGCAACAGCGCGAAGAGCACGCCCCTGCTTCGTGTATTGCGAGAAGACCGTCAGCGATGCCACGAGAATTGCAGCAATTCCCGCCGCCCAAAGCTCCAACCGGTCGATATAGAAGCCATAGCCGAACCAGTTATAGGTCAGCGTATCCACTGTGTCGGACATGCCCTTGGGCAGACCGACATCCAGCGCCTTCACCTCGGCGCCCCACATGATGTCGCCAACCCCTTCAAGGAAATAGGCCAGACCGATGGTCGCCATGAACAGGATGATGGGTTCCTGATTGACCAGATGCTTGAGGATGAAGCGCTCGACCAGCACTGCAAGCCCGATCATCACCAGCACGGTCGCCGGGATTGCCAGAAAAGTCGGCATGTTCCAGCCGAAATGGTGGACGCGCGTGCCGAAGGCGGCATTGATCAGATGCGAGAAGGGGATCTGGCCCGATTGCAGCCCCACGAGCGTCAGCGCGGCAAACAGCGCCATCACGCCTTGGGCGAAGTTGAAAATGCCGCTGGCCTTGAAAATCAGCACGAAGCCGAGCGCCACCAGCGCATACATCACGCCCGCCGTCAGGCCATTCAGCGTGGCCTCCATCGCAAAAAGCAGCGTATCAGGCATGTCTCGCCCCCTGTCTGTCGATCACATCACTCATGGGCCACCCCCAGATAGGCCTTGATGACCTCTTCATCGTTGCGCACGTCATCGGGCGTGCCGTCGCCGATCTTCTTGCCGTAATCCATGACCACCACACGATCCGACAGGTCCATGACAACGCCCATATCGTGCTCGATCAGCACAGTTGTCGTGCCGAATTCATCATTAACGTCGAGGATGAAGCGGCACATGTCCTCCTTCTCCTCGACATTCATGCCCGCCATCGGCTCATCAAGAAGCAGGATCGACGGCTCGGCCGCGAGCGCGCGGGCAAGTTCCACACGCTTTTTCAGCCCGTAAGGCAGCCGCGCCACCGGGGTCTTGCGGATGTGCTGGATCTCCAGAAAGTCGATGATCTTTTCGACCTGCGCGCGGTTCTCGTCTTCTTCGCGGCTCGCCTTGCCCCACCACAGCGCCTGCTGAAAGAGATTGGCCTTCATGTGATGCAGGCGGCCGGTCATGATGTTGTCAAGCACCGACATGCCCTCAAACAGCGCAATGTTCTGAAAGGTCCGCGCGATGCCCGTCCGCGCGACCTGATAGGGGCGCATCTTCGGGCGGCGGAATCCCTTGTAGATCACCTCGCCTTCCTGCGGGTGATAGAAACCGGAAATCACATTCAGCATCGAGGACTTGCCCGCTCCGTTCGGCCCGATGATCGCGCGGATCTCGCCCCAGCGAATATCGAAACTGATATCCTTGATCGCCACAACGCCACCAAAACGCAGCGTGATGTTTCGCATCTCCATCGCCACGCCACCGATCTTGCGACCGTCTGGCGTAATATACCCATCCTCTCCGGATGCAGCCTGTGTGTCGAGCATTGCGTTATTCTCCTCCCTGAAGGGGCGCGGCAGTGGCAGGGCCAGGTTTGTCGGCAATCCAGGCGATGGCCCCCGCGATAGTGGCGACGGGATGATAAAGATCATCCCAGCGCGGCCAGCGGCGCGCGCGCAGCAGATGTTGCGCCACTTTCGGCGCGAGATAGGCCCCATAGGCCAGCCAGCTCAGCGCGCGCAATGCGCGTGTCGCCTTGTTGCCCATCTCCATGATTGCGCGGAAACCCGACCAGCGTATCTCCGGCCAGATGAGACGCGGCGAGAAACCTGCAAGCCGCAGCATCCGGTCAATCCCGGAGGGTGTCATATGCATCTGGCTGGCATCGTGCCACGGCTCCAGAAACGACATTGAGCCAAGCATCACGCCACCTGGCTTCAGGACGCGCAGCGCTTCCTGTGTTGCAAGTGCCGGCACGGCCAGATGTTCCCAGACCGCGGCTGCATAGACCGCGTCGAATTGCGCGTCTGCGAAAGGCAACGCATGGGCATCGGCATAGAAGTCAGGCCCGCCATGTTCGCGCAGCCAGTCATGCACGCGGTCACTCGCGACATCGATGCCAACATAGTCCAGCCCCTGAGCCTGCGCCCAGGCGCGCATCTGTCCACCGCCGCAGCCGACTTCCAGGATGCGACTGCCCTTTGGCAAGGCCATCAGAACCTCGGCATGGGCCAGATCGAGGTGATAGACCGCGCCGCGTTGTTGCCCGGACCGCGCCGGAAAGCGCATCACATCATCGGGCGGCAGGATCGGGTCCGTGGGGTGATAGTCTACTGTCACGGAGCGCGGGCGCTGCGCCATGACCTTCCGAATGGTGCCGTGCAGCGGAAATTCCAGACCACAGGCGATGCAACGTTCCGGGCTGTCGAGAGAGGCATGACAATCAGGGCATATCAGACCGGCGGCGCGGGAATTTTTCATTGGGCGTCCTGTTCTAGCGGCATCACTGCCCCGAACTGGCAGTAGCGCAGAGAATGACGCCACGGCAGCGGCTTCGCAACCGCAACCGGGCGTTGCGCTGTCTCGCCAATGTTTCATTGTGCGGCCATCATCACAGGCGCGCCGAAAACGCGCGCATCCCGGATTTCAAGCGTCGCCTTCAGCTTGCCCTTGCGTCCATCCTCATAGGTCACTTCAGTCTCAGTGTAGATCTGATCTTTGCCGCCATAGAGCGCATCGATCAGATCGGCGAATTTCTCCTCGACAATACGGCGGCGCACTTTGCGGGTACGGGTCATCTCACCGTCATCGGCGTCAAGCTCTTTGTGGAGCACCAGAAAGCGGTGGATCTGGCAGCCCGACAGCATCTTGTCCTGCGCCACGCTTTCATTGACCTGTTCGACATGGGACTGGATCGTGTCCAGCACTGGCTTCAGGCCAGCCAGTTCCTGATAGCTGGAATAGGCGATATTGTTGCGCTCGGCCCAAGAGCCGACGGCGCCAAGGTCGATATTGATGAAGGCCACGCAGCGGTCGCGATTGTTGCCAAACACCACCGCCTCAAGGATATTGGGGAAGAATTTCAGCTTGTTCTCGACATATTTGGGCGCGAACATGCCGCCATCGGCCATTTTGCCGACATCCTTGGCGCGGTCGATGATGCGCAGATGGCCGGTCGCCTCCTCGAAGAATCCGGCATCGCCCGTCGCCACCCAGCCTTCCGCATCCTTGGTCGAGGCCGTGCTTTCGGCGTTCTTGTAATATTCAACGAATGTGCCGGGCGAACGGTAGAAGACCTCACCGCTCTCGGCGATCCGCACTTCAACCCCCGGCGACGGCACGCCTACCGTATCCGAGCGCACTTCGCCATCGGGCTGCTGCGTGATGAACACACCTGCCTCCGTCTGGCCGTAAAGCTGCTTCAGGTTGATCCCGAGCGAGCGGTAGAAATCGAAAATCTCTGGTCCGATCGCCTCGCCCGCCGTATAGGCGACGCGAATGCGGCGCAGCCCGAGCGTGTCTTTCAACGGGCCATAGACCAGCAGATTGCCCAAGCCGTATTTCAGCCGAGCGCCCATGCCCACAGGCTTTCCGTCCAGTAGCTTCGGTCCGACATCGCGCGCGAAGCCCATGAAATAATGAAACAACTTCCGCTTCAGCGGGGACGCGTCCTCCATCCGGATCATCACTGTCGTCAGCATCGTCTCGAAGATCCGGGGGGGCGCGAAATAATAGGTCGGACCGATCTCACGCAGGTCGGTCAACATGGTTTGCGCGGATTCCGGGCAGTTGACGCAAAAGCCCGTCCAATAGGCCTGACCAATCGCGAAAATGAAATCCCCGACCCAAGCCATGGGCAGATAGGCCAGAATCTCGTCACCGGGGCGCAGATTGTCGAATTCGGAGGAATTCCTTGAGGTCACGATGATGTTGCGATTGCTCAGGACCACGCCCTTGGGCTTGCCGGTCGTGCCGGACGTGTAGAGCATGACACAGGTGTGATCGAGCGTCAGCCGAGCCATGCGCTGGTCCAGCTCCGCGCCGAGCCGCGTCTCCGCCGCGCGCCCCTCGCGCATCACATCATCCAGCCAGTTCATATGGCTGTGGTCGTATTTGCGCATCCCACGCTTGTCGAGATAGGTGATTTCTTCAATGCAGGGGACCGTCGCGCGGACTTCCAGCACCTTATCGACCTGCTCCTGATCGCCGCAGACGACGAAACGCGCACCGCAGTGGTCGAGCACATAGGCCATCTCTTCGGCCACTGCGTCCTGATAAAGCGGCACAGGGATCGCGCCCACCGATTGCGCCGCAACCATCGCCCAATAGAGCGCCGGTCGGTTACGGCCGATGATCGCGACGAAATCGCCCTCGCGCATGCCAAGGACCAGAAACCCCAGCGCCATGGCGCGAACCTCGGCCTGAGTCTCGGCCCAGGTCCAGCTTTGCCAGATACCGAATTCCTTTTCGCGATAAGCGGTCTGCATTCCATAGCGCTTCGCGTTGCGCGCGAGCAGCGCAGGAACGGAACGCAACTCTGCCAATGCGGCGTCGGCATCAACCGTGGCTGTCACGGGGCTCCTCCCTCATGTGTTGGTGATGAGCGGCGCGCCTCCCCGCGCGCAGCCCGAACTCCCTGTTGCGCAGTAGGCAGCGCGATTCTTGCGTCAAGTTTACGCAATTCTTGCGAATTGTAACCGGGGATTTTCCGCTCTTTCCGCGCGGCACACATCCCGCTAGCATCGCGACCGAACTTACAGGAGCGCGCGATGCCCTCGCCGGATGACACGCATATCAAGCTGATGAGCGCCGGGTTGAACATGATCCAGCAGGCGCTGTCGATCTTTGACCGCGATCTGCGCCTGTCTGTCAGCAATCGGCGCTATCAGACCATGTTCGACCTGCCCGACTGCCTGGCCCAACCCGGCGCGGAATTCGAGGACACGATTCGCTATCTGGTCACGCGCGGCGAATATGGCGCGGTCGAGGATATCGAGGACGCCGTGCGCATCCGTGTCGAAGCCGCACGCGCCTTCGTTCCGCATTACATGGAGCGCGAGCGTGCCAATGGCCGCTGGATCAGCGTCGAGGGCGCGCCACTGCCGCAGGGGGGCTGGGTGACGGTCTATACCGACATCACCGAAGTGAAGTTGCAAGAGCGGCTGTTGCAGGCCCATTCCGAAGAACTTTCCGGCGCGCTGATTGCCCATGCGGAACGTCTTGCCCAGACCAACCGCGAACTGGCGGCCTCCAATGCTGCGCTGGAAGAGGCCAAGCGCGAGCTGACCGAGATGGAAGCCCGCACCCGCCTGACGACCGAGATGATGCCTGCGCATATCGCGCGGCTGGACTGCGAGCTGCGCTATACTTTCTCAAACCGGCGGCTATCTTCGGTTTTTCCCGGCCTGCCGCAGAATATCGTGGGTCTGCCTGCGCGCGACGCGCTTGGAACGGTTTTTCCAACGATCCGGCCATGGCTGGAAAACGCGCTTGCAGGTCAGGCTTCGGTGCATGAATTCACGCATGAAGACAGCGGGCGGCGCATCCGGTTGGCGCTGACCCCCGACCGGATGGATGACGGACCGATCAACGGCATCTATGTCATGTCGATGGATGTGACCGAGGAAGCGCAGGCCCGCGCCGCACTCGCGCAGACGCGCAAACGCGAACTCGCCGCCCAGCTTTCCTCGGGGCTTGCCCATGATTTCGGCAATTTGCTGACCATCATCCTGGGTCTTCAAGGCCAGCTTGCCCGGCGCGGGGATCTGCCCGAAGACGTCGCTCAAAGCGTGCAGTCAACCATCGCCGCCGCGCGGCGCGGGGGCGTGCTGCTGGAAAGGATCGCCGCCATTTCGGGCACACGCGCATTGCGGCCGCAACCGACAGACCTGCACGCGCTCTTGCTCGATCTGCAGCAGATGGCGCGACCAACCCTGCCCGAGAATGTCGCGCTCCTGATCGACTTGCCCGAGACGTTGCCGCTTCTTGCCCTTGATCAAGGCATATTGCAGGACAGTCTTCTGAACCTGATCCTGAATGCACGCGACGCGCTGGCAGACACTGGCGGCACGATCACATTGCGCGCGCAGGTCTATGGTGACACATGGCTGGATCTGATTGTCAGTGATACCGGGACCGGCTTCAGCCCCGAAGCGCTGGACAAAGCGCTGAACCCGTTTTTCACCACCAAAGGCGCTGCAGGCTCCGGGCTGGGTTTGGCGATGGTCTATGATCAGATCACCCTCTCAGGCGGGCGCGTGCGGCTGGCAAATCGTGCCAGCGGCGGGGCCGAGGTCACCTTGCGCCTGCCCTTCCGCCATGTCGACGCGCTGCCTGGGACAGAGCCTGTTCTGGTGTTGCTGGTCGAAGACACTGATACGATCCGCGAGAGCGTGCGCGATATGCTTTGTGATCTGGGACATTCCGTGATCGAAGCTGCCAGCCATGACGAGGCGCTCTCGCTCCTCGATCTAGCGGGCCTCTCGCTGGTCCTGTCGGATATCAACCTTGCAGGCGTCGGGTCCGGCCTCGATCTGCTCCGCGCTTGCCGCGCGCGTGGTATGGCGCGGTTGCATCTGATGACCGCCCTGCCCCCGTCTGACCCGCTGCATATGGCCGCACGCACCGAATTCCCCGTTCTGCCCAAACCCTTCACTCTGGCCGATTTGCGCCTAGCCCTGGAGCATGCAGCATGAGCCCTGCCCATATCGCCATTCTCGACGATGAACCCGAGATCCGTCAGGTTCTGACCGCCGCCCTTGAAGAGGCCGGATTTCAGACCTCAGCCTATGCGCGGGCGACTGAATTCGAAGCCGCATTGCGCCGGACCACGCCTGATGTCTGCCTAGTCGATCTGGGATTGCCGGATCGTGACGGGTTGGCACTGGTGCATCGGCTGGCGCTGGAATCAGGGGCCGCGATCATCATCATCTCCGGCCGTGCTCAAGTACAGGACCGCGTCACGGGTCTGGAACTGGGGGCGGATGACTATATCATCAAACCTTTCGACCCTGCCGAGGTCGTGGCGCGCATCCGCGCGCGGCTGCGCAAATCCAGCGCGCCGCAAGAAACGCGACCGGGCCGCGCGCGTTTCAACGGCTGGGTTGCAGATTTCGACCGCTATATGCTCATCGACGCGACCGGCACAGAGACCAGCTTCAGCCATGCCGAAGGCGAAGTCCTGCGGCTGTTTCTCGACAGCCCCAAACGCTTGATCTCGCGCGCGCAGATGCTTGATGCGCTTGGCGGGGCTGCGGGCGAAAGCTTTGATCGGGCGATGGATGTGCGCATTTCGCGGCTGCGCACCAAGCTGAAGGAAGACCCGCGCAACCCGCGGCTGATCAAGACAATCTATGGCGCGGGATACATCTTTCTGGGCGATGTCAGCTGGGGTTGAGCCTGTTTACACATGCCAGCGCTTGCGCCAATATGCAGCCATCGCGGGCGGGGGATGTGATGCGAAAATTTCTGGTGATCCTTGATGACACGCGCGAATGCCTGAATGCCATGCGCTTTGCCGCGATGCGCGCCGCACGCACGGGCAGCGATGTGCAGATCTTGTCCATCATCTCGCCCGAGGAATTTCAGGGCTGGGCTGGTGTCGCGGACCTGATGCGCAGCGAAGCGCGCGAGCGCATCGAGGCGCATTTCGAGGTCTTCGCCAAATGGATGCGCGACCGTCAGGGCGTCAATCCCGAACTGGTCATCCGCGAAGGCGAGCCGCTCGATGAAATCCTCGCGCAGATCAACGACGACCCCGATATCGGCTTTCTGGTGCTTGGCGCGGGCAATGAGGGCAATTCGCCCGGCCCGCTCGTGTCGCAACTTGCGCGCAATTCCGGCAATCTGGCCATCCCGATCACCATCGTGCCCGGTGGCCTGTCGCGCGACAGGCTTGAGACCATCGCCAAGGGCTGATCTCGCCTCAAAAGGACTGTTGCATGAAACTTCTACGCTTTGGCGCTGCGGGTTATGAAAAACCGGGCTATCTCGACGATCAGGGCAGATTGCGCGATCTCAGTGACATGGCTACGGACTTCGCGGGCGAAACCGTGTCGTGCCAGGCGCTCGAAGCGCTGCGCGCGCTGCCGCTGGGCGATGCGCCGGTGGTCGAAGGGCCTCAGCGCATTGGCGCGCCACTTGCGTGGGTGCCGAATTTCTACTGCATCGGGCTGAACTATGCGCTCCACGCCGCCGAGACCGGGGCAACGCCGCCGACCGAGCCGCTGGTATTCTCCAAGGCCACAACCTCGCTCGCCGGGCCAGAAGATGACATCATCATCCCGCGCGGCGCGCATAAAACCGATTGGGAGGTCGAACTCGGCGTTGTGATCGGCAAATCCACATTGCATGTCTCGGAAGCCGAAGCGCTTGACCATGTCGCAGGCTATGTCGCGATCAATGACCTGTCAGAGCGCGATTTCCAGAAACAGCGCGGCGGACAATGGATCAAGGGCAAATCCGCGCCCGGATTCGGCAAGATCGGTCCATGGCTGGTCACGACCGATGACGTGCCCGATCCTCAGGCACTGCAGCTGTCCTTGCGCGTCAATGATGTGACGCGTCAGACCTCAACCACAGGTGACATGATTTTTCCGGTCGCAAAGATCATCGCATATATGTCGCAATTCATGGAGCTGCGCGCAGGCGACGTGATCGCGACCGGCACGCCTTCGGGCGTTGGGGCCGGGCTGACGCCGCCTCAATTCCTGCAGCCGGGCGACCGAGTGGCGCTGGCTGTCGAAGGCTTGGGCCAGCAATTCAGCATAGTGCGCGCAGCTGCCTCCTAGCCGCGCATCTGCTACCGCCCGCTATCCGAGTCGCCACTTTCCGGGCTCGCGTCAACGATATCGTCGCGCACCATCTCAGTGCGGGCCTTGGCGTCGCGCGGATCGCGTTCCGGTTCAGGCTCCGGCTGAACAGGTTCGCCGCGCAACACTTCTGGATTGCGCAGCCAAACATCGCGCTGAGCGAAGGGTATCTCGATCCCCTCCTCCTTGAAACGCTCCACAATCTGATGGCGCAGCTCCGTGCGCACCGCCACGCCGAAATTCACGTCGCTCAGCACCAGACGAAGCTCGAAATCCAGCGAATCCGCCCCGAATTCCATGAAATGCACCTGCGGGGCCGGATCGATCAGCGCCAGCGGTTCATTCTCACCGATTTCCTTCAGGATACGCGCCACTTTGCGCGTGTCAGAACCATAGGCAACCCCGACCGGGATGGTGATCCGCCCCAGTGAATTGTAGCGCGTCCAGTTAATCACCGTGCCCTGGATCAGATCGGCATTGGGCACGATCACATCCGTGCGGTCAAAGGTTTCGATCACCGTCGAGCGCACCGATATCGAGCGCACAGTGCCCATCGTTCCCCCGACCTCGATCCAGTCGCCTTCGGCCACCGGGCGCTCGATCAGCAGGATCAGGCCGGAGATGAAATTCGATACGATATTCTGCAGGCCGAAGCCGATACCGACCGACAGCGCCCCCGCGACGATGGCAAGACCCGACAGGTCAATCCCAGCCGTCGAAATCGCAATCAGTGCGGCGGCGAAAATACCGACATAACCAACGCCCGAGATGATCGCCTTCTGACCGCCCTTATCGATCCGGGTCTTCGGCAGCACCGAGCTTTCCAGCCCCCCCTGCAACACCCGCGTGACCAGATAGCCAATGGAAAAGACAATCACGAAGCTCAGGATATTCGTCGGAGAAATCCGCGTCTCACCGATGCGGAAGCCTTCCTGCAAGGTCTGCCAGAATTCCAGCAACTCCGTCGGACGCACGCCCCAGATCATCGCGAATAGCGGAATGGACAAGATGACCAGTGCGAAATTTATCAAGGACGGAATGAGGGCCGTATCCGGGTTTTCTTCGCTCTTGCTGAGAACCGAATAAATGTCCTCATCCAACTGCATCAGGAACAACAGGCCCACGATCAGACCCAGCGAGCCGATGGCAGGATAGAGCATCGCCTCTGCGGCCTGCACATAACCGATCGCGGCAAGGATTGGCGCGCTGATCCCGATGAGCATCGACACCTTGCCAAGAATGTAGATGATCCGGTCCGTGAAGCGCGTTTCACGCACCGCCAGTTCGTCATCGATCTTGTTGTGATGGCCCAGAAGCATGCCGATGCGCACCAGCACGAGCCCGATCAGAGCGATGATCGGAAAGGCAAGCACAGCATTCGCCGCGTCAGAGTTGTCCTCAATCGGAAAGAACTCGCGCAGCAAAACCGAAATCGCGACGACAACCCCGATCATATTGACCCAGAAGCGACCCTCGCGCCGCCGCGCTGCAGGTAATTGCAGCGCCGCCGAACGACTGTCCTCGATCGTGAACGCCTGGCGCCCGGCCCATCGCGCCGTGAAATAGGCAGCACTTGCAGCGATCAGCCCCACGGTTACCTGTTCGCTGCTCATGCCCAGAACCGAGCTCAGCTCCAGCGCTGTCGCAATCGCCATGACCGCGATCACCGGCAGAATGATCTGGGTCAGCGACAGCAAGCGCGCGAGAACACGCCTGCCATGCCGTGAGCCGCCATCTGTCAGCCATTGCGACACAAGCTGCTCGATCCAGCGCCGCCCGCGTATCAAAACGAAGCCCGACACAAGGATCAACAGCAGTGCCACAGGCAGGTTTGAGCGGAACTCACGCATCCGCGCAGGGTCTTCCGTAAGCCCCAGGATCTGTGTGCCGAACGTGAACCCTGTGCCCCATATGGCATCGACGGCTGCGACCCAACTGACGGGATTGACCGGCGACGGCCAGAGCGTCAGCAGGGCTTCGGCATCGCGTTCACGCAAGGTGGTGTCGATCTGCCGGATCAGCCCATCCGCGCGCCGGAAGGCTTCTTGCGCGGCAATGCCCGGCGCTTGAAGGGCCGCGAGTTGCTCGGCCAGTTCGGCCCGTCGCTCAGAAATCTCGGGGGCTTCTGTCGCGCCTTCTTCGGGTGGCGGACCGAGGGCTGCGATCTGGTCGCGCAGGCTGGCGATCCGCGTCTGGTTGGCGTCCTGCGCCGCAAGAAACCGCGCGCGAAAAGCCACCAACTCGATACGCAACGCCGCGAGCTCTTCGCCGGTGGCATTGCGGTTGTCGATCAGATCTTCTGCCTGCTGCGCGAAGTTGCGCCAAGCGTCGTAGTCAGGCCCGTTGCTCGTTGTCGTCTGCTCGGAGATCTGCGCCAGCGCGGGCGCGGCCAAGGACAGGCAGGCGCAGAGCAGCGCCACGGCAATACGGCGGATCATCAGCATGGCTCTTTTACACGTCCTCGAACACGGTCGGCAGGTTTCGGCCAGCCCTGTCAAGCCAATCGGGGACCGGCAGCCCTTTGGAATGCAGGAATTCCGGGTTGAACAGTTTGGACTGATAGCGGGTTCCGTAATCGCACAGAATGGTCACGATGGTATGGCCCGGCCCCATCTCGCGCGCCATGCGGATCGCGCCCGCAACGTTGATCCCAGAAGACCCCCCAAGGCACAGCCCCTCTTCCGCAAGCAGATCAAAGACGATGGGCAGCGCTTCGCTGTCGGGTATCTGCGCGCAAAAGTCCGGTGTGAACCCTTCCAGATTGGCCGTGATCCGCCCCTGCCCAATACCTTCGGTGATCGAGTCGCCCTCGGATTTGAACGCGCCACTGGTATAGAAACTGTAGAGAGCCGCGCCCATCGGGTCGGCCAGACCGATTTTCACCCCTTTGGGCTGCAAAACCTGCGCCACCCCGGCCAGCGTCCCACCAGATCCGACGGCGCAGATGAATGCGTCCACTTTGCCATCCGTCTGCGCCCAGATTTCCGGGGCCGTGGTTTCCACATGCGCCTGCCGGTTGGCAATATTGTCGAACTGGTTGGCCCAGATCGCGCCATTGGGTTCTGTGCGCGCCAATTCCGCGGCAAGCCGGCCCGAATAGCGGACATAATTGTTGGGGTTGCGGTAAGGGGCTGCGGGCACTTCGACCAGTTCGGCCCCTGCCAGCCGCAGCATGTCCTTCTTTTCCTGACTCTGCGTCTCGGGGATCACGATCACCGTGCGAAATCCCAGCGAGGCCCCCACAAGCGCAAGGCCGATCCCGGTATTGCCGGCAGTGCCCTCCACAATCGTGCCACCGGGTTTCAGCGCGCCGCGTGCCACCGCGTCGCGGATAATGAAAAGTGCCGCGCGATCCTTGACGGATTGGCCGGGATTGAGGAATTCAGCCTTCCCCAAAATCTCGCAGCCCGTCGCATCGCTGGCCTTGTTCAGCCGGATCAAGGGCGTGTTCCCAATGGCCGCAGACAGATTTGCGTGCAAAGTCATCGCTTCACTCCCCAGCATTTCGCGCGCACCATCATGCAATCGGCGCGCGGAGACAAGCATCGCCAACGCAACTGTGATGCTGTCAGAATATCACCTTACCAGAATGGCGCTCAGAGCGTCCCATATCGTTTGGCGGTGCGCGCATAAAGCCAGATCCCGACTGTCACCGCTGCCTGACCCAGGCCGAAGAACACCGGGTCGACACTACCCACAGCTGGCGCCCCCTGCACGAGGGCAAGCACGGCCCAGGCGCCTGTGACGATGGCGGTTACCACAGTCAACGAGAGAACAATCACAGAGGCACGATCGCCAAGCAGCAAGAGCAGCGAGCCCAGCAGACCCAGCCAGATCGTGACCGTCAGCGCTATGCTCGCCCAATGCGGCATAAGCTCGAACAGCCCCGGCAGCCCAAATGGCGGCGCGAGTGGCACCATGGCACTCAATCCGTCATAGCGCGCGTGGACATATTCGAACGCATGCAAACCAAACCATGCGACCCCGAGAACCCCGAAAAGCGTGACAAACAGGCTACGGCGCTTGACTTCGGACATGAGCAACTCCCTCTTTGCGCACAGATTGCCCTGCGCGTTGCGGACTGTCCAGCCCCCGCGCACCGGCTGTTTGTGCATTAGGTCAATAAACAAAAACCGCCCTGCAATGTTGCAGGGCGGTGTGATCTGTCTCAATGTCGAGGATCAGGCAGCAAACAACATCCGCGCCTCATGCGCCTTGAGCGTCATGCGCGCCGAAGCGAATGCCCCCTGCCCTGACGCCTTGGCCAATTCCGGAAACAAGGCCAGAATTTCGTCGCGCTGCGCGGTGCCCAGCCCATCAAGCGAATAGGCTGCAGGCTGAAAGCTCTCGCTCCACATGCCATCCCCCAACACGATCTGATGCGTATCGAACATGATATGCACATAGGTCACCGGGCTATCATCGCGCTCTATCCCGGGCTGGCCCACCAGATGAATAGCCGGAACAAGCACTTCGGTTTCGCCAAACAGCAGTTCAGCACGCGGACCGCAGATCAGCACCCGATGTGATGGTGAAACCCGTGTATCGCATTCGGGCATATTCACTCCCAACGCACCGGCCCGCAGGATCACAGAGCCAAATTCCGGCTGCGCGCGCAAATCTTCGGCATCGAGCGCGCGTTGTCCAGTCCAGACAAGGGGCATATAACCATCGTCGCGTGTCAGGATCAGATCGCCGGGTTGCAGATCCTCGACCGGCTTGCGGCCCGATGAGGTATCAATCAACGTGCCGGCCACAAAGCACGGGATCTGCACATCCTTGTCGAAACTCAGCTTGTTATCGTCAGATCCGGGTGTGAGCGTGATCTGCCCTGCGTCAAACGGGGTCGAGAACACCGAAATATTCACAATGTCGCCCGACCGCCAGGGATCTGTAATGTTGAACACATCCGACGGCGACAGCAAATTGATGGTCTCACCGTCTTCGCCCGTCAAGCTTAATGCAACAGTCTGCCCCTGCTGGGTGAATGTCTCACCCGTATCGGGATCGATCTTCGTATAGGTTCCCCAGAATTCATGCACACCTGACAAGGTGAATATCTGGCCATCCAAAACCGTGGTTGACCCGACTGGCACGATATTTCCAAACGCATCCTCCGACGTCGTGAAGGTTACCCCATTGCGCACTTCCAGAAGCATTGTCACATCGGGATCGTCATCAAAGCCGAAAGATGTCCCAACCGGCGTATCGGATGTGATCGCACCGCCGCGCGTGAAGATCAGGTCATTTAAGATAACCTCTGGCATCGTTTCAAACCTTCCACCTGATGCGCGCCCGACCTCGCTCAAAAACTTCCGAAGATTGCATCATCGTTTCTGACCAGCCAGGAATCGCATCGCCATTCATCAACACTCATCTTAAGATGTAATGCCGCTGGAATCAGGCAAAAACAAGGCGCGGACAAAGTTTCCGATGGCCAGCTCCCTATACTGTTATCAATCATGGAACAAAACAACGGAAATCTTGAAATTACTCGGGTTTCGACCTGAAATCATCCTTCTGAGGAATCTCCCGCGCCCTGCTAGAACTCAAGTGATTCGGTGTGAATCGGAGGCGGTGTTTTGATCAAACTGTGTCAAAACGCTGAATCCTCAACCGCGCAATACCATCCGATACAGATGCCAGCTTGCATGTCCAAGGACAGGCAGAACAATGAAAAGTCCCAGAAAACCGGGCAGCATCCCGACAAACAGCAGCACTGCAATGGTCATTGCCCAAACCAGCATCGTGACTGGATTGACGGTCACAACCTTGAACGAGGTGATCATCGCCGTGATGAAATCCACCTCACGATCAAGCAGAAGTGGCAAAGAAATGACCGTCAGCGCGAATAACAGTGCGGCCATTGCCCCGCCGACGATGCCCCCAACAAGCAACATCATCAGCCCGGGCCCGGAGGCAAGCATCGCCAGCAAGGACGTTTCAATAGGCCGCAACCCGAAGAAGAGTGCGAAAATCGTGTGGGCGACGAAGACCCAGAACATGAAGGCGAGCATGATCACCATCGCCATGGACGGGATCTGCCGGTCTTTCTGGGCGACGACGCATCCGGCCACAGCGCCCCATGTCAGCGGCTCACCTTGTTCCAAACGGCGGCTGACCTCATAAATGCCCATGGCCGCGAAAGGGGCGAGCAACGGAAATCCTACGGCCACGGGAATGAACCACCAGCTTTGCCCGGAAGCCGCAAAGACGGCGTATAGCACAATCCCGCCAAGTACATAGACCAGCGAGAAGGCCAAGCCGAAGACGGGCGCGCGCTTGAAATCGGAAACCCCCAAGCTCAGAGCCCGGCGCAAATCCGCCACGGATATTGTGCTTGGCTCTGGCAGGATCGACGCCTCGGGCGGCGATGATGACGTCAACTGATCACTCATTGCTGGATCTCCCCATTCCGGTCAGGGCAGAAGATAGGGGTGCGACCAGTTGTCGCGCAAGCAAATTCGCACGCAGCACGAAATCCTGTGCTGCGCGCGCGCCGCTCAGGCGGGAATGGCGCGGCGATAGAGATGCCATGTCGCATGGCCCAGCACTGGCAGGACGATGAACAGCCCGAGGAAAGCCGGGATCATCGCCGCGACAAGCAAGCCTGCAATGATCGCCGCCCAGACCAGCATTACGTCGGGATTGTCGCGCACAACCTGAACACTGGTGATCATCGCAGTGACGAAATCCACGTCGCGATCAAGCAGCATCGGCAGGCTGATCACGGTGATCGCATAGAGTACCAGCGCTACGATGGCCCCGACAATCGTGCCGATCAGCAGCATGCTGATCCCGGCCGGGCTGATAAGCAACCCCAGACTGTCGAACCCCACACCACTGCGCGCCATGAAAATCGCAAAAATTCCGCGCGCAAGAATGATCCAGAACCCGAAGATCAGCAAAACCCCCACTGCGACGAGCGCAAGCTGGCCATCGCCCTTGCCTTGCAACGCACCAAGGATCTTGCTCCAGTCCAGCGGCGCACCCATCTCGCGCCGGCGGCTGACTTCATAAAGCCCGATCGCTGCGAAAGGGGCAAAGAGCGGGAAACCGGCGGCGATGGGAATGAACCAGACAGGCTGGCCCGCGGCCCCAAGACCGAACCACAGCCCCAGCCCACCGAGCACATAGACCAACGCAAAGAAGAGCCCGAAGGCGGGCGCGGCCTTGAAATCCTCAAGCCCGGCGCGCAGGGCCGATTTCAAGTCAGCCCTTTCCAGCTTTTGCACAGCGAAGGTCGCGGGTGAAGATACAGCAGACATTTCTGACATTGGGCAATCTCCTCCTCATGGGATACCTGCCCAAAACTTTACCGCCATGCGGTCATATCTCAAGACATTTTGCCGTGACGCGCCGAGGCGCGCTGCGCAAACCATCCAGATCAATCGCCCGCAGTCGCTTCGGCGCGCGATTTTCCGGCGACATCCATCGCCAGAGTCGCAGCCATCAGCCCGTCCAGCGCCCCGTCCAGGACGCCTTGCGTGTCCGAAGTCTCGAAACTGGTGCGCAGATCCTTCACCATCTGGTAGGGGTGAAGCACATAAGACCGGATCTGGTTGCCCCAGCCAGCGTCGCCCTTGGCGTCATGGGCGGCCTCGATGGCCTCAGTGCGCTTGCGCAATTCCATTTCATAGAGCCGCGATTTCAGCGCATTCATTGCAATCTCGCGGTTCTGATGCTGGGACTTCTGGCTCGATGTGGTCACGATCCCGGTCGGGATATGCGTGATCCGCACGGCCGAGTCCGTCGTGTTCACATGCTGACCGCCTGCACCAGACGAGCGGTAGGTGTCGATACGAATATCAGAGGGGTTGATCTCGATCTCGATATTCTCATCGACCACCGGATAGACCCAGACGGAGCTGAACGAGGTATGCCGCCGCGCCGAGCTGTCATAGGGCGAGATCCGCACCAAACGGTGCACGCCCGATTCCGACTTGAGCCAGCCATAGGCATTGTGGCCGGTGATCTTATAGGCGACCGAGCGAATGCCCGCTTCTTCGCCCGCGCTCTCGGACATCAGCTCGACCGTATAGCCGCGCTTTTCGGCCCAGCGGACATACATCCGCGCCAGCATCGATGCCCAGTCGCAGCTTTCCGTGCCCCCTGCCCCTGCGTTGATTTCGAGGAATGTATCGTTGCTGTCCGCCTCGCCGTTCAGCAGGGCTTCGAGCTCCTTCTCCGCCGCGACCTTCGCAAGCCGGGCTATCTCGGCCTCGGCCTCAGTGACCACCTCTGCATCGCCCTCGGCCTCGCCCAGTTCGATCATCCCGATCTGGTCTTCCAGCTCTTGTGACAAGCTGCGATAGGTCTCCAGCGCATCCGACAGCAAACGGCGATCACGCATCAGCGCCTGTGCCCGCGCCGGATCATTCCACAGGTCCGGATTTTCCGACATGGCGTCGAATTCCTCCAGCCGATGCGGCGCCGTCTCGATCTCCATGCGCTGCCCCAACAGGACCAGCGACTTGCGGATGGCATCAATCTGACTTTGCGTTTCAGAGCGCATATGGTCTTACTCTTGGCTGAGGCTTCAGGTCGCGGGATGCATAGCCCGACAGATCGCGCGGGGCAAGCCGCTGCGCTCGGATCAATACAACCCGCCCGAAGAAATCGTCCCGACACTTGCAGGGGCACGTGGGAGTGTCCCGCGCCCCGCATCTGGGCGGCGCAATTCCTGATAGGCTTCGCCCGGTGTAAACACGGGCAGTTCCGACCCAAGAACCCCGCCACCGTCGATCACGGCAGCCAGACCAAAGATTGGCTCCACCCCTTCGCGGAAGAATTCTGAAACGACATTCGCCCCGGTTGCGTTATCCGGAAGCCGCGCGCCCGTGTTGCGGTCGATCTTGATGAAATAGCCGCCTTCGGGGACTGCAAAGCGTCCGCCGCCATATTTCCTCACGGCCTCGCGCATGAATTCATTGAACACTGGCCCGCACATGCCGCCCCCCGACGCCCCGCGCCCGAGGGGACGGGGCTGGTCATAGCCGATATAGCACCCTGCCACGATATTGGAGGTATAGCCCACGAACCACACATCACGCGCCTCGTTCGTGGTGCCGGTCTTGCCTGCGGCAGGCACAGGCAGGTTGACCGTGCGCGCGGCTGTCCCGCTATCGACCACGCCCTGCATCATCGAAGTCAGCTGATAGGCTGTGACCGCATCCATGACGCGCGCGCGGCGATGCGTGATCCACGGCACCCGCCCGGATGGCAGGGCGCGCTGGTCGCAATCGACGCAATTGCGCTGGTCGTGGCGATAGATTGTCTCGCCCCAGCGGTTCTGGACCCGGTCGACCAGCGTCGGCTCCACGCGCTCGCCACCATTGGCGAACATCGCATAAGCCGCCACCATGCGAAACAGCGTGGTTTCCTGCGACCCCAACGAGGCCGCGAGGTTTTGCTGCGCACGGTCATAGACTCCGAAACGCTCTGCGTATCCGCCGACGATATCCATGCCGATTTCCTGCGCCAGACGCACAGTCATCAGGTTGCGCGACAGCTCAATCCCGCGCCGCACGGGCGTCGGACCGTAAAACTGACCCGAGTAATTCGTCGGACGCCAGACCCCCTGGCTTGTGTTGACCTCTATCGGAGCGTCGACCACGATGGTCGCAGGGGTAAAGCCCCGGTCGAGTGCCGCCGCATAGACAAAGGGTTTAAAGGCCGAACCGGGCTGGCGTTGCGCTTGCGTCGCACGATTGAAGACCGAATGCTGGTAGGAAAAGCCCCCCTGCATCGCAATCACCCGGCCCGTATTGACGTCCATCGCCATGAACCCGCCCTGAACATTCGGGATCTGCCGCAGCGACCAGCGAATATGGCTGCCATCACTGTCCGAGGTGACGCGGCGCACATAGACCACATCGCCTACATTCAGATTGTCCGAAAGCGATCCGCGCGCCCAATTGATGTCGTCGCGTTCGACGATATGGGGCGCGTGATACTCCGCACTCACCCCTTCAATCCCCAGCGCGGCCCGATTGGCGCTGACCTCCATCACCACCGCCGGATACCAGCGATTGCCAAGCGTCACGTCACGCGCAAGCTCCAGCCGCGCAAGTTCGGCACGCCACGCCTCGTCATCGATCAGCAGTTGGGGGTCAATCACCTCGCCCGTGGTGCGCAACCGACCGAGCCCCCGGTCGTATTGTTCCAGTGCGCGCTGCAGGGCGTGGGCGGCATGAACCTGCATTTCAGGGTCTATGGTCGCGCGTATGGACAGCCCACCCGCGAAGAATTCATCTTCGCCGAAACTGCCCGACAACTGCCTGCGCACTTCGTCGGTGAAATAATCCCTCGGCGGCATCGTGGCACGCGGATTGGGGAAATCGCCCGATTGAACGGTCAAAAGCGGCAGCGCGCGTGCAGCGTCATGTTCGGCACGACTGATGAAGCCGTTGCGCAGCATTTCCCCCAACACATAATTGCGCCGCGCCACGACACGGTCGCGATTGCGGACCGGGTGAAAGGTCGATGGCGCTTGCGGCAATGCAGCCAGAAAGGCCGCTTCATGCAGCTCCAGTTCGTCCAGGGTCTTGTTGAAATAGGTCTGCGCGGCGGCAGTCACGCCGTAGGAATTCTGGCCCAGGAAAATTTCGTTCAGATAGAGCTCCAGAATCTGATCCTTGGACAATGTGCCTTCGACACGGCTGGCCAGGATCAGCTCCTTGATCTTGCGCTCGCCGGTTCGGTCCCCCGAGAGCAGAAAGTTCTTCATCACCTGCTGCGTGATGGTCGACGCGCCGCGCACATTCTCCCCACGCGAGGCAAGCGCCTCATAGGCGGCCACGGCAATCGCACGGCTGTCAAACCCGGTATGGACGTAGAAATTCCGATCCTCTGCCGCAATGAATGCGTTTTTCACCTGCTCGGGGATGTCGTCAATGGGCGTGAACAAGCGCCGCTCGATCGCGAATTCATCAATCAACCGCCCTTCGCCGGAATAAATCCGGCTGATCGTGGGCGGCGCATAGCTTGCCAATTGCTCATGGCTGGGCAGATCCTGACTATAGAACCAGAACACACCGCCTATTGCCACGGCAATAAAAACGCTTCCCGTGATGACGAAGCTGAAAAGCCCGCCAAAAAATGATAGAATCGCTCGCAGCACTGGCTACTCCCATCTCAGGCGCTCTGTATAATCCTTAATACGCAAGAGGTCAAAAAAAGCCCCGCGGAGCGATCACCGTTTCGTGACGATTGCGCCAGCACATGCTCGCCGCGCACTGGACGGTCAGCGACGACGCAGAGCGTTGTGATGCAGATCCTGCGCGTGCCACACTTCCAGCGCGTCAGCAAGGGCTTCGGCCATGCGCAGGCCCCACTCGGCATCGCGCAGATTGGCCAGATCGCGCGGGCTCGACATGAAACCCAGCTCGATCAGCACGGAGGGCATGTCCACAGCCCGCAGCACGGTAAACGCCCCCGACTGAATCGGACGGCGATGCAGTCGCAAACCCGACGCCTGCACCCCATCGACCAGCGCTTCGGCCAGACCACGGGCGCGCGGCGCCGTATCCTGCCAGGCGACCGACATCAACACGCGCGCGATTTCATCCGTGTTGCGGTTCAGATCGACCCCGCTGAGCATGTCCGCGCGGTCATGCCTCTCGGCCAGATAGGCGGCGGAGGCATCGCTGGCCTCGTCGCCCAGCAGATAGATAACCGCGCCCGAGGCCAGCCCTTCGGGCAAGGCATCGGCATGGATCGACAGAAATACATCTGCGCTTGCCGCACGTGCAGCGCGCACGCGCCCGTCCAGCGAGACGAAGTCATCGGCATCGCGCGTCATGGCGACGTCGAAAACGCCGCGCCGCAAAAGCACCTCGCGCAACTGCCGGGCAAAGCGCAGCACGATATCCGCTTCGCGCACCCCATCGCGTTCGGCACCGGGATCACGCCCCCCGTGACCGGGGTCAAGCATCACGACAGGTCTGCGCAGCGCAGCAGGGGCAGCATACGTCTCGGTCGGGTTGTCAGGACGCAGCAAACCCGCACCGCTGCGCGCAGTCAGGCTTTCCTCGCTTTGCGCCAACTGCTCGAACTCATCGCCTGTGGCCACGCGCAGCGCCAGCCTGATGCGCGCAGAGCCGCTCTCGGAATTCACCACCTGTTCCGACGTATCCAGCACCAATGGGTCTGCCAGATCAACCACCAATCGTGCCCAGCCATCCGACAAGATCCCGTGTCGCACAGCGCCCACCGCTGGCACCTGCTCCAGCCCTGCAATCCTCGCAGCATCCCCCCAGATCACTGTGTTCAGGTCCACCACCAGACGCGGCGGAGATGACAGAATGCGCAGACGGTAGGGCACGGGCTGGCTCAAGGACAGTTCGAGCGCGACAAGGGAATTCTGCATCTGAGCCGAGATATCCGTCAGCCGCGCCTGCACCCCGAAACTGCCCTGCGCGATAGCAAGACACGGCAAAATCACGACCGCGGCTGCGACCAGAAGGCCACGCCGTATCGCTCGCGTCACTGCACGCCTGATCACATCCTGCCCCGAGTATTGAACCTGCACTGCGAAGACTACTCCGGACCGCTCTGGCAGAAAACCGCAATCGTCATGCCCATCGGCAGAAAATCCCCTCACAATGTCGAAAGCGACGTCACGACCGCATCGAGAGACTTGATTCCCGGAGCCGCGCGCGATTTAAGGCAGGACAAGAAATTTGTGCCGCCCGGGGTCGCGCCCGCGCAGCGACTATATCAGAACACAGGAGCTGCCCTATGTCCCTTCCGTTGTCCGATTCCGCCCTTGTGGGCACCTGCCTTGCGGCGTCTGCTCTTGGGCTTCTGGTGCTGACCTCGTCCGGGGGCAACGGCAGCCCGCAGCCCACGCAGCCCACGGCCAGCGCAACGCAGGCGGTACCTGCACAGAGTGCTGCATTGGCGCAGCTTGGCGCAACACCGGTTGGCGGCACAGGGACAGTCGATGCGGAATTCGGCGATCAGGTGCGCAGCTATCTGCTGCAGAACCCCGAAGTCATTTTCGAGGCCGTGGCCGCGTATGAATCGCGCAATGCTGAAATGCAGGCCGATATGGACCGCGCCGTGTTGGCAGCCAATGAAGATGGATTGTTTAACGACGCCAATTCCTGGGTCGGCGGCAATCCCGAAGGGGATGTGTCGCTGGTCGCCTTCATCGATTACCGCTGCGGTTTTTGCAAACGCGCGCATGACGAACTGGAAGCCCTACTGGAAACCGATGACAATCTGCGGCTGATTGTAAAGGAATTCCCGATCCTCGGACCTGAATCGGAGATGTCATCGCGCTTTGCGATCGCGGCCCTGACGCTGGGCGGCGATGACGTCTATGCCACCGTCCATGACCGGCTGATGCGCCATGATGGTGAAATCTCGCCTGACTTCCTCGCGGAGCTGGCGAGCGCTGTCGAGCTGGAGGTCGACACTGTCTTTGAAGAAATGAGCAGCCCGCATGTGTCTGACGTGATCGCGGCCAATTACGCTTTGGCGCAACGACTTCAGATCAGCGGCACGCCGACCTTCGTGCTCGAAGATGAAATGATCCGTGGATATGTCGATGCCGATGTGCTGCGCGACATGATCATGGCGCAGCGCGACTGATCTGACTGTCTCTCGACAGACAGCAAAAAGCCGCAGGCGAACCCTGCGGCTTTTTGTTTTCCAGCCTTGCGATCAAGCGCAGTTGTCCACCTCGCGCGCTCTATCTGCGCAGGTCCGGCGGAGTCGCGTCGCGGGCGAGCAGTGCCAGCAGATCGTCGAGCGGCTCGGTCGATGTGCGGTTCTCGCCCAATCGCCGGACCGACACTGTACGCTCTGCAACTTCGCGCGCACCGATGGCCAGGATCACTGGCACTTTGCGCAAACTGTGATCACGAACCTTATAGTTGATCTTTTCGTTGCGCAAATCCAGCTCTGCGCGAATTCCCGCGCCCTGCAAGGCCGCGACCACTTCGCGGCAATAGTCATCCGCGTCCGAGATGATCGAGGCCACAACGACCTGACGCGGGGCCAGCCAGAAGGGCAGCTTGCCCGCGTGTTCCTCGATCAGGATGCCGATAAAGCGCTCGAAACTGCCCAGCACGGCCCGGTGCAACATCACGGGGCGGTGCTTGGCCCCATCCGCACCGATATAGGTCGCGTCCAACCGCTCAGGCAGCACGAAATCCACCTGCAGCGTTCCGCATTGCCAGTCGCGCCCGATAGCGTCGGTCAGCACGAACTCAAGCTTTGGCCCGTAAAACGCCCCTTCGCCCGGATTTTCCTCAAAAGCGTAGCCCGCCGCTTCGGTGGCCGCGCGCAAGGCGTTCTCGGATTTGTCCCAGACCTCATCCGCGCCCGCCCGCGTCTCAGGCCGGTCGGAGAATTTCACGCGGAACTTTTCAAATCCGAGATCGCGATAGATGCCGGACAGAAACTCGATGAAACGCTTCGTCTCGATTTCGATCTGATCTTCCGTGCAAAAGATATGCGCATCGTCCTGCGTGAAGCCGCGCACGCGCATGATCCCGTGCAGCGCGCCTGACGGCTCATAGCGGTTGCACGAACCGAACTCGGCCATGCGCAGCGGCAAGTCGCGGTAGCTTTTCAGCCCCACGTTGAAAATCTGCACATGACACGGGCAGTTCATCGGCTTGAGGGCATTGATCGCCTTTTCGCGGGCATGTTCCTCGTCCACTTCGACGATGAACATATTTTCCTGATATTTCTCCCAATGCCCCGAGGCTTCCCAAAGCTTGCGATCCACCACCTGCGGCGTGTTGACCTCGACATAGCCGCCGCGGCGCTGCTGGCGGCGCATGTAATCCTGCAAGCTGGTATAGATCGACCAGCCATTGGGATGCCAGAACACCTGCCCCGGTGCTTCCTCCTGCATGTGGAACAGGTCCATTTCGCGCCCGAGTTTGCGGTGGTCGCGCTTGGCGGCTTCCTCCAGCATCGTCAGATGCGCTTTCAGATCCTCGCGATTGCGGAAGGCGACACCATAGATGCGCTGCAACATCGGCCGCGTGTTATCGCCCAGCCAATAGGCTCCCGCAATCGACATCAGCTTGAACGCATCCGCCGGAACCTGCCCCGTGCTCTGCAGATGCGGACCGCGACAAAGATCCTGCCAGTCGCCATGCCAATACATCCGAAGGGGCTCGCCTTCGGGGATGCGGTCGATCAGCTCCAGCTTGAAAGGTTCGCCCGCGTCCTTGTAATGCTGGATCGCGCGCTCGCGCTCCCAGACTTCTGTGCGCACCGGCTCGCGCGCATTGATGATCTGGCGCATCCGTTCTTCGATCTGCGCGAGATCCTCGGGCACGAAAGGCTCGGCGCGGTCGAAGTCGTAAAACCAGCCCTTGTCACGCACCGGGCCAATGGTGACCTTCACATCGGGCCAGATCTCCTGCACTGCACGCGCCATGATATGCGCGAGATCGTGGCGGATCAGCTCCAGTGCGGGCGCGTCATCCTTCATCGTGTGGATGGCAATCGCGCCATCCGCCGTGATCGGCCATTGCAGATCCCAATGCGCGCCATTGACGCTTGCGGAAATCGCGCGTTTGGCCAGCGAGGGCGCGATGCTCTCGGCGACTTGCCCAGGCGTCACGCCCGCATCATAGCTGCGCTGGGAGCCATCAGGAAATGTCAGGGAAATCTGGGCCATTGGCCGGTCCTCGTCGTTTTGGCGCCCACGGAACGCCCGGTTGCGGGTTATATCGGGGCTTATATCCGCGACGCGGGGAGCCAAAGTCAAGCCAGTTGCGTTATTCAAATCGCGCGCGCTTTACGAAGGAGCCAAAGTTGCCCAGACCTCACAGAACCGCCGTCATACTGGCCTACGAGGCACTCTCGACAGGAGATGATGGCCGCGCCTGCCGCGACATTTCCGATGCCGCTTGCAACGCGCAGCCACAGAACTTCCTGCGCCATGCGGGCGCTCTTGGCCTGAGCAAATCCGCCGATGGGCTTGTCGACCCCAAGCTGATTCTGTCCTGGCTGATGACCCATCTCGGCGCGCCTGCAGCCTTGGTCGGCCTGCTGGTCCCGATCCGCGAGGCGGGCGCACTTCTGCCGCAACTTTTCACTGCCGCCCGCATCCGCGCGCTTGCACAGCGCAAATGGGCCTGGAGTTTTGCGGCCTTCGGGCAGGGTTTGGGGGCTGCGATCATTCTTGCGGCAGCGCTGGCGCTTGAGGGGGCGCTTGCAGGCGGTGTGATCCTTGCAGGGCTGGCGGTTTTGGCGGTGTCACGCTCGGTGGCGTCAGTGGCCTACAAGGATGTGCTGGGCAAGACCATCGACAAGGGCCAGCGCGGCACAGTGACCGGGCTCGCGGGCAGTTGGTCGGCGCTGGTCGTCATCGCCTTCGCGCTGACGCTGATTTTCTTCTCCGAGGCCCGCGCCCTGATTGTGACAGGCGCTTTGGCCCTCGCGGCGCTGGCCTGGGTGCTGGCAGGGGGCATTTTCGCGGCCCTCACGGAAGACGAAGGCGCGACCGAGGGCGGCGCGAATGGGTTCACCGAAGCCATCGCCAATCTGCACTACCTGCGCGACGACCCACAACTGGCGCGCTTCGTGGTGGCGCGCGGGCTCCTGACGGCGACAGCGCTCGCGCCACCCTATCTGGTCATGCTTGCCTCTGGCGGTCCCGGGGCCGCGCTCGAGGGTCTGGGCGCGCTGGTGCTGGCCTCGGCGCTTGCAGCACTCGTGTCGAGCTATATCTGGGGACGGCTTGCGGATCGCTCCTCGCGCCGGGTCTTGATCCTGACGGGGCTGAGCGGTGCGGCCGCGCTGGTGATGACGCTGGTTTTCGCGGCCCTTGGCTGGGCGGGCTCGCCCCTCGCAATGCCACTTGCGCTTTTTGCGTTGATGATCGCGCATCAAGGGGTGCGTCTGGGGCGGTCGACATATCTTGTAGACATGGTTGGCCCCGACCTGCGCGCCGTCTATACCGCGATTGCAAACACAGTGATTGGCGTCATTCTGCTTGCCAGCGGCGTCTTTGGCGCGCTCGCGGCACTTGCGGGGGCGGCGACGGCGCTGGGGCTTTTTGCCGGGATGTCAGCTGCCGGCGCATTTGTGGCCTATGGATTGAAGGAATTGGGCGATGGTTCAGACATTTGAGACAGTAACCGGGCGCAGGCTTGCCTATCACAAGACCGAGGGCGCAGGTCCGGGCATCGTGTTTCTGGGCGGGTTCATGTCGGACATGTCCGGGACCAAGGCCGTATGGCTGGAAGATTGGGCCCGCACTGAGGGCCGCGCCTTCCTGCGGTTCGACTATTCGGGACATGGCGAAAGTTCGGGACAGTTCGAGGACGGATGCATCGGCGACTGGGCTGAAGACGCATTCGAGGCAGTCACGCGCCTGACTGACGGGCCGCAAATCCTGGTCGGCTCCTCCATGGGGGGATGGATCGCGCTGCTTCTTGCGCGGCGCATCCCGCAGCGTATCGCCGGGCTTGTCGGGATCGCGGCGGCCCCGGATTTTACCGAAGACAGCATGTGGCCACAGCTTTCGGACGCGCAACGCGGCGAGATCCTCGCCGAGGGGCGCACGCAATTGCCTAATGCCTATGACGACCGGCCCTACACGCTGACGCGGCGCCTGTTTGAGGACGGGCGCGACCAACTCGTGCTGCGCAGCCCGTTGTCCCTGCCCTTTCCCGTGCGTCTGCTGCAGGGCACGGCCGACGAGGCCGTAGAAACCTCTGTGGCGCTACGCCTATTGGAATATGCCGACGGCCCGGATATCCGCCTGACGCTGGTGAAAGGGGCCGATCATCGCTTCTCAAGCCTCGACTGTCTGACCCTGATCGCCGAAACAATCCGCGCGCTCCCCGCCGCCCGCTGATATTACGGTTGCGCAGCGGCGCGTCAGTCCTGACCGGCGGCATCCTTCAGAAGCGCCAGCGCTTGCGCGTGCAGACCCGGATTAGCAGCGGCCAGCACTTGACCGCTTGCTCCGGGTCGGCCGCCCTGCCAATCGGTCACAATCCCGCCCGCAGCCTCAATCACGGCAATCGGTGCCGCGATGTCATAGGCGTTCAGCCCGGCCTCAATGACCAGATCAATATGGCCCGCTGCGAGAAGCGCATAGGCATAGCAATCCAGACCATAGCGCGTCAGTCGCGCCTGGCGGGCCACACGGTCAAAAGCCGCCCGCTCTGTGACGGTCCCGATTTCGGGAAAGGTTGAAAACAGCGTGGCCTGTGACAGCGTTTGGGTCGCGCGTGTCCTGAGCGCAACCTCGCCCTGCGGTCCGACAAGCCGGGCCACCCCAAGACCGCCAACAAACCGCTCGCCGATATAAGGCTGGTCGATCACGCCCAGAAACGGACCCTGCGCATCCGCCAAAGCGATCAGCACACCCCAGCACGGGCTTCCCGACAAAAAGCTGCGCGTGCCATCAATCGGATCGATCACCCAAGTCAGCCCAGAGTGGCCCGCAACACGGTCGAATTCCTCGCCCAGAATGCCATCTTCCGGACGCAGACGCGCAATGTGAGCGCGCAGCACCAATTCAGCGGCGCGGTCAGCTTGCGTGACAGGATCGAACCCGGCGGCAAGCTTGTTGTCAGCGCACAGCTGTGGCTGACGAAACCATTTCAATGTCTCCGACCTCGCCAAATCGGCGAGATCCGAGATCAGATCAAGCAGGTTTTCACGCTGCTGTTCACCAAGATCATCGCGTGTCAAAGCTTACCCGCCCCCGCTCCTGCCAGATCAGCTTTTGCATTTCGCACGCTGTCTGGCAGGATTCAAGCGCGCAGCAAAGACCTGCCCATAGCGCTCGGATTATGCCGCCTGAACCAGCGCGCGCGCCAGCTCGAACAGCCGTTTCCGCTGTGCTTCAGGGATCGCGTAATAGGTCTTGAGAAGCTCCAGCGTCTCCTTGCTGGACAGAAGGTCGTCGCCCGATGCGGTGGACGTGCCTTCATCTTCTTCGAAACCTTCGAAAAAATACCCTGGCGGCACTTCCAATGTCTGCGCGATATCCCATAAACGCGATGCAGAAACACGGTTCATCCCGGTCTCATACTTCTGAATTTGTTGAAATTTTATGCCGACAGCATCCGCAAGCTGTTGCTGCGTCAAACCCATCAGCCATCTGCGGTGCCGGATTTTCTGGCCCACGTGATCATCTACTTTATGCCCCACACATTCACCCTGTGACTTCACCCCGTTACGATCAAAACGCGCGGGTGCCGCGACTTCATCTTTCACCTTCGACTTGCACACTGCGTTATTGATCACCTAAAAACATAGCACGACAGCGACGGTGCGTATTGAATTTGACCACATGAAGCCGCATCAAGGTAAATATTCGCAATTCGCAGCGCATTTCGCAAACAACCCTTGGGTGAGCGTCGCACAGCGCAATTTTACTGTAGCGTGAAGTCTTGCATTAACCATGATATCCAAGCATCTTCCGTCAAAACCGCTTAGGAAAACACATGCGCGCATTCGTCCTCGAGGCTATTGATTCCCCCGCCGCCTTCCGGGAGATCGCGGCACCAACGCCCGGTCCGGACGAGGTGCTGATCGATGTGGCCGCCTGCGGGTTGAATTTTGCCGACTTGCTGATGCAACGGGGCAAGTATCAGGAACGCCCGGCCTTGCCTATGACCATGGGCATGGAATTTGCAGGCACCATCACCGCGATTGGCGATAAGGTGACTGATCTGCGTCCGGGCATGCGCGTCGCGGCCTTTACGGGCCAGGGGGGGCTGGCACAGCAAGCAGTCTGCGCGGCACAGCGCTGCGTCCCGCTGCCCGATGCAATGCCATTCACCGAGGCGGCGGGCTTTCTGGTCGCCTATGGCACCTCCCATCTGGTTCTAGACCACCGCGCGCATCTCGCGCCAGGCGAAACACTGCTGGTGCTTGGGGCGGCGGGCGGCGTCGGGCTGACAGCTGTAGAGATCGGCAAGGCCATGGGCGCGCGCGTGATCGCTGTTGCCCGCGGGGCCGATAAGCTTGCGATTGCAAAGGCGAAAGGGGCTGACATCTGCCTTGACAGCGACGGGCTTGACCTGCGCAGCGAACTCAAGGCGCTGGGCGGGGTTGATGTGGTCTATGATGCTATCGGCGAGCCCCTCGCAACGCCGGCGCTGCGCGCGTTACGGCCCGAAGGACGGTTTCTGGCCATCGGCTTTGCGGGCGGCGAAGTGCCGCAGTTCCCGGCCAATATCCTGCTGGTCAAGAATCTGACCGTGATCGGATTGTATTGGGGCGGCTATCTGACCTTCGCGCCCGACAAGCTGACAGGCTCATTGGCAACGCTTCTGAACTGGTATGGCGAAGGCAAGATCGTCCCCCATCAAAGCCATATCCTGCCCTTCGCGCAGACGGCGGAGGGGCTGGAGCTGTTGCGCAGTCGCAAATCCACAGGAAAAGTGGTGATCGACCTCTTGGCGTGATCATTGGAATGGCACCCAAACGCACCGCCGATCAAATCCTGTCTATTTCACTACGGAAATCCTTGAAACCCGCGGCCGTCTGCACGATATTCAGACGCAAGACGCCGTGAACGATTACGGGTCAATCAATATGGAGGATCACATGGCTCAATTTGACACCATGCGGGCGCGGACGACCACCGCGACACGGGCGGCAGAAATCGACGTCGGCCTGCGCGCGCACATGAACAAGGTATACGGCACCATGTCTGTTGGCATGGTGATTACAGCGGCAGCCGCTTGGGCGATCGCCGGTCTGACCACGACCAACGACCCCGCACTGGCTGTGGCGCAACTCGGCAACGGGACGATGCTCAATAGCATGGGCGCGGCAATTTATCTGTCGCCACTGCGCTGGGTCATCATGTTCGCACCTCTGGCATTCATCCTGTTCGGCTGGGGCGCGCTGATGCGCCGCGCGTCGGCAGCCGGCGTGCAATTGGGCTTTTTCGTCTTCGCGACCGCCATTGGCCTGTCGCTGAGCTCGATCTTTCTGGTCTTTACCAGCTTCTCGATCGTGCAGACCTTCTTTGTGACAGCCATCGCGTTCGCGGGCCTCAGCCTGTACGGTTACACCACGAAGAAAGACCTGTCCGGCATGGGCACTTTCCTGATCATGGGCGTTATTGGTCTGATCGTGGCGATGATCGTGAACCTGTTCCTGCAAAGCCCGGCGATGATGTTTGCAATCTCTGCCATCGGTATTTTGATCTTCGCAGGTCTGACTGCGTTTCACACGCAAGCCATCAAGTCCGAATACGTGGCGCACGCAGCAAACGGCGATCAGGAATGGCTCGACAAAGCTGCCGTTGACGGTGCTCTGTCGCTCTACATCAGCTTCCTGAACATGTTCCAGTTCCTGCTGATGTTCATGGGGCAGCAAGAATAAACCCCTAGTTCCATAGTCTTGGAAAGGCGTGCAGATTGCGCGCCTTTTTTATTGTCGAAGCATCAACAAAAAGATGCGGTCTTGTCACGCGGAACATGTTGCAAGATCTGTGACAGGCGCGCAGCCGATCTTGCCCCCGCGACCAACCTCGCCTACACCTCTGGGAAATTCGCTCCTGAATAAAGGCATAAACCATGCGCCTGACCCGCTATTTCCTGCCCGTTCTGAAAGAAACCCCTTCGGAAGCACAGATCGTCAGCCACAGGCTCATGCTGCGCGCCGGGATGATCAAACAAGCGAGCGCCGGGATCTACTCCTGGCTGCCGCTGGGGTTCAAGGTGCTGCGACGCATTGAGCAGATCGTCCATGAAGAGCAGATCCGGGCGGGCCATATCCCGATGTTGATGCCGACGCTGCAATCGGCAGAACTCTGGCGCGAATCCGGGCGCTATGATGATTATGGCCAGGAAATGCTGCGCATCACCGACCGCCACGGGCGCGACATGCTCTATGGCCCGACGAATGAAGAGCTGATCACGGATATCTTCCGCGCGCATGTGAACAGCTACAAGGACCTGCCGCTGACGCTTTATCATATCCAGTGGAAGTTCCGCGATGAGGTGCGTCCGCGCTTCGGGGTCATGCGCGGGCGCGAATTCCTGATGAAGGACGGCTATAATTTCGACCTGGACAAGGAGGCGGCGTTGCACGCCTATAACCGCCATCTGGTCAGCTACCTGCGCAGCTATGAGCGGATGGGGCTGCAGGCCATCCCGATGCGTGCCGATGGCGGGCCGATCGGGGGCGATTATACGCATGAATTCCTTGTGCTGGCCGAAACTGGCGAATCCGAGGTCTTCTATGACAGCGCGATCACGGATCTGAAATTCGGGGACCGCGCAGTGGATTACGACTCCGTGTCTGAATGTCAGGCGGTTCTAGAAGAGTTCACGTCGCGCTATGCGCGCACGGACGAGACGCATGATGCCGAGCTGTTTGCCGCGCAAGTGCCGGAGGCGCGGCAAAAATCGGCGCGCGGGATCGAAGTCGGGCAGATTTTCTACTTCGGCACCAAATATTCCGACGCCATGGGCGCAACTGTGGTTGGGCCGGACGGGGCGCGCGTGCCTGTGCATATGGGCAGCCACGGCATCGGCGTGTCGCGCCTGCTGGGCGCGATCATCGAGGCCAGCCATGACGAGCGTGGCATCATCTGGCCCGAAGGTGTGACGCCATTTCATTGCGGGATCGTCAATCTCAAACAGGGCGATGCGGCGGCAGATGCCGCTTGCGAGGCGCTATATGCAGGCTTGAATGCCAAGGGTATGGAGCCGCTATATGATGATCGCAGCGAGCGGGCGGGGGCGAAATTCGCAACCATGGATCTGATCGGATTGCCATGGCGCATCACGGTTGGACCGCGCGGGCTGGAGAAAGGCGTCGTGGAGCTGACCTCGCGGCGCACAGGCGAGAGCGAGGAAATGACGCCAGAGGCCGCGACCGACAGGTTGGCGCAGATTTACGCGGCACATTAATCGCGAAGGGGACATACGACGGAGCGCCCGTCGCTCGCATGGGCGCGCCGCGCAGACCCGCGCAGAGGGGTTCTGTCGGCCCCTTATGTTATACCGCTTTGGCATTTCTTCAGCCAAGGGCGACCCTGCAGGTTCGTATCAAGCCCCGTACATTCCTGCACAGCGATGCCAATTGACCCCCGCCCCCCACTTCGTTAGCATGACCGCCAAACGGAGTGACACATGACACAAAACGCCCTGTCGGCCCGCGAACGCCTGCCCGACGCATTACGCGTTCTGCTCGCGCAATATCCGCGCGACATCTGGGCGAGCCATCAGAATTTTGACGGTCTGACGCGTTTCTGGTTGGAGCGGCATCTGATGTTCCGCAGGGCCTTGGCGCAGTGGCAAGACGTGGCGCGCGGTTTTCTTGACCAGCGGAGCGATGCGCGTGCGCATGGCCAAGTGACTGCGCGGATCGGGGGATTCCTGATCAATGAGTTGCATGGCCACCACCAGATCGAGGATGAACATTATTTCCCGATCCTGTCTGAGACAGAGACGCGGCTGCAGCGTGGTTTCGCCTTGCTTGATGCGGATCACCACGAACTCGATGGCGTGTTGAACGCATTGACTGAGGCGGCGAACAAGCATCTGCGATCCCTGTCGGCGGGCAAAGACGCTCATGCCAGCGCAGGCGCGCTGTTGCGGCAGTTGGAGGGATTCGAGACCTTCCTGAACCGGCATCTGGTGGATGAGGAAGAATTGGTCGTCCCTGTGATCCTGCACCATGCCCTACGATTCTGACCGGGTTCAGCAACAGTCTGAGAGACAGAGGAGTTTCGTGCGCCGCTCTGCAAATCGGGCCAGAGATCAGAGGTCGGAGATCATGCAAGCTTGTGGGGCGAGAACCGCCTTAGAAAAACGCGCGCAGGGGGCATCGAGCCCCCTGCGCGCGATGGGCCGCAGGCCCAGACCCGCCCCAAGGGGCCTGCGGCCCCTTGGGTATCCCCCGCGCTCTATCTCTCGGTCAGTTTCAACTCGATCCTGCGGTTGCGGCTGCGCGCCTGCGGCGTATTTGCCGGATCGACCGGGCGGTATTCACCAAAACCTGCCGCAGACAGACGCCTTGCAGGAAAGCCGCGGTCTTCGGTCAGATAGCGCACCACTGAAAGCGCGCGTGCCTGACTGAGCGCCCAATTATCAGCAAAGGCCCCGCCCGGCCCGATTGGCAGATTGTCGGTATGGCCTTCAACCTGCAGGATCCAGTCGATTTCGGGCGGGATACGATCTGCCACATCGCTCAGAATCGCCACGACATTGCCGATCTGCGCGCGCCCCTCGGGTGCGAGATCCGCCGAGCCCAGCTGAAACAGCACTTCCGAGGAGAACACGAACCGGTCGCCCACGATCTCGACGCCATCGCGTCCTTCCAGAACCTGCCGCAACTGCCCGAAAAATTCCGATTGAAAACTCTCCAACCGGGCACGTTCGGCCGCTTCCATATCGGCGCGGCGTCGTTCTTCCGTGGCCAATTGCGCCAGCGCCAGATTGAGATCCGCACCGAGGCTTTCGATCTGCGTTTGCGCAGCTTCATCCCGCGCGCGCGCCTCCCCCAGCAGATCCTGCAATCCGCCCACCTGTCCGCGCAATGCCGCAACCTGCTGGTTAAGCACTTCGATCCGCCGCTGATCTTCCAGCGTCCGGGCGTCGCGCTCGGCAAGGTTTTGTTGCGCAAGATTGCGCAAGGCGGCAAGGCGCGCCCGCTCGGACATTTCCGCTTCCAGCGCGGCTTCGCTCTGCGCCTGCGCATCGCGCGCCGCCGCGAGCAGGGTGAGCGTTTCTTCCGCGCGCCGGCGCTGTTCCTCAAGCGCCAGCGTCATCGAGGTCAGCTCGGCATCGGCCGTTTCAAGCCGCCGCCGCAACGCCTCCGCCGCCGCGACATCTGCCAGACGCGCCTGCTCCTCGGCGCTCAGCTCCGCCTCGACTCCCCGCAGTCGTTCGCGCAGCGCCTCGGCGGCTGCACGCTCGGCCAGAGTTTCCGCTTCGGCTACATCGACCGCCCGCCGCAAGGCCGTCTCGGTCGCGGCCTGCTCTGACAGGGTGTCCTGCGTCGCCATCAGGCTTGCCGCCAGCTGCGCGAGAGAGGCTTGCGACGCTGACGCCTCTGCGCGGGCTTCGGCCAGCGCCGCCTCCACAGCCTGCGCGCGCAGCGCCGCGAGGCGCGCGGCCTCAGCCTCGGCATCCATCTCGTCGCGCAGGCTCGCCAACGCCAGATCAAGCGCATCGCGCTCAGACAAAGCCTGCGCCCGCGCGGCCTCCGTTGCCGCCAGATCCGCCTCGAGCGCAGCCCCCGTTGCAAGCGCCGTGTCGCGCGCCGTAATCAAAGCGGCCACCTGCGCCTGAAAATCCGTGATCCGCGCCTGTGCCTGATCCAGTTCGGCGCCGCGCGCTGCCAGATCACGGTCGAGCCGCGTGATCTGCGCAGCCTGCGCCGCAGTCAGCGCGCGCGCCGCATCCAGATCACCCGAGAGCCCTGACACTTGCCCTTCCAGCGAAGCGACCCGCGCCCGCGACAGCCCCAGGGCATCGGCAAGAGAGGCGACCTCGGCGCTCAGCCCCTCCAGCTGTGTGTCCTGTTCCGAGATCGTGTCGCGCAGCACGAATTGCACGATCATGAAAATCGACAGGACGAACATCAGCACCAGCAAGAGCGCGGTCATCGCATCGACAAAACCCGGCCAGATGGACCCGCTTACGTCGCGGCGTTGCCCGGATCTGCGTGCCAGAGCCATGCCTTCACACCCCGTCAGAGCGCGGCAGTGCCGTCCGACGCGCGAGAAGTCGCACGGCTTCGGTCAGATCGGCCAGATCGGCACGCAGCTCGGCCGTCGTCTCCACGCGCCCGGCCGACAGCTCTTCTGCAATACGCAAAAGCTGCGCATCGATATTGCGCAGGCGCAAACGGGTCTCCGCTTGCGCGGCGGGACTGCCTTCTTCTGCGTGCGCCTGAAAATAGGCGAGAAGCGCTTCCTGACCATAGGCGATGCGCTCCAGTCCGACGCTCAGGTCAGGCGCGGGCTGTGCACCATCGAGTATCTGGCGCCCCTCGGCCAGCCGGTCAATCGCGACAACCAGATGACCCAACGCCTGGTCGAGCGCAGTACGTTCCTGATCCGCGCGCAGCTGCTGGCGGTGCAGCAGATCCATCTGCTCGGCCATACCGTCCAGAACCTGCACCACGGCGCCCATCTCGCCGCCCGAGTCAACGTCACCGGCAACACCCAGCCGGGTGATCGAGCTCAGCCATTCTTCCAGCTGGCGATAGAAGCGATTCTGTCCATGCCCGGCGAACAGTTCCAGTAGCCCCACGACCAGCGAGCCTGCCAACCCCAGAAGCGAGGAAGAAAACGCGGTGCCCATCCCTCCGAGCTGCGCTTCCAGCCCCGACATCAGATTGTTGAACACATCGATGCCGGTCGCGGACTCGTCAGGCGCCAGCGAACGGATCGTATCGACCACGGCCGGAACCGTTGTCGCCAGACCGTAGAAAGTTCCCAACAGACCAAGGAAGATCAGCAGCGAAATGATGTAGCGCGTAATGTCGCGCAACTCGTCCAGCCGGGTCGCGACCGAGTCGAGGATCGAGCTGGCCGAAGACGAGCTGATCTTGCTGCCCTGCCCGCGCCCGCGCAGCAAAGCTGCAAGCGGGACGAGCAGCGCAGGCGGTATCGTGGCGCCATGGCCCGGTGCGTCCGCTGCAAAGCCCTCGATCCAGATGATCGACCGATTGAGCTGAATGAGCTGCCAGAAGGTCGCAAGTACGCCAATGACGAAGACCAGAAAGATAAAGCCGTTCAACCAGATATTGGCCAGAAAGATCCCCGCCACGCGTGGCAGCGCGACCCATGTACCAAGCGCCACCAGGATCAGCACCAGAAGCATCAGCACGATCTGGCGCACGGGTCTGGAAAAATGTGTCTGAACCCCGAGCTGGGATCTGGGCATGAGCATGTGTCCTGATCCACTGACCATTTGAGGCACAGTAGGGCACCCAAAGGCCACTTGCCAACCAGCATTTTCAATCGCGCGCCACTCTGGGCGCTTGAGGACATGTCGGCGCGCGCGGCCTGCAGCCATGAGCGCCGACTCTTGACCGCTTGCAAACCCTGCCCGGAACCCTTATCTGAGCGCTCGAGAGGCTGGCGCGGGCAGACGCCTTGCCAACCCGGTCAGGTCCGGAAGGAAGCAGCCGCAGCATTTTCCGTCTGGGTCGCAGTCCAGTCTCTCACCTGACATCCCGGATAAATCAGTTCGACAGGCCCCGCAGCCATTGGAACAGCTCACGCCCGCCAGAGCGCAATGCGACATGCATGCCGCTTTCTGCGTTCGGATTCCCGGTCATCGCGCGCAGGAACTGGTCGGGAGCGGCGAGATATGACACGAAATTTTCCTCGGTCCAGCGCGCGCCTGTCGCGCCAGCTGCCCGGAGATCGTCAGAATAGAACCGGAAGCCCGAATCAGCGGCCAAGGGGCGATTGGCGATCCCGTAAAGATTCGGCCCCGAACGCCCGCCGCGCACGATGACATCCCCGCTCGGGGCCTCGACCGCATGACAGGTCCGGCAATCGCGCCAGCGCGAGTCGTCTGCAAGAGCAGGTCCCGCCAGCAGGACCGCCCCAAGGCAAAGGCTCAAAACGCGCGACATCGTCATGTTATCCATCCACAATTGAATTTCTCGTCAGATAGGCGTGATTGGCCGCCACCACAAGCGCGGCGGCCTCAACTCTTCGGGACCTCGGCGCTCAGGGCTTGAGGCGATACCCCGTCTTCAGCCAGCGCCAGCACAGCCCAGCCACGCCGAGCGTCGCCCCGCCCACCACAGCCAACCCCAACCAGGGTGACGCATCCGACCCTCCGATCATCCCGTAGCGAGCGCCATCGATCAGGTAGAACACCGGGTTGAAACGGCTGAGCGTCTCAAGGAGCGGCGGCAGGCTGGTGATGGAGTAGAAGGTGCCAGACAGAAACGCCAGCGGCACCACGATGAAATTCGTGATCGCTGCGATCTGGTCGAATTTGTTTGAAATGATCCCGGCCGCTATTCCGAGCGCGCCCAGAAATCCTGCGCCCAATGTCAGAAAGACCAGCAACCAGAGCGGATGCGCGATGCTCTGGCCCAGAAACGCCCAGAGCGCGAGCGCAATGACCGCCCCCACCATCAGACCCCGCACAATCCCGCCCGCCAGATAGCCCAGCAAGATCTCACTCGGAGACAGAGGCGGCATGAGCGTGTCGACGATATTGCCCTGCACCTTTGAAATCACGATCGAAGACGAGGTATTGGCAAAACTGTTCTGAATGACAGTCATCATCAGGATGCCCGGTGCCAGAAAATTGATGAAGGGCACGCCCAGAACCTCGCCGCGCATGGGACCGATGGCCAGCGAAAACACGGCCAGAAACAGCCCTGCCGTGACCAGGGGCGCAGCGAGCGTTTGTGTCCAGACCACGAGGAAGCGCCGGATCTCGCGATCCGCCAACGCCTGAAGGCCCAGCCAGTTGACCCGCCCGAAGCGCCGTGCCCCCATCGCGAACTCTGTTCCGTCTTGCTGCGCCACTGCGAGCCCCTTCTTGGTCTTGCGCACCGCCTGAGCGTGCTGTTGTGATTGTAATCTGCCTCGGGGGGATGTATTTCATTCACTTGCCCATTTCCATGGGCGTTTGAAATGCGAGAGCCGCAGCCGGAGTTTGCCCCATGTCCTGGACCGATGAGCGCGTCGAACTGCTCAAGAAAATGTGGAATGAGGGGCATTCTGCCTCGCAGATCGCCAAGGAATTGGGCGGTGTGACGCGCAATGCCGTGATCGGCAAGGTGCATCGCCTTGGCCTGTCGAACCGCAACGGACCCGAAGCGGACAGCGCGCCGGTGCAAGCCCCCCCTGCCACGCCAGAGCCCGAACCCGTCGCAGAGGCGCCTGCGACGGCGCCTGTGGTCGATCTTGCTCAGGCCAAGGCCGAACGTGCAGCGCAAGCCAGACCTGTCGAACCCGCGGCCCCCGCAGCGACCGAGCCCGCGGTCTACACGCCGCGTCCGATCATCCCGGCAGGCCAGCCGCTGCCGCCCCAGCCTTCAGCCAATGAAATCGATCCCGAAGCCTTGGCCACGGTGCGCGAAGTCGAGAAAACTGCGCGCAAACTGACGCTGCTGGAACTGACCGAGCGGACATGCAAATGGCCCATCGGTGACCCAGCGACCGAAGATTTCTGGTTCTGCGGCCTGCCCGTCAAACCCGGCAAGCCGTATTGCGAAGCCCATGTCAGCGTCGCGTTCCAGCCGATGAGCACCAGGCGCGACCGCAAACGCTGAGCTTGGCGATTGACCGTCTCGGTGCAGGTCATTACCACTGGGCCACCCAGTTCCTGCGCCGAGATCAGCCGATGTTTCAGAACTTTTCCGCCACCAGCCGCCCCGAGGACGGGCCACCCCGACTGGCAGCTCTGCGTGACAGCTTGCAGCAACAGGGGCTGAACGGCGTGATCGTGCCGCGCAGTGATGCGCATATGGCCGAATATGTGGCCGCCTGCGACGAACGATTGGCATGGCTCACGGGCTTCACTGGCTCATCGGGGTTCTGCATCGTGCTGGTGGACCGCGCCGGGCTGTTTGTCGACGGTCGCTACCGTGTCCAGGCGCGACTGCAATGCGCGCCTGTGTTTTCCCCGGTCCATTGGCCCGAGATCAAACCCGCCGATTGGCTGCGCGATGCCTGCCCCAATGGCGCGGTGATCGGCTTCGATCCGTGGCTGCATACCCCTGATGAAATTGAGACGCTTGAAAAGGGCCTTGCCAACAGCGGGGTCAGCCTGCGCGAGATCGCCAACCCGATTGATCCGCTCTGGTCCGACCGCCCTGCCCCGCCCATGGCGGCGGCCCGGCACTATCCCGAAGACCTCGCAGGCCAGTCGTCAGCTGAAAAACGCGCTCGGATCGCGCTAGCGCTGCGCGAGAACCGGCAACGCGCCTGCGTTCTGACGCAGCCTGAAAGCATTTGCTGGTTGCTCAATATCCGCGGCGGCGATCTGCCGCGCCTGCCGGTGATGCAGGGCTTTGCCATCGTTCATGACGACGGGCGCGTGGACCTGTTCGCAGATGCCGCGAAATGCACGGGCCTCAGCTTTCCGGAAGGTGAACATCTGCGCCCGCCCGAGGCATTTGACGCAGCCCTGCGCACGCTGAGTGGACCTGTGCGGCTGGACAAGACAACTGTGCCGGTTCGGATTGTGGGGAGCCTGGAAGAAAACGCGACGGAGATCGCTTTTCAGCAAGACCCGTGTCTGATGCCTAAGGCCCGCAAGACCGAGGCCGAGTTGGCAGGCGCGCGAGCCGCGCAGCTGCGCGACGGGGCTGCAATGGTCGAGTTTCTCTGTTGGTTTGACGCGAAGGCTGCGCGCGTGGTCGCAGATCCGGATTTCGTTCTGACCGAGATCGACATTGCCCGCCACCTTGAATCCTGCCGCGCCGCGACCGGAGCGCTGGAAGACCTCAGCTTCGACACCATCGCCGGGTCCGGCCCAAATGGGGCGATCGTGCATTACCGCGTGACCGAAACCAGCAATCGGCGCCTGATGCCCGGTGATCTGATGCTCGTCGATTCGGGCGGGCAGTATCTTGACGGGACAACAGACATCACCCGCACCATCCCTGTCGGCCCGGTCGGCACTTTGGAAGCCGAATGCTTCACTGCTGTGCTGCGCGGCATGATCGCCATCTCGCAGGCGCGCTTTCCGCGCGGCGTCGCAGGCAGCCATCTCGATGCACTGGCGCGGGCGCCGCTCTGGCAGATGGGGTGCGATTACGACCACGGCACCGGCCACGGGGTCGGGGCGTTCCTTTCGGTCCATGAGGGCCCGCAACGCATCTCGCGCGTCTCGACCGTACCGCTGGCCGAGGGCATGATCCTGTCCAATGAACCGGGCTACTACCGTGAAGGGCAGTTCGGCATCCGCATCGAGAACCTGATCACTGTGCGCAAGGGCGCACCTCCCGAGGGCGGGGATGCGCGCGACTGGCTGGAGTTTGAAACTCTGACGCTCGCTCCGATTGACCGACGCCTGGTCCTGTCGAGCCAGCTCACCCCGTCAGAGCGCGCCTGGCTCAATGCGTATCACGACCGGGTCGTGACGCTACTGCGGCCCATGCTCAGCGATGCTGCAGCGCAATGGCTGGTGCATGCCTGCACGCCAGTTTAGCTGCAGCTGCAGAAAACACCCTTAACACTGGCAGCAAAACCTGCGAATGTGTCCGGGTCTAGATAAGGAATGAAATACATGACCAATGTCAGGATCTATCCTGCCGAGGGCACTTGGGTCGTGCGCGCAGGTGGTTCGGTAATCGCGGAAAGTACGCGCGCGTTGGAACTCGTGCAGCGCGACTATCCGTTTGTGATCTACTTCCCGCGCACCGATGTCGCCGCAGCTGTGCTTGACCCGTCCGACCGCCCGCTGTTCTGCGATGACCGGGGCGAAGGGATGCATTTTCATGTCTCCAGCCCTGAAGGTCTGATCCAGAATGCAGGCTTCAGCCTGACCAAGCCCACCCCTGAAGCCGAAGCTCTCCGCGACTATCTGGCCTTCGACGCAGGCAAAGTGACCATCGAGCGCGTCTAGCATCTGCGGTTTCGCGCCAGTGCAGCCATGCGGTCGCAATCTCGACCTGCCCCTGCCTGAAAATCGTCACGGGTTGCGTATTCTCTAACCGGGGTCAGGATAGAGCAGGTCGGCGGGAGCCAACCCGAAACGGATGAATGGCGTGACACGACCGAGCGGATTGATGCGACACACGGCAGGGCTGCACTATGTCCTTGGCTTGGCGGCCCAGGCTGTATTCGCAGCGCTGTTCTGCACGGCCCAAGCCAGCGCACAATCCGCGCAGTCGCTGCTTTCGCAGACCTTCCTGCTGGACGCGCGCACTGGCTCCAGCCGGTCGGCACTGGCGCGGGAGTTGTCGCAAGGCGGATTTGAATTGAGCGATGGCACCCCCATCGACTTTGCTTCATGGTATAGTCCGCGCATCCCGGAAATGAATCTTACGCTGCTCACGGCGCTGACGCCTTCTTTCGGCGTGATCTGGGGCATCAGTACAGGCGAGCGCGGCGAGAAATACCGCATTGATCCGGGGCTATGGTTGGGGTTTGTCTATCGCTATGACATCACCCGCCGAACCACGCTCAGCCTGAGCGCCTCGACACTGATCGGGGGGGATTTTCGCGAGAAGACCTGTCAGGCGTTCTACGCGATCACGGCGCAGGAAGAGACGGTGAATTGCCGACTCGCCGCATCCGTCCTGCCCCCGGCGCAGACCTTGCAGTTTCTCAAAAGACGCTCCGGCCTACGCGAAACCCGCGCGACATTGCGATATGAATACCGGTTCTGAGGCAGTGAGGCGCAGATCAGCGAATTCTGTCGGGGGAAAGCGCCCGGCTCAGACTCGCTTCACCCCGCCCATGTAACGCAGGATCAAAACCACGGATCGTGTCCTCGCGCGCAGTGTTGAGCAACTGACCCGCGATCTGCCTGGGAGTTGCATCTTCGAACTTGCTGCCCAGAATTGCCGCATACCCGCTGACAATCGGCGCAGCAAAAGACGTGCCGGCAAGTCCCCCCATACGTGCACTATCGACTCCGACAGTCAGAAACTGGTTCTGGATCGTGACATTGTCACCAGCGAAGAACGAATACTCCGCCAACACGGTCGGATTCTCCACAGTGCCGTTGCGCTCCAACGCACCCACGAAAATCGTCGATTCCGCGCCAATCAGCGCCAGATTAAGGATGTCGGCGACGACCGTTGGTGATCCATCAAACGAAGACCGGAACCTGGAGTCTACGGAGACAGGCTGTTCACCAACTGCAGCATTGCCTGCCGCCTTGACGATGACCGCGCTACTTTCCCGAGCTGCGGCAAGCACAGACGCCGCCAATGCTTCGCCGTTCAATACAGAAAAATTTCTGCTCGGGCTGATCAGACCAAAGCTCAAATTCACGATATCAAGTCTTGAGTCTGATAGTTCAATTCTTTGCGTCGTGTCATCGTAATCAAGCGCGAATACTTCGGCTTCCGGCGCGACCAACCCTGCAACGGTTTCGACCCATGATCCGTGCGTCGCTTCACGTATGTTGCCAGTCAGGCGCCCCTCAAGCAAACCACCACGGAAGTCATCGACCACCGTAATTCGCGCCCCTTGCCCAAGGAACCCATCCCCCCAGGCGCGCTCCACATCAGGGTGCATCCAGGAATAATAGGCCGCGGCGCGCGGCGCAGGTGGGCTTTCCAGAGGAGGGATGCCGGTGCCGTCACTGCCCCCACAGGCTGTCAGGCTGACAGCGCCCACAAGCAAAAAAGCTAAAATCCGCAAAATAACACCCTCCGAACGACGCAATCCCAAAGCGAATCCCACATCCGCTTTGGTCAGGCAAGCGATCCGATCTTAATGTCGTTAAAATGTGTTAACAATCTGACAATTTCATCGGATTATCGGCGTGCAGCACAAGCATCGCGCAAAATCTCGCCCAAAAGCGCCCCCGGCACATCATCACAGACGAATGCCGCGCCGATCTCGCGCGCGAGGATGAAGCGCAGGCGGCCATCCTGCACTTTCTTGTCCTGCCCCATCAGCGTGATCAGCGCCTCGTGCCCAGGCAGGTCGCCGGGAATATCGACCAGATCGGTTTTCATCCCCATCGCACGCAGATGTGCGCGCACCCGTCCCGGGGTTTCCTGCGCGCAAAGTCCCATACGCGCGGACAGATCGAAGGCCAGCGCGCAGCCGATCGCCACGCCCTCGCCATGCAGCAGCCGGTCGGAATAGCCGGTCGCGGCCTCCAGCGCGTGGCAGAAGGTGTGCCCCAGATTGAGAAGCGCGCGCTCCCCCTGTTCCGTCTCATCACGCGCGACAATACCCGCTTTCATCTCGACCGAGACACGCACGGCATGCTGGCGCAGCGCCTTGTCGCCGCGTGCAAGCGCAGGGCCATTGACCTCCAGCCAGTCGAAAAACGCGGCATCGCCCAGCAGGCCGTATTTCACCACCTCGCCATAGCCGGCCAGAAAATCACGCGCGGGCAGGCTGTCAAGCAAGTCGATATCGGCCAGCACAAGGCTTGGCTGGTGAAACGCGCCCACAAGGTTCTTGCCGTGGCGCGTATTGATCCCGGTCTTGCCGCCCACGGAACTGTCCACCTGCGCCAGAAGCGACGTCGGGATCTGCACGAAACGCACGCCCCGGCGCAGCACGGCGGCCGCGAACCCGCCCAGATCGCCGATCACCCCGCCGCCCAACGCAATCACCATGTCGCGCCGCTCGACCTTGGCATCGAGCAACCACTCCACAGCCTCGGCAAGCCCTGCCCAGCCCTTCGTCGCCTCCCCCGGGGCCAGCGCATACGCGCTTGCGACGATGTCCGACCTCTGCAACCCGGCCTGCAACGCCTCAAGATGCAGCCCGGCCACACGCGTCTCCGTCAGGATCGCGACGCGCGGGCGATGCAGATGCGGGCCGATCAGCGCGCCGGCCTGCGCCAGCAACCCCTGTCCGATCACCACATCATAAGCGCGCTCGCCCAAGGGCACATGCACATGGTCGATCTGGGTCATGTCTCGTCTCCTGCAAGGATATCGCGGCGCGCGGACAGCGCCGCTATCGCCGCTTTCGCCGTGTCGGAAATCGCATAATCGGGACGGGTTTCGACGGTCAGATCCGCCTGCGCATAAGCGGGGCTGCGCGCCTCCAGCAGATCCGCGAGCGTCTGGCGCGGGTTGGCCGTACGCAAGAGCGGTCGGGTGGTTTTCTGACGCACCCGCGCCCAAAGCAGATCAAGATCAGCCATGAGCCAGAGCGACACCCCCTCCTCGCTGATCCGGGCGCGCGTATCCGGGTTCAGGAACGCGCCGCCGCCGACCGAGAGCACGCAAGGCTGGCCGCGCAATAGCCGCGCGATCACCTCGGCCTCGCGCGCGCGGAAAAAAGACTCACCGAAGCGTTCGAAAATCTCAGCTATGCTCATGGTGGAGGCGGTCACGATTTCTTCGTCCGAATCGAGGAAAGGCACATCCAGAAGCCGCGCCAGCTCCTTGCCAACCGCGGTCTTCCCCGCACCCATCATGCCGACAAGCACGACTGTCTTGCGCAAATTCATGCTGATCCTCCGCGATGGGGCCACTCCTGACAAGTTTATCCCGCCCGTCTGTCTTTTGTCGTGTTAAGGCGCTATTGTCGATGCGAAAACCTCCGAACGGCTGAGGCCCAGAGAGAGGTGTGTTTGTGGAAAGGCAGGCTGACCGATGCGCTATATCTTCCGATTCGTCCTGATGCTGGCCGTTCTGGCGGCGATTACAGTGATCGGCTTTGCCTATGTGGGCGATCTGTCACCTCAGCGCAGCCCGGTCGAGACACCAATCACGCTGGAGGTGAATTGATCTGCGCCAGAGCGTCCGGGCCAGCGCTGGCCGTGTTTCTTGCGCTAGTGGCACCTGCGGGACTGGCCGACAGCGTCGGCGCACCACAATCGGCGATCGAATGGCTTGAACGTGCCCTGCGCGAGCCACCGCCCCCTGCGGTCGCACCCAGTCCCCCGCCCCAGGACGCCGAAGACAGGGCCGCGCCGCGCTTGCCTGATGCACATTTCGAACCGATTGCTGTCACCCCGCTTTCGGGGGCGACGCTTGAGACGACCGGGTTGTTCACTGCAGCGCAAATCGGCCTGCCGCGCGACTTGTGGGGTCCAACCTCCGTGGCCGACATCATCGCAGCGATCAAGGCGCTGCCCAGTGATACGCTGCCCAGCGCGGCCCGGCTGAGCTTGCGGTTGTTCATGGCCGAATTCGCGCCGCCTGTAACCGATGCGCGCACGCCCGATGGTGCGCTGCTTCTGGCGCGGATTGACCGACTGATCGCCATGGGGGCGCTCGAACAAGCCTCCCAGTTGATTGAGGCCGCGCCGGGAACAGATGCGTCCTTGCGCCTGCGCGGCTTCGACATCGCCCTGCTGATGGGCGAGGAGGACCGGGCCTGCGAGACAATGGTAGGCCAGATCACGGCCACGGAGGGCCAAGGCGCGCAGATTTTCTGCATGGCGCGGCGTGGCAATTGGCGCGCAGCCTATTCCGGGCTGGCGGTGGCGCAGCAACTGGGCTTGCTCCCTGCGGCCGAGGCGGCGCTGCTCACGCGGTTTCTGGAAGAAGAAGAGAACGAATTCTCCCCGCCCCCACCGCAGACGATCACGCCGCTGGGACTGCGCATCCTCGAAGCGCTGGGCGAGCCAGTCAGCACGACGAGCCTGCCCGTCGCCTATGCTCATGTCGATCTGCGCGGCATTTCGGGCTGGCGCGCGCAGCTCGATGCGGCAGAGCGGCTGACGCGCTCAATGGCGCTCCAGCCCAACCGGCTCTTTGGGCTTTATACCGAACGCCGCGCAGCCGCGTCGGGAGGGTTATGGGAGCGCGTGCGCGCGGTCCAGAGCCTGGAGCGCGCGCGCGCCTCGGGCGATACAGAGCTGGTTTCCGAGACGCTGATCCGCGCATATCCCCTGTTTCAGGCGGTCGAGCTGGAAAGCGCCTTCGCAGAAATCCACGCCGAGAGCCTTGCGGATCTTGAGCTCAATAGCGAGGCATCGCGCATCCTTTGGGAGATATTGCTGCTCGCCCAAGACCGCGTCGACCGCGCAGTCGCGCTGACCCCTGACACCAGCCTGGGGCGGTTCATCGCGGCGCTGGCCAGCGGCGCGCCGCTGCCCGAGACGACAAGCCCTGCCACGGCAAACGCAATTGCGCTTGGTTTCAGTGATGACGACTTGCCCGCAAGCCTTCAGGACCAGCTCGACCGTGGCGCATTCGGCATGGTGCTGCTTCAGGCGCTCGACCAGATTGCCCTTGCCGCTGCGGGTGATCTGCAGGCTGCGACGCAGGGGCTCAGGCAGTTGCGCGCCGTGGGGCTTGACGCCGTCGCGCGCCAGATCGCGATTGAAATCCTTTTGCTAGAGCGGCGGGGGTAAGCGCGGATGGAGCCAGTTGCGCAGCGCTGGATCACGACATTTCTCGACGCGCATGCCGCCGAACAAGGGGCCGCACGCAACACGCAGCTGGCCTATGCGCGGGATCTGCGCGATTTCGCCGACTGGGCGTCCGGACGGGGCATGGCCGTTACACACCTGACCCGCGCCGATATCGAAGCATATCTGGTGCATTGCGAAGCACAGGGCCTTGCCAGGTCCACCCGCGCGCGCAGGCTGGCGGCGATCCGGCAACTCTACCGCTTCGCCTATGCGGAGGGCTGGCGGCGCGATGACCCTGCCAGCCGCATCGCTGGCCCCGGCAAATCGAAGAAACTGCCCGCCACGCTGAGCCATGAGGACGTCGAGGCCCTGCTGGCCGCAGCGCGGATCACAGGCCGGTCACAGGCAGAGCGCGCGCGCAATCTTTGCCTGCTTGAACTGCTCTATGCGACGGGCATGCGCGTGACAGAGCTGGTCAGCCTGCCTGTGGCTGCGGTGCGGGGCGATCCGAAGATGGTGCTGGTCCGCGGCAAGGGCGGCAAGGAACGCCTGGTGCCGCTCTCTGAGCCTGCGCGCCGCGCGCTGCAGGACTGGCTTGTGCATTGGGAGACGACGGCCAGCGCCCTGCGCGCCAAGCGCTTGCCCGAGCCGCGCCACCTGTTTCCGTCCAAAGGACGCGACGGACATCTGAGCCGCGTCAGTTTCTTTCTGCTCTTGCGCGATATCGCCACCCATGCGGGGCTGGACCCGACCCGGATCAGCCCGCATGTGCTGCGCCACGCCTTCGCGACCCATCTGCTCGCGGGCGGGGCAGATCTGCGCGCAATCCAGACGCTTCTGGGTCATGCCGATCTGTCGACCACGGAAATCTACACGCATGTCCTGGAAGAGCGGTTGAAAACGCTGGTGCTGAACCATCATCCGCTGGCCAAAGGCTGAGCGGCGCGCGCGACAATCCCCGCCTCGCACAGCAGCGCTTCAACATGGGCAGCCCAATCCCGCTTCAGGCTGACAAGCCGCGCCCGATGCGTATTCCAGTCCTGCGCGAGGCACGCCAGAAGCGCGGCATCCGCCGCCACATGTTCGATCACCACCCAGCGGTTCCATTCATAGGCCAGTGACCAGTCACCATCACCCAGCCGCGTCTCTGGCAGCCGATAATGATAGGTCGGCCGTCCCCCCTTGAGCTGCGTCTCGGGAACGCCACACAGCGCGTCCGGGATCAGATGCTCCAGCACGGGCAACAGATCCAGCCCGAAACCGCGCGCTGGCGCGAGCCGCGCATAGGCAGGCGCGAGCTGCTTCAGGGTCGTGGCCTCGCCCGCGGCCAGCAGGTCGATCAGCACCGCTGGCCAGGGTTTGACGAAGGGCAAGAGCCGGCGCGCCGTGTCCAGCGGCGCCGAATGGCGAAGCCAGTCTTCCAGCAATCCGAAAGCACGCGCGACGGCCAGCGCGGCGGCGGGATCATCAGGCAAGTCAGGATTGAAATGCACCCCGAAGCCGAAAGCGAGCTTCTCCTGCGTGCCGCGCGCACCAGCCGCAACTAGTGCATCGAGCCCCTCGGCAAGCGTCTCCAGCGCATGCGGCAGCAGCGGCGCGGTCACGATCTCCACCGGGACCAGATCCCCCAACGACGCCGCTGCGAGGTCTTCGAGCCATTTCTCCTGCAGCGAGATATCCAGCTCCACCCGCAGCCTGCTCAGCCTGCCGCCGTCAAGCGTCACTCCTTGCGCGCCCGCATGGGTCACATTGCCACCCCAGAGATCGCGCAACACCGCCGCAGTCTGCGCGACGCTTAGCCCTGCGAACTCAACCTCGACGCCGACGCGCCGCCCTGAACTTGACCGCCCTTCGTGATCCGGCAACGCCCAGAACGCTGACCGCGCCAACTGGTCATGCAGCATCATCCGCCCCCTTGCCCGCATTCAGTCCTGAACTGCTTCAATTCCGGTTTCTTCCAGCAGGCGATACACCCACGCCTTGGTGCCATCCTCAAGCTCCATCAGATCGCGGCGGTATTTTCGACCAGTGCGTTCATAGCGGTCAAGCCTGATCAGCTCTTGCGGGCTGACGCGAAAACGCACGCCCTCCAGAACCGTGTCCGGCGCATCACGCAGATCGCGGCGCAGGCGTTGCAAGCCGCGCAACTGCGCAGGCTCGGTGGGCACGAAACGGCCCACAACAACCAATCGCACCAACGGATTGGTCAGCGTTGCAAAGCCGAAGACATAGCTGTCCCCCGCTGGCACAGGCGGCGCGTTGGGATCAAGCCGGGGCAGATAAACCGGGGCACGCATCACCATGAAGACCAACACTGCAATGAGCAGCGTCACGATGGCCGGTCTGACAATCATGGTTTCCATAACGGTCCATCTAGCCTCATGTCTTCGGTGGCAAGGCCACTTGCGCATCCATATTCCTGCGTTTGCGCAACACTTCCCAGATATAGAGCACCATCGCCACCCAGATCATCGGAAAGGCAACTTGCCGCGCGCCCTCGAAAGGTTCGTTGAAAAAGAACAGTGAAATCAGGAAGATCAGCGTCGGGATCGTGTAGCCTGCAATCGCAATCGTGGACAGCTGCAACCCCTTGGCGCCATGCGCATAGAGCATCAGCGGCACGGCCGTAATCACCCCGCAGCCCACCAGCAACATCCAATCCGACGCGCCTGCCTGCGCGGCAAACAGCGCACCGCTCCAGGTCGCCCAGAGAAGATACCCCAGCGCGAAAGGCAGAAGGATCAACGCTTCCAGCGCAAAGCCCTGATTTGGACCGATGGGCAGGGCGCGCTTGAAAAATGCGTAGCCGCCCCAGCTGAAGACGAGCAGCAGCGCACCGATGGGCAGGCTGCCGGCCTCAACTGTCAGCACGACGACCGCCGCGACCGCCAGCCCCACAGCCCCCCATTGCCGCAAACTCAGCCGGTCCCCCAGAAGCCCCGCTCCGAGGGCCACCGAGAAGATCGGATTGATATAATACCCGAGCGCTGCCTCCATGGCCTGACCCGACTGGATCAGCCAGACATAGGTGCCCCAATTGACCGAGATCAGCGCGGCTGTGACAAAGCCCATCGCCAGCATGCGTGGCGAGGCCAAGGCCGCGCGCAGATCCGCCGTGCGGCCCAGCCAGATCAGCACGCCAAGCGCCACCGGCACTGCCCAGACCACCCGATGGGCGATCACCTCAACTGTAGGAACGTGCGCCAAGGCTTTGAAGTAAAACGGAAGCGTCCCCCAGATCAGAAATGCTGCCGCCGCAAAGCCGAAACCCCGCCTTGTATCTTCATGCATCGCCAAGCCCCGCGCGCACAGCGTCCATGAAGGCCTCGCCGCGCTTCTCGAAATCGCGATACTGGTCGAAACTCGCCGCAGCGGGCGCCAGCAGCACGACCTCGCCGGGCTGTGCCTCGGCAATGGCACGGGCGACCGCGCGCTCCATCGTCTCGCAGATCTCATGCTCGGTCGCGCCGATCTGCAAGGCAAATTCGCGCGCCGAATGGCCAATCAGATAGGCCTTGGACACGCGCCCAAGATGCGGCGCAAGCGTGGCGATCCCGCCTTCCTTGCCCAAGCCCCCCGCGATCCAGCGGATGCGCTCGAACGCCTGCAGGGCCTGCGCGGCGCTCTCGGCATTGGTGGCCTTGCTGTCGTTGATATAGCGCACCCCGCCATGATCCGCGACGAGTTGCGAGCGATGTGGCAGGCCCGTAAAGCTGTCCAGCGCATCCTCGATCAGACGCGGCGCAAGGCCCAGAGACCGCGCCACGGCATAGGCCGCACAAGCGTTCTGATGATTATGCGCCCCCGGCAGTCCCGCCATGGGCCGCAGATCAATCGACGCCACCTGCTTGCCGCGCCGGTATTCCGACAAGAAGCCCTTGCGCGCGAAGACATTCCAGCCCGGCCCCAACAGCTTTTGCCCCGACGAAATACGGATCACCCGCGCATCTTCCGGCGCATGCGAGAGTTGCCCAGCCAGAAACTGCCCTTCCAGCTCATCCACGCCAATCACCGCGCGGTCCGGCCCGCCTTCGGCAAAAAGCCGCCGCTTCGCCGCGAAATAGCCTCCCATCCCGTGATGGCGGTCCAGATGATCGGCCGAGAGATTCGTGAAGACCGCAATATCGGGCGTCAGCGCGCGGGCCAGCTCCGTCTGGTAACTCGACAGTTCCAGCACGATCACTTCGCCGTCTTGCGGCGGGTCAATCGACAACACCCCCTTGCCGATATTGCCTGCCATCTGCGACGGACGGCCTGCTTCCTGCAGGATATGGTGGATCAGCGCCGTCGTGGTGGATTTGCCATTCGAGCCGGTGACCGCGACGACCTTGGGCGGCTGATCGAATTCTACTGTCTCGGACGTGGTAAAACTGCGGAAGAACAACCCGATATCATTGTCCACCGGCACACCTGCTGCCAGCGCATCCGCGATGATGCGATTGGGCGCAGGGTAAAGATGCGGGATGCCGGGGCTGGTGACAAGTGCCGCCACGCCCGACCAGTCCACCCGCGTCAGATCGTGCAGAACCACGCCTGCGGCTTCGGCCCTCGCCCGTGTCTCGGGGCTGTCATCCCAGGCCAATGCCACAGCCCCCCCTGCGACCAGACTGGCGCAAGTGGCCAGCCCCGACCGCCCCAATCCCAACACGGCCACGCGCTGCCCGTCAAACCCCTGCACTGCGATCATTGCGCTGCCCCTTCATGCATCACACCTGCCTATCTGATCCAACTCACAGCGCTGTGCAAGGCTTGCTCTTGCGCCCGCGCCTGCGCGGCGCTAGCTTTGCTGCATTGCAGCGAAAGGGCGGATATGCTGGGGATCGCGGTCATTGTCGGGGCGCTGACAGCGCTGATCTATCTCGCCTATCGTGGTGTCAGCCTGCTGTTGCTGACCCCGGCGCTTGCCGTGCTGGCGGTGCTGCTGGCCGAGGGTGGCCCGATGCTGGCCAGCTACACACAGATCTTCATGGCGGCCACCGGCGGGTTCATCATCCAGTTCTTCCCGCTGTTTCTGCTCGGCGCCGTCTTCGGCAAGCTGATGGAGGCGTCCGGCTCGGCACAGATGCTCGCCTCCGGCATCATTCGCGGCCTTGGTCCGCGCCGCGCGATCCTCGCCGTTATCCTGTCCTGCGCGGCAATGACTTACGGCGGCGTGTCGCTCTTTGTCGTGGCCTTCGCGGTCTGGCCGATCGCTTCGGCGCTTTTTCGCGATGCCGACCTGCCCAAGGTGCTGATCCCGGCCACAATCGCGCTTGGGGCATTTACCTTCACCATGACCGCCCTGCCCGGCACGCCCGCGATCCAGAACGCGATCCCGATGCCCTATTTCGGCACCACCCCCTTCGCCGCTCCTGGTCTGGGCGTGCTGACCGGCCTGATCATGCTCGCGCTCGGCTGGGTCTATCTGGAGCGCCGTGCCCGCAGTCTCGGGCCGGGCTACGGCGAAGACGGCGCGGTGGCCGCCGAGGGTCCCCGCGATGATCTGCCGTCCCTGCTCGTTTCCGCCGCACCGCTGATCCTGGTTCTCGGCCTGAACCTGATCTTCACCTTCGTGATCATCCCATGGATGGATACAAGCTATCTCGCACAGCCCGAATTCGGCGAAACCGATATCAGCGCCCTGCGTGGGATCTGGTCCACCACAGCCGCGCTCACCCTCGCCTCGCTGGCGCTGGTGGGGCTGAACTGGCAGCGCCTTGCCAATGGGCTGACCAATACCCTGGACGAAGGCGCAAAATCCGCGCTGCTGCCGATCTTCAACACCGCGTCGCTGGTAGGCTTCGGGGCCGTCATCGCCTCGCTGGCGGCTTTCGTCCTGATCCGTGACTGGGTCGTGACGGCCGGGGGCGAAAATCCGTTGATCTCGCTCGCGATTGGCACAAGCCTGCTTGCCGGGATGACGGGTTCGGCCTCTGGGGGCATGTCGATCGCGCTTGCGACACTCGGCGAGACCTATCTGGAAATGGCACAGATCGCGGGAATCTCACCCGAACTGTTGCATCGCGTCACCGCTGTCGCCACGGGTGGCCTCGACGCCCTGCCCCATAATGGCGCTGTGATTACGCTTCTGACGATCTGCGGTCTGACCCATCAACAGGCTTACCGCGACATCGCCGTGGTTGCCGTGGTGATCCCGCTGATTGCGCTTGTCGTGCTGATCACACTTGGCACGATGCTGGGCAGCTTCTGACCCCGCCATTGTCGGGATTGACCTGAGAAAATCGGCGCAACCGCTGAACTTCCGTACGGCCCGCACGACACCTTTGGCGCGATGACCCGGTTCGGATTGCAAGCGGCCTGCGGCTTTTCCTACGCCATTGCAGATGCTACCACGCCAAAGACACCTGCCAGAGAGCCCGCCATGACCCCAGCCGCCCGCCATCAGGCCGCCATCGAGATCCTTGAGCGGATCAGGGCGGATCTTCCCGCTGAACAGGCCCTGACCGGCTGGGCCAGAAACGCGCGTTTTGCGGGCTCCAAAGATCGCGCCGCGATCCGCGACCTCGTCTACGATGCGTTGCGCTGCAGGCGCTCTTTCGCGCATCTGGGTGGCGCGGATACAGGGCGCGGGTTGATCCTCGGGGGGGTGCGTGCGGCACAAATCGACCCGGACACGATCTTTACAGGCGCAGGCCATGCCCCCGCACCGCTCAGCGATTCCGAACGTCGCACAGAGACCGGCCCAATGCCCGAAGCCGTGGCGCTGGACTCCCCGGACTGGCTGCTGCCGATCGTTCAAGACAGTCTCAATGAACGCACCGTCCCCATTCTGGAGGCCATGCGCCACCGCGCTGCTGTCTTTGTCCGCGTCAACCTCGCACGAACCAGCCGCGACAAAGCGATCCGCATGTTGCAAGCGGACGCAATCATAGCGCGGCCCCATCCTCTTGCGCCGACAGCGTTGGAAGTGATCGAGAACGCCCGCGCGATCCATCGCAGCGCAGCCTATGTTCAGGGTCTGGTCGAGCTGCAGGACGCCGCATCGCAAGCCGTCATCGCAGCGCTTCCAGATCCGTCGGGGATGCGCACTCTGGATTTCTGCGCGGGTGGCGGCGGCAAGGCGCTGGCACTCGCGGCGCGCGGCGCCCAGGTCACCGCCCATGATATCGCGCCTGCGCGAATGAAGGATCTGCCCGAACGCGCCCGCAGAGCCCAGGTTACGATCCCGCAGACCCAAAGCCCGACAGGCTTGTTCGACCTTGTGCTTGCCGATGTGCCCTGCTCGGGCGCGGGCAGTTGGCGTCGCAGCCCGGCCGGGAAATGGGCGCTGACCCCAGAACGCTTGCACGATTTGCAGAATATCCAGCGGATGATCCTCGATCAGTGCTGTGCACTCACCGTACCGGGCGGTTATCTCGCCTATGTGACCTGCTCGCTCCTGAAGTGTGAAAACCACCAGCAGATCAGCGCCTTCAGGGAACGCGCGCCAGAGTTTGACCTGCATTCCGAACATCAGTTCACACCACTTGACGGAGGCGACGGACTCTATGTCGCTGTGTTGCAACGAAGCATCGTCACCCCAAGCTAAAGCAACTCTGGGTTGTGCGCGTGCACGATCATGTTAGAGTCGGCATTAACCTGGGGTTAACTTCATTCTGCGAAACTCGGCGAAAGAAAATATTGAGGTCGCTTCGTGCATTTCTCATCAATTTTTGCGCCCGCGCGTGCAATCCTTCCCGCAACACTGACCTTCAGGCAAAGCCACATCGCTTTGGCATGGTTGTCAGGTGGGGCGCTGATCATTCTCGGCCTGATGCTGTCGCATGCCGCACTAAGCGCTATCGCTATGACAGCGGGCGCAGGGATAGTCCTGATGGCGCTTATCGCAAATATCGTGCGGCGTATCCTGGTGGCGGTTTACGCGCGCGACATCGATCATGCACGTCAGCTGCTCGACACCTCACCAACTGCCTGCGTAATGACCGACCTCAAGAGCGGGCTCATATTCTGGGCCAATGCAGCGGCTGTGGAACGTCTGGATGTGACCACTGGATCCCCGATCGGTCATGTATTTACCGGACTTAGCGCGGATCCGGACGCGCTTGCGGCCCGGTTGCAGGATCGCGCGCTCGATGAGGGCGCAGCGCGGCATGAAAACGCAACGGAGTTGGAATCCCGCCGCTACAAGATTACTCCGATCAGTGTCTATGCCGCGCTGTGGCAAATCGATGTCACCGATCTAAGCGACGCGCGCGACACGCTCCCCCTCGACGTGGCACAGATTTCGGCCGACGGACAGATCAGCTATGCTTCACCGTCGCTCCGCCCTGTCATCGCGGGATTAGATCAGACAGCATCTCTCTTCGCACGCGACAATCTCCCGGGTTTCGGCCAGGTTGCTCAGTTTACGACTGACCCGGCATCCGGTGTGCAATCCTACCTGCGACTTCGCCCGACACAAGCAGATGAAGACACGCTTCTTTTCATGCCCGTTGAAGGCCTCGTTCCACTCGGAACAGACAGCAGCATAGCCCAACCGAATGCGCTCGAAACCATGCCTGTCGCGGTTATTCATATCCGTCCCGACGGCACCCTAACCTATCTTAACCAGGAAGCGCGCCAATTGCTGCGCGTCAACGGGGCAAGTCGTGCCGTGCTCAGCGACATGCTCGAAGGTCTTGGCCGGCCCGTGATGGAATGGCTCGCTGATGTGGTTCATGGGCGTCTGGCACGGTCTACCGAAGTGCTGCGTTTGAACCGCGACGATTGCGAAACATATCTCAAGGTCGTTCTTACCAAGACCCGCGATCATCCAGGTGATGATGTCGTCGCCGTGCTGAGCGATGTGACCGAGCTGAAGTCGCTTGAGGCAAAATTCACGCAAAGTCAGAAGATGCAGGCCATTGGACAACTTGCTGGCGGGGTCGCGCATGACTTCAACAACTTGCTGACCGCGATTTCAGGGCATTGCGATCTGCTTTTGCTGCGCCATGATCGCAGCGATCTCGATTATCCCGATTTGATGCAGATCCAGCAAAACACCAATCGGGCCGCTGCTCTGGTACGCCAGTTGCTCGCATTGTCGCGTCAGCAAACGTTGAAATTCGTCACTCTGGATCTGCCCGAAACCATGAGCGACGTCATCCATCTGCTCAACAGGCTTGTCGGCGAAAAAATCACCTTGACCCTACGGCACGGTGAAGATGTCGCGCCAATCCGCTCGGACAAGCGCCAATTCGAACAGGTCTTGATGAACCTCGTCGTCAACGCTCGCGATGCCATGCCGATGGGGGGGGAAATCCGGATCGAGACCGAAGCCATGTCGCTCCCCACGGGATTCATCCGCGATGGTGTGCATCTGCCGGCTGGGGATTACACCCTTATTCACATAACCGACGACGGGACGGGCATCCCGCAAAACTTGCTTGAGAAAGTCTTTGATCCGTTTTTCACCACCAAGAAACAGGGTGAAGGGACCGGGCTGGGCCTCTCCACGGTCTACGGCATCGTCAAGCAGTCTGGCGGCTATATTTTTGTCGAGAGTGAAGAAGGCGTCGGAACCCGATTCACGCTTTATTTCGCCGCGCAGGAAGAAGCACAGGTGCATGTGCCCGCGGCAGCTCGTGATCAGGTCCAAGCCCCCACTTTCAAAGGGCAGCGCGCCTTGATCCTTCTCGTCGAGGATGAGGCCCCAGTCCGCTCATTTGCTGCCCGGGCGCTTGAATTGCAGGGGCATCGGGTCATCGAGGCCGATTGCGGCGAAGCCGCCTTAGAGATTCTCGAGAACATAAATATCCGACCCGATTTCTTCGTAAGCGACGTGATCATGCCAGGACTTGACGGGCCAAGCTGGGTTGCACAGGTGCGTGACCGTTTTCCTCTGACACCAGTCCTGTTCATGTCGGGCTATTCCGAAGACAGCCGCGTTGCCGCACAAGCACGGATTAGCAACGCAACGTTCCTCGGCAAGCCGTTTTCGCTCGCAGAGTTCATCTCAACCGTGAACCGACAGCTGCAGCAACATTCCGAAGCTGCCTGACAGACGATCAATCTGACCGATAGCTGCCAACCTGACGTGCAGGCTGCGCAAGGTGCCGCTGATCGTCAGTGTAGGGTCGCGCGGATCATGCCAAGACGCTGTCAGAAGCTGTGTTCGCAATCATGCGATCAACGGCCAGGCACAAAAGGCGCGAGGGCGCCGCGCATCAGGCGCCACACGCACTTTTGCCGGGACATATTGCCACCTATATCGCCGCCATGACTTCCTCGGTGGCATCAAAATTCGCCGTCACATTCTGCACGTCATCATCGTCTTCGAGCGCATCAATGAGTTTCATCAGCGCGCGCATCCCGTCGAGATCAAGCTCTGTCGTTGTCTGGGGCTTCCAAACCAATTTGGTGCTTTCAGCTTCTCCAAGGGCCGCTTCCAATCCCGCAGAAACGACCGCCAGATCCGTATCCGCACACCAGATCACATGCTCGGTCTCGCTGCTCTCGACATCTTCCGCACCCGCGTCGATGGCGGCCAGAAGCACGGAGTCAGCGTCACCGACGCTTCCCGGATAGACCACCTGCCCTTTGCGATCAAACATGAAGGCCACCGAACCGGTTTCGCCCAGATTGCCGCCATTCTTGGAGAAAGTTGAGCGGATATTTGAGGCCGTTCGGTTGCGGTTGTCGGTCATCGCCTCGACGATCACGGCCACGCCAGAAGGGCCGTAGCCTTCATACCGGATCTCCTCATAGTTCTCGGCATCCCCGCCCTGCGATTTCTTGATCGCACGTTCGATATTCTCTTTCGGCATCGACACAGACTTGGCTTCCTTGACAGCAAGCCGCAACCGCGGATTCTTGTCAGGGTCAGGATCGCCCATCTTGGCCGCAACCGTGATTTCCTTGGACAATTTTGAAAACAGCTTGGCGCGCACAGCGTCCTGACGCCCCTTGCGATGCTGAATATTGGCCCATTTGGAATGACCGGCCATGGGATCCTCCGAAGATGATGATGCGACGTTGCGCGTGTCTTAGACCAGCAAAAACCCGTTGGGCAAGCCCTGCCCTGGATTAAACGAAAAAGCGCCTGCATCCGCAGGCGCTTTTTTTTGGAACGTATCAGACAGATCAGGCCGCGCGAGACACCAGAACGTCTGTCACCTGTTTCTGAGCAAGCGTTTCATCCCCGCCAGCAACAGCCGCGACTTCGCGTGTCAGACGCTCCAGCGCCGCCTCGTAAAGCTGACGCTCGGAATAGGATTGCTCTCGCTGGTCATCGCTGCGATGCAAATCACGCACGACTTCTGCAATCGCCAGCAGATCGCCCGAATTGATTTTCTGTTCATATTCTTGCGCACGACGCGACCACATTGCCCGCTTCACCCGCGCCTTGCCCTTCAATGTCGCGAGCGCCTTGTTGACCAGCTCCGGCGAAGAAAGCGACCGCATTCCAACAGTCGTGGCCTTGTGCGTGGGCACACGCAGCGTCATCTTTTCCTTTTCGAAACAGATTACGAACAGCTCAAGCTTCAGCCCCGCAATTTCCTGTTCTTCGATCGACACGATTTGCCCAACACCATGGGCCGGATAAACAACATACTCGTCAGGACGGAACTCGGCTTTCTTAGCTTTGGTCATATACAGTTTTTCCCTTTTTATCCTGACGCGGCAAACACGAATTCTCAGGACGGAATGCCCTGTTTGAATTCGAAATTTTGCGACAGAAAAACGGCAGTTGGCAAGACTGCCGTTGTGAGCATTTCTCTTTCGATTTCGATTCTATATCACAAAAATGCTCAGAATCAAAGCGCCTTGCACAGCGATCTCACAACTTCTCTATCGGCAGGTTAACCAACCTGCTCGTATGAGCGTCAAGCTTGACGAAAATCTGCAGGCCGCTCCAATCTGTGCCACCCCGTCTTTTGGAACACGAATGACCGTCGGAGAAATCGGCGGGAAGCGCGGCCGGCTTCAGCCGCCCTCGCCAGCGCGTGCCGAGAAATATTTCTCTCTCTTGCCGGCTTCGCCATCGCGCGCTTCTGCGTCCGGCAGTGGATCCTTCTTGGTAATGATCACTGGCCACTGCTCGGAATATTTGCGGTTGAACTCGACCCATTCTTCCATGTCAGGCTCAGTATCCGGGCGGATCGCATCAGCAGGACATTCCGGCTCACAGACACCGCAATCGATGCATTCGTCGGGATGGATGACCAGCATGTTCTCGCCTTCATAGAAGCAATCTACCGGGCATACCTCAACACAATCCGTGTATTTGCAAGCGATGCAGTTGTCGATCACCACATATGTCATGAAAACGTCCTTGATGTTGCCAGCAGCGCATCCCTTCGGCGCTTGTCGCAGGGGACATAATCCAGCCCTTGCGATCAATCAAGCGTATCCGGTGCCGCAGTCGGAAAACGTCGGCGCGCGCGCTTGTCAGGACGCCCCCCAGGCACGGGCACCGGCCGCGACACATCACGCGGTGGCTCAGGGGGCGAAAGATCCTCGTAGAGCAGTCGCGCTTCGCTGGCCGGGCCGCGCCGGTTACCAAGGGCGATAATGCGCGCGACCCGCACATGCGCGCCGAGGGCAAAGGTCAGAACATCCCCGACACCGACCCCGTAGGCGGGCTTTGCGATCCGCGTCCCGTTGACACGCACCCCGGTCCCCTCTACGAGTTTCGCGGCCAGGCTACGGGACTTCACGAAGCGCGCCTGCCACAGCCATTTGTCCAGCCGCAACGTCTCGCGCGGCGCCGTCATTGGGCTCAGTCCTTCAGTTTCAGACCCATCAATGCAGCAGCGAAGGGGTTATCCGGGTCGATCCGGTCGGGTTTGCGCGATGCTGCAGGTTTTTCGCGCCGCTCATCGGGCGCGTTGCGCTCGCGCGGCTTTGCGTTTTTGGCCTTGCCGCCCTTCGAGCGCGCGCGCGCCCCGTCCGGTCGCGCATCAGGCTTGCGAGCGGGTCGTGTATCCCGACGTGGTCGCGGTGCCCAGTTGAAGGTGTAGAAAACCTCGAGCGCTTCGGGCTCTGCTGCGACCGTGTCTGCCACACCCTCCGATGCCGTGTCACTAACAGACCCATCAGTGGCGGCCACGTCGGAGGCAGGCTCTGGCGCGGGCCCCTGCCCGTCCAGCCCAGCCGCGTCTTCGGCGGATTCGATACGCGCGTTGGGTTTGGGCTTGTCGCGTGTGCCGCGCTCGGCCTTGTAGCCCAGCCCTTCCATCATGTCGGCGAATTGCTCCAACGTGGTGCCGGTGATCGACAGCATGTCGGGTGTCGCCTCAAACCCGGCACGGCTGTCGCAGGCGCGCAGCAGATCGGCCAGACGCTCCAGCATGTCGATGCGGATGGCGCGCGCTCCGGCAGGACGATAGCCCGCCATGATGTAATGATCGGACGGCACTTCGGGGATATGCGGGATCGTGACCAGCCCCGGTGGCGGGCTTTCGGGGAATGTATCGAGCCCTTCCGACAATGACCGCAACACAAGCCGCAGCCTTGTCGGTGCCGGTTTCAGCAAGAGCGGCAGGAACACCGTGAACTGGCCGAAACGCACCCCATGTTTGCGTAGCATGCCGCGCGCATCCTGATCGAGCGACTTCACATCCTGCGCGATGCTATCACGCGGGATCACACCCATAGCCTCGACCAGTTGAAAGGCCACACCACGCGCCAACCCCGAAAGGCTCTCATCGCGCGACAGGTTCATCAGCGGTTCAAACAATGCCGCGATCTTGCGGTCGATGAAATGCTGCAGGCGGCGGCGGACCTTTTCGGTCACGTCATGCCCGGCTTCGTCATCGACGAACACATGGACCTGCGGGCGCAGCGCGTCATCGCCGCGCACCAGCTTGCCAATGGCGCTGTCGCCCCACATCAGCCCACCCTGTTCGGTGAAATCGAACTCGGTATCGGGCGCGTTGTAGAATTTATCCGCCCGCAGATGGAAAAGCGGCGCGAGGGCCGCCAGCGACGCCTGCCGCAGGGTTTTCGCCTCATCCGCGCTGGCCGTCTTGTCGGGCCGGAAGCGGAAGCCTTCGAGCCGTCCGATCAGCTCACCCTCGACGGTCACTTCGCCCTTGTCGTTCACCTCAGCCACAAGGCTCTCCTTCTGCTTCAACCGGCGCAGCAACACAGAGGTGCGCCGGTCAACAAATCTTTGCGTCAGCCGCGCATGAAGCGCATCCGACAATCGGTCTTCTACAGCGCGCGTCGCCTCGCGCCAATGTTTTTCATCATCGACCCAAGCCTTGCGCTGCGCGATATACGTCCATGTGCGGATATAGGCCAGACGTTTCGACAGCGCGTCGATATCTCCTTCGCTGCGGTCGATCCGCTTGATGTTGCGCGCCAGCCAATCGGCATCGATCCGCCCCGCCCCATGCAGGAATTCAAAAATCCGCCCCAACAGGCCCGCATGTTCTTCCGCCGAAATGCCGCGAAAATCGGGCACGCGGCAGACATCCCACAAAAGTTTCAGATCCCGCGCATCCCGCAGGCGGTCGCGAATGTCGGGCAGCGCGATCAGCGTCTTCAGCGCCAGCACATCATCTGCGTCGCGGGCGCGCGTCAACCAGTCATTGTTGGTCTGGAGTTCCAGCGACCCAACCAACCGCTCTGGCGTGCCGAATTCCAGCCGGGCATTGCGCCAATGCAGACGGCGCTGCGGCACGAAACTGTGCGATTCGATGGCCGTGACCACTTCATCAGGAAGCGGGCGCGCCTCGCCCGTTACGCCAAAACTACCATCGCTCTGATAGCGCCCGGCGCGCCCGGCGATCTGGGCCAGTTCATCGGGTTGCAGCCCCCGCATCCGGCGACCGTCGAATTTATGCGTGGCCGAAAAAGCCACATGCTTGATATCGAGGTTCAGCCCCATCCCAATCGCATCTGTCGCGACCAGATAATCCACATCGCCGTTCTGGTAGAGATCGACCTGCGCGTTACGTGTGCGCGGGCTGAGCGCGCCCATGACCACCGCGCAACCGCCCTTCTGGCGGCGGATCAGCTCGGCAATCGCATAGACATTCTCGACCGAGAAGCCCACGATGGCACTGCGCGCGGGCATACGACTGATCTTGCGTGACCCCGAATAGCGCAGCTGCGACAACCGCTCGCGGCGCTGGAAATGCACCCCCGGCACCAGCGCCGCAATCGCGTTGCGCATCGTGTCCGAGCCCATGAAAACAGTCTCATGCAGCCCCCGTGCCGACAGCAGCCGGTCGGTGAAAACATGCCCGCGATCGGGGTCTGCGCAGAGCTGGATCTCGTCAATCGCCACGAAATCCGCGCCGATTTCCAGCGGCATCGCCTCGACCGTGCAGACCCAGTATTGCGTGCGATCAGGCACGATGCGCTCCTCACCCGTCACCAGCGCCACGCAGTCGGGGCCGCGCAAGGCGCGGATGCGATCATAGACCTCCCGCGCCAGAAGCCGCAGCGGCAGGCCGATGACACCTGTGCGATGCGCCAGCATGCGCTCGATGGCATAATGAGTCTTGCCCGTATTCGTGGGTCCGAGAACCGCCACGGTCCGCGACTGCGCGCGCATGTTCATCCGTCTGAAGTCCCTCTGCGCAATCTGGGGGCTAGAGCGCCGTGCCGTCCAGCCGCCGCTCAAGCCTTTCCAGCGCAACTCTTACGTCGCTACGATGCGGATGTATAGCGTTTGCCGCGCGATAGGCCGAGCGGGCGCGGTCCAGCTCGCTCAGATCCTCGAAAATGCGCCCCATGCCGGCCAGCGCAGAGAAGTGATGCGGGTTACGCGCCAGCGTCTCGCCCAGATCATCAAGCGCCCGTCCGAGCTTGCCATCCATGAACCACGCAGTCGCGCGCGAATGGTAGCCTTCGGCAAAATCTGGCGCATGATCGATCAGCGCTGTGAAATGCTCAATCGCCTCGACCGCCTGCCCGCGCCGCATCGCGTCACGCCCGCGTTGCAACAGCAAATCCGCGCTCGCCGAGCCTGAACGCGACCAGAGCCGCGTGATCTGGCGCTCAAGCCGCTGCCATTCGGCCTGATCGGGCTTTTGCAGCTCTTCCAACAAGGGCGCGACACCACTATCTTCACTGGCATGGACCGGGGTGAACAGCAAAAACGCCGAAAATGTCGCAACGGCAGGATTGAGAATACGCATGCGTGCCTCCATAACCGGAGTGTAACGTATTTGCTGGACAAATCCATAACTCCGGCATCACAAACCTGAATCGAGGACCCCTGAATGAGTGATATTCTGAACCACGCCATCGCAGCCCTGTCGAAGCGCTTGGGTGACGGATTTGACGGCACCGCCAAATTCACGATTACTGGCGAAGGCCATATCATGGTCGATGACCAAGGCGTGCGTGAAGGCGATGAGGACGCCGACGTGACGATGATCGCCAGCGCCGAGACATTCCAGGGCATCATGGAAGGCGATGTGAACCCGACCATGGCCTTCATGACGGGCAAACTAAAGATCGAAGGCAATATGGGGATGGCAATGAAGCTGGGTTCAGCGCTCAGCGGATGACACAGAACGCACCGTTTTTTGCCGATGTCAGCGACGCGCCGCCACCAGAGCGCGTCAGCTGGCTGTCGACACAGGACGGCACGCGCTTGCGCGCAGCTTTCTGGCCAGCGGGGCCGAAGGGCATGGTCGCGATCTTTCCAGGGCGCACCGAAGTGATCGAGAAATACGGCCGCGTTGTACGTGACCTGGCCGCAGGTGGGTTCGGGGCATCCGTGATCGACTGGCGCGGTCAGGGCTTGTCGGACCGCTTGCCAGACACACCACTGCGCGGCCATGTCGAAGATTTCGCACTCTACCAACAGGATGTCGCAGCCTATCGCACAGCACTCGATGCAGTCGCTCCCGACGTCCCGCGCTTTCTTCTCGCGCACAGCATGGGCGGTTGTATCGGCTTGCGCGCGCTGATCGACGGCTTTCCCGTCCAAGCCTGCGCTTTCAGTGCGCCAATGTGGGGGTTGCGGCTCTCGCCGCTCACGCAACGCGCTGTTGCGGCCGTCACCACAGCGCTGGGGTTCGCCGGGCGTGACCGGCGCGAAGTTCCCGGTGCAGGCGTCGAGTTCCGGCTTTGGGAAAATCCGTTCGACCGCAACGAGTTCACGCAGGATCGCGACAGCTACGCCTATATGCAGCGTCAGGTCCGCGAACACCCGGACTTGCGTCTCGGCGCCCCAAGCCTGCGCTGGCTGGTCGCAGCGCTCGCCGAAACGCGGGCGCTTTCAGCCCTGCCCGCACCGAGACTGCCAGCCTATTGCGGTCTTGGCACGCGCGAAGCCCTGGTCACGCCACAGGCAATCGAGAGCCGCATGGGGAACTGGCCGGACGGACGATTGGACATCTTCGACGGGGGGCTGCATGAACTGCTGATGGAAACGCAGCACATCCGCACTGCTTTCCTGACCGCGACAATGGCGCATTTTGAAGCCCACCTTGAGCGATAGGACCATGCTATGACGCTGACAATTTACGGGATAAAGACCTGCGACACATGCCGCAAGGCCCTGAAAAGCCTGCCTGGTGCCGAGTTTCGCGATGTCAGGGCCATGCCCCTCACCGCCGAAGAAAGAGCGCGATTTCTGGGCGTTTTCGGCGAAAGTCTTATCAACCGCGCCTCGACCACATGGCGCGGGTTACCTGAGACAGAGCGGACCAATTCCGCAGAAGCCTTGCTCGCCGCGCACCCGACGCTGATGAAACGTCCGGTTATCCAGAAAGGCGACACGCTCTATCTGGGCTGGAAAACTGACGTGCAAAAGTCGCTAGGTTTGATCTGACGGAAAAGACCCCTGCCCCGCGCATTCTGTTCTGCGCGACCCAGGCACGCGACAGGGGCGCCCTGTCACAGCAATTTCAGATCGCTCGCTGATTCACGCCCATCGCGCCCCGCGCGCAACTCATATTCAACCTTCTGATCATCTGCCAATCCGGTGAGGCCCGCACGCTCTACAGCGGATATGTGGACAAAAACATCCTTACCGCCCCCTTCAGGTGCGATAAAACCAAAGCCTTTTGTGGTATTGAACCATTTCACGGTGCCTGTCGGCATCGGTCTTCTCCTCGATTTGCATTATCCCTGCCACAGATGCGACAGGGTCGGTCAGCAGGTCTTCCTTGGCCGGCTGTGCAAACAGAGGCGGTCGTAGAAAATCTGTCATCACATGATCAATCGTGCCACAGCTTGAATAAAAGGCAAGCGCTTTGCGTGCGCGGCATTGCAACAAGCCGGATTTGCTCACGAAATCACCGCAAACTCGGAAGGTTTTCGGTGCCGGACAGACCCGGGAAAAGCTCATGCACGGCTCCGGGACCGGACTGCACCGCACGAATCGGAGCAGTATTCGTAATCAATACTTGACATATGGCCCGATCCAACACATCTGCAGATCATCTGTGACAGTGCCGCGTGAGCACATCTTTCGTCGCAGCCAGGGCGTTCAGCCCGAATTTTGCTTCCCGACATCACGCGTGGGGGGCGGTGCATGTGACGATGCGCCCCCAAACCCGCCCTTGGATTGGCCAAGGGCCTATCGCCTGTTGCGACAGGCCGTGAGAGGACTGACTTTGACTGATTTTACCATGTTCGGGCTGCGCCCGGTTCTGATGACCGGACTTGAAGCGCAAGGCTTCGCCACCCCGACCCCGATCCAATCCCGCGCGATCCCCGTGATCATGCAGGGCCGCGACATTCTGGGCCTCGCCCAGACCGGCACCGGCAAAACGCTGGCTTTCGGCCTGCCGATCATGCATGCGCTGCTTGGTGCCGAGCGCCCTGGCCCAAAAACCACACACGCGCTCATCCTGGCGCCAACACGCGAACTGGTCACGCAGATCGCGACAACCTTGGACAATTTCGCCCGCAAGACGCCGCTGAAAGTGCAGCGCGTCGTCGGCGGTGCAGGCATGCAGCCACAGATCCAGAAGCTCGCCAAGGGATGCGACATTCTGGTGGCAACACCGGGGCGTCTGCTGGACCTGCTCGAGCGCCGTGCACTCACCCTGTCACAAACGCAAATGCTGGTCCTGGACGAGGCCGACCAGATGCTCGATCTGGGCTTCATCCACGCGCTGCGCAAGATCGCAGGGCTGCTGCCCAAGGATCGCCAGACAATGATGTTCTCGGCGACGATGAACAAGCAGATGAACGAAATCGCCAGCGCCTATCTTGACCGGCCCGAACGGATTCAAGTCGACGCGCCGGGCAAACCTGCTGACAAGATTGATCAATCGGTCCATTATGTCCCCCAGGGCGACAAGGCGCGTTTGCTCGAAGGCTATCTGAAAGCGCATCCGTCCGAACTGGCGCTGGTTTTCGCGCGCACCAAGCATGGCGCCGAGAAGCTGATGAAGCTCCTGACGGCCTGGGGGATCGATGCCGGCTCGATCCACGGCAACAAATCGCAGGCACAGCGTGAACGCACATTGCAATCCTTCCGCGATGGCAAGCTGAAAGTGCTGGTCGCAACGGATGTCGCAGCGCGCGGGATCGACATTCCTGATGTGCGTCATGTCTATAACTATGAGCTGCCGGAAGTGCCCGAAAACTATGTCCACCGCATCGGGCGGACAGCGCGTGCCGGGGCATCGGGGCGGGCAATCGCCTTTTGCGCACCTGCCGAGATGGGCGATTTGCAGAGCATAGAACGGTTGATGAAACGGGATCTGACCGTCGCAGGCGGCACCCCCTGGCCTGACGAGATGGCGGGTGCGGCCCGCGCCGCTGCGCGCAAGCGCGGCCCTGGCCGTGCTGGTCCGCGCCCGGCAAAGGACGGACAGCAGCAGCGCCCTGCGCGCGCCCGGAGCGGCGGCGGCAAGCCAGGCGACGCAGCTCGGCGCGGTCCCGGCAAGCCCAGCGGCAAGCCCCGCGCTCGCAGAACTGCATGAAAAAAGGGGCGTCGCAGGGCGCCCCTTTTTGATATCGGCATTGCAATCACGAAAGCCTGTTCAGCAGCGCGCGCTCACTCTGCCGCAACAGCTTGCGACACGGCTTCGACCCGAACTGCGGCGAATTTGAACTCCGGGATCTTCCCATCCGGATCCAGCGCCGGATTGGTCAGAATATTCGCCGCCGCCTCGACAAAGGCGAAAGGCAAAAAGACCATATCGGGGCTGACCGCGCGATCTTCGCGCGCCATCACCGTGATCGTTCCGCGCCGCGTGGTCAGCCGCACCATGTCACCCGCTGCAACCCCCAGACGGCGCAGCGTGGACGGATGCAGCGAGCAATTGGCTTCCGGCTCCACTGCATCAAGCACCCGCGCACGCCGCGTCATGGCACCTGTGTGCCAATGCTCCAGTTGCCGCCCCGTGGTCAGCACCATCGGATAATCCGCATCGGGCAACTCGTCGGGTGCGACAACCTGCGCCGGGGTAAACCGCGCACGGCCACCAGCACGTGGGAAAGCATCGGCAAAGACAATCGCCTGACCAGGATCCTCGGGCGAAAGCGACGGATAGGTGACTGCCCCTTCCCCCTCCAGCCGCGCCCAAGTGATGTTGTTGAGCGACGGCATGCCCTGTTTCATCTCGGCAAAGACCTCGCGTGGATGGGAATATCGCCAATCCAGTCCCAGGCGCTGCGCTAATGCGACCGTGATCACCCAATCCTCGCGCGCCTGCCCCGGCGGTGGTACCGCCGGACGCCCCATCTGCACCTGCCGGTTGGTATTCGTGACAGTGCCGGATTTCTCATAAAAGGCCGCGGCAGGCAGGATGACATCGGCATAATTCGCGGTTTCTGTCAGAAAGATATCCTGAACCACCAGATGCTCCAGCTTGGCCAATGCGTCGCGGGCATGGGTCACGTCCGGGTCCGACATCGCCGGGTTTTCGCCCTGAATATACATGCCCCGGATCTCGCCCGCATGCACGGCATCAAGGATCTCGGTCACGGTCAGCCCCGGCTTGGCGGCCAGATCCGCGCCCCAGAGCTGTGCAAATGTACTGCGTGAATTTTCGCTTGCAACACTCTGATAATCAGGCAGGAACATCGGGATCAGCCCGGCATCGGACGCGCCTTGAACATTGTTCTGCCCGCGCAGCGGATGCAACCCGGTGCCGGCACGCCCCACCTGCCCACACATCAGCGCGAGGCTGATCAGACAGCGCGAATTGTCCGTCCCGTGGATATGCTGGCTGACGCCCATTCCCCAGAAGATCATACCCGCCCGCGCGCCCGCAAAATCCCGCGCGACGGCACGCAAGGTCTCGGCGGGAATACCGCAGACAGGCGCCATCTTCTCGGGGGCGAAATCAGCCAGATGGGCGCGCATCGCATCCCAATTCTCGGTCATGGCCTGAATATACTGCGTGTCGAACAGCCCCTCCTCCACGATCACATGCATGATCGCATTGAGCATCGAGACATCCGCGCCGGGTCTGAATTGCAACATATGCGTCGCGAACCGCTTGAGTGCATGGCCGCGCGGATCCATCACGATCAGCTTGCCGCCGCGCTTTGCGAATTGCTTGAAATACGTCGCGGCGACCGGGTGGTTCTCGATCGGATTGGCCCCGATGACGATAGCCACATCGGCGTTCTCGATCTCGTTGAAGGTCGCCGTCACAGCGCCCGAACCTACATTCTCCATCAGCGCCGCGACCGAGGAGGCATGGCAGAGCCGCGTGCAATGATCGACATTGTTATGGCCGAAGCCTTCTCGGATCAGGCGCTGGAAAAGATAGGCTTCCTCATTGGTGCATTTCGCGCTGCCAAAGCCCGCGACGCTCGCCCCGCCATGCGCACCGCGCAACCCCCCGAGGCCCTTGGCCGCCGCATCCAGCGCCTCGTCCCAGGTCGCCTCGCGGAAGACCTCTGTCCAATTGCCGGGATCGACATTCAGCCCCTTCGCCGCACCCTCGCGCCGGATCAGCGGCACTGTCAGGCGATGCGGATGGTGGATATAGTCGAACCCGAAGCGCCCCTTGACGCAGAGACGCCCCTCATTGGCCGGGCCGTTGATGCCTTCGACCGCCACCACCTTGTCCTCGCGGACTTTCAGGCTGACTTGACAGCCGACCCCGCAAAACGGACAGACCGAAGCGACGTCACGATCAAATGCGCGGCTGCTGCCTTGCTCCTCGGCATCCATCAGGCTCGCAGCCATCAGCGCCCCCGTGGGGCAAGCCTGCACGCATTCTCCACAGGCCACGCAGGAACTTTCGCCCATCGGGTCGTCAAAATCGAAGACCGGATAGGCATCATGCCCGCGCCCGGCCATGCCGATCACATCATTGACCTGCACCTCGCGACAGGCGCGCACGCACAGCCCGCACTGGATGCAGGCATCGAGATTGACCCGCATCGCCACATGGCTGTCATCGAGCAGCGGAATGCGCTCCGCCTCAAGCGTCGGATAGCGGCTCTCAGTCACATCACTGGCTTCGGCCATATCCCACAAATGACTGTCGCGATCATGGCTGACCGCGCGCTCTGGCTGATCTGCCAGCAACAACTCGATCACTGCCTTGCGCGCTGTTTTCGCTCGGTAGCTCTCGGTATGCACCACCATCCCCTCTGCGGGTTCACGAATACAGGACGCCGCCAATGTGCGCTCGCCCTCGATCTCGACCATGCAGGCGCGGCAATTGCCGTCAGGCCGGTAGCCGGGCGCAGGCTTGTGGCACAGATGCGGGATCACCAGACCCCGGCCATGGGCCACTTCCCAGATCGTCTGCCCGGACGTGGCTTCGACTTCGCGACCGTCCAGCGTGAAGCGAACAGATGCGCTCATGACAACGGCCCTCCAGCCCGGACACCCAAGCGGGCGCGCGCGGGTGGGTGGGTGGGGCGTGCGCCCGCTTGGGTGTCCGGGCTGGA
>REBU01000098.1 GCA_007692585.1 Paracoccaceae bacterium | reverse complement strand
CCGGATCGCGCGGGGATGAAAGGTCTCATATTTTCATGGTAGCGGAGGAGGGACTCGAACCCCCGACACGCGGATTATGATTCCGCTGCTCTAACCAACTGAGCTACTCCGCCACGCGCGACCGCATGTAATCGAGCGGATGGGGCGCGTCAAGCGCTGTTCGTGTCGGCACTTCACCTACAGGCCACAAGCACTCAGCTGCCCTACCACCCGGGACCGACGCGGTGCCGCGCGACTGACATGGCCTTGAGAATCACATGCACCGCGTCACCCGGACGCAAGCCCAGCTGATCCGCTGCGCGGCGGGTGATCCGGGCGATGATCACATCCGCGCCCAGCGCAACATGCACCATCATCGCCGGCCCCGCGCCGGGCACGATCCGGGCAACAGTGCCGGGCAATATGTTCTGCGCCGACAGCCCTTCGGGCCGCGCGCGCGCTAGGATCACCTCATGCGCCATGATCCGCAGCTGCACCGCGACACCCGGCGCGGCGCTGACCTTTGGCAGGTAAATCGTCCCCGTGGCCGTGGTCAGCCGCGACAGCCCATCGGGCAGGTGTTCGGCCACCTGCGCGCGCAGCATGGCTGCGACCTCGCGGATGCCCATGGCGCGCAGCGCGTCACCATCGGCCATGACCTCGGCCGTGGTGCCTTCGCGCACGGTGCGGCCTGCATCGATCACCAGCATGCGGTCCGCCAGCAACTGCGCTTCGTTCATGTCATGCGTGACCAGCACCACAGGCATGTTCAGATGCGCACGCAGGCTGATGATCTCGGCATGGAGCTTCTCGCGCGTCGGACGATCTACCGCAGAAAAAGGCTCATCGAGGAGCAGGGCCTGCGGGCGGCGGGCGAGCGCCCGGGCCACGGCAACGCGCTGTTGTTGCCCGCCTGAAAGCTGGGCAGGGCGGCGCGCCGCCAGCCCATGCAGATTGACCAGATCGAGAAGCCGCGCGGCCTCGGTCGGGTCAGCGCGGTCCATCGCCGCCATGACATTCTGCGCGGCCGTCATATGCGGAAACAGCGCGTAATTCTGGAACACCACCCCCACCCGGCGGCGATGGGCAGGCAGATTGACCGCCGCGCGCGTGTCCAGCCAAGTGGTCCCGTCGACCGCAACACGCGCTGATTGCGGCTGCCAGAGCCCGGCAATGCTGCGCAGGATCGTGGTCTTGCCCGAGCCGGATTTCCCGACCAGCGCCAACAATTCGCCGGGTGCCACGCGAAACGCCACATCGAGCGCGATGGGCCTCTCGGCCTGTGCCGAAACCTCCAGCCCCATCAGGTCAACCGCCGCCCGAGCCGCGCCGACAGCGCGAAGGTCAGCGCGATGGTCACCAGTGAAATCGCCACCAGAACCGCCGACATGAGCGCCGCACTCTGGTCATCGAAGGCCTGCACGCGGTCATAGATCGCGATCGCGATGGTGCGCGTCTCGCCGGGGATCGAACCGCCGACCATCAGCACGATGCCGAATTCGCCCAGAGTATGCGCAAAGGTCAGCACCATCGCGGTCAGCACTCCGGGCCAGGCCAGAGGCAGTTCGATGCGCCACAGGCTGCGCAGAGGCGACATGCCACAGCAGCGCGCCGCGTCGCGGATGTCTGTCGAGATCGCCTCGAATCCGCGCTGCGCAGGCAGGATCGCGAAGGGCAGGTTGAAGATCACCGAGGCCAGCACCAACCCCTCGAAGCTGAACACCAGCTGGCTGCCGAAAGCCGCATGCCACCATTGCCCGATGGGCGAATTGCGCCCGAAGGACACCAGCATGTAAAACCCCAGCACTGTGGGCGGCAGCACCAGTGGCAACATCACCAGCGCCTCGACCAGCCCCTTGCCGCGAAAGGCGCGTGTGGCGAGAAACCGGCCCATGACAATCGAGATGGGCAGCAGGATCGCCACAGTCCAGCCCGCAAGCCGCAAGGACAGCCAGAGCGCGGTCCAGTCCATGCCTCAGCCACCATCCGGCAAGGCAAAACCATAGCGCTCCATGATCGCGCGGGCTTCCGGGGCCATCATATAGGCGTAAAACGCTTCAGCGATCGCGCCCGCACCCTGCATCAGCGCCATGCGCTGACGCAACGGGGCGTGCCAGTCCTCTGGGATCAGCGCATAGGTGCCCAAGGGGGCGATCTGCGGGGCCCGCGCCAGTGAATAGGCGATGATGCCTCCATCTGCATTGCCCGAAAGCGCGAATTGGGCGGCCTGACTGACATTTTCGCCCAGCACAAGGGCCGGTTGCAGATCTGCCCACAGCCCGCGCCTGATCAGGGCCTCACGCGCGCGCATCCCATAGGGCGCGTGGTCGGGATTGGCGATCGCGAAGCGGGTGATCTGGCCCGCCGACAGCCGCGCCGCCAGATCGTCCAGACCCGGATCAGGGGTCAGCGGCGCGCCATCCGGCACTATGATGGCCAGCCGCCCGATGGCATAAAGATCGCCTGCATCGCGCGTCAGCCCCTCGGCATGCAGATCAGCGATGAACTGCTCGTCTGCGGCCATGAAGATCTCGAATGGCGCACCGGCGCGGATCTGACGTGCAAAATTGCCGGTAGAGCCGAGCGAGAGGCGAACCCGCTCACCTGTTTCCGCCGCGAAGGCAGCGGCGATTTCTTCAATCGCGAATTGCAGATCGGACGCCGCCGCGATGACCGGCCCCGCCCCCTGCGCCCGCGCAGGCTCCATCCCAGGCATAAACGCGGCACAAAGACACGCGATGACACCGAAAACAGAGCGGCGCGTGAAGACAACAGGCATGGACCGATCACTTGATATGTTTTCAGAAACATATCGTCAGAAAACCGCCGCCCGGTCAATCGTTATTTTCCTTCGGGAATATCCCTCAGATGCCCGCGCATTGCCGCCAGCCGGGCCGCGCCGGCCGCGGCGACCTCACGCTCAAAAGCGCGGTAATGCGCAAGGATCTCATGGCCCAACGGGGTCACCTCGGCGCCGCCCCCGCCCGGCCCGCCGCGTGTGCTGATCACCAGCGGGTCGCGGAACATCGCGTTCAGCGTGCCGACCAATTCCCAGGCGCGCTTGTAACTCATTCCCATTTCGCGCCCAGCGCCCGCAATCGAGCCACAGCGCGCAATCCGCTCCAGCAACTCCGCCTTGCCGGGGCCAATCATCCCGGTCGCGCCGAAATGGACGCGGATGCGCAAGGATATCGGGGCGGGTGCCTGGGTCATGCGGGGATGATCCGCCAGAACGCGACAGCTGACAAGGGCTGTGCCCAAAGAAGTGGCAAGATTTCCCTGACCGGGGGCAAAGATACGGGATTTTAGGGTTCGCGCATTGGTTTGCGCTGGTCTAGGGTGAAAGTGAGAAAAATCCCAGAATACGGACGGACACATGGCCATTTACGCAAGCATCACCCATCTGACGCATTACACCTATGACCGCCCGGTAATGCTCGGGCCGCAGGTGATCCGCCTGCGCCCTGCGCCCCATTCGCGCACGCATGTGATCTCGCACAGCCTCAAGGTCTCTCCGGGCGGGCATTTCGTCAATCATCAGCAAGACCCTTACGGCAACTGGCTGGCCCGCTTCGTTTTCCCCGAACCTGTGCGCGAGCTGAAGATCGAGGTCGATCTGACGGCGGATATGTCGGTCTACAACCCCTTCGATTTCTTCACCGAGGAAAGCGCCGAGACCTGGCCCTTCACCTATTCCGACGATCTGGCCGAAGATCTGGTGATCTACAAACGCGCCGAACCTGCCGGGCCGTTGTTGCAGGCGTTTCTGGACCGTGTGCCGCGCGACCGCGTGGTGACGGTTGATTTTCTGGTGATGCTCAACCGCATGGTCAATCAGGCGATTGGCTACACGATCCGCATGGAAGCCGGTGTGCAGACGCCCGAGGAAACGCTCGCCAAGGCCGAAGGCTCCTGCCGCGATTCCGGCTGGCTGCTGGTGCAGGCGCTGCGCCATCTGGGCGTCGCGGCGCGGTTTGTGTCGGGCTATCTGATCCAGCTTGCGCCGGACGTGAAGGCGCTTGACGGCCCGTCGGGCACCGAAGTCGATTTCACCGATCTGCACGCATGGGTCGAAGCCTATATTCCCGGCGCGGGCTGGGTCGGACTCGATCCGACTTCGGGCCTTTTGACAGGCGAAAGCCATATCCCGCTGGCGGCCACACCGCATTACCGCAATGCCGCGCCCATCAGCGGCGGTTATAGCGGCTCGCCTGACACGCAGGTGAGTTTCGACTTCGATATGCAAGTCAAGCGCGTGGCCGAACATCCGCGCATCACCAAGCCCTTCAGCGATGCCGCCTGGGAGCAGTTGAACGCGATGGGCCACAAGGTCGACGCGGCGCTGAACGCGGCTGACCTGCGCCTGACCATGGGCGGCGAGCCGACTTTCGTCTCGATCGACGACTTCGAGAGCGAGGAATGGAACACCGAAGCTGTCGGTCCGCAAAAGCGCGATCTGGCCGACAAGCTGATCCGACGCCTGCGCGAGCGTTTCGCACCGCAAGGGTTTTTGCATTACGGGCAGGGCAAATGGTATCCCGGCGAAACCCTGCCGCGCTGGACCTTCTCGCTTTACTGGCGGCGCGACGGGAAATCGGTCTGGCGCGATGCCGCGCTGGTGGCGCAGGAAGCCGTCGATTACGGGGCGAATGCCGATCAAGCCGGCGCGTTCATGCAGGGCTTTGCCACCAAGCTGGGGATCGAACCCGAACACGCCCAGCCTGCCTATGAAGATCCGGCGGAATGGATCCTGAAGGAAGCCAATCTGCCCGCCAATGTCTCGCCCGAGAATTCCGAGCTGAAGGACGCCGAAGCCCGCGCCCGCATCGCGCGGGTCTTTGCGCGCGGGCTGACGGAACCGGCGGGCTTTGTGCTGCCGATCCAGCGCTGGCAATCTGCGGCTTCGGCCCCGCGCTGGCGCTCCGAGATGTGGAAGCCCCGGCGCGGCAAGCTGTTTCTGGTGCCCGGCGACAGCCCGGTAGGCTTCCGTCTGCCGCTCGGCAGCCTGCCGCATATCCCGCCTGCGCAATATCCCTACAGCTACCCGGCGGACACCTCGCGCCCGCTCGACCCGCTGCCCGATTACCATGACAGCGACGAGATCCGCGCCGCACGCGAGAAGGCCGAACAGGATGCGATGACGCCCGAGGTCTCGAAGGGGCGCAGGCAGGAAGGCGCGCTGAAATCCGACGATACGCACCGACAGGCGATGGTGGCGCAAGGCAGTGGCGATCCTTCCGAGAGCGAAGTGCGCACGGCCATCGCCATTGAACCGCGTGACGGTCGGCTGTGCCTGTTCATGCCACCTTGCGAAGAGCTGGAGGATTATCTGGATCTGATCTACGCCGCCGAGGCGACCGCACGGGAGCTGGGCCTGCCGATCCATATCGAAGGCTACGCGCCGCCCGACGATCCGCGCCTGAACGTGATCCGCGTGGCCCCCGATCCCGGTGTGATCGAGGTCAATGTCCACCCTGCCCATAGCTGGGAAGATTGCGTCGCCACCACTGAAGCGATCTACGAGGAAGCCCGGCTCTGCCGCCTTGGTGCCGACAAGTTCATGATCGACGGACGCCATTGCGGCACCGGCGGCGGCAATCATGTCGTCGTCGGTGGCGCAAAGATGGAAGACAGCCCCTTCCTGCGCCGCCCCGATCTGCTGAAATCGCTGATCCTGATCTGGCAGCGGCATCCGTCGCTGAGCTATCTGTTCTCAGGGCTGTTCATCGGCCCGACCTCTCAGGCCCCGCGCATCGATGAGGCGCGCCATGACAGCCTCTATGAGCTGGAAATCGCGCTCGGCCAGATCGGCGACCCGGTCGCGGGCGGCCCATTGCCGCCGCCCTGGCTGATCGACCGGCTTCTGCGCAACATCCTGATCGACGTGACCGGCAACACGCATCGCGCCGAAATCTGCATCGACAAGCTCTATTCGCCCGATGGGCCGACGGGGCGGCTGGGGCTGGTCGAATTCCGCGGCTTCGAGATGCCGCCGCATCCGCGCATGAACCTGGCCCAGCAACTCCTGATCCGCGCGATCATTGCGCGGGTGGCGGCTGATCCCGTGCGCTCGCCGCCCGTGCGCTGGGGCACGGTGCTGCATGACCGCATGATGCTGCCGCATTTCATCTGGGCCGATTTCCTGTCGCTCCTAGTCGATCTGCGCGCCCATGGCTTCGATCTCGATCCCGAATGGTTCCGCGCGCAGTCCGAGTTCCGTTTCCCTTTCTGCGGCCAGATCGAGGTCGAGGGCGTGCATCTGGAACTGCGCCAGGCGCTTGAGCCCTGGCATGTGCTGGGCGAAACCGGCGCTATCGGGGGCACGGTGCGCTACACCGACAGCTCGGTGGAACGGCTGCAAGTGCGGCTGACGTCGCTGCATCAGGACCGCTACCGCGTGATGTGCAACCAGCGCCCGGTGCCGCTTGCGAAAACCGATGTCGCGGGCGAAGCCGTGGGCGGCGTGCGCTTCAAGGCATGGCAACCGGCGGCGGCGCTGCATCCGGTGCTGCCGGTCAATGCGCCGCTGCGCTTTGACATCTACGACACCTGGACTGCGCGGGCTTTGGGCGGCTGCATCTATCATGTCGCCCATCCCGGCGGGCGCAGCTATGACACTTTCCCTGTGAATGGCAACGAGGCCGAGGCCCGCCGCCTTGCGCGGTTCGAAGGCCATGGCCACACACCGGGGGCCTACAGCCCGGCCACTGAGCAGCCGCACCCGGAATTTCCGATGACGCTGGACCTGCGTCGCGCAGTGGGGCTGTGATCGTGCTGTGACCAAGACCCCGGCCGCATATCATCTGCCGCCCCTGTTGCAGGGCTATGCACCGCTTGCAGGCGTGGCAGATGAACTCTTTGATGCACAAGGCGTCATGCGTCCGGTCTGGCGCAGCTTCATCGACCAGCTCTCCGCCCTGCCGCCGGTCGAGATCGAGGCGCATTTCGCGCGCGGCGATCAGTATCTGCGCGATGCCGGGGTCTATTTCCGGCTCTATTCGGAAGGGCCAGTGCAGGACCGGGCCTGGCCACTGAGCCATGTGCCAGTGCTGATCGACGACGCCGAATGGCGGGGCATCTGCGACGGGCTTGCGCAGCGCGCGGATCTCCTGGAGCATGTCGTGGCCGACCTCTATGGCCCCGGTCAGCTTGTGGCGCAGGGCCATCTGCCCGCAGAACTGGTGGCGGGAAACCCCAACTGGCTGCATCCGATGGTCGGCACCACGCCGCGCGGGGGCCATTGGCTGCACCATCTGGCCTTCGAGATCGGGCGCTCGCCGGATGGGTCTTTCTTCGTGCTGGGCGACCGGACCGAAGCGCCCTCTGGCGCGGGGTTTGCGCTGGAAAACCGCATGGCGGCGATGCGGATGTTCCCCGAGCCCTTCCCGCGCGGCCATGTCCAGCGCCTCGCCGGGTTCTTCCGCGCCTTTCGGTCCGCGATGGAGGGGCTGGCGGGCGATGGCGGCCATATGGCGATCCTGACACCGGGGCCGAATAACGACACCTATTACGAGCACACCTATATCGCGCGCTATCTGGGCCTGATGCTGCTGGAAGGCGAAGACCTGATCATCGAGAACGGGCAGGCCATGGTGCGCACGGTGCGCGGGCTGGAGCCGCTGGGCCTCCTGTGGCGGCGCATCGACGATGAATTCGTCGATCCGCTGGAATTGCGCGAGGATTCGGCACTGGGCACACCGGGCATCCTGCGCGCCATGCGCGACGCGACGCTGACAATGATCAATGCGCCGGGCTCAGGTGTGCTGGAAACCCGCGCCTTCATGGCCTTCTACCCGCGCATCGCGCGCACCCTGTTCGGCGCACCGCTGAGCCTGCCCAATGTGGCGACATGGTGGTGCGGCCAGCCCTCGGAGCGCGCTCATGTGCAGGCCAATGCCGAACGCATGATCCTTGGCGACGCGCTGGAACAGACCTTGCCATTCGCGCGCGGGGCTGATGCGGTGCTGGGCGCGCAAGCCAGCGAAAGCGACAGCCTGCCCGACTGGATCGCGCAGAATGCCCGCAGCCTTGTCGCGCAGGAAGCCGTCACGCTGTCCACCACCCCCGCCTGGTCGGGCGGCAGGCTTGTGCCACGCCCCATGACGATCCGGGTTTTCGCCACCCGCACACCCGAAGGCTGGCAATTCATGCCCGGTGGCTATGCCCGCATCGGCAAGAGCGACGACCCCAAGGCCATGGCCATGCAGGCGGGCGGTGCGGTCGCCGATGTCTGGGTTATGGCCCCGCGCCCGGTGCCGCCCGAAACCCTGGTCAACGATATCGGGTTTCAGCGCGCGCCGGCAGGACTGCTGCCTGCGCGCGCGGCCGACAATCTCTATTGGCTGGGCCGCTATATCGAACGCAGCGAAGGCGCACTTCGGCTCTTGCGGGCGTATCACCTGCGCCTTGCGGAAACCGGCGACCGGCAGGAGCCGCGACTTCTGACACTCGCGGCCTATCTCGAACATCTGGGGCTGGCCCCGGATACGCCGCTGCCCGAAGGGCTGGTGACGCTGATCGCACTGGCCCATGGTGCCGCATCGAAAGTGCGGGACCGGTTCTCGCCCGATGGCTGGCATGCGCTCAGCGACCTGCTGGACACCACACGGCGCTTCAGATCGGTGCTGCGCGGCGGCGATGACGTGGCGCGGGCCATGTCGGTGCTGCTGCGCAAATTGTCGGGCTTTTCAGGGCTTGTGCATGAAAACATGTATCACTTCATGGGCTGGCGATTCCTGTCCATGGGCCGGGCGCAGGAACGCGCCGATGCGATGCTCCTGCAACTGCAGACCTTCGCCCACCCCGATGCCGCGCCCGGCGCCTATGAGATCGCGATCGAGCTGGGCGATTGCGTGATGACCCATCAGCGACTCTATCGTTTCGGACCCTCGCATGAAACTGTGCTGGACCTGCTGGCGCTCGATCCCGACAATCCGCGCGCTGTGCTGTATCAACTCGCCGAACTGCGCGGCCATCTGGCGCATCTGCCCCGCGCCGAACAGATCCGGATGAGCGCGGTCGAACAGTTGCTTCTGGAACTAGACACCGAGCTGCGCGTCATCTCTCCAGCAGCGCTGACACCGGACTGGCTGGCAGGGTTCCGCGGGCGGCTTGGTGCCGTGTCCGAACGGCTGTCTGCCTTGTATTTCCGGTGACCTGCGATGCAATATGACATCACATTGACCCTCGACCAGAGCTATCCGGCTGCTTCGGTGCATGTGCGCAACCTGGTCCGGCTCCTGCCCTCGGACGGGCCGAACCAACGCGTGCAACGCCGCTTGCTGACGATCACGCCCATGCCCGATGAACGCCATGACGGGCAGGATTTCTTTGGCAATGCCACGACCCTCGTCGCCTGGCACAGACCTGTCGAGGCGATCAGTTTTCATCTCTCGGCACTGGCCGAGCGGCACAGCGACGCGGGGCTGGACATGTCGCCGCCCCTGCATCTGCTGCCGGCAGAGGTGATCAGCGCCGGGCTGGAGGCCAGCTCGCCCCTGCATTTTCGCGGCCCCTCGCCCCGCATCCTGCCCAATGACGACATTGCCGCTTTCGCGCAGGACGCCTGCCGCGGCCGTCCGACCGCGTTCGAGGCCGTGGAACAGGTCGGGCGCGCGCTGCATGCCGCCATGACCTTCGATCCGCGCGCGACCGACGTGACCACCCCGCCCGCGCAGGCTTTCGCCGCGCGGCGCGGGGTCTGTCAGGATTTCGCGCAGATCATGATCTGCGCCCTGCGCGCGCTCGGCGTGCCTGCGGGCTATGTGTCGGGCTTCATCCGCACCACACCGCCACCCGGCCAGCCGCGTCTGGCGGGCGTCGATGCGATGCATGGCTGGGTGCGCGCCTGGTGCGGCATGACGCAGGGCTGGGTCGAATATGACCCCACCAATGCGCAATGGGCGGGGGCAGATTACATCACCGTCGCTGTGGGGCGCGATTACGCCGATGCAGCACCCGTCAAGGGTGCCGTGCGCACGTCAGGCGCGCAAAAGACCGCCCATGCTGTCGATATGGTGGCGCTGCAGGCATGACGCGCGGTCAATCATTGCACAGATAGACCGCGCCGCCAATCACCACGACCGAAGCCGCAGCCCCTGCCATCACCGCAGGGCTTGCCAGCACCGCACCTGTCTGCGCCGCAAGACTGGCCAGCGCCGACCCATTGCCCGACAGGATCATCGCGCCGGAACTATGCGTCACGGCCGACAGCGTCGCGCCCATCCGATCGCGCAGCCTGCCACCTTCGGCCTCTTGCCCCAGCCCCATCAGCGCCATGGCTTCATCCTTGGTGGTATTGACCAATGCGCAGGTCTTTGACGGCTCGGTGCAGCGTCCATAGGCATCGCGCGGGCCCTGCGCGGGCTGCGAGAAACTGCGCGTCTCGGCGTCATAATTGGCGCAGAAGACAGCACGCTCCTCGGCCGTCAGATCCGGCATCAGATAAGTCACGACGACCGCGCCGGGACAGGTCGCGCTGCGCGTCAGCCAGCGCTCGCGAAACGAGGAATAGCTCGGATCATCGCGGTGATAGACGATGGTGACGGGCTCACCGTCGATCTTGGTGCTGCATTGGGTCGCCCCTGCAAACGCAGGCGCGTGGTGCGCGATCCCGAGGATCGCGGCAAGGGTCAGGATCAGGTGGCGCATGTCTCTGCTCGTTTTTGATCGCCTCTGGCGCGAGAATCGAGTCTCGTCCGGTCAGATAACTACCATATCCCGCGCGAAAACACGCAGATTTCTTGCGCGGCGCATGTCACGACTGCGTGCAAGCCCCTCAGATCGAGACGCGCGCCAGGATCTCGTCGCGGCTGACGGCACTTGCAGGCTTGGACAGCACCACTTCCCCGCGATTGAGCACGCAGAACTCATCGGCCAGCCCATAGGCGAAATCAAAGAACTGCTCGACCAGCACAATCGCGATCTCGCCTTCCTCGCGCAAAAGCTCGATGACCTTGCCGATCTGCTTGATGATATTGGGCTGGATGCCCTCGGTCGGCTCATCCAGTAGCAGCACTTTCGGCCTGGCAATCAGCGCCCGCGCAATCGCCAGCTGCTGCTGCTGCCCGCCCGACAGATCCCCCCCGCGCCGGTTCTTCATCTGCTCCAGCACCGGGAACAACTCATAGATGCGGGGCGGGATCTTGTGCTCGGCGCGCGGCAGGCAGGCAAAGCCCGTCTGCAGGTTTTCGGTCACCGTCAGCAGCGGGAACACCTCGCGGCCCTGTGGCACATAGGCGATGCCCGCGCGCGCCGCTTGCGCCGCCGTCGGATGGTCCAGCACCCGCCCATCCAGCGTGATCGTGCCCCCCGAATAGGGGTGCCGCCCGGCAATCGCGCGCAAAAGCGATGTCTTTCCAACGCCATTCGTGCCCATCACGGCTGTGACTGCACCAACCCGTGCCTCCAGAGACACGCCCCAGAGGATTTGCGAGGCGCTGTAATGCAATGTCAGATCGTCAACTTTCAGCATGCTCTAGCGCCCCAGAT
>REBU01000027.1 GCA_007692585.1 Paracoccaceae bacterium | reverse complement strand
AAAACCCGTCAAGCGCACAGCAAAAATCAAACCTAACGATGTGTGCATCCCCTAGCGTTCTAAAGGGGAGCTTGCCGGCGCGTCTGACCCGCGGAGGTCGGCCCGCCTGATAGGTCCGCGCACAACCACTGGCCCTGAAGGGGGGCAGCTCGCCGCATCCCCCGTTATTCTTTGAAGTTTCAGTGCGTTGAGATGGTGTTGACGACCAATCTGAGATGGTGCCCGGTGGTGGCTTCGCGTCGACTCTCTGGGAGAGTGCCGGTTGCCTCTGCGGCCTTCGAGCGTGCCGGAGTATAATCAATCGGAGCAGCTTGCAGAAGTGCAATTGCCGCAGGGATGTCGTGTCTTTCAGCGGCCAACTGCAAGGATGCCAGAATCTTTGTCAGGCTCTCCGGGTTAGGCACAGGTATTTTTTCTGACATGATCCGGGGGTGTTCCGTGCCTTCCGGGTTGTTTACGATGAGAAGCTCTTCATGCATCTTCTCGCCTGGTTTCAGTCCGGTGATCTGGATCGCGATATCCCCGGCGTCGCTTCTCAGCTGCATTTCCGCTGATGAATTTACCAAAAACGGGACCAGCCCTTGCTGGCGGATCATGGAGTTCGCGAGGTCGAGAATCCGTACCGGCTCGCCCATATCCAATACGAAAACATCGCCCCCGCGTGCCATTGCACTTGCCTGGATCACAAGCTGAGCCGCTTCGCTGATTGTCATGAAGTAGCGGGTCACGTCAGGATGCGTGACAGTCACTGGACCACCACGCTCTATCTGATCCCGAAATCGCGGGATCACCGAACCGGACGATCCCAGAACATTGCCGAATCGAACGATCGAAAAAATACAATCGCTCTGGCTGCGGGCTTCCATCTGACAGATCATCTCGGCCAGACGCTTTGTCGCCCCCATGATGTTCTGCGGTCGCACCGTCTTGTCTGTCGATACGAGTGTAAAGCTCCTTACCCCAGCTGCGCGCGCGGCGGCGACTAGAGTGCGTGTTCCGAAGACGTTATTATTGATGCCTTCGATGGGGTTTTCCTCGACCAGCCCGACATGTTTATAGGCCGCGGCGTGGTAGATTGTTTCGACTTTGTACCGTGTCAGGATTTCTGCCATGCGGCCTGCGTCCTGGGTGGAGCCGATCAGCGGGACGAGTGCGGGTCCGGATTCGCCCAGCGCGTCCTGTAGCGAGGTGCTTATGGCATAGAGCGCATATTCCGAGATATCGACCATGATCAGCGCCACGGGATTGATGGCCACGATCTGTCGGCAGAGTTCAGAGCCGATCGTGCCGCCTGCGCCACTGACCAGAACTACCTTGCCGCGAATGTTCCGCGCCATCAACTCGGGCTTGGGAGGCACCGGATCGCGTCCTAGCATGTCTTCGGGCGCGACCGGGCGGAGGTCCGTGTAGTGCTGGCGACCAGAGATCAGCGCGTTCATTGTGGGGATGGTCTTGACTTCCACGCCAAGCGCTTCCAGCCGCGCCACGATGCGGCGGCGGCGGGGTCGATTGAGCGAGGGCAGCGCCAGCAGGATTTCACGGATCTCCCAGGTCTCGATCAGTGTCTGTAATTCCGAACTTGGGTATACTGGGACGTTGTTGATAGTGGTCCCGTGCAGCCGATGATCGTCGTCCACAAAGGCGACGGGTCTGTATTCCAGACCGTAATTCAGTGCGGCGACCAGCTGTTGACCGGCGCGACCGGCTCCATAGACGACAACTGGGATACATCCGCGCAGGGCTGGTTTGCGGATCATCGCGCGTGCCCCAAAGCGCATCATCCCGATGCTGAGCACCGCCGTCATCATGTAGATCGCTATCAGTGCCGCAGACAGATCAACGCTGCTGAGGGCCGTCAGGACGGACATGACAAGCGCCCCGAGCCCTGTGCCTGCTACAATCGTGTTGATCGAGGCGCCTGTGATGTAGCGCAGAAGCGCGCGATAGAGGCCAAGATGCACGAAAGCAGCAATCGTCACAGAGGCCGCGATTATCAAGTTCCCCCAAAGCAGCGGTTGCGCCAGCGCCGACAGAGGGGTGCCCGACAGGATTACCGCGAAGACGAAGCTTGCGGCGATAAGCACGAAATCGGCCGACATCTGCAAATGCCGCTTCTGCGAGCGTCGCAAGCCCCCGAAATACCGCATGATCTTCTTCCGACCCATCTGGCTCCAATCTCTCCAGTCTAGGGGGCTTTGGTAAAGCAAACGTAAACCGCTTCCATTATTTGGAAACAAATCAACTCGTTTGCGCGAACAATGCTGCTTGCCCCGTGCCGCTCGCCCGGGGTAGGTCACAAACACTGTCGAGTCTACGAAGGAATGTCATAAGTGACAAGCATTGCTGCCCGTATTGCGCGTGTTATCGCCACAGATATCAATGCCAGCCCCGCACAGGTCACAGCTGCTGTCGAATTACTCGATAGTGGTGCGACGGTGCCATTTGTGGCGCGTTACCGCAAGGAAGCCACGGGTGGATTGGATGACACGCAATTGCGTTTGCTGGCCGACCGGCTGGGGTATCTGCGCGACATGGAAGCGCGGCGCGGCGTGATTCTTTCGTCGATCACGGAGCAGGGCAAACTTACGGAGGCGTTGGCGCAATCGATCGCCGGGGCGCAGACGAAAGCGGCGCTGGAAGATATTTATCTGCCCTTCAAGCCCAAGCGCCGCACAAAAGCGATGATCGCGCGGGAGAAGGGCTTGGAGCCGCTCTTGCAGGCCATTCTAGATCATCGCGGGGCCGCGCCAGAGACCCTGGCCGCGCCCTTCGTCAAGGACGAGGTGGCGAGCGTCAAGGAGGCCTTGGACGGCGCGCGTGATATTCTGGTCGAACAGCTCAGCGAGAATGCGCAGTTGCTTGGCAGGTTGCGCAACTACCTGCAGACCGAGGCCATCATTTCCGCACGGGTCATCGCGGGCAAGGAAACTGAGGGCGCGAAATTCTCGGATTATTTCGACCATCGCGAAGCCTATGCGCGCATCCCCGGTCACCGCGCGCTGGCCCTGTTGCGCGCGGCCAAGGAAGAAATCGTCACGCTGGAGATTGCGCCCGACCCGGAAACGGGTCTGCCGCGTGTGCTCGACATGATCGCCGCGAGCATCGGGATTCCGGGTCATGGGCCGGGGGATGACTGGCTGCGCAAGGCCGCCGCCTGGACCTGGCGGATCAAGCTGAGCCTGTCGATGTATGTGGATATGCTCGGCCATCTGCGCAGCCGGGCGCATGACGAAGCGATTTCCGTTTTCGCACGCAATCTCAAGGATTTGCTGTTGGCTGCCCCGGCAGGGCCGCGCCCCACGCTGGGGCTGGACCCCGGTATCCGCACGGGTGTGAAGGCCGCTGTCGTGGATGCGACCGGCAAGCTGATGGCGACGGCGACGCTGTATCCGTTTCAGCCCAAGAACGATCTGCGCGGGGCGCAAGTCACATTGATCGAGCTGATCCGCGAGCATGGGGTGGAGCTGATCGCCATCGGCAACGGCACGGCCAGCCGCGAGACGGAAAAGCTGGTGGCCGAGACGTTGAAACTGCTGCCGCAAGGGGCGCCGCGCCCGACCTCGGTCATTGTTTCGGAAGCGGGCGCGTCGGTCTATTCGGCCTCGGAGCTGGCGTCCAAGGAATTTCCCGACCTGGATGTGTCGCTGCGCGGCGCGGTTTCTATCGCGCGGCGTCTGCAAGATCCGTTGGCCGAACTGGTGAAGATCACGCCGCAATCGATCGGCGTCGGGCAGTATCAGCATGATGTGGATCAGCGCCGCCTGACGGGGGCGCTCGATGCTGTGGTCGAGGATGCGGTGAACGCGGTCGGTGTGGATCTGAACATGGCTTCCGCGCCGCTTATGGCGCGTGTGGCGGGCTTGGGGCCGTCGCTGGCGCAGGCGATTGTCACGCATCGCGACCAGAACGGGGCCTTTCCGTCGCGCAAGGCGCTTCTGAAGGTCAGTGGACTGGGGCCGAAAGCCTATGAGCAGGCGGCGGGTTTTCTGCGCCTGCCGGGCAGTGCCGAACCGCTTGACGCCACGGCCGTGCACCCGGAAGCCTATGGGCTGGCGCGGCGCATCGTGCAGGCCTGCGGGCGCGACATCCGTGCGATCATGGGCAAGCCCGAGAGCTTGCGCGCTCTGCGAGCACAGGATTTCGTCGATGACACATTCGGCCTGCCGACCGTCCGCGATATTCTGGCCGAGTTGGAAAAGCCGGGTCGCGACCCGCGCCCGGCCTTTGTCACCGCCCGTTTCGCGGATGGGGTGGAGGATATCCGCGATCTGCGGCCAGGCATGATGCTGGAAGGCACTGTGACCAATGTCGCGGCCTTCGGGGCGTTTGTGGATATCGGGGTGCATCAGGATGGTCTGGTGCATGTCAGCCAACTGGCCGACCGCTTCGTGAAAGACCCGCATGAGGTGGTCAAGGCCGGGGACGTGGTGAAAGTGCGCGTGACGGAAGTGGATGTGGCCCGCAAGCGCATTGGTCTGAGCATGCGCAAGAACCGCGAAGACAGCCCCGCGCCGCGTCGCGCAGGTGGCGCTGCGGCGACACAGCGCCGGTAGGGGGCTTCGTTGCGACGCGTCAGCGGCCTGCGCGCGGTCAGCGCGTGGCTTCTGCTGGTGCCTACAGGGCAGCCGCCAGCCGCGCGCCCTGATCAATCGCGCGTTTCGCGTCCAGCTCGGCGGCTTTATCTGCGCCACCGATCACATGCGCTGTCTTGCCCGCCGCCTGCAACTGGTCCAACAGGTCGCGCAGCGGCTCCTGTCCGGTGCAGAGCACGATGGTATCAGCTTCCAGCAGCTCTTCCTGCCCGTCGCGGCGCACCCAAAGCCCCTGATCGCTGATCCGCAGATAGTCCATGCCCCCCAGCATCTGCACCTGTTTCAGGGCAAGGGCCGCGCGGTGAATCCAGCCGGTTGTCTTGCCCAGGCCCTTCCCGGGTTTCCCGGGCTTGCGCTGAATCAGCGTGACGGTCCGCGCTGGTAGGGTGGGTTGTGGCCCTTGCGGGGCAAGGCCGCCGGGCGCCTGCGCCGGGTCCGTCACGCCCCATTCGCGTTGCCAGAGTGCCAGATCCTCCGCCGCACTCGGCCCCGCATGGGTCAGGAACTCGGCCACATCGAAGCCAACGCCGCCCGCGCCTACGACCAGCGCGCGCGCGCCGACCGGGGCCTTGCCGCGCAGCACGTCGATGTAGTTCAGCACATGGGGCGCGTCCTGTCCGTCGATCTTTGGGTCGCGCGGCATGACGCCTGTCGCGAGGATGATCTCGTCAAAACCTTGCAGATCCTCTGCGGTTGCGCGGGTTGCGAGGCGCAGCGCCACGCGAGAGCGCGCGATCTGCCCGTTGAACCAGTCGACAAGGCCGTGAAACTCCTCCTTGCCGGGGATGACGCGCGCCATGTTCAGCTGACCGCCGATCTGGGTGTCGGACTCAAACAGGGTCACGTCATGGCCGCGCTGATCCGCGACAAGGGCTGCCATCAGCCCGGCCGGGCCAGCGCCCACGACCGCGACGCGCCTGGGCGCGGTCGTGGGCGTGTAGCGCAGCTCGGTTTCATGGCAGGCGCGTGGATTGACGAGGCAGGAAGACACCTTGCCCTGAAACGTATGATCGAGACAGGCTTGATTGCATGCGATACAGGGCGCGATCTCTGTCGCCCGGCCGGCAGCCGCCTTGGCGACAAATTCCGCATCCGCAAGAAACGGGCGCGCCATCGACACCATATCTGCCGCCCCGCCCGCCAGCAGCGTTTCGGCCACATCAGGCGTGTTGATCCGGTTCGAGGTGACCAGCGGGATGCCCACTCGCCCCATCAGTTTGCGCGTGACCCAGGCCCAGCCCGCGCGCGGCACAGAGGTCGCGATGGTTGGCACACGCGCTTCATGCCAGCCGATGCCTGTGTTCAGGATCGTGGCCCCCGCGGCTTCAATCGCCTGCGCGAGCTGCACCACTTCATCGAAGCTTTGGCCGCCCGGTATCAGATCGATTAGCGAAATGCGGTAGATCACGATGAAATCCCGCCCCACAGCGGCGCGCAGGCGGCTGATGATCTCGACAGGCAGGCGCATGCGGTCGGCGTAGCTGCCCCCCCAGTGATCCGTGCGCTGGTTGGTCGCCGCGCAGAGGAACTGGTTGATGAAATACCCCTCGGAGCCCATGACCTCGACCCCGTCATAGCCAGCCTCTTGCGCGCGGGTGGCTGCGGTGACGATATCGGCGATCTGCTTTTCAATCCCCGCCTCATCAAGTGCGCGCGGCTTGAAAGGCGAAATCGGCGATTTCAACGCCGAGGGTGCGACGCAATCGGGGCCATAAGCATAGCGTCCGGCATGCAGGATCTGCATCGCGATCTTGCCGCCTTCGGCCTGCACGCGCTCGGTGACGCTGCGATGATTGGCGATGTCGCGCGGTGTGAACAGTCCAGCCGCGCCGGGGAAGACGCCACCCTCTGCGTTGGGGGCCATGCCACCAGTGACGATCAGGCCGACACCGCCGCGCGCGCGTTCGGCATAATATTCCGCAACCCGGCCCCAGTCGCCGCGTTCTTCCAGCCCGGTATGCATCGAGCCCATGAGCACGCGGTTTTTCAGCACCGTGAAGCCCAGATCGAGCGGCGCAAGCATATGGGGATAGGGCATGTCGGTCCTCCTGGCGGGTCTGGGACCGGGATAGCCGCGCGCTGTGCCGTCTGTCATCCCGAACGCGGCGTCATTTACCCCCGGGCGGGGCGTAAAGTCACTCTGCGGCGATATTGGTGTAATCCGGGCGGCCATCGACCAGCCGGATATCCCCGGCGCTTAAACCTGCCGCATTGGGCACATGCGCCACGATATGGCCTTCCAGCCGGATTTCCGCGGTATCGGGCTGCGAGTCGCTGAATGTCACGGTCACTTCGGGTGTGGCGATCTGAGCGCTGTCGAAATAGAGGAGGATCTGATCTTCGTCTGCGCTGTAATCCAGAATCACCGCCGGGCTTTGACCGGCCAGCCAGTCACCGAGCACGAATTGATCCGCGCCTTCGCCGCCATGCAGCATAGCGCCTTGTCCCGCGATCAGCAGATCATCGCCTGCGCCCCCGTTCAGCATATTGGCGCCGCTGACATCCGCGCCCTGCGCATCAAAGACGACCCCCACCAGCGTGTCATTGCCCGCCCCGCCTTCCAGCAGATTGTCGCCGCCGCCCGCGAGGATCAGGTCATCGCCCCAGCCGCCCAGCAGCGTGTCATTGCCACTGCCGCCGCGTAAAGTGTCATTTCCTTCACCGCCGATCAGGGAGTTGTTCCCACTTTCGACCAGCAGCAGGTTGTTGCCGCCCGCCCCGATCAGGGTGTCATCGCCTGCGCCGCCTTTCAGCGTGTCATCGGCGACACTGCCAACGAGACGGTCATTCCCGTCTGTCCCCGGGATCAACTGCCCCTGTGGCGGCTGCGCGGGCGCAAACGCATCGCTGCTGTGGATGCGTTCGTCGAGCTCGTCGAAAAGGCCGGAATTCGGGTCTGGCTGGACGGGGAGGGGCAGGACAGGAAGGGTTGCTTCCGGCCGCTCCATGGCAGGCGGGAAGGCGTCGCTACTATGAATGCGCTCGTCCAGCTCATCAAAAAGACCTGCCTCCGGGTGTGGCGCGGGCGGAGGTGATACGATCTCGGCGATCTCCACAGGATCCTGTGGCATGATGGCGGGCGCAGATGCGTCGCTGCTGTGGATGCGCTCGGCCAGATCATCGAACAGACCTGCGTCCGTGGCGCGCTCCATCTCCGCGAGCGCGTCATCTTCGCCCGTCAGTTCCTGCAGGAGCGCATCATACATTTCTTGCTCGGGTTCGCGCTTCAGATCGTCGTCAGGGGTTTTGTCATCATCCTCGGCGCTGGCCGATGAAGATGGCGAAACTTCAAGAAAAGCTGTTGCTGACAGCGCTGTCAGCAAGCCAAGAATGAGCCACATATGAATAACACCATTTTACCGCGACTCAGATCGAGTCGCCAAACCCATGCGTATTATGCTTGGAAAAGGTACTGTTAACTAAGCAGTTTCACCTGGCCGCCTTCAGGTTTTTATCTTTACGGTTAACGGCATGAGCCCCGACAAAGACCAGCCCTGATGCCGGACCTTGGGTTTTAGGCTTCCGTTATCAGCGATTCTGGTCTACAGGCTGCGCTTGCGCCCAATTGGGCGTGTTCAAGGGCCATGCTGGACGACATCCCGGCCTGCGCCGTCACTCAACTGACAGGAGACCCCGATGTCGATCACTGTTGAAGACAAGACCCAGATCATCAAGGATTTCGCTCGCGCCAAGGGTGATACCGGTTCGCCCGAAGTACAGGTGGCCGTGCTGACCAAGCGCATCACCAACCTTACCGAGCATTTCAAGACCCACAAGAAAGACAACCATTCGCGTCGTGGGCTTCTGAAACTGGTGGCCACGCGCCGCAAGCTTCTGGACTATGTCCGCAGCAAGGACGAAGCGCGCTACCGTGATCTGATCAGCAAGCTCGGCATTCGTCGCTGAGCACGCCCTCAGACCGCCTGAGATTCGAAACGCCCGCCCCAAGATGGTGGGCGTTTTCATGTCCGGGGCAGGGCCGGGCGCATCCGGGGCTGGACATTCCGGGGCGGACCGGGCCAAACAGGACGCGCAGAGGAGGAAGGCCGATCATGGAGATAGCAGCCCTGTCCGAGGCCATCATCGCCGGCGATCGCCGCGCTCTGGCCCGCGCGATCACGCTCGTCGAAAGCACAAGACCCGCGGATCGCGCTAAGGCGGAGGCTTTGCTGGAAGTCTTGGCGCAAACTGGCCGCGAGTCCATCCGCATCGGGCTGTCAGGCACGCCGGGCGTGGGTAAATCCACCTTTATCGAGAGTTTCGGGCTGATGCTCACAGGGCAGGGGCTGCGCGTTGCCGTGCTGGCGGTCGATCCGTCGAGTGCACGCACGGGCGGCTCGATTCTGGGCGACAAGACGCGGATGGAGCGGCTGTCGCGTGATCCCTCTGCCTTCATTCGCCCCAGCCCCAGCCAATCGCATCTGGGCGGTGTGGCGCGGCGCACCCGCGAAGCGGTGGCGCTATGTGAGGCGGCGGGATACGACATCGTGCTGATCGAGACCGTTGGCGTTGGCCAGTCCGAGACAGTCGTGGCCGAGCTGTCGGATGTGTTCCTGCTCTTGCTCGCGCCTGCGGGCGGCGATGAACTGCAAGGCGTCAAGCGCGGGATCATGGAAGCGGCGGATCTGATCGTGGTCAACAAGGCCGACGGCGAGTTGAAAGCGACCGCGACACGCACTTGTGCGGATTACGCCGGGGCTCTGCGACTGTTGCGACGCCGTGCGCAAGATCCAGCGGGTTTCCCCAAGGCGATGACGATTTCGGCGTTGGAAGTGGCAGGGCTCGACAAGGTCTGGGCCGAGATCACCGAGCTTGTGGACTGGCGGCGCGCACAGGGGCATTGGCAGGGGCGGCGCGCGGAACAGGCGCGGCACTGGTTTCAGGAAGAACTGCGCCAGGTGCTTTTGGCGCGTCTGGCCGCGCCCGAGGCCCGCGCGATGAACGCGCAGCTGGCCGAGCAGGTGGCAGGCGGCCAGATCACGGCCGCGCGGGCCGCGCGCGATCTGATCGCGCGGATATGGCCCGAATTCCTTGCGCCTGCGCAGCCGGAATCGCTTGACGCCAAACGCGATAGCGCCTAAGAGCGCGCGAGTATTCCCGGTTCTGCCCTGCAGGGCCGTCTGACGATATTTGCCGCAGGATCTGGTTTCAGGGGCTTGCGGCGTTTGATAGCACGAGGATGATCCCATGTCGCGCCGTTGCGAACTGACCGGAAAAGGCCCGATGACGGGTAACAATGTAAGCCACGCGAACAACAAGACGCGTCGCCGTTTCCTGCCGAACCTGCAGGACGTATCGCTGCAATCCGAAGCGCTTGGCCGCAGCTTCAAGCTGCGCGTGTCTTCGGCCGCGCTGCGTTCGGTGGATCACCGCGGTGGTCTGGATGCCTATCTGGCCCGCGCCAAGGATGATGAGCTGTCGGCCAACGCGCTGAAGATCAAGCGCGAATTGTCCAAAGGCCAGACCGCTGCCTGAATGAACGCCGACTGAAATGCCAAACAGCCCCTGAATGATTTCAGGGGCTGTTTGCATTTGTGGAAGATGCCGTGCCGCGCGCTCACGCGGCCTGGCGCGCGCTGAGTTTCGCGGGGTTGTAATTGAGCACAGGGGCCAGCCAGCGCTCGACCTCGGCGATCTCCATGCCCTTGCGTGCGGCGTAGCTTTCGACCTGATCACGCTCGACCTTCGCGACCCCGAAATAATAGGCGTCAGGATGCCCGATATAGAGCCCCGAGACGGATGATCCGGGCCACATCGCCATGCTCTCGGTCAGGCTGACACCTGTCGCGGCTTCGGCGTCCAGCAGGCGGAACAGCGTCAGCTTTTCGGTGTGGTCAGGCTGCGCAGGATAGCCAGGCGCTGGGCGGATGCCGTCATAGGGCTCGGCGGCCAGCTCATCGGGGGTGAAACTCTCGGACGGTGCATAGCCCCAGTGCTCCTTGCGCACACGCTCATGAAGCAGCTCGGCCATGGCTTCGGCAAAACGGTCTGCGAGCGCCTTGACCATGATGCTGGCGTAATTGTCATTCGCCCGATCGAACCGCTCGGCGATCTCGGCCTCTTCCGGGCCTGCAGTCACAACAAAGCCGCCAACGTAATCCGCGCCGCGCCCTTCGGGTGCCACGAAATCCGCCAGCGCCACATTGGGGCGTCCGCCGCGCTTGGGCACTTGCTGGCGCAGTGTGTGCAGGGTCGCCAGCGTCTCTGTCCGGCTGTCATCGGCAAATAGCCGGATGTCATCGCCAACCGCATTGGCAGGCCAGAAGCCCAGAACAGCGCGGGGCTTGAACCAGCGCTCGGTGATGATCTGCTGCAGCATCGCCTGCGCATCGTCAAACAAGGCCTGTGCCGCGGCACCCTGCTTTTCATCCGACAGTATCTTGGGATAGACGCCCTTGAACTCCCATGTCTGAAAGAACGGGGTCCAGTCGATATAGCGCGCGATCTCGGCCAGATCCCAATCCTCGATCACCTGCGTGCCGGTGAAGCGGGGCTCTGTCGGCGCGTAGCTGTCCCAATCCAAGGCAAGCGCATTTGCCTTCGCTGCCGTGTAGCTCAGCCGTTCCTTGGCGCGCTCGGAGCGCTCATGACGCTCGGAGACCTCGATATACTCCGCGCGGATACTCGCGATATAGCTGTCTTTCTGCCCCGGCGACATCAATGCGCCCGCGACACCCACAGCGCGGCTGGCATCGGTCACATAGACAGTCTGCCCGCGCGTATAACACGGCGCGATCTTCACGGCCGTATGCACCTTCGATGTCGTGGCCCCCCCGATCAACAGCGGGATATCGAACCCTTCGCGCTGCATCTCCGAGGCCAGATGCACCATCTCGTCGAGGCTCGGCGTGATCAGCCCCGAGAGCCCGATGATATCCACCTTTTCCTCGCGCGCGACCTGCAGGATCTTCTGCGGCGGCACCATCACGCCCAGGTCAATGATCTCGTAATTGTTGCAAGCCAGCACGACGCCCACGATATTCTTGCCGATATCATGCACATCGCCCTTCACGGTCGCCATTAGCACGCGGCCTGCAGTCTGGCGTCCCTCGCCCCCGTTCAGGCGCTTTTCCTCTTCCATATAGGGCAACAGGACCGCGACCGCCTGTTTCATCACGCGGGCCGATTTCACCACCTGCGGCAGGAACATCTTGCCCGCGCCGAACAGATCACCCACCACATTCATCCCCGCCATCAGCGGCCCCTCGATCACATCGAGCGGGCGGGCGGCCTGCAGTCGGGCTTCTTCGGTATCGGCCTCAACGAATTCGGTCAGGCCATTGACCAGCGCATGTTCCAGCCGCTTTTCGACCGTCCACTCACGCCAGGCCAGATCGCGCACACGTTCCTCGCGCGCCCCGCCCCGGAAGCGCTCTGCGATCTCCAGAAGCCGCTCGGTGCCATCGCGGCGCCGGTTGAGCACGACATCTTCGCAAGCCTCGCGCAGCTCGGGGTCGATCTGATCATAGACCGCAAGCTGGCCCGCATTGACGATGCCCATATCCATGCCTGCCTGAATGGCGTGATAGAGAAAGACCGCATGCATCGCCTCGCGCACAGGCTCGTTGCCGCGAAAACTGAAGGACAAGTTCGACACACCGCCCGAGACATGCGCATGGGGCAGGTTCGCGCGAATCCAGCGCGTGGCCTCGATGAAGTCGACACCGTAATTGTCATGCTCCTCGATGCCCGTGGCGACGGCGAAGATATTGGGATCAAAGATGATATCCTCGGGGGGGAAGCCCAGTTCTTCGGTCAGGATGCGATAGGCGCGGGCGCAGATCTCGGTCTTGCGGGCGAATGTGTCGGCCTGTCCCGCCTCGTCAAAGGCCATGACCACCACGGCCGCGCCATAAGCCATGCACAAGCTCGCCTGCTCGCGAAACTGCGCCTCGCCTTCCTTCAGCGAGATCGAATTGACCACCGATTTACCCTGCACGCATTGCAGCCCGGCCTCGATCACCTCCCATTTGGAACTGTCGATCATGACGGGCACGCGCGCGATGTCAGGCTCGGATGCAACGAGGTTCAGGAACTCCACCATCGCCGCTTTCGAATCGATCAGGCCTTCGTCCATATTGATGTCGATGATCTGCGCACCATTCTCGACCTGATCGCGCGCCACGTCCAGCGCGGTCGCATAATCGCGATTGACGATCAGCTTGCGGAATTTGGCAGAGCCCGTGACATTGGTGCGCTCGCCGATATTCACGAAGGGAATGTCGGGCGTGAGTACAAACGGCTCAAGCCCCGAAAGACGCAAGTAACGGCTCATTGAAACCTCCTCGGCTTTTCGCTTGCGACGGCATCGGCCATCGCGCGGATGTGCTCGGGCGTCGTGCCGCAGCACCCGCCCACGATATTCACCAGACCTTCGCGCGCAAACTCGGCGACCTGCGCGGCTGTCTCGTCCGGGCCTTCGTCATATTGACCGAAGGCGTTGGGCAGCCCTGCGTTGGGATAGGCGCAAATGAGGCTCGTGGCTACGCCCGCAAGCTCGGCGATATGTGGACGCATAGCTTTCGCACCCAGCGCGCAATTCAACCCCACCGTAAAGGGCCGCGCATGCATGATCGAGTGCCAGAACGCGGTCGGCGTCTGGCCCGACAGCGTGCGCCCCGAGGCATCCGTGATCGTCCCGGAAATCATCAGTGGCAGGTGCTGGCCAGTTTCCGCGAAAACCTCCATGCAGGCGAAGATCGCGGCCTTGGCGTTCAGCGTGTCGAAAATCGTCTCGATCAGGATCAGATCGGCCCCGCCCGCGATCAGGCCGCGCACCTGCTGGCCGTAAGCCACCCGCAGATCGTTGAAACTGACCGCGCGGTAGCCTGGATCATTCACGTCGGGGCTAAGGCTCGCGGTGCGATTCGTCGGCCCCAACGCGCCGGCCACATAGCGCGGCCGCCCGTCAATCGCCGTTGCCCGGTCGAGTGCGCGCCGCGCCAGCACTGCGCCAGTGGCATTCAGATCATGGACAGCATGCTCCAGCCCGTAATCCGCCTGCGCGATAGTTGTTGAAGAAAACGTATTGGTTTCAACAATATCCGCGCCTGCCATGGCGAAATTGAAGTGGATTTCCTCGATCGCATCGGGCTGCGACAGGTTGAGCAGGTCGTTATTTCCCTTTTGCGGGTGCTCGCTGTGATGCGCGCATCCACAGCCGGGTTTGTGGGCGGTGAAATCTTCTTCGGACAAGCCAAGGGTCTGGATTTGGGTGCCCATTGCGCCGTCAAGAATCAGTATGCGGTCGCGGGCTGCGGCCCGCAATGCGCGCTCCACTGGGGCCGGGTCCGCTTTGAAGAGAAAGGTCATGCGATGCTCCATTACATCGATCCGATGTATCAGAGCATGGTTGAAAAGAAAAATTCATCACATGAATGAAGATTATGAATTTTTCGCATGTTCGTGGCGAGGACGCGGTGGTGCGGCGCGAAGGGATTGGTAACCTTTCTGCGCGATGATCAGCGCAGCGCGTAGCCCAGCCAGATCGGTCCCTCATCATGCCACAGAAGAGCTATTCGGTGCGCGATCTCCGACCTGCCGGCCTGCTCAGCAAGAGCCAGCGGAGCCTGCTATGGGTTATTGGCGCGATCAGCGTGGTCACGAACCTGCTGATGCTCACAGGCCCCATTTTCATGTTGCAGGTCTATGATCGTGTGCTCTCAAGCCAGTCGGAAGCCACATTGGTGGTGCTCACGGGGTTAGTGGCCTTCCTGTACCTGATGTTCGGCCTTCTCGACCATGCGCGCGCCCGGATTGCCGCACGATTGGGCGCGCAGCTTCAGGCGCGGCTTGATCGGCCACTCTTTTCGGCGGCGCTTGGCGATGGGCAAATGCAAAGGCCCGCTGCCCCTGGCGCGACCCAGGATCTGGCCTTTCTGCAACAGGTCAGCGGTGCCCCGGTCTTCATGGCCCTGTTCGATTTCCCATGGGTTCCGCTGATGATCGGCGTTATTGCGTTGCTGCATCCGGTTCTGGGACTGGTCGCGCTCGGCTCCGCGCTGCTGCTTGCGGGTCTTGGCGCGCTCAGTCTGATCCGCAGCCGTCCGCTGGTCAGCGCCAGCCAGGCTGCAATCCGGGCAAGCGAAGACACGGCGCAGCGCATCACGGCGGAAATCGCGCAGATTGATGGGCTTGGCATGCGCGGGTCCATTCTGGCGCGGTGGCAGGCTCTGCGCGCGAACGCCGTGGCCCGCACTCTGGCAGTGCAGGATGATGCAGGCCGGTTCGGTGCCAGCGCGCGGGCGCTGCGTCTGTTTCTGCAATCCGCGATTCTTGCAACAGGGGCCTGGCTCGTCTTGCAGGCGCAACTGTCGGCCGGGGGCATGATCGCGGCCTCGATTATACTCGGGCGCGCTTTGGCCCCGCTGGACCAACTGATCGGCGGTTGGCCGCAACTGCAGGCCGCCCGTGCGGTTTGGGGTCGAATTCGCGACCTTGCCGCGACTGTGCCAGCCGCCGCTGAAGCGCGAAGCTGGCCCAAACCGACGGGACAGCTCTCGGTAGCGAACCTGTCGGTGCGCGTCGCACAGGGGACGATGGTCGCGCAAGCATTGCTGCATGCGGTCAGCTTCGACATTCGCCCAGGTCAGGCCATCGGGGTGATCGGGCCCACCGGGGCGGGCAAATCGACATTGGCCGAGGCGCTGGCCGGGGTCGGGTGTCCGACCAGCGGCGACATCCGTCTGGGCGGGATTCCCTATACGCAATATCCGCGCGAAGAGTTGGGGCGCGCGCTGGGATATCTGCCGCAGCATGTGACCCTATTCCATGGCAGCCTGCGCGAGAATATCGCCCGGTTTGATCCGTCGGCGCGCGAGGAGGATGTGATCGAAGCCGCGCTCATCGCCGGGGTCCATGATCTGATCCTCAGCTTTCCACAGGGCTATGATACGCCAATCGCGCCATCCGGCCCGCGACTTTCGGCCGGGCAGACGCAGCGCATCGGGCTGGCGCGCGCACTCTATGGCGATCCTGCGCTTCTGATCCTCGATGAACCCAACGCGCATCTCGACGATCTTGGGTGCCGCGCGCTCAATCAGGCCATCCGCGCAACCAAATTACGCGGCGGCAGTGTGGTGGTTGTCGCGCACAGGCCCTCTGCCATCGCGGAATGTGACCTGCTCATGAAGCTTGATCGGGGTGTCATCACAGCCTTCGGGCCTGCGGAAACGGTCCTGAAAGATGTGACGCGCAACAGCACTGATATTGCTGCCGCCATGAAGCCCGTGGCCGCGCAGCAGTCAGCAGTAGAGGCTTTCCCGTGGGAATGGCGCGGTGCGCGGGCGCAATCATGACAGTGCCCGCGCCCTATTCCGCGAAACGATATCTATGGCTGGCGGGGCTGGCTCTCGCGGTGTTGTTTGTCGGCTTTGGCGGCTGGTCAGTCTCCGCGGTGATTGCGGGCGCAGTGATCGCCCAAGGCCAGCTTGCCATCGAAGATGACCGTCGCATCATCCAGCACCCGACTGGTGGCGTGATCGAGGCGATCCATGTCCGCGAGGGTCAGCATGTGCAGTCGGGGCAGTTGCTGATCGCGCTGGAAGGGGCTGAGTTGCGGTCCGAACTGACCATGATGGAAGCGCGCAAAGCTGAAGTTCAGGCCCGGCGCGCGCGGATCGAAGCCGAACGGGACCGGAATGCGACGATCACCTTCCCCGCAGAGCTTCTTGCGCTTGCACGCGATGATCCGGAAATCACGGCTGAAATGGAAGGCCAGCGCCGCTTGCTGGAAGCGCGGTTGGCCACGAAAGCGGGGCTGGCGGCACAACTGGCACAGCGCAAGTTGCAGATCACTGCGCAGATCGATGGTATGACAGCGCAATTGACAGCGTTGGAGCGGCAGCGCGACCTTGTTGCGCAGGAATATCAGAGCCAGCAGCTCTTGTTGGGGTTGGGGCTGACACAGGCAGCGCGGGTGATGGCGCTGGAACGCGAATTGGCAAGGATTGAGGGAGAAGAAGGCGCGCTGCGCGCCGAGCGGGCGGGCGCAGCCGAACGCGCCGCTGAAACCGAGCTGCAAATCCTGTCGCTTGAGGCACAACGACGCGAAGATGCCGAACGCGAATTGCGCGAGACAGTGGCCTTGCAGACTGAACTGGCAGAACGACTGCGCGCCCTGCGCCGCGAAATCGACCGGCTGGAGTTGCGAGCATCGGTTTCAGGCATTGTCTATGGTCTTCAGGTCAGGACCGCGCAGGCGATTTTGCGCGCGGCCGAACCGGCCATGTTCATTGTCCCGGAAGAAAGCCCGCTCATTATCACGGCCCGAGTTCCGCCTTCGCAGATCAATCAGATTTTCTTGGGGCAACAGGCGCTCATCCACATTTCTGCGGTCAACACGCGCGCCATTCGCCAGATCTTTGCGCAGGTCAATCACATTTCAGCCGATGCCTTTGCAGACACACAGACCACAGAGGCCTATTATCGCGTCGAATTGCAGTTCTTGCCCGACAGTCTTGCGCCCCTTGCCCATTTCCGGCTGCTGCCCGGAATGCCAGTTGAGGTATTTTTGCAGACCGAGACACAGAGGCCTATCGATTATCTGACCCGACCGCTGAGCGATTACCTGCTGCGTGCGATGCGCGAGCGATAATTGACATAAATGAATCCGGCGCCGCTCCGAAAAGACTGCAGGTCGCTGCATTTGATGCGCGCGTGTCGTCGTGCCGCGCCCGCGTCTTGGGTGGGGCCGCCTTGGCCCTGTCTTTGGCGGAGCACGACTCCGCGTCGCGCTTGTCAGGGCGCTTTGCACAGGCTCCAAATGGCGCGCCGGCCCTGCCCCACACATGGCCCCTTGGCTCAGGCTTGCATTTTCCGCGCGCATGCCGCATCTGGGTTTTGTGAACATGTGAAGGGCTTGCCCATGCCGACGAGTGCCTTTCAGGCCACCCGAACAAGCTGGATCGTGCTGGTCGCCATCAGCCTCTGCCATATGATCAATGACATCATGCAGAGCCTGCTTGCGGCGCTCTATCCGCTTCTCGCAATGGAATTCGATCTGAGCTTCTGGCAGATCGGCATGATGACCTTTGCCTTTCAGGTCACCGCATCGCTGCTGCAGCCAGTGGTTGGGCTGGTCACGGACCGCAAGCCCCTGCCGCAATCGCTGCCTGTCGGGATGGCGGCTACGATCTGCGGCCTGTTGCTGCTGGCGACCGCGACGAGCTATGCAGCGCTTCTGGCCGGCGCGATGCTGATTGGCATCGGCTCGGCCGTGTTTCATCCAGAATCGAGCCGCGTTGCGCGGCTGGCTTCGGGCGGAAAATTCGGCACGGCGCAGTCACTGTTTCAGGTAGGCGGCAATTTCGGCTCGGCGCTTGGGCCGTTGCTGGCTGCGTTCATCGTGGTGCCGTTGGGACGCCCGAGCGTGGCGCTTTTCGCCATCCTTGCGCTGCTGGGCGTGGTGATCCTGAACCGCGTGGGGCTGTGGTATGGAGCCCTGGCGCGCGCAACTGCGGCCCGTCCGCGGGAACGGGCCAGTCACGGCCTGACCCGGGAGCAGGTGATCTGGGCGATCGTGATCCTTGCGATCCTGACTTTTTCCAAGAACGCCTACACCGCAAGTATTTCCAGCTATTACACCTTCTTCCTGATCGACCGCTTTGACCTTGGCATTGTGCCTGCGCAACAGATGCTGTTCATCTTTCTGGCCGCAACCGCTGCCGGGGTCATGTTGGGCGGGCTGATCGGGGACCGTTTCGGGCCGCTGGTGGTGATCTGGATCTCGATCCTCGGGGTGTTGCCGTTTACGCTGCTGCTGCCGCATCTTGGGCTGGTGGCGACGGGGATCGTGTCGGTCATCATCGGGGTGATCATCGCATCGGCCTTCCCCGCAATCGTCGTGTATGCCCAGATGCTCTTGCCGGGGCGGATCGGGTTGGTCGCAGGGATTTTCTTCGGCTTTGCCTTCGGCATGGGGGGGATCGCTGCAGCAATTCTCGGGGTCATGGCGGATCTGCGGGGCATTGCCTGGGTCTATCAGGTCTGCGCCGTTCTGCCTGCGCTCGGATTGCTGACGGTCTTCCTGCCGCGCCGTATCGCGCTGACCCCTTGACCCCAAGAGAGGCTTGGGATAGCTCAGAATCTGCGCGGGCATGGTGAAATGGTATCACATGAGCCTTCCAAGCTCTTGGTGCGGGTTCGATTCCCGCTGCCCGCTCCACCTTTTTCAGTGACAGAGCTTTGTCTTCTCGCCTTGGCCTCGGGGGACGGTGTCAGGCTTGCAGGGGCAGATCACCGAACAAAGCCGGGCGAGCCGCCTCGCAGAGAAGGGATTTGTCACCGCTCCTTGCGCCTGTTAGGTCTTGACCAACGGTATGGCGCCGAAAAACAGGGAGTATGCGATGGCCTTCAACGCTCTATTGGTCGAGAAAGACGACACTGGCAAGACGCATGCCAGTGTAACATCACTGCAGGACGATCAACTGCCAGAGGGCGACGTGACTGTCGCCGTTGAATATTCCACGGTGAACTACAAGGATGGGCTCTGTATCGGACCCGGTGGCGGGTTGGTGCGAAGCTACCCGCATGTGCCGGGCATTGATTTCGCAGGCACAGTCGAAACCTCGGACGATCCGCGCTATGCACCTGGCGACCGCGTCGTGCTGACTGGCTGGCGCGTCGGCGAAGCCCATTGGGGCGGGTATGCGCAGAAAGCGCGCGTCAAGGCCGATTGGCTGGTGCCGTTGCCCGAAGGGCTGAGCACAAGGCAGGCCATGGCTGTGGGCACGGCGGGCTTCACGGCGATGCTGGCGGTGATGGCATTGGAAGCGCATCACCTGCGCCCTGGGGATGGCCCGGTTCTGGTCACGGGCGCTGCAGGCGGGGTCGGCTCGGTTGCGGTGGCGCTTCTGGCGCATCTCGGCCATGAGGTTGCCGCCGTGACCGGGCGGCCAGAGACGGAAGCCTATCTGCGTGATCTCGGCGCAAGTCAGATCGTGCCGCGCGACATGCTCAATGAAACCGTGAAGCGCCCGCTGGAATCCGAGATCTGGGCGGGGTGTATCGATGCTGTTGGTGGGGCGATGTTGGCGCGGGTGCTGGGTCAGATGAAATATCGCTGCTCTGTGGCCGCTGTCGGTCTTGCAGGGGGGGCGGCGCTGCCTGCGACGGTGATCCCGTTTTTGCTGCGCGGCGTGAATTTGCTGGGGATCGATTCCGTGCTGCAGCCCTATGAAAACCGCCTGCAAGCCTGGGACCGCATCGCGCGTGATCTGCCGATGGACAAGTTGGAGGCGATGATCCGCCCGGCCACGCTGTCGGATCTGCCGCAGCTTGGAGCGGATATCCTTGCCGGACAGGTTCAGGGACGTGTCGTGGTCGACGTAAACGCCTGAGGCGCCGTGTGCGCCAGATCGGCGCCAAACAATAACAAAGCCCCTGACCGAATTGGCAGGGGCTTTGTAAATGGGTGTGCTGCGTTTGACTTTGGCGACTTTCCAAGTCTGGCAGCGTGGTTCAGATTACGCCGATGAGCAGCAGAACAAGAACCACTGACAGAGGAACACCAAGGAACCAGAGAATAATAGGCATTGTGCATATCCTTTCTATTGAGGACGTAACATTCTGCCTGTCATCCGGTTCCCGAAACGGGAAAATATCTGATCAAGATTGCGCCCGTCGTGGATCGGTGCCCCCGCGGGCTTGGCGCGGCACGAGGGAGAGTGACATAGGAACAAGAGGCACGCGGGCCGACGTAATCAGCAGATCGCAGAACACAGCTACAGCTGGGGATGTGTCACAATAGGGCGATGCTTTGGAATAGGCGGCCATCGCTTCCGTCACGTAGCCGGCACCGCCCGGCACCCCGCCCAGCCATTGCAGGTAGCCCAACTGTCCCAGTTCAAGCGCCCGTTTCGGGGATACAGGACCGATATCGAGCTGGCGGATCGTTCGTTCCAATAGCATTCTGCCCTCCCGAATTTGAGCGCCGTCGCGACGCGAAGGGTGTTGCCGACCAGCGCTCGGAGCGACACTCTGATCGCCTTCTTATCGCATGTTCCGCATCTTCTGTCGACAAAGGATCTTGGAGCAAGGCCCCGACGCGATCATCCGCCGAGACAGGGTGACGGGATGTCTGCCAGCCCTGCGGTCAGTGCCGTTTGCGCCAGCGTGGCGGGCGCGGCAAGCGGCGGACCCCACCCCGACCCGTGCCTCCGCCCAGTCCGATCACGCGCGCGCTTGTCAGCCCGACCAGCCACAGATCGAAGCCCAGCGACTGATGGCGTTGATAAATCAGGTCGAGCCGCGCCTTGCGCGGGATGCAGGCCCGACGGTAGAGCGCGTCGGTCTCGGCTGCGCTCCGGCATCGGGCGAGCAGGCGCGTTTCATGCGGCGCATAGACCAGAGAGGCGAGCCCCGTGACACCAGGCGGCATGCGCAGCACAGCTCCGTAGATCTGCGGATAAGCCACGACATAGCTGCGCAGGGGCGGACGCGGGCCGACAAAGCTGATATCGCCGCGCAGGATGTTGACCATCTGCGGCAATTCATCCAGCCGCATCCGTCGCAGGTGGCGGCCCAGCGGCGTGATGCGCGCGGCCTTGTCGCCCCCGGAGACGCCATGATCATTCGTCACGCCATGCATGCTGCGTAGCTTCCACAGGGTGAACCCCTCCTGTGGGCTTCGCATCCGCTCCGAGCCGAAAAATACTGGTCGCCCCTGGCGCAGCAGCAGCAAAACTGCGAGCCCGCCCAATAGAGGCAGCAGGACCGGCGCCAGCAGGGCCAGCAGCCCCAGATCCATCAGGCGTTTGGCGCGCGGCATCACACCAGTGCCCGGTCGGTGCGCCATTGCGCCACAATCTGCGCTGCATCCGCGGGCACAAGCGGATGGAATAGGCCAAGTCGGCTGACATCAAGCTCGACACGCGCCAACGCATCGGCCGGGGCAGGTCGCCATGCCACGCCCAGCCCAGCCGCCGCGCAGAGATCGGCCATGGCAACCGCACCGGGCAACGCGATATTGAGCCGTTCGGGCAAGGCTCGGCCCTGTGCGGCTTGTGTCACCAGCCCGGCCAGGATGTCTGCCAGCGCACGCGGACCGATGTAGGAGCGCAGGGGGCCTTGGCCGTTGGGGAAACGGTCCAGCACTCGCGTGGGGCCCGGTTGGTCCAGCAGGGCATCGGCCCCTGCGACATTGCCAATGCGCAACACAGTATATGGCGCATCGCTGTCACGAAGGGCCGCCTCCATCGCGGCCTTGGCGTGACCGTAGGGCGTGTGCGGATGCAGTTCGAGATCTTCGTGCAGTGCCGTATCCGCCGGGCCATAGACCGCAGCGGAGGAGGTGACAAAAACCCGCGCTGCGCCAGTGCGCGCCCCGATCTGCACCGCCGCGCGCGCCAATGCCGTGTTCAGCTCCAGATTGCCACGCCCGGGCGTGATGCCCGCCAGACCCAGCACCACATCGACCGCGCCAAGAGCGGCAACATCCGCGACGTCAGGGCAGAGCGGGTCGAACACCGCGCTATCCGGGCGCGCCACGGGGCGGCGATATTGCCAGCACGGGCGCAGCGCCATTGTCTGCCAGTGACGTTGCAGCATGCGACCCAGCCGACCGCTGGCCCCCAGCACAAGAACCCGTGGCGCGCTCACAAGCTCCCGATCCCGCGCCCCGCTCCCAGACTGGTCTGGAACAGCGCGAGCACGCGCGTTGTTGTCGTGGCAACGGCCTGCGTGGCCATGACGATATCGCCATCGTGCAGATGGAACGCGTCGGCGTTGAAAACCCCGTCCGCCGTGGTCAGATCGAAGCTGAACACCACCCGGTCATGGGCCGATCCATAAGGCTGCAGGGACTGCCGCGCGGGATAAGTCCGCAGCACCAAAAGCCCCTTGGGATCAGCACGAGTATCGGCCATGCCGCCCATCAGAGAGACTGCGCGCAATGCGCTGACAGTCTCGGCGTCGAAGGCGATCACATCCTCACGCCCTGCAGCGCCCAGCGCCTTGAAGCGGCGCACATCCGCAGTCACCACGACCCGGTCGCCGCCTTGCAGGGGTGGATCATGGGCCGGGTTTTCCAGCACGAAATCGAGCGCGCGCCGATAGACTGTTCCCCCGCGCGTGATCTGCACCTGCGGATTGTTCAGCGCCGGATCCACGCCGCCAGCCGACGCGATGGCGCTGGTCAGGGGCAGATTGCGTTCATGCAGCGGATAGGTGCCCGGATTGCGCACTCCGCCGACCATCTCGACCGAATTGCGCCGCCCCTGCGTGATCGCAAGCTGAACCTGAGCCGAAGGGCTGATCGAGGTCAGCTCTTGCTGCAGCCGCGTACGGGCCGTCTCCAGCGTCAGTCCACCGACATGGACAGGATCGATATAGGGCAGGCTGACATGGCCAGAGGCGGTGACCACGACATTTGTGACCTCGCCAAAAGGGGCTCCGGCGGGCGACAAGAGCGAAGAGTCTTCGGCATCCCAGATGCGTAGGTTCAGACTATCGCCCGCGGCAATTCGCTGATCGGTGGGAACAGCGCCGCCGCTGAGCCAGCTTGTCTGCGCGCCCTTGCCTTTGCCGCCCCAGCCCGGATAGAGCGCCAGCCGCGCCCGTGTGACGATCTCAAGCAGGAAATCCGCATCCGCATCGCCTGCGCCGCGCACCATTTCGCGACGGCTGGGCGCACCGCGCGGCACGGCACAACCGGCAAGGGCAAATGCTGTGCCGGAAAGCAAAAATCCGCGTCTGGAAATCCTGCCCAAGCCATCATCCTCTTATTCACGCCAATCGCGCAGTACCGGGCTTTTCCGATGGATGTGCGATCAGGTCAATCTCAACTGTTGCATAACGCGCGATTGTGGCGGGGGATGCGCGACATTGTGGTAAATCGGTGAATAACGTATCCCGGCGTCCAGCATGTTGCGATGGCAGGCCATTGCGCAGCGCTGCGGCTTTGGCCCATATGGGCGCATGCGGCTGCCGATTGAAGATATTCTGCCCGATCTGACGGCCACGCTGGCACAGGCGGGCCGCGTGGTGCTGCAGGCCCCGCCTGGCGCGGGCAAGACAACACGGGTGCCGCTGGCGCTGCTGGATAAGGTTGCGGGCCGTATCCTCATGCTGGAGCCGCGCCGTCTGGCGGCGCGCGCGGCTGCCGAACAGATGGCGCGGCTTTTGGGCGAGGAAGTGGGCGCGCGGGTGGGCTACAGGGTGCGCGGCGATGCGGCGGTGTCCAGCGCCACGCGGATCGAGGTCGTGACCGAAGGCATCCTGACACGCATGTTGCAGAGCGACCCCGGCCTTGAGGGCATCGGCGCCGTGATCTTCGACGAGTTTCACGAGCGTTCGCTCCATGCTGATCTGGGGCTGGCGCTGGTCTGGGAAGCGCGCATGGCGTTGCGGCCGGATCTTGCGGTGGTCGTGATGTCCGCGACGCTCGATGCAGGCCCTGTGGCAGCCCTGCTCGACGACGCGCCGATCCTGACGGCAGAGGGGCGCAGCTTCCCGGTCGAGACCCGTTGGTTGCCCCAGCCCCGCGCCAGGGGCATCCGGTTTGAGAGCGCAGCCGCGGCGTTGGTAGAGCAGGCCGTCACAGAGGCGCCCGGTTCGGTGCTGGTGTTTCTGCCCGGAGAGGGCGAGATCCGGCGCGTCGCGGCGGCGCTGGCGGGGCGCGTGGGCGCAGCAGACCTGCACCCGCTTTATGGCGCGCTGCCTTTCGCGGCGCAGCGCGCGGCGATTGCGCCGGCAGGGGAGGGGCGCAAGATCGTGCTGGCGACGTCCATCGCCGAAACCTCGCTGACGATCGAGGGGATTCGTATTGTCGTCGATTGCGGGCTGGCGCGGCGCGCGCGGTTTGATCCGGGCACCGGCATGGCGCGGCTGGTCACCGAGCGCGTCACCCGCGCCGAGGCCGAACAGCGCCGGGGCCGTGCAGGCCGCGTGTCGGAAGGCGTCTGCTACCGCATGTGGGCGCGGGCGGAGGAGGGCGCGCTGTCAGCCTTCGCGCCGCCCGAGATGCTGCGCGCCGATCTGGCCGGGCTGGCGCTGGAGCTGGCGCTCTGGGGCAGCGCGGAGGGCTTGCGCTTCCTGACGCTCCCGCCCGAAGGCGCGCTGGCCGCCGCGCGGGCCTTGCTGCGCGACCTTGGCGCGCTGGACAGGGCCGGGCGGATCACGTCGCATGGCCGGACGATGGCGGCGCTGCCTTTGCATCCGCGTCTGGCGCATATGCTTCTGGTCGCAGGGCGCGCGGGCGCGGATCTTGCGGCGCTTCTGTCCGAGCGGGATCTGCTGGCAGGCGCTTCGGTCGATCTGGGGTTGCGGCTTGCCGCCCTGCGCGATCCGCGCGGTTCGGGGCACGCTGTGCAGCTTCCGGTTCTGGACCGCGTCCGGCAGGACTCCAAACGCTTGCAGCGGCTTGCCGGGGCAGGGGGGCAAGATCTCAGCACCGGGCAGATGGCAGCTCTGGCCTATCCTGATCGCGTCGGCTTGCGCCGCAAGGGCGATGCGCCGCGCTTCGTGCTGTCTAGCGGAAAGGGCGCCGTGCTGCCCGAGGGCGATCCGCTTGCACAGGCGCGGCTGATCGTTGTCACGGACAGCGATGGCGATGCGCGCGAGGCACGGGTGCGCCAAGCGGTGGCGCTGGGCGTGGCAGAACTGCGCGCGCTCTACGGCGATCAGATAGAGGGGCGCAGGGTCTGCCAATGGTCGCGGCGTGACCGGCGCGTGGAGGCGCGGCTGCAGGAGTGTTTTGGCGCGCTTGTGCTCGCGGATCGTCACTGGCCCGACCCGCCGCCCGAGGAGATCGCGCGCGCGGCTTGCGCAGGGCTGCGCGATCTGGGCCTGCCGCTCTCGGACGCGGCGCGGCGGTTCATCGCGCGGGTTGAGCTACTGCGCGCACAGGGCGAGGCGTTGCCGGATATGTCGGAGGCCGCGCTGATCGATGGGCTGGAGGATTGGCTCGCCCCGCACTTGGGCGATGCGCGCGCAGCGGAGGCGTTGCGGGCGTTCGACCTGCTGCCTGCCTTGCGCGCGCGGCTCGACTGGGACCAGAGCCAGCGGCTCGACCAGCTTGCGCCTGCGCATTTCGTGACGCCCTTGGGCAACAAGGTGCCGATTGATTATGCAGGCGACGCCCCGCAGATCGAGCTGCGCCTGCAAGAGCTGTTCGGCGTGGCCGCACATCCGGTGATCGGGCCCGCGCGACTTCCCTTGCGGATCGTGCTTCTGTCGCCCGCGCGCAGGCCTGTGCAGGTGACGATGGATCTGCCGGGTTTCTGGACCGACAGCTACGCCGATGTGCGCCGCGACATGCGCGGGCAATATCCGCGCCATCCCTGGCCAGAAAACCCCGCTGAGGCCGTGCCGACTTTGCGCGCGAAACCACGCAAGACGTGAGCGGCCTCAGCCTGGCCGGATATGGCTGGTCACCGGGCTTTCCTGCGCGATGCGGGCAATCGCGGGCAGCAGCGATTCATAGGCGGTGGACATGGTATGCGCATTGGCGTGCAGGATCGTGTCGGGGTCACTGACCCATGCGACATGCCCGCGCCAGAACAGCAGATCACCGCGCTGGGGCGGCGTATGGTCAGGCAGGCGCGGGCCGAGGGCCGCTTCCTGCAGGTCGCTGTCACCGGGGCAGGGCTGGCCACAGGCATGCAGCGCAAGCTGCACCAGCGCCGAGCAATCCAGCCCCGAGGCTGTATTGCCGCCCCAGAGATAGGGCGTGCCCAAAAGCGATTCGGCGACGCTCACCGGATCATGCGCGGGCTCAGCGATCGGCGTCAAATGCTGTTCGGGCAGCCACTGCCCATCGTCCGTCTGCGCAAAGCGGCCAGTGCGGCCCGTGATGCAGACCGTACTGTTCAGCGAGAGCGCCGCGATCTCGGGGCTTTTGAGGTCAGGTGCGGAATAGAGATGCGTGGCGCATGCGCTGACCCGGTGCGTGACCTCGTGATCCGCACCGAGCGCAGCAAATGGCAGCCAGCCGCAATAGCCATCGGCCTCGGCCTGAACGTAAGCCATGCCTCCCGACTGGTCGATCACGCAAAGCCGCGCACCGCGCAGGATCTGGCGGTCGCGCTTGCCTTGCGGGGCGCGCAGCAGATCGGCATGTGGGGCGCGCAGCCGCAGCATCTGGCCTTCGGTGAAGGCAGGCGCGTCGATCTGGCCTTGCAGCCGCGCATGGGCCACGCGCCCGCTGAACGGGGTCAGGCGCGGGTCACTCACAGCGACAAGGCGCCCGGTAGCGCCGCGAAGAGCGCCCGCGCGCCTTGCCCGACCCCGCCCTTGGGACGGGCCGGGGCGGCGCTGGGCTGGTGGCCATAGATGTCGAAATGCGCGAAACGCGGGCAGGTCTCGACAAAGCGGTGCAGAAACAGCGCTGCCGTGATTGCGCCCGCCATGCCGCCTGCTGGCGCATTATCGAGATCAGCGATGCCCGGTTCGATCTTGCGCTCATAGGCCGGGTGCAGCGGCAATTGCCAGAGCGGATCGCGCACCTGCGCGCTGGCCTGCATCAGTGCGCTTGCAAGCGCAGTGTCGCGCGTGAAGAATGGCGCAATATCCGGCCCGACCGCCACACGCGCAGCCCCTGTCAGCGTCGCCATGCAGATCATCGCATCGGGGCTGTCCTCATCCCCCAGCGCCAGCGCATCGGCCAGCACCAGACGGCCTTCGGCATCCGTGTTGTTGACCTCGATGCTCAGCCCCTTGCGCGAGGTCAGGATGTCGCCGGGCCGCATGGCATTGCCTGCGACCGCGTTTTCCACGGCCGGGATCAGCACGCGCAGCTGCACCGGCCATCCCTGCGCCATGATCATATGCGCAAGGCCCATCACCGTGGCCGCCCCGCCCATGTCCTTCTTCATCAACCCCATCGAGCTGCCGGGCTTCAGATTCAGCCCGCCCGTGTCGAAACACACGCCCTTGCCGACCAGTGTCAGGCGCGGGCCAGATGTGCCCCAGCGCAGATCAAGCAGGCGCGGCGCGCGTGTCGAGGCGCGCCCGACCGTGTGGATCAGCGGCAGATTCTGCGCCAGAAGGTCGTCGCCGGTGATCACCTCCAGCTCCGCGTTGTGCTGCGCTGCAAGATCGCGCATGGCGGTTTCCAGCTCCTGCGGGCCCATATGCGACGCAGGGGTGTTGATCAGATCGCGGGTGAGGATCTCGCCCTCGGCAATGGTACGGATCTGCGCAAGGTCCGGGCCTGCTGGGCTAATCAATTGCGCCAATGTTCTTGGCTCGCCCGGACGGAACGCGCGGTAACTGTAACCGCCAAGATACCAGCCCAGAAGCTCCTCGTTGAGCGTCTCGGCGTCAAGCTGGTGATGCAGCCGGTAGGTCTGCGGCGGCAGTTTGGACCGCGCCCCTCCGAGGCAGAAGCGACCCGACGCGCGGTCGCTCAAGGTGCCGCGCCCGATCGCGGCGAGGCTGAGCACTCCGTCCGCATCGGGCGCCAACAGGATCTGGCCCATTGAGGCTTTGAAGCCGATACTCTCGATCCAGGCGCGCATCCGTTTGGGCTGCATATCCGTCCAGTCGGACAGCGTCTCGGCATCCACAAGATGCAGATCAACCGCTGCGCTTGTTTCTGGGGCGAATGGTTCAAGATTGGGGATCAGCGGCTGGGGCATGAGAGGTCCATCTGGTTGTATCCCTCCGACCCTAGCGCAACACTTAGCCCATGGGAAAGGTGATTCCAGTCTGGCTCCGGTGCCGCTTTGAATTACGCGATTGATCTATGCAACGCCGCGCTGTAGATCGCAGCGCTTGATATATGGGAATGTGAATATGACTGGGCCAGAACGGTCGACCCTCGGCGATGACTTCCTGCCGCAGACTGTCTCTGTCTTTCGTCAGGGCTACAAACTGGGCGATCTGCGCGCTGATGCCATTGCCGGGCTGACAGTCGCGATCGTCGCGCTGCCCCTGTCGATGGCGATTGCGATTGCTTCAGGGGTCGGGCCGGAGCGCGGTCTTTACACAGCGATCATCGGCGGGTTTCTGGTCTCGCTTCTGGGCGGGTCTCGGTTTCAGGTCGGAGGACCAGCGGGCGCATTCATCGTGCTGGTTTCTGCGGCGGTGATGCAGATCGGGCTCAGCGGGTTGATCCTTGCCACCTTCCTGTCCGGCTTCATGCTGATCGCCGTGGGCGCGCTACGTCTGGGCAATTACATCAAGTTCATTCCCTTCCCGGTCACAGTCGGCTTCACGGCAGGCATCGCAGTGATCATCATGGCCAGCCAGTTACGCGATTTCATGGGGCTGCAGACCGGCGGGGCGGAACCTGCCGAGATCCTGCCCAAGCTCGTGGCCATTTGGGACGCGCGCGCCACCTTTGATCTGGTGACCGCGGCGCTGGCGGTAGCAACAGTCGCGCTGATCCTCGGGCTGCGGAAATACCGGCCCGGCTGGCCGGGGATGCTGATCGCCGTGGCCCTTGGCGCGACGCTCGCGGCACTGGGATTGCCGGTCGAGACGATCTCGGAGCGGTTCGGGGAGTTGCCCCGCGTCTTGCCCGCGCCCGCCCTTCCAGCGCTGGAGCTCGATCTGTTGCGTGCGGCCTTGCCCTTCGCTGTCGCTTTTGCCCTGCTCGGCGCAATCGAGTCGCTCCTCTCCGCAGTGGTGGCTGACGGGATGACCGGACAGCGCCACAGATCCAATGCGGAGCTGGTCGGACAAGGGGTGGCCAATATCGGCTCGTCGATTTTTGGAGGCTTCTGTGTGACCGGCACGATCGCGCGGACTGCGACGAATGTGCGCTCCGGCAGCCACGGGCCAGTCTCGGGTATGTTGCATGCGGTGTTTCTGCTGGTCTTTTTGCTGATCGCGGCCCCGCTGGCAGGCTATATCCCGCTGGCCGCGCTGGCGGGACTGCTGATGGTCGTGGCCTGGAACATGATCGAAAAGGAGGAGTTCCTGTCGCTGCTGCGGGTCAGTCGCGCCGATGCGGCGGTGCTGCTCGTCACCTTCCTGCTGGTGGTGTTTCGTGACCTGACCGAAGGCATTATCGCGGGCACGGCGCTGGGCGGGGCGGTCTTCATCCGCCGTATGTCAGAGGCTGCGCGGATTGAGCCAGTGCTGCCTGAGCCGGCCTATGATCCGGCCTCGCAGAAATCCGGTGTGGTCGTTTATCGCTTGCGAGGGGCCTATTTTTTCGGGGCGGCGGCGACTCTCGCCAAGACGCTTGACCGGGTGGCAGAACAGCCCCATGTTCTGGTCGTCGATTTCTCGAATGTGCCTTTCGTCGACACAAGCGGTGCGCATTCCTTTGCGACCCTCGCCGCCAAGCTCGCGCGCCAGAACTGCACGCTGGTGATCTCGGGGGCGCAGCCGGAAATCCGCAAGGTGTTGCGCTCGCAGCTCAGGCATTACAAGAATATCCGCTACCGTCCGACCATCGACGCGGCGCTCGAAGATTTCGGGTGACAAGCTGGCGTCAGGTATCGGGCATCATAGACGAATGATGCTCGATGATTTTCCAGTCCTCACCATCTTTACGATAGATGAAAGTAAATCGCCCCAGCACACTGTGCTTTTGGCCGTTCACGAGTGTATCGAAGATATATACGCCGGAATTGATCGCAATAGGTTCATAAAGGCTGATATTCTGATGGATGATCGCGGCTTTGGGGTGCAGTTTCAGGAAGGCCGTAAAATAATCTTCAATCGATTCCGCCGAGCGCCGGACTTCCTTCGACAAAGTTGGCAACAGCGTGGCATCCTGGGCATAAAGGGCCGCGACCTTCGCGGCATCGCCGCTTTGCAGCGCGTCGTTCCAGATATCGAACAGCTGAGCGATCTCGCGTTTGGTGGCTTCTTGATGTGGCATTTGCTGGGTCAGGTCCGTTACGCTAGAGGGATCGAATGTTCTGACCTGCAGCCTATATCACGAAAAATTTGATCGCCAGCATGGAAATGTCGGAGGATGGATGACCGCGCAGCCCGATCCCGCACCTGTCTGCCCGCTTTGCGCGCGCCCGATCCCGGCAGATGCACCGCAAAGCCTGCATCATCTGATCCCGAAATTACGGGGCGGCAAAGGCGGGCCCGTTGTTTTACTGCACCACATCTGTCACCGCGAGATCCATGCGACGCTCAGCGAAGCCGACCTGGCGCGCAACTATTGCACAATTGAGGCCCTGCGCGCGCATCCGCGTCTCGCGAAATTCATCGCATGGGTGGCCAGCAGGCCACCGGAATTCAGCTCGAAAGTGCCGGGGCGGCGGAGAAAGCGGCGGCGCTAGGGGAATTTTAAGACCTGTCCGCAATACTCCGTGCTCGGAAGCATGGGTGCTCACTAATGTTTTTTGGGGTCTTTGAGTATGGGTGAGAGCAGTCATCATCAAAAGCGTCAGATCGCCGCGCGCCAGGCGCGGGTGGGGATAATTGCTAATCCCAAATCGGTCGCCATGCCGCGCCACGCGCCGCGTGATGTCTGGACGCGGTGGCCCAAATTGCGCTCCAGTCGGAGATCTGTTCAGAGCGCAACGGACGTGGCCGAGCAACCCTCGGCCCCTGATCTGATCCTGTCGGGAGAGGCGCTGAAGACTTTTGCCAAGGAATTGCGCAGCACCGAACTCGCGCCACCGGGGGAAGCTGCGCCAGCGCGCTCGCTGGGGGATCATATGGCCGGTTTCCTGTCTGCAAACGGCTTGCGATGGTTGGCGCTTGGGCTGGGGATTGCGGCTGCGGCTGTAATGGCTTTTTCTGTTCTGGGGGGCTGAAGGCGCGGTCGCCAACGTTCTGGCAGCACTGTGCAGGAATGAACAGGGATCGTTCACGGCGCAGGATTGCTTTTTGACATGATCATTCCGATCTACTGCGAGAGAGTTCATCGCAAATCCAGAGGCCATCATGTCAATCCGCCCGACGCTCGAACAACGCAAGGCCCAGCCAACCATGGAGGGTGCGGGTGTGCATCTGCACCGCGCCTTCGGCTTCCACGACCCAAGCGAGCTTGACCCTTTCCTGCTGTTCGACGATTTCCGCAATGACATCCCCGAACATTTCCTGCGCGGCTTTCCGTGGCACCCGCATCGCGGGATCGAGACCATCACCTATGTGCTGGCCGGTGAGGTCGATCACGGCGACAGTCTGGGCAATACTGGGACGCTCGGGGCTGGGGATGTGCAGTGGATGACCGCAGGCTCCGGGATATTGCATCAGGAAATGCCGCGCGGCAATGCCGCAGGGCAGATGCACGGATTTCAGCTCTGGGCCAATCTGCCGGGCAGCCTGAAAATGACCGTGCCGCGCTATCAGGACGTGCAGGGCAAGGATATTCCGGAAGTGATCGACGATGACGGGACCAAGGTGCGCGTCATTGTGGGCGAATTCTGGGGCAAGCGCGGACCTGTCGATGGGATCGCGGCTGACCCTCAGTATCTGGACATCTCGATCCCGCCGGGCGTGCGCAAAACGTTTCGGGTCGACACGTATCGGCGCGCCTTTGCCTACGTGTTTGCCGGGTCGGGGGCGTTTGCGGATGCATCGCAGCCGACAGGGGTCTTGCTGGAAAAGGAAGTCATGGGGCAGGAAGTCAACATTCGCGACATGTCTGGTGACCGCACGCTGATCCGTTTTGGTACGGGCGATGAGGTGACTGTACAGGCGGGCGAGGAAGGGCTGCGTTTTCTGCTGATCTCTGGTGCGCCGCTGCAGGAGCCGGTCGCCTGGCATGGTCCTATCGTGATGAACACGCGTGAGGAAATTCAGCAGGCCATTCGGGATTTGCGCAATGGCACCTTTATCAAGGCCGCGCATTGATCAAGAAAGTTCCGCTTCGGACGCGGGTCCGGTGGCTGGATGGCCTCGCAACGACAGGAGTTGATATGCGCTGGCCCCGGTCGCGCCCTGTCCAAAGGGACGCTCCCGCCCGCCCACCCCGCGCCCTTCGGACAGGGCGCGACCGGGGCCAGCGCAGAGGGTGCGTCCCCAGCTTCTGCGCGGTGAGGCCCTGTTCGGGGGCGGAAACTTGACTTATGTCCCTGTTCGGAATGACAGAGAGAGATCATGTTGCGCAGCATAATAAAGATATCGGGCCCCGACCGTGTCAAATTCCTGCAGGGGTTGGTCACCAATGACCTCCGGCATTTGTCGACCGAGGGGATTATCTATGCGGCGATCCTGTCACCACAGGGCAAGTATCTGGTCGATTTTTTCATTGTGGTTCGCGATGATGTGCTTTTGATCGATGTGGCGCAAGACCATGCGGATGACTTGCTGCGGCGTCTGATGCTCTACAAGCTGCGCTCGGATGTTACGGTCGAGCAGCTGGACATGCCCGTATCGCGGGGCACTGGTTCACGACCAGAGGGCGCGCATCCGGACCCGCGTCATCCGGCACTGGGCTGGCGGATTTACGGTGCTGCCCTGCCAGAGGATGGAACGGACTGGGACGCGCTGCGCGTCGCACATTGCATCCCTGAAACCGGCGTCGAGTTGATCCCCAACGATACATATATTCTCGAAGCCGGGTTCGAGCGGCTCAACGGGGTTGATTTTCGCAAAGGCTGCTATGTGGGGCAGGAGGTGACCGCGCGGATGCACCACAAGACATCCTTGCGCAAGGGCTTCACCACAGTCACCCTCGACGGTGAAACAAGTTTTGGCACCGAGATCCGTGCAGATACCAAGCCTGTCGGCCAGGTTTTCACCCGGGCTGGTGATCAGGCCATCGCCTATATGCGCTTTGATCGGGCAGATGGGCCGCTTTTCGCCGGGCGGGCGCGCGTGATGCTGGACCCAAGTGTCAAGACGGCTTGATTGCGCGCGCTGCGCCATGTTAGCCCTAGCAAAACGCAGGGAAACTTATGGCATTGCTTCCAGATCCGTCCCGTTCCAGCATGGCAGGCCCGCTTCTGGCGCTCGGGGCATTTGCGCTGTTTTCTGTCCATGATGTCATCATCAAGACGCTTGGTGAGAATTACAGCCCAGTCCAGATTGTCTTTTTCAGCGTTCTGCTCGGTCTGCCGCTGGCAATGCTGATCCTGATGCGCGATCCCACGGATGGCAATCTGTTGCCACGCAGGCCGGGCTGGACCGCGCTGCGCACCCTCGCTGCGGTCACCACGGCGCTCTGTGTTTTCTATGCTTTCTCTGTCCTGCCGCTGACGCAAACCTACGCGATCCTTTTTGCGACGCCGTTGCTGATCACAATCCTTTCGGTGCCGCTTCTGGGCGAACGGGTCGGATGGCGCCGGGGGGTGGCTGTGCTTGTGGGATTGGCGGGTGTGCTTCTGGTGCTGCAACCGGGGCAAGGTGACGGAATGACGCTTGGCCATCTGGCGGCCTTTGTGGGTGCTTTCGCGAGTTCTCTGGCCTCGATCATCATCCGCAAGATCGGCAGCGAGGAGCGCAATGTCGTCCTGCTGGTTTATCCGATGATGGCCAATCTGGTCTTGATGGGCATGGCCCTGCCTTTCGTCTACCAGCCCATGCCGCTGGCGCATTTCGGCGCGCTCGCGCTGATGGCCGCGCTGGCGCTGGTGGCGAGCCTGTGTGTGATTGCGGCCTATAAGCGCGCACCGGCCTTTCAGATTGCGCCGATGCAATATTCGCAGATCCTCTGGGCCGTGATCTTCGGAGCCCTGTTTTTTGGCGAAGGGATCGATCTTGCGACGATTGCCGGGGCCGCAGTGATTATCGCAAGTGGCATCTATATCGTTATGCGCGAAGAAAAAGCGAATGTTTCGGAAAACCAACCCGTGCTTGCGACGCGCACGCGCATGGATACGGGCACGTATCCCCGCGCCAGTGTGCTGGAGCGTCCCGACAGCGAAGGGCCGCCAGAGCAGACGCGGGACTGAGCTCCGCGTACATGCGGGCCGCCTGCGGCAAATTCGAAAAATCACCCTTCAGGTGCTGGCCTCATCCTCGCAGTGGCGCTAAGGAAGGGGATCAAACTCTGGTGATGGGGTAACGAATGCACAAGCATATTCGCCCGCAACCCGGGATCATGGACATCGCGCTCTATCAGGGTGGCAGTTCCAGGATTGCAGGGCGCGACGATGTGGTAAAACTGTCCTCGAACGAGAACCCTTTCGGGGCGGGGGATCTGGCGCGGCAGGCCTATATGCGGGCGGGCCATGATCTGCATCGTTATCCTGCGACGGACCATTCCGGCCTGCGGTCGGCGCTTGGGGCGCATTTCGGTCTGGACGCTGCGCGGATCATCTGTGGGGCGGGCTCGGACGAGATCATCAGTTTCCTGTGCCAGGCCTATGCCGGACCCGGTGACGAAGTGCTCTACTCTCAGCATGGCTTCCTGATGTACCGCATTTCGGCACTTGCTGCAGGGGCCACGCCGATTGCCGCACCAGAGTGTGACCGCACGACGGATGTCGATGCGCTGCTGGCCCAGTGCAGTCCGCGCACGCGGCTGGTTTTTGTCGCCAATCCCAACAACCCCACGGGCACCATGATCCCGCTGTCCGAGATCGAACGGCTGGCAGCGGGGCTGCCAAAGCAGGCGCTGCTGGTGCTGGACGGTGCTTATGCCGAATATGCGCCCGATTATGACGGTGGTGCCGCGCTGGTCGATGCGCGCGACAATGTCGTGATGACGCGGACGTTTTCCAAGCTTTTCGGTTTGGGCGGTCTGCGCGTGGGCTGGGGCTACGGGCCGCAACATGTGATCGATGTGCTGGCACGGGTGCGCGGTCCATTCAACCTGTCGAATGTGCAGATGGATGTGGCCGAAGCCGCGCTGGGCGATGCGGCGCATATCGCCCGCTCGATCAGTGAAAATGCGCGGATGCGCGACTGGCTGGCGGACAAGCTCAATGCACTTGGCGTGGCTACTGATGCGTCACTGGCGAATTTCGTGCTTGCGCGGTTTCGCGATGCGGATCAGGCAGCGGCCTGCAATGCGGCGCTGCTGGCCGAAGGGCTGATCGTGCGGCAAGTCGCAAGCTATGGCTTGCCCGAAGCCTTGCGGATCACCATCGGCGACGAAGCCGCCTGCCGCAGGGTTGCCCATGTCATCGGGGCTTTCATCGACGGTCAGGGGGGCGCGTGATCTATCAGCGTGTGGCCTTCATCGGGCTTGGCCTGATAGCGTCCTCGATGGCACATGCGATCCGTCGCGCCGGGCTCGCCGGTGACATGACCGGAACTGCGCGTTCGGCCCGCACCCGCACCATTGCGGCCGAGATCGGGCTGGTCGACAAGGTTTGCGAGACGAGCGCCGAAGCCGTGCGTGGTGCAGACCTGGTCGTGCTCTGCGTGCCGGTAGGGGCCATGGCCGCGGTCGCCGCGGAAATCGCGCCGCATCTGAGCGATGGCGCGACGGTCACTGACGTGGGCTCGGTCAAGCAGGCCGTGATCGACGCCGTGACCCCGCATCTGCCCAGCAATGTGCATTTCATCCCCGGTCATCCGCTTGCAGGGACAGAACATTCGGGCCCGGAATCGGGTTTTGCCGAATTGTTCGACAATCGCTGGTGCATTCTGACCCCGCAGGAGGGAACAGATCCCGGTGCGCTCGACCGCCTGACACAGCTCTGGCGCGGGATCGGCGCGAATGTCGATCTGATGGATCCGCCGCATCACGATCTGGTGCTGGCAGTCACCAGCCATACGCCGCATCTGATCGCCTATACCATGGTCGGCGTCGCCGATGATCTGCGCCGCGTCACCGATAGCGAGGTCATCAAGTATTCCGCTGCCGGTTTTCGCGACTTTACGCGAATCGCGGCCTCTGATCCGACCATGTGGCGCGATGTGTTCCTGACCAACAAGGACGCGACGCTGGAGATTCTCGGGCGCTTCACCGAAGAGCTTTTTGCGTTGCAGCGCGCGATCCGGCGCGGCGACGGGGATCTGCTGCACGACTACTTCACCCGCACTCGCGCGATCCGGCGCGGTATCATCGAGGCCGGGCAGGATATCGACGCCCCTGATTTCGGGCGCGCAAAACGCTAGAGCAAAGGAGCAGGCCAATGGCACCCGCAGGACGGATCACTTTGGCGCTGGCGTTGCTTTTCGTGGTCGGGTGCAGTTCTGACCGTGGCCTGCCGATTGCCGAAAGCCGTGAAACCAGCACGCTGATCGGTCGCCTTAATCCCATTAATGCCGTGTTCCGGGGCGATCTGCCGCGTTCTGTGGCCCGCCTACGCGCTTCTGCGCGCTTATGTGGCGTGCGCGGCCTCAAGGGAGAGGTGATTCCCCCGATCACCTCGCAAGTCGCGGGATGCGGTGTCGACCGGCCCGTGCGCGTCACGCATGTCGATGGGGTCAAGCTCAGTCAGGCGGCGATTGTCGATTGTGAAACGGCCACGGCGCTGCATCGCTGGGTGCGGCGCGGTGTGAAGCCAGCGGTGGGACGCAACGGGGGTGGTGTCCGCGAGTTGCGCGTCGCGGCGCACTATGTCTGTCGTCCGCGCAACCACCGCGCCGGCGCGCAGATATCAGAACATGGTCGCGGGCGGGCGATCGACATCAGCGGGGTGATTCTGGCGGACGGAACAGAGATCAGTGTGCTGCGCGACTGGCGCAATTCGCCCCATTCGCGCGCCTTGCAGCAGATGCACCGGGCCGCCTGCGGGACATTTGGCACCACCTTGGGGCCGGGATCGGATGGAATGCATGAAGATCACTTCCATTATGACACCGCGCGCCATCGCGGCGGGCCGTATTGCCGCTGACTTCCCCAGCGTCACCCAAGAAAAATGAAATTGAGCTCAAATTTCCTCTTGCGTGGTATGAGTTGATTGCCTAGATAGCGCTTCACCGGCGGCTG
>REBU01000055.1 GCA_007692585.1 Paracoccaceae bacterium | reverse complement strand
ATCCGTTGCGACAACGAGGCCGATCTGGATGACGCCATCCGCGAGATGCTGGCCTATGACGGGCCGGTGATCTTTGACTGTCTGGTGGAAAAGCACGAGAACTGCTTCCCGATGATCCCGTCGGGCAACGCCCATAACCAGATGCTGCTGGGCGAGGCCGAGACGCAGGGCGTGATCGGGGCGTCTGGGGCGGTGCTGGTGTGAGCGTATGAAGGAGCCTGACGAGCAGCGAGACCCAGAGCGGGACAAGGCGCGCGACCTCAAGCGCCAGCGCAAGATCTCCAATAGCGGCTCTGACAAATCCGCGCGCAAAGCCGCGCCGCGGATCAAGGCGATGGCCAATCGGCAGCTGCGCCGCAAGGACCGCGCCGAACTCTCCGCCTTTGTCGATCAGCCCGAAGACGACGACCGCATCCTGCCCGATCTGGCGCAGGCCCATCGCGACAAACCCTGCCATTGGGGCAGCGAGCTTGCCGCCGATCATCGCAACCGGCGCGAAGCCCTCATGCGCGACTATCAGGCCGCAGGCGGGCGGGCGCAGATGATGATTGACCGCTTTTCCGCCCTGCTCGCGACTGAAACCGATCCCATGAGCCGCAAGATGTGGCAGAACAATCTCGACTGGTATCTCTCGCGGCGCAGGACACCACAAAACACTGAACGAGGCTCATAATGTCCCCCCTTCAAATCAAACAAGGCTCGTCCAAGCATTCCGCCTATGACCTGCGCGACCCGAATGCCGACGTGATCGAAACCCATACCCTGGCCGTCATAGTTGACAACGAAGCGGGGGTGCTCGCCCGCGTGATTGGCCTGTTTTCGGCGCGCGGCTACAATATCGACAGCCTGACAGTGGCCGAGGTCGACCATCTCGGCCACCGTTCGCGCATCACGATTGTCACCTCTGGTACGCCGCAGGTGATCACCCAGATCAAGGCGCAGCTGGAGCGCATGGTGATCGTCCATGCGGTCAATGACCTGACCGTCGAAGGGCCGTCAGTGCAGCGCGAACTCGCGCTTTTCAAGGTCAAGGGCAAAGGCGAGCAGCGGATCGAAGCGCTGCGTCTGGCCGAGATTTTCCGCGCCAATGTCGTCGACTCGACTTTGGAGAGCTTCGTTTTCGAGATGACCGGCACGCCCGAGAAGGTCGATGCCTTCGCCGAGTTGATGCGCCCTCTGGGGCTGATCGAGGTCGCGCGCACAGGCGTCGCCGCTTTGGCCCGCGGCGCGTAAGCGCCTCGCGGGCCAAACGCCTCGAAAAGGAACGAAGGGCGGCCCATCGGGCCGCCCTTCTCTATTTGGTCAAACGGTGAGATCCGGGATCAGGCTTCGTTTTCCAGCGCCTCGATCGCCTTCTGGAGATCGTCCTTGCTGATCTCTTTCTCGGTCACGGCAACCTGTTCGATGATGTGATCCACCACCTTGTCCTCGAAAATCGGCGCGCGCAATTGCTGCTGCATCTGCGGATTCTTCTGCACGAATTCGAAGAACGCGCGTTCCTGGCCGGGATACTGACGCGCCTGCGCGATCACCGCCTGCGTCATTTCCTGATCCGAAACCGTGACTTCGGCCTTCTGCCCGATCTCGGCCAGCAGCAGACCCAGCTTCACACGCCGCACCGCCAGCTTGTCGCTGTCTTCGGTCGTCTCGATCTCGCCATGGCTGTGGTCGTTCTGGTCGACATTTTCCTGCGCGTCATGCCAGAGTTGATGTGCGATCTGCTTGCTTTCGGCCTCCACCAGCGAAGGCGGCAGATCGAAGCTGACCTGTGCATCCAGCGCATCCAGCAGCCCGCGCTTCAGGATCGCGCGCGAGGCCTGCCCGTATTCCGCTTCCAGCCGCTCGCGGATCTGACTGGTCAGTGCCTCCAGGCTCTCGACCCCGTATTGCTTGGCCAGCTCATCGTCGATCTTCGCCTCGCCCGGTGCTTTCACGACCTTGATCGTGCAGTCGAACACCGCTTCCTTGCCGGCCAGATGCTCGGCGCCGTATTCTGCCGGGAAGCTCACGGTCACGGCTTTCTCGTCACCGGCCTTCACGCCGACAAGCTGTTCCTCGAAACCCGGGATGAACTGCCCCGAGCCCAGGACCAGCGGGAAATCATCCGCTGCGCCACCATCGAAGGGCTCGCCATCGATCTTGCCGATAAAGCCCATCGTGACCTGATCGCCATCTTCAGCCGCGCCGTCTTTTTCCTCAAAGTTCTGTGCGTTCTTCGCAAGATTCTCGAGCGCTTCCTGAACGGCCGCGTCATCGGCCTTGACCACCAGCTTCTCCAGCGTGATGCCCGAGAAATCAGGCGTCTCGATGACCGGCAGTGCCTCATAGCTCAGCGACACGACAACATCATCGCCTTCTTTCCAGTCGTCATTGGTCATCTTGACGTCAGGCTGAAGCGCCGGGCGATCGCCGCTGTCTTCAAAATGCTTGTTCATCGCGCCGTCTACCGCGTCCTGCATCGCTTCGCCGATCAAACGCTGACCATATTGCTTTTTCAAGAGCGCCATGGGCACCTTGCCCTTGCGAAACCCCTTCATCTCGATCTCGGGCTGGGCCTCGACCAGTTTTTCGTCGACTTTTGCCGCCAGTTCATCGGCTGTGACCGTAATGGTGTAGCCGCGCTTCAGGCCCTCGTTCAGGGTTTCGGTGACTTGCATGAGCATCCTCGCATATGTGACAGGCCGCACAAGGCGGCCTGAATGAATCAGCGCCTTCCTAAGGTGGGTGGCGTGCAGGATCAACCCTGATTCTGGGCATAGACCCGTATACGGTGCGATGATTTGGCGCTTTCCCTCGGACAAAAACGCCCCCATCTTAAGCGCGACCCAACCCAGAGGCCCCATGCGCATCGTCACACTCCTCTCCGCCCTGTTTCTGATGGCCATGTCGATCTGGCAGTTGGAAAGTGAACGCGCGGGGCTCGCGATCACGCCGCTTGCAGGCACCGGCACGACCCCTGCAACGCTTTATCTGCGCGAAAGCGGCGGGCCCGCCCCGGTCGTTGTCATCGCGCATGGCTTTGCGGGCTCGCGCCAACTGATGGAACCCTTCGCTCTCGTGCTCGCACAGGCAGGATATGTGGTGGCCAGTTTCGATTTCGAAGGCCATGGCCGCAATCCACGTCCCATGTCGGGCGATGTGAGCACAATCGAGGGCACGACCCGGCTCTTGATGAATGAAGCAGGCCGCGTCGCGACGGCAGCCCTCGCCCATCCGCGCGCCGATGGGCGGCTGGCCTATCTTGGCCATTCCATGGCCTCCGATATCGTCGTGCGTCAGGCGCTCGAAGACCCGCCCACGGATGCGGTCGTCGCCATTTCGATGTTCAGCGAGGCGGTGAGCGCCACCGATCCGCGCAACCTGCTGGTCATCGCGGGCGCTTGGGAGGGCCGGCTGACCGAAGAAGCGCTCAAGGCCGCGCAACTTACCGATCCGAATGCGCAGCCCGGCCAGATCCTCGGCGATCCCGCCGAAGGAAGCGCGCGGCGCGCCGTGATCGCACCTGGCGTCGAGCATGTCAGTGTGCTTTATTCGCTGACCGCGCTGGAAGCCGCGCGCGACTGGCTCGATGCAAGCTTCGGGCGCGAAAGCGCCGCACCGATCCCGTGGCGCGGCGGCTGGATCATGCTGCTTTTGCTGTCGACGGTGGCGCTTGGCTGGCCACTGGCCCGCATGCTGCCAGCATATCCCCCGGCTTATCGCTCGGCCCTGCCCCCGGCCCTCGACCGCCGCCGGTTTTTCGTTGTTGCTCTTGTCCCGGCTCTCGCAACCCCGCTGATCCTTGCCCCATTTGACATCCGGTTGCTGCCCGTGCTGGTCGCCGATTATCTGGCGCTGCATCTGGGCCTTTACGGTGCGATCACGCTTGCGCTTCTTGCGCGCTGGGGTCAGTTGCGTGGACAATTTCCCATGCGCAGCGTTGGCATAGCGCTGGCCGTGGCAAGCTTTGGCATCCTTGTGCTGGGCGGCGTGCTCGACCGTTATGTGGCCTCATTCTACCCCCATGGCGGGCGCGTCAGTGTGATCGCGGCGCTGACACTCGGCGCTGTGCCTTTCCTTTTGGCCGATGGCATCCTGACCCAAGGCGGCCGCGCCGGGTTTGGGCGCGTGATTTTGGTGCGCACGGCCTTTCTCGCTTCGCTCGGGCTGGCCGTCGCGCTGAATTTCGAGGCGCTGTTCTTTCTGCTGATCATCCTGCCTGTGATCGTGCTGTTCTTTCTGCTCTTTGGCACGATGTCAGGCTGGGTAGGCCGTCGCACAGGCCTGCCTGCGGCGGGCGGAATGGGGCTGGGGCTGGTGCTGGCTTGGGCGCTGGGGGTCAGCTTTCCGATGTTCGACCCCAGCATGCTGACCGGATTATGACCCCAATCAGAAAAAATGGTGCGGGTGGAGGGACTTGAACCCCCACGCCTTGCGGCGCCAGAACCTAAATCTGGTGCGTCTGCCAATTTCGCCACACCCGCATTGCTGGCGCATTTAGCACCCGCCGCGCGCAGAGGCGAGAGGAAAAAATGCAACACTGTCGCGCAGCCCAATGACTCCTGCCCAAATCCCGCCTCATTTCCCCGACATTGTTTTCTGAAAGGAAACAATGAATCTGCAGCCGCATTTTACCTCATGGTTACAATTCAGTTGCATATTTTGGGACAGGAGATTCGCGCCATGTTTGCACATACCATCACTCTTGCCCCACCCCTGCGCCGACCGCGTGCACGCAAACCGGATGCGCTGCAGGGCTTCGCCCGCGATACGCGGATCGCCACCATCACGGGGCCACGACCGATTGAACGGATCATGGCAGGCGATCTGGTGCTTGATACGAAAGGTCAGATCGTCGAGCTGCGCGGGATACGCAAAGCAACCGCAGCGATCGGCGATCTGGTGCAGCTGCGCGCAGGATCAGATGAGATGCGCCCTGAACGGGATCTGACGGTCGGCGCGGGGCAGAAACTGGGCCTGCGCGATTGGCGGAGCGATCTTATCTTCGGCAAGCCATGTCTGATCGCATCCCGCAATATGGTTGACGGGCAATCTGTTCGGTCCATCAGCGCAACCGGACTGCTCTATCAACTGATCTTCGACACAGATGTGGTGATTGTCGCAAATGGGCTGGCAGCTTTGGTCAAGCAGTCGGCACACTAACCCAGCCCCGCCCATCAGAGCGACGGGAACAGACCATTGCCCGATCAGGTGTGACCCGCCGATCAGACCCCGAGGCGACGTAACACCACTGGCAGCCGGTCCGGCAGGTCTTCAGCAATCAATCCGGGGCCAAAGCCGCGCGCAGTTTCGACATGCAGGAACGCCGCCCATTGCGCCGCGTCGACACCGTCAATCCCGCGCGCGCATAGCCCCGTCACAAACCCAGCCAGCACATCGCCCGAGCCCGCGGTGGCAAGCCATGGTGCGGCCCGCGGCCCTGTCGCAGCCTGCTCCACGACCTGCCCTTGCGGCCCTGCGATTACGGTTCGCGCTCCCTTCAGCAAGACCACGGCCTGCACACGCCTCGCCGCCTCTGCCACTGCCAATCTGCGCGCTGCATGCGCCTCGGCAGGGGAGTCGCAAGACATTTGCGCGGCCAGATCTGGAAAGAGCCGCGCGAATTCGCCGTCATGCGGGGTCAGGACAGACCCTGCAGGCAAGGTGGGCAGCCCGCCAGTCCAGCGGGCCAGCAAGGTCAAGGCATCCGCATCCAGCACCAGTGGCAGCGCCTGCACCCGCGCCATATCCAGCAGCGCGTCCAGAAGATCCGCCTCGCGCGCCTCAAGCCCGAAGCCGGGACCAACACAAACGGCGCTGATCCGGCGATCTTCGAGCGTCGCGCGCAGCGCAGAAGCGTCGCGCAGGGGCCGTAACATCACGGCATCCAGCCGCGCGGCATTCTCGATCAATGCCGCGGGCGGGCAGCCAAGTGTCACCAGCCCGGCCCCAATCCGCAAGGCCCCGCGTGCCGCAAGCCGCGCGGCCCCGCCACGTCCGACACCGCCCGAGAGGACCAACGCATGGCCATGGTCGAATTTGTGCTGGCCAACATGCTTGCGCAGCGCCGCAATCAGTGTCTCCTCAAACCCCATGGCGCAGCTCGTCCCAAGGCCACAAACCGATATCGACGACCCGCACCAGCCCGCAAAGCGCCGGTCCGGAGGCTCTGACATGCCCATGTTTCAGCCCATGAAAAGTCACTGTCAGATCCGCCATGAACGCCCTGCCCCCTTCTGGCTCCCCAAGCACCTGTCCGGTATCGGCACAAAGCCCCGAGGGCAGATCAACGGCCATGAAGCGCGGGGCTGCCCACGCGACGTCTCGGCGCGCCTTCTGCGCGCCGTCCTCCAGCAGGTGCGACAGCGCACGGAGTTCCGGCGGCAAGGCCCGCGTCACCCCCGTCCCGAAAAGTGCGTCAATGACCAGCACAGACCCCGCCTGCGCGAAAATTTCCAGAGCGAGCTGGCCCGAGATCTGCGCAACCGCGCAGCCCGCGACCTGTGCCTTGTGGAAATTCATCCGTGCATCCGGTGTCACCGGTTCGTCTGGGCCGAATTGCGCGATCCTGACGTGCCACCCTTGCGCGCGCAACAGCCGCGCCATGACATAGCCGTCACCGCCGTTATTTCCCGGCCCGCAAAGCACAAAGGCGATAGCCGGCGCCTCGGCCAGGTCGGGCCAGGTGGCAAACACCATCTCGACGGCCCCGCGCCCGGCGCGGTCCATCAACTCTGCGCCAGACACTGCGCCCGACTCAATCGCAGCTTGTTCGATGGCGCGCATTTGGGCAGATGTCAGAAAATCAGTCACTCCAAAGATCCATCCGTTCTCATTATGCATATTTTTTAGGCGTTTTGACTATATTGCGATCATTTTAATTTTTTCAGCCATGACACTGTGCTTAAGCTTAGCCTATCAGATTGTCCCGCCAGACTGAAAATGATCTTTCAGGCGTGACCAGCGGAATGGCTGGTGGATATCCGGGAGCGAGGGCATGAAGAAAATCGAAGCCATCATCAAGCCGTTCAAGCTAGATGAGGTCAAGGAAGCGCTGCAAGACATCGGGGTGCAGGGTCTGTCGGTCATCGAAGTCAAAGGCTTCGGACGTCAGAAAGGGCACACGGAACTCTATCGCGGCGCGGAATATGTCGTTGATTTTCTGCCCAAGGTGAAAATCGAAGTCGTCCTGCCGGATGAACAGGTCGATCAGGCCGTAGAGGCCATCATCGCAGCCGCGCGCACCGACAAGATCGGCGATGGTAAGATTTTCGTCTCCCCCGTGGAGCAGGCCATCCGGATCCGCACAGGTGAAAGTGGCGATGACGCGCTCTGAGCGTCAAGTTTTTCAGCAGGTAAAAGCGCCTGCAACAACCTCCAAAGAAAAAGGAAACTGACATGAGTCCAGCCGATATTCTCAAGATGATAAGCGATGAGGACGTCGCCTATCTCGATATCCGCTTTGTCGACCCCCGCGGACGCATGCTGCATGTGACCGTGGTCAATGATCTGGTCGATGAGGACTTTCTTGAGGAAGGCTTCATGTTCGACGGCTCCTCGGTGCCGGGCTGGAAGGGCATTGAAGCCTCTGACATGAAACTGATTTTCGATTTGGACTCGGTCTATATCGATCCGTTCTATGCCGAAAAAACCGCCGCCATCCACGCCTCGATCGTCGAGCCAGACACGGGCGAAGCCTATTCCCGCGACCCGCGCGGCACGGCCGAAAAAGCCGAAGCCTATCTGAAGTCGACCGGCATCGGCGACACGGCCTATTTCGGACCGGAAGCTGAATTTTTCGTCTTTGACAGCGTGAAATACAGCGACAAGATCAACAAGGTCAGTTTCGAGGTTGATGCCGAGGAAGCCGCCTGGAACTCTGACACGACCTATGAGCACGGCAATTCAGGCCACCGCCCGGGCGTCAAGGGTCACTATTTCGCCATGAACCCGATTGACGCCAATCAGGACATGCGCTCGGAAATGCTCACGACCATGAAGGAAATGGGCATGAAAGTGGACAAGCACCACACCGAGGTGGCGTCCGCACAGCACGAACTGGGTCTGATCTTCAATTCGCTGACCAAACAGGCGGACGAGATCATCAAGTACAAATATGTCGTGCGCAACGTGGCCGATGCTTATGGCAAGACCGCAACCTTCATGCCCAAGCCTGTAAAAGGCGACAACGGCACCGGGATGCATGTCAACATGTCGATCTGGAAAGATGGCAAGCCTTTGTTTGCAGGCGACAAATATGCTGATCTGAGCCAGGAGGCGCTCTATTTCATCGGCGGCATCCTGAAGCATGCCAAGTCGCTGAATGCGTTTACCAACCCGTCGACCAACAGCTACAAGCGCCTGATCCCCGGCTTTGAAGCCCCTGTGCTGCGCGCCTATTCGGCGTCCAACCGTTCGGGCTGTATCCGCATCCCGTTCTCGGAAAGCCCCAAGGCCAAGCGCGTCGAGGCACGTTTCCCCGACCCGACCGCCAACCCCTATCTGGCTTTCGCGGCCCTGCTGATGGCCGGGCTTGACGGGATCAAGAACAAGATCGATCCGGGCCCGTCTTCGGACAAGGATCTTTACGATCTGCCCCCCGAAGAGCTGGAAGGCATCCCGACTGTCTGCGCGTCTTTGCGCGAGGCGCTCGAAACGCTGGCCGCCGATCACGACTTCCTGCTTGCAGGTGACGTGTTCACGAAGGATCAGATCATGGCCTATATCGATCTGAAATGGGAAGAGGTCTATGCCTATGAGCACACCCCGCACCCGATCGAATACGCGATGTATTACAGTTTGTAAGCGCGTCTGAACATGACAGAAGGCCCCTGCTTTTGGCGGGGGCCTTTTTCGTTGGGGTGGCTTGAGGGACTGCCGTCCCTCAAACTCCCTGCTTCAAGGGGAGCGTCGCCATTGTCGCTAGGACCAATGGCGCAACAATGGCGACCCCCTTGAAAATCCCCGTGGATATTTTTGCGAAGATGAAAGGAGTTAGCGACTGAGGCCGGCTGCGAGGGCAGGCTGATCGAGCGCGGCGAAGCCATAATGGCGCAGCCAGCGCAGGTCGCTCTCGAAGAAAGCGCGTAGATCGGGGATGCCGTACTTCAGCATCGCGATCCGGTCGATCCCCATCCCAAAGGCGAAGCCTTGCCAGATTTCAGGGTCAATGCCGCCTGCACGCAGGACATGCGGGTGCACCATGCCAGAACCAAGGATCTCCAGCCAGTCCTTGCCTTCGCCGAGCTTGAGCTGGCCCCCTTCCCAGGAGCAGCGGATATCAACCTCGGCCGAGGGTTCGGTAAAGGGAAAATGCGAGGCGCGGAAGCGCAGCTCGACCTGATCGAGCTCGAAAAACGCGCGGCAGAATTCTTCCAGCGTCCATTTGAGCTGCGCCATGGTGATGTTGCGGTCAATCGCCAAGCCCTCGACCTGATGGAACATCGGCGTGTGGGTCTGGTCCATATCCATACGGTAGACACGCCCCGGCGCGATCACGCGGATGGGCGCGCCCTGCCCCTGCATCGCGCGGATCTGGACTGGCGAGGTATGGGTGCGCAGCACATGCGGGGGCCGGGTGTCGCCAGCGTCGCGATGCAGGAAAAACGTATCATGCTCCTGACGCGCAGGATGTTCGGGCGCGATATTGAGCGCGTCGAAATTGTACCAGTCGGATTCGATCTGCGGACCTTCGGCCACCGAAAAGCCCATATCGGCGAAAATCGCGGTCAGCTCGTCCATCACCTGGCTGATCGGGTGGATCGTGCCCATCGGGCGCGGGCGGCCCGGCAGCGTCACATCCAGCCACTCGGCCTGCAGCCGCGCGTCAAGTGCGGCATCCTCCAGCGCCGCGCGGCGCGCTTTCAGCGCAGCATCGATCTCGGATTTCAGCCCGTTCAGCGCCGGACCGGCGATCTGGCGTTCCTCCGGGCTCATCTGGCCCAGATCGCGCATCTTCAGGCTGATTTCGCCCTTCTTGCCCAGAGCGGCAAGGCGCACGGCCTCAAGACTGTCGGCATCCCGGGCGGTGCCGATCTGTTCCAGAAACTTGCCACGAAGCTCTTCGATTGCACTCATGCTCTTGCCTTTCGCTGTCCCGCGCCGGGGTAGCCAATCAGCCCCACAAATGCAAGGCGATCAAGGCACGTCCCGCCGGGGATAGACCCGCGCCGGAACCCCGCGCGCCACATGCCCCGGCGGCACATCACAAATCACCACAGCATTGGCTCCGATCACGGCATGATCACCGATCCGGACCGGCCCCAAAATCCGCGCCCCTGCCCCGATATCGACATGCCCACCGATATGTGGCACCCCGTCCAGCCCACGCGCCCCCAGGGTTACCTGCTGGAAAATCAGACAGTTGGGGCCGATGACCGTCGCAGAATGGATCACGATCCCATTCGGGTGCGGCAAGATCAGGCCACCGCCGATCTCGGTTTGCGGTGCAATGTCGACCTGCGCCACCCAACACCAGAAACTGAAGCGCATGTGCCACAGCCGCCGCGTCAGCGGATTGCGCGCGCGCTGATAGCCACGAAGGGCCCGCAACAGCTTGCGCGACGGATCCCAGAATTTGCGCGCGGTTTCGCGGGACCAATCGGGCACAGTCGCGCTGATGGGCTCCGGCACGCGTCAGATCTCCAGCAACCGCGCTGCAATGGTGAAGTAAATCAACACCCCAAGCACATCTGCGATCGAGGTGACGAGCGGCCCGGATGCCGCCGCAGGGTCACGCTCGATCTTGGCGAAGATGAAGGGCAGGCTCATCCCGATCAACGCCCCCATCAGCACAATTGTCACCATGGCAAGCGCCACGACGACAGCAATATCAGGCCCGCCGCGCCAGACACCGATGACCGAGACAGCAACAGCCATGGTCACCCCCAGCGCAAGCGCGATGGCAACCTCGCGCCCCAGAAGCTTGCCGAAATCAGCCGGACGCACATCTCCGGTGGCCAACGCCCGCACCATCAGCGTTGCTGACTGCGTACCCGCATTGCCTCCCGATGCGATCAGCAGCGGCAAGAAGAACAGCAGCGACAGATGTTCGGCAATCGTATCTTCAAAATAGGCGATCCCCGCCCCCGAGAAGATATTGCCGAAAACCAGCAGCACGAGCCAGAAAATCCGCGCGCGATAGAGCATCGCAATCGTCGCCTCGGCGACAGACAGATCGATGGGCTGAACAATCGAGCCTTTGTAGAAATCCTCGGTGACCTCTTCCTCGGCCACGTCCATGGCGTCATCTGCCGTCACGATCCCCACGAGACGGTCGTTATTGTCCAGCACAGGCAGCGCCAGAAGGTCATACCGCGAGATCAGCCGCGCGGCGTCTTCCTGTTCCCCATCCGCACGCACCCAGACCGGCTCGCGGTCCATGATCTCTTCGACAAGCTGACGCGGGCGCGCGGTCAGCAGGTCACGCAGACTGACCACGCCAACCAATTTCCGGCTGTCGTCGATGATATAGGCGTAATAGATCGTCTCGGCTTCGATCGCTTGTGCGCGCAACGCTTCGATGGCCTGGCTTGAGGTCATCTCGGGCATCAGGGTCGCGTAATCGGACGTCATGACCGAACCAACGGTCCATTCCTCATAGGCCGCGAGGCGGCGCAGATCTTCGCGCTCGGCCTTCGAGAGCGCAGGAAGGATCGCTTCCTGAGCTTCTTCATCAAGCTGTTTGAACAGGTCTGCGCGTTCGTCATGGCTCATCGCGGTCATCAGGGCGACAAGTTCGCGGCGCGGAATGCGTGTGGCCAACGCGACCTGCGAACTGGCGCGCAAATACCCCAGCATTTCGGCCTGATCATGCAGCGCAAGCAGCCGCAGGACTGTCAGATCGTCGCCCTCTTCCAACTCCTCGATCAGCGCGGCAATATCGGCGAGTTCCTGACTCTCCAGAAATTCACGGATGGCCTGTGTCTGATCTTCGCGCAACAGTCGTGCGATTTCGACGGCCAGAAAGCCCGCATCAAAGCCCGGCCGCTCCCCTTGCGCGTCAGCGCGCATATCACCGAGCGATGTCTGAATTGCCATAGCTGCCCCCATCTGCCGGTCGATTGTTGTCCTGGGCCGCGGCTGTCACAGGCATCGATGTTCCCGCTCAATCACCCAGTAGATTTTCAGCCTGTCGTCGTGCCCTGTGGTGCGTGCCGCCTCAGTCTTATCTTGCCAGCGCAACGCGGCCTTGCGGCAGGTGATAGGTAAAGGGGACAGATGAGTCAAATACTTGGCATAACCTGCCCGAACAAAAACCGTTCATTGCCTGCTGCGCATCCTGATCTGGCAAATATCGCAGCGCCCGGTCCGTGTTTCAGCATCCATCTGCGTGTTGATGGATGGCATCGCCCCCTCTGAATTTCGCGTGCCGTGGCAGTTCTGCGGCAAGCGGCGCAAATCTTGACCGAAAAGCACAGGTCGCAGGCGACCGACACCTTGCCTTGCGCGATAACGCCGTCTGCGCGGGCAATTCGCGACAGCATCCCCGTCGCAGCACAGACTTCTCACAAGAGCCTGGCGCAGAGATCTGGGCGATCCTCACAGCCCACCGAATGCAGTGCGCTGTGGTCAGCAAAATGCTTCTGACACAGGGCAGCACTTGATGCGAAACTCTGCAACCTGGATCGAGGAGTGACCCGATCCAGTGCGTCAGCGTCACGGCGCTTGTGCGATCACGCGATCCCGGCCTGCGTCCTTCGCATGGTAAAGCGCCCTGTCCGCAGCATGCATCACATCCTGCAATGCTGGACCATCACGCTTCAACAGCCCCAACCCCGCCGAAATCGTGATCGAGGGCAAAGACTGCCCACGCACATGCAACTGGGCTTGTGAAATTTCGCTTCTCAGCGCTTCCGCCTGATCGATTGCGGCGCTTTCGTCGCAATCGATGCAAAGAAACACGAACTCCTCGCCACCAATCCGGCAGGGATGGACAGTCGGCCCGCTCACACGCAGCATGATGCGCCCGACCTCCATCAGCACCTCATCGCCCGCATCATGCCCGAAACGGTCGTTGAATTGCTTGAAGTGATCCACATCCACCGAGATCAAAGCCAGTTCGCGCTGGTTGCGCGTCGCCTGCGACACTTCACGCTGGGCTTTTTCCATGAACCACCGCCGATTCCACAGCCCCGTCAGCGGATCACGCCACGATTTCTCCTGCAACTCCTGTCGCAAGCGCACATTCGCGACGGCCAGGCTGATCTGTTCCGCGCAGATCAGCGACACATCCCATCGATTGCGAAACACATCGTCGCGCATATGACGCATCAGGCCAGTTTCCTCATAGCCTTCAAACACGATATGCATCAGACCTATGGTTTCCCCATGCGCGATGATCGGCAGGCAGAAATAGGGGGTGCCGGGCTTGTGTACATGGTCGCAGGCAAACTGGATCGGTTTTTGTCCAAAGGCATAGGCGCGTCCACGCCGCAACGCCCAGCAATCATCCGGCAGGATCTGGGGTTCGAACTCCGGCATCGTGCCCCATGATGCGGCAAGTTCCAGCATCGTGCGCGAGGTGTCATATACGTAAAGCGCCCCGTCCGCTTCCGGGATCAGCGTGTGCATGGCGCGTTTGATCACCATGAGCAATTCTTCGAAGGATTTCGCCGAGTAAAGCCATTCACTGGTCAGCGCGAGCAAATGGCGCTCGGCCTGACGCAGGGCTTCGGAATGGCGCATTTCCTCGTTCTGGTCTTCGAGCAGCTTGCGTTCGGTAATGTCACGCATGGTCGCAATGAAATGCGTGTGTTTTCCGGTCGAATCGTAAACCGGCGACAGTTTCAGATCCGCCCAGAAGGCGGTTCCGGAGCGGCTGTAATTCAGAATATCGAGCCGGGTTTCGCGCCGCTGCTGGAAGCCCAGCGTGATCTGCTCCACGGCGTCCCGATCCGTATCCTGACCGCGCAACATCGCAAGCGGATCAGCCCCGAGCACGTCATTGGCACCATAGCCGGTCTGCACCGTGAAGGCAGGATTGATCCAGACCGCCAGACCGTCCGGATCACAGATGACGACAGCATCCGAGGAATGATGCAGAACCAGATCGGAGTAGAACCGCTCGCGATCTTTGCTGTCATTCACATTGAGATCCTTTGCGCACATGCGCGTTCACTCTCTCTTACAGCCTAACGCCCCAAGGATGGCGCGAAAAGGTTAAGGTTTCCTTTCGTGATGCCGCAGACCGTGACATTGCACGCCAGAGCCACTAGGTCTGAGGCAGGCACGCAAATCGCAACGCGGCGCATCCTGACACTCACTAACGTGTCATCACGCCGCGAGAAAGGACCGACATGCTCGAGCAGACCACCAATCTCCGCAATCTTCTGTCCGACCCCGCTCTGCTGGAGGAGCGCGCCTATGTCGCAGGCGACTGGATCGCGGCGGATGACGGCGCGACTTTCGACGTGATCAATCCAGCGCGTGGCGATGTCATCGCGCGTGTGGCAGATCTTGGCCGCGCAGAGACGGCCCGCGCTATCGCCGCCGCCGATCGTGCGCGCCATGACTGGGCGGCACTCACTGCCAAGGAACGCGCGAGCGTATTGCGCAAATGGTTCGACCTGATGATGGCTGCTCAGGACGACCTCGCCCTGATCCTGACCTCCGAGATGGGTAAACCTCTGGCCGAGGCGCGGGGCGAGATCGCCTATGGCGCGAGCTATATCGAATGGTTCGCCGAGGAAGCGAAACGCGCCTATGGCGAGATCCTGCCCGGCCATCAGGCGGATAAACGCATTTCGGTGCTGCGCCAGCCGATTGGCGTTGCGGCCTCGATCACACCGTGGAATTTTCCCAATGCGATGCTGACGCGCAAAGTCGCCCCGGCGCTGGCCGTGGGCTGTGGTTTCGTGGCGCGCCCCGCCGCAGAGACCCCCCTCTCGGCGCTGGCCATCGCGGTTCTGGCAGACCGCGCAGGCGTGCCGGGGGGGCTGTTTTCCGTGATCCCCTCAAGCCGGGCCTCCGATATCGGCAAGGAATTCTGCGAAAACCCTATTGTGCGCAAGCTCAGCTTCACCGGCAGCACCGAAGTCGGCCGCATCCTGCTGCGTCAGGCCGCCGATCAGGTCATGAAATGCTCGATGGAACTGGGCGGCAATGCGCCGTTCATCGTCTTTGACGACGCGGATCTGGACGCCGCCGTGCAGGGCGCGATGCTGTCGAAATACCGCAATAACGGGCAAACCTGCGTCTGTGCCAACCGCATCTATGTCCAGTCGGGAATCTATGACGCTTTCGCCAAGAAGCTGACCGCCGAGGTCGAGAAACTGCGCGTGGGCGACGGGCTCGAAGAAGGGACACAACTCGGCCCGCTGATCACTGCGGACGCTGTGACCAAGGTCGAGGATCACATTGCAGATGCCGTATCCAAGGGCGCGCAGGTCACGACCGGCGGGCGCAAACACGGCAATGGCGGCAGTTTCTTTGAACCGACGGTGCTCACAGGGGTCACGCAGGCAATGAAAGTCGCGCAGGAAGAAACCTTCGGTCCGATGGCGCCGCTCTTCCGATTCGACACCGAAGACGAGGTGATCGGCTATGCCAATGACACGATCTTCGGGCTGGCCGCCTATTTCTACGCGCGCGACATCAGCCGGATCACCCGCGTGCAGGAAGCGCTGGAATACGGGATCGTGGGCGTGAATACCGGGATCATTTCCAGCGAAATGGCGCCCTTCGGCGGGGTCAAGCAATCCGGGCTCGGGCGCGAAGGCTCGCGGCACGGGATGGAGGATTATCTCGAGATGAAATACATCTGCCTCAGCGTCTGAACCCAGCCCCCTCGCGGCGCGCGCGGAGGGCTGCTTGCAGCCCGACCGGGCCGCAGGGGCTCGATGCCCCAAGGCCCGGCCCTGCGCGACCGCCTCACGCAAAAAGCGCGCGCAGCCGATCCTGCAACGGCCTCGGGTCGTCGAATTGCAGCCGCACAGGCAGCGCCAGCACCTTGGCGCGAAACGCGGCAGGCAGCCGAACGGCATCCTTCTCGGTCGTCACCAGTTGCGCTCCAAGCGCCTTGGCCTCCAGCGTCAGCCGCGCCATCAACGCGTCGGTCAGCGGCTGGTGATCGCTGAGCGCCTCGGCGCGGATCACCTCTGCCCCTTCGGCGCGCAGGCTGGCAAAGAACTTCTCTGGCCGGCCGATCCCGGCAAAGGCCAGCACCCGCAGCCCCTGCCAGCCTATCCCCATCTGCAACGGCTGCAACACAGCGCGCAGCACTGGCAAACCCAGATCCTCGCCTGCAAACCGCGCCTGCATGGCCGGTGGGCCGATGCTGATCACCAGATCCGCGCGCGCCAGCCCGACGGCCACGGGCTCGCGCAATGGGCCCGCTGGCAGCACCCGCTCATTGCCGAAGCCCAAAGCCGCATCGACCACGATCAGCGACAGATCCTTGGCCAGTGCCGGGTTCTGAAACCCGTCATCCATCACCAGCACGCTGGCCCCCGCCGCCACCGCCTGCCGCGCGCCCTCAGCACGGTCGCGTGCCACCCAAACGGGCGTGAAGGCTGACAGCAACAGCGGCTCATCGCCCACATCGCTTGCCTGATGCACCCGCTCGCGCACCTGCACTGGCCCCGCCATCTGCCCGCCATAGCCGCGCGAGATCACATGCGGCACCTGCCCCATCGCCTGCAGCATCTGCACCAGCGCGATCACCGTGGGCGTCTTGCCCGTGCCACCGATATTGAGATTGCCCACGCAGATCACCGGCACCGGCGCGCGCCAGTCAGGCGGACGGGCCACGCGGCGCGCCGTCGCACGCGCATAGAGCGCTGCCAGCGGCGCTAATGCACGCGCGCGAAAGCCCGGTCGCTCTGGCGGCGTGAACCAGAAGGCAGGCGGTCGCATCATCAGCCCTCCCTCGTCCGCGCCGCCGCGATCAGCGCCGTCAGAACCGCCTCGGTTGCCTCATAGCCTGTCGAGATCACCTGCCAGCCGCGATGCGCCTGATCTGCAGCCTGCTCGGGGCGCAGCGCCGCGCAGATCGCACCGCCCAAACCTTCGCCGCTCTGGACCATCCGGGTTGCGCGCGCGCTGCGAAGCAGATCGAATGCCTCGGAATGGCGGCCGAAATGGCGGCCATGCACTACGGCGCAGCCCAGACCCGCAGGCTCCATCGGGCTGATCTGCGCCCCCTCACCACCAAGCGAGCCGCCGAGATAGCAGCAAACGGCAAGGCGATACCACAGCCCCCGCTCCCCTTCGGTATCGACGATATAAACCTGCGTTTCCGGCGTGACCAGATCATCGCGCGAGCGCAGCGCGGTGACAAAATGCGCCGCCATCTTCGCCCCGAGCGCAGCCCCACGGCCAGGATCTGCCGGATGCAGGATCAGCACCAGCCGGTGACTTTCGCGCAAGGCTTCGCGATGGGCTGCGATGATCGCATCCTCCTCGCGCTCAGGGATCCCGACCGCGAGCCACATGGTGCGGTGCCGAAACGCCTCTGACAGCGCCTCGCGTTCAGCCTCATTGCAGCCAAGCGCTGCGGGCGTCGGGGATAATCGCCCGCAAACGGTCATCTTCTGCGCCGCCAACCCCTGCTCCAGCCAAAGCGCGCGCTCTGCTTCGTGCTGCACGAAAACATGCGAGAGCTGCGACAGCATCGCGCGCGAAAACCCCGGAAGATGGCGCCAGCCTGCGGCAAAGCCCGGCCCCTGCGCATCCAGCACGAACACCGCCACCTTGCGCCGCACCATCTGACGGATCATCGCCACTGGCAATCTGCGCGCTGCCAGAAGCACCGCTGCAGGCAGATGTTTGCGCGCCACAAGCGCCAGCGCCAGCGCGGCGGCATCGTCCCCGACAGGCAAGACCACACGTCCGGGCATATCGGGCACGATGACTGCGGCCTCCGGGGGCAGGCTCAACAGAACCGAAATCCCGGCCTCTTTGTGCAAAACCGCGTCAGACAGGCTGACAAGCGCGTGCGCCTGCTCTGCGTGATCGCCGTGCAGCCAGACAAAGGGCCGGGGCAAGCGCATGACGGCGTCCGGGTCGGCCAGCCTGTGCCCGCCCAGCAGCCGCGAGACCTGTCTGCCAAGGCTCAAGACCATCGCTGCGCCCTCACTCTCTGCCGCCGGACCTGCACATGAGCTGCCATGACCATGCCACAGGCGATGACCGCAGATCTTCTTGCGTGATAGGCCAATTCTTCGGGGGACGGAATGAATTTTTGCGAGATGCTTCCTTGGCGCGTAGTCTGGCGCAACGCAGCCATGCCCGCAGATCAGGACTGCGCCCGGCGCGTGGCATTGCGCCGCCGCATCCAGCTTGGCCTTCAGCCGACAGCGCCGCCCCCCAGCCTGCGCGCCAGAAGTGTGGCCTGCAACTCAGGTGCCGCCGCCACGACCCCTTCGGAACTGGGGCACTCCGTGTCAAAACGCAGCGCAGCCCCGCCCGCGTCAGTGATCGCGCCGCCTGCCTCGGTGACGAGAAGCGCGCCCGCCGCAATGTCCCAATGCCATGTCGCCCGCATGGCCAGCATCGCGTCGAACTGCCCTTCGGCGACCAGCGCCAGCCGCCAGGCCAGCGAGGGGCGGAAATGGCGCGTGACCTCGGGCAGACCGCCGGGCCAGTGGCGCGGCTCCATCACCGGGCGCGCGGCCAGAACGGCAGGCGGCGTGCCCCCACCGCTTTGACGCACCTGCATCGGCGCGCCATTGCAAAACGCCCCGCCCCCGCGACGGGCAGTATAGCTCAACCCCATCAGCGGCAGGAACACGACAGCGGCCACAGGCACACCGGCCTCGACGACGGCCAGCGCATGGGCAAAGCCTTTCTGGCCGTCGATGAAGGCGCGGGTGCCGTCAATCGGGTCGATGATGAACATCCGCTCGGCCCGCAGCCGCGCGGGATCGGCTGCGGTTTCTTCCGACAGCCAGCCATAATCGGGGCGCGCGCTGCGCAAGCGGTCCTGCAACATGCGGTCGATTTCAAGATCAGCTTCGGTGACAGGCCCCTGCCCGCCGCCCTTGTCCCAGACCTGTGGGCCAGCCCCGAAGTGACGCGTTGCGATCTGCCCTGCTTCCTGCGCTGCAGCGATCAGAAGCGCCAGATCCTCAGTCTCCGGCAAGTGTCATCCCTTCCACCAGAAGCGAGGGCACGACACTCGACAGATGATCGCGCGCGTCATTGGCCGGAATGATCCGCCCCAGCATCTCGCGCAGATTGCCCGCAATCGTGCATTCATTCACCGGATAGACAATCTCGCCATTCTCGACCCAGAAGCCCGACGCCCCGCGCGAGTAATCGCCCGTCGTGGGATTGATCGTGGCGCCGATCAGCGATGTCACGAGAAGCCCGGTGCCCATCTCGGCCAGCAGCGCGGCGCGGGTTTGGTCCCCTTGCGTCAACACCACATTTGAGGCCGATGGCGATGGCGGCGCGGAGGTGCCGCGCACCGCATTGGCCGTGCTCTCCAGCCCCAGCTTGCGCGCTGTGGCCAGATCCAGCACCCAGCTTTGCAAGATCCCGTCCGCCACCAGATCTTTCGCCCGGCTCTGCAGCCCTTCGGCATCGAAAGGTCGCGACCCTGCGCGACGCACGCGCAGCGGGTCTTCCCGCAGGCTGATGCCCTTGGGCAGCACCGCTTCGCCCATGGCATCGCGCAGCCAGCTTGAGCCACGCGCCACGGAACTACCATTGATCGCATTGAGCAGATGCCCGATCAGGCTCGAGGCGATGCGCTCGTCGTAGAGCACAGGCCATGTCCCGGTCTTGGGCCGGCGCGCCGCATGGCGCGCTACGGCGCGCTCTGCCGCCAGTTGTCCGATCGCGTCCGGCTCGGGCAGATCGCGCTGAAAGATCCGGCTCTCGGCGGCCCAGTCACGCTCCATCCCGGTGCCTTCGCCGCTGATCGCCACGCAGGAGACATGGCGCGACGACCGCGCATAGCCGCCCTGAAACCCGTTCGTCGCCGCCAGCCAGATCGCGCGGCGCTCATAGGCGGCAGATGCCGATTGCACCTGACTGACGCCCTTGACCGCCGCCGCGGCCGCTTCGGCGCGGCAGGCGTCGTCCTGCAGCGCTTCCGGCGAAGGCTCGGGGGCAGGATCGACCAGTTCCAGCCCTTCAGCAGAGCGCAACATTGCCAGTTGCGCAGTTTCGGCAAGCCCCGCATGGGGGTCGTCGGGGGCCTCGCGCGCCATGGCGACGGCACGGGCGGCCATCGCCTCCAGGGTCTCGGGCCTGGTGTCGGAAGACGAGATACAGGCCTGCCGCGTGCCGACAAAGACGCGCAACCCCAGATCCAGCCCCTCCGCGCGTTCGGCATGTTCCAGCCCGCCCTTGCGCACATCGATGGAAATCGAGCGGCCCTCGATCGCAATCGCATCCGCCGCCTCGGCCCCGGCCGCCTTTGCGGCCTTCAACAAGGCGTTGGTGGCAATCTTCAAGGGGGCGGTCAGTTGGTCATCGATCATGGGGCATGCTCCGGGCGCAGGTTTGGTCTGATCTAGTCGCTCGGGCGCAGAAATGAAATGCCCGAAGCGGATTTTCATCCCGCGCCTGACAATACGCAGCTTTCGGGTCGCCGGGGACCGTATCTGTCCTCTATCGCCGCCTGACCCAACGCGAGTGCGCCGATGCCGCCTGACACCATCGCCCTGATCCTCTTCCTGCTGCCGCTCGCCTGGTCGCCGGGGCCTGGAAATATCTTCTTCGCAACGCTCGGCGCGCGCGACGGGCTGGCGGCAAGCTGGCCTGCCTCGGCGGGCTATCACCTCGCGACATGGATCATCACACTGGCGCTCGGGCTTGGCTTCGGACAGCTCGTCGGGACCACAGAGCGGATGGCGCAGGGCATGGCGCTTGTGGGCGGGGCCTATGTGCTGTGGATGGCATGGCGGCTCTGGCGCGCGGGGGCAGTCGCGCAACACCAGCACCCGCGCCACGCCACGGCCCGCGACGGCGCGGTGTTGCTGCTGCTCAACCCCAAAGCCTATGCGATCATCGCGGCCATGTTCGCACAGTTTCTGGCCGAGGACTGCAGCGCGGGGAGCGTGCTCTGGATCACGACACTTTTCACGCTCAACAATCTTGCCGCCTTCACAGTCTGGACATGGGCGGGCGCGGGGCTGTTGCGGCTCTGGCAAGACCGACTCAGCGCGCAGCGTCTCAATCGCGGCGCAAGCCTGATGCTGGCGGGGGTCGCGCTCTGGATGATCTCGCGCTGACGCAGCGCGGCGCGCGGTATTTGCGCCTCGCAGGCTTTGGCGTTGCCTTTGTCCCCCGGCCCGATAAGCTGAACGCCTGAATCAGGGAGGACAGGATGACACCACACACCCCATCGCGATGGCTTCTCGCGCTTGGCGTGGCGCTGATCGCGCCCGCCAGCGCCAGCGCCGAGGACGCCTGCCGCGCATTGGCCGATCTGCGGATCAATGATGTGCAAAACCTTTCAGCCGTGGCAGTCGCGGCGCGAGACGACCTGCCCGCCTTCTGTTCGCTGCGTGGCACGATCCGGCCTGCGATCAGCTTCGAGATCCGCCTGCCCGACGACTGGAATGGCGGCTTTTACATGGCCGGATGCGGCGGGCTGTGTGGACAGCTTCTGTCAGATGCGCCGGGGTTCGTGAATGCGATGAACCACGGCCTGAAACGCGGCTACGCGGCCGCCACGATGGATGGCGGGCATTGGGGGACATCCTCGGTCGATGGGCGCTGGGCATTGCATAACCGGCTGGCCGAAGTCGACTGGGGCCACCGCGCCGTGCGCGAAACGGCGAAACTCGCGCAGACCGTGACCGCGCATTATTACGACGCAACGCCCAGCCCGCGCATCTTCGCAGGCTGCTCGACAGGCGGGCGGCAGGCCAATATGCTGGCGCTGCGCGACCCCGACCTGTTCGACGGCATCTTGAACGGCGCGCCTGCGCTCGATTACACCGGGCTGGTCGCGACATGGATGGCCAGCGTCGTGCAGGCCAATACGGACGCCGACGGCGGGCGCATCCTCGGCCCGCAGGATGCAGCCCTGATCGGCGCGCATGTGCTGGCGCAATGCGACGCGGCGGACGGGCTGGAAGATGGGCTGATCTCGGACCCCGACGCCTGCCGCATCGACTGGACCGCGCTGGCCTGCACCCAAGGCGGCAACGTGGCCTGCCTGACCGACACACAGATCGATACTGTGACCGCATGGGCGCAGACCGGCGCAGTCAATTCGGCGGGTGAACAGCTTTACCCCGCGACAGTGCCGCTGGGTTCAGAGCCGTTCTGGGGCTTGTGGCTGACCGGTTTCGAAGGCGGCGGCGGCGCGCTGGTGCCGTTATTCAATCAGCAATTCCTGCAATTCATGGCCTTTCGCGACGATCCGGGCGAAGCCTTCAGCGCGATGGATTTCGATTTCGACACCCATCCGGCAGATCTGGACTTCATGGGCCGCATCTATAACGCGACCGACCCTGATCTGAGCGGCTTTGCCGAAGCCGGGGGGCGGATGATCACTTGGCATGGTCTGGCCGATGCCATCGTGCCGCATGGCTACACGGTCGATTATTTCAGCCGGTTGCGCGACACGCATGGCGACGATCTGGACGCGGTCAACCGGCTGTTCCTGATCCCCGGCATGGATCATTGCGGGATACAGGCAGGGCCGGGCATCACCTCTGCCGGGTTCGATCCGCTCAGCGCGCTCGAAGACTGGATCGCGACGGGCGAGGCCCCGCAAGCGCTGATGACGACCCGCGCTGCGACAGAGGACACAGCCGAATGGTCACGCCCGGTTTGCGCCTGGCCGCAACGTGCCGTGCATGACGGCACTGGCGATTGGCGCTTGGCCGAGAGCTTTACCTGCAGCGATTGAGCGGCTGCGCATGCGACAGGTCAGGCCGGGCGCATGATGCGACCGACCTGACGCGTCGCAGGGACCGCGCCACTGCGCATGCGATATGACTGTTCGCAACCTGCGCGCCGACGGCCCCGGAAGCTGCCTTACGCTGGGCTGCGAGCTGCCACCGACCATGCGCGCAAGCGCGGCTGCTGACCCGCATCGGGATTGCGCTGCTCGTCCAGTAAAAGCGATGACATCGCCTTGACCGCCACGCAAAAGGCCGGGCGCAACACGCGCCCGGCCCATTTCATCGCCTCGGGATGGCTCAGCCGTTGGACGCCGCCACGCGCAGCCCACGCTTGCCCGAGCCACCATCGCCCGAATGGGTGTCCATGAATTCCATTACCAGTGGACGAATATTGTCGCGCCACGACTTGCCTGCGAAGATCCCGTAATGGCCCGCGCCGGGTTCCAGATGGCTGGCTTTCTGCGCGTCCGACAACCCGGTAAGCAACCCGAGCGCGGCCAGGCACTGCCCTGGTGCACTGATGTCGTCCTTCTCTCCCTCGACAATCTTGACCGCGACATTGGTGATTTTCGAGCAATCCACTTTGTGGCCCGCCACCGTAAAGACGTTGCGCGCGATCTCGCGGTTCTTGAAAATCCGCTCGACTGTCGACAGGTAGAATTCCGCAGTCATGTCCATGACTGAAAGATATTCGTCATAGAAACGATTGTGCTTGTCGCGCTCGCCGCCCTGCCCCTGCGCTTCAGCCGAAATCTTGTCGGAAAATGCCTGCGCATGGCGTTCGAGATTCATCGAGATGAACCCGCCGAGTTGCAACAGCCCCGGATAGACCAGTCGGCCCACACCCTGATACTTGAAGCCCACGCGCTGGATCGCCAGGTGTTCGAGCTGCCCCATGGTCACGCGGCTGCCGAAATCCGTCACCTCGGTCGGGGCCGCATCGGGATCGACCGGCCCGCCGATCAATGTCAGCGTCCGCGGCTGGGCATCGGGATCTTTTTCCGCCAGATAGGCCGTCGCCGCCAAGGCCAGTGGCACCGGCTGACAGACGGCGATCACATGCGTGTCGGGCCCCAGATGGCGCAGGAAATCGGCGATATAGAGCGTGTAATCCTCGACATCGAACTTGCCCTTGGACACGGGAATGTCGCGGGCATTGTGCCAGTCTGTGATCCAGACTTCGCAATCCGGCAGAAGACTGGCCACTGTCGAGCGCAACAGCGTCGAGTAATGCCCCGACATGGGCGCGCAAAGCAGCACGCGACGGGTCTTTTCGGGCCGCCCATGCACCTTGAAGCGCAGGAGATCACCGAAGGGACGGCCAAGCTCGACCACTTCCTCTACCGTATGATCACGACCATCTTCCGCGACAACGGAGGTAATGCCCCAATCGGGCTTGATCACCATGCGCGCGAAGCTGCGCTCGGTCACCCGGCCCCAGGCCGACATCACCTTGAACATCGGATTCGGAGCGAGCCCCCAGACCGGGTAGGAGGCGAAGGCGCGCGCAGATGCCCCGACCCACTCATTGGTGTTGCGGATGGATTCCATCAGATCGTAGGATACCATACCCTTCATGTCTGTCCCCTTGTTTCGCGCCAATTGTCCTGTCAGGGAAACGCCGCTTTAAATTGTATCCTTGCACAGTTAAGATACGCGTAACGTCCTTCGCTGCACGTGCGAAGAATAGGGGGGAAAAACATTTATGACAACTTCTGAATATGATGATGACGAAAAACTGGTCCGTATGCGGGAGAATCTGGCACGGATAGAGGAGCTGACCCACCGGCTGACCGATGCCATGGCCCATAGAAGCCAGCCGCGCCCGAGCTTGCAGGCGCCTGATTCGGATCTCTTCGTGCATGCCGTGACGGCCTATTGGACCGAAATGGCCAGAAACCCGTCCAAGGCGCTGGAACAGCAGCTTGACTATTGGGGCAAGGCGCTGAAACATCATATCGAGGCGCAGGAAGTGCTGCGCCGCGGCAAGATCGCCGCCCCGGAAGATCACACGCCCGATGACCGCCGCTTTGCCAATCCGTTGTGGAAGACCCACCCTTTCTTCAACTATATCAAGCAGCAATACCTTCTCGCTACTGAGGCAATGACCACCGCCGTCCACGACCTTGAATCGATCCCCGACCGCGAGAAGCGCCGCCTGGGCTATTTCACCCAGCAGATCATCGACATGATGGCGCCCACGAATTTTCTCGCCACCAATCCCGACGCGCTCCTGAAAGCGGTGGAGACCGAAGGCGAAAGCCTCGTGCGCGGGCTTGAGAACCTCGTGCACGATATCGAGGCCAACAAGGGCGAGCTGCTCGTCACACTGGCTGACAAGGACGCGTTCAAGGTGGGCCAAGACCTTGCGACCACGGCAGGCAAGGTGGTCTTCCGCAACCGCCTGTTCGAGCTGATCCAATATGCGCCCACCACCGAAAAGGTGCGCCGGACGCCGCTTCTGATCTTCCCGCCCTGGATCAACAAATTCTATGTGATGGACCTCAAGCCACAAAGCAGCCTGATCAAATGGATCGTCGATCAGGGCTACACGCTGTTCGTGGTGTCCTGGGTCAACCCAGATGCGAGCTACGCCGATGTCGGGCTCGATACCTATATCGAAGAAGGTTATCTCGAAGCGATCCGGGTCGCGCGCGACATCACTGCGGAAAAGCAGGTCAATGTGATCGGCTATTGCATTGCAGGCACCACGCTGTCGTTGACACTGGCTTTGATGGCAAAGCGCGGCGATAAATCCGTGCGCGCGGCCACGCTGTTCACAACACTGACCGACTTCTCTGATCAGGGCGAAGTGGGCGTGTTCCTCGAGGATGATTTCGTCGACGGGATCGAGGCGGAATGTAACGACAAGGGGTATCTCGACAGCTTCTTCATGTCGCGCACATTCTCCTTCCTGCGCTCCAATGACCTGATCTACGGCCCGGCGATCCGCGCCTATATGATGGGCGAGAAGCCGCCCGCCTTCGATCTGCTCTACTGGAACGGCGACGGCACCAACCTGCCCGCGCGAATGACCGTCGAGTATCTTCGCGGGCTTTGCCAGGGCGACCGCTTCTCAGGCGAAAGCTTCCATATCTGCGGTGAAGATCTCTCGATCGGGGATGTCAAACACCCGATCTGCGCGATCGCCTGCGAGACCGACCATATCGCGGCCTGGCGCTCGAGCTTCCGGGGCGTGTCGAAAATGGGTGGCAAGGACAAGACCTTCATCCTGTCGCAATCCGGCCATATCGCCGGTATCATCAACCCGCCCTCCAAGAACAAATACGGCCATTACGCCGGGCCCGACCCCGAAGGCGCGCCCGAAGACTGGCTGGCAGCGGCGGAATTCCATGACGGATCGTGGTGGCCGCGCTGGGAAGACTGGCTGCGCAAGCGTTCCGGAGCACTGGTCTCAGCACGCGAACCCGGCGATTCGACCTACCCCGCCCTCGCAGATGCGCCGGGGACTTATGTGATCAGCTCTAAAAATGACGCCATGTCATAGGCTTAGGTGGCAAAGCAGAAAAAAATGCTGCAGTGCGGCATTTTTTTCTTGCAATGCTGCACTGCAGCATGCATATTGATCCTCAGAAGCGGGGCAGACGAGATTGACCCGCACTACATGGACCAAGGAGAAACCCCATGGCTAACTCGACCGACTACACCAAGATGATGAAAGACATGATGGGTTCGTTCCCGATGGACACATCCGCCATGCAGGACGCATTCAAATCGCAAGCCGCTCTGGCTGAGAAGATGAGCAAGGTTGCTCTGGAAGCTGCCGAAAAGTCGACCGAAGTTTCGACCAAATGGACCAAGACCACGCTGGCCAAAGTTGGCGAAGTGTCGAGCGTCAAGGACGATCCGGCTGACTACACCAAAGCCATGACCGATTTCGCTTCGGCTCAGGCTGAAGTTGCTGCCGAGCATGTTGCTGCTTTCGCTGAAATCGCGAAAAAAGTTCAGATGGACACTGTCGAGCTGCTGATGGCTGCTGGCAAGGACCTGCAGGAAGAAACCACTGCAGCTGTCAAGAAAGCCACCGACACGGCAACCAAAGCTGCCAAGACGGCGACGACTGCGAAGTAAGCTGCCAGACTTCGCTGGGCACTACCTCCTCCCGGATAGGGCCCGATCAGGGGCGAGCGGTAACGCTCGCCCCTTTCCTTTTGTGAAATCCACGTCTAGTCTCGCTGCAATGCAATATCGAATGGTCGAGGGGAGAACCATGTCCGATGCTCAAAAGCCGCTTCTGATCAAGCGATATGCCAGCCGCCGTCTCTATAATACCGAAACCAGCGATTATGTGACGCTCGAAGACATCGCCGGTTTCATCCGCGCAGGGCGCGAGGTTCAGATTGTTGATCTGAAATCCGGCGATGACCTGACGCGCCAATATCTTCTGCAGATCATTGCCGAACACGAAAGCCGCGGCGAGAATGTGTTGCCCATCGACGTGTTGACCGATCTGGTGCGCAGCTATTCCACGCAGGCGCAAAGCGTCGTGCCAGAGTTTCTGGCCATGTCCTTCGAGATGCTGCGCGAAGGCCAGTCGAAGATCATGGAGAATATGAGCAAGGCCAATCCCATGGCCGCCATGCCCGGTTTTGACGAGATGCAGCGCCAGCAGCAGGCTTTCATGAAAACCATGATGGCAGGCTGGCCGGGACTGCCCGCAGGCAAGGACGTACCGGAAGCCAAGGACGAGTTGACCGATATCAAGAAGCAACTCGCCGAATTGCAGCAAAAGCTCTCGGGTATGAACAAGTAAGCGGCGCTGGGGCTAAAGCCCCAGCCGGTCGCGCAGCGCATACCAGCTCATCGCCAGCGCCAGAAGCGGGCTGCGCAGCATCGGCCCGCCTGGAAAGCCTGGCAGTCGAATGCCCGCCATCAGATCGAAGCGCTCCGCCTGCCCGGCGAGAGCCTCGGCCATGATCTGGCCTGCCAGCGTCGCCAGCGCCACGCCATGGCCCGAATAGCCCGAGGCCGAGAGCACATTGGGCGCGACCCGCGCGAAACAGGGTAGCCGCGTCATGGTGATCGCAAGCGTGCCGCCCCAGGCATAGGCAATCGGCGTCTCGGCCAGTTGCGGGAAGACCTCCAGCATCGGCTTGCGCACTGTGCGGATCAGATCGGGGAAGCGGTAGCCATAGCTCTCGCCGCCACCGAAGAGCAGCCGCCCGTCGTCGGACATGCGGAAGTAATTCACCACGAATTTGCTGTCGGCCACGGCCACGTCGCGGGCAAGCACGCTTCCTTCGGGCAAAGGCTCCGTCGCAATGATGAAATTGTTGATCGGCATGACCTTGGCCGCCACCTGCGGCACCAACCCGCCCAGATAGCCATTCGCCGCGATCAGCACATGATCCGCCGCGACATGGCCCTGCGCTGTCTGCACGCGCACATGCGGCCCATGCTGGATGTCCACCACCAGCGAATTCTCAAACAGCTGCGCCCCTGCCGCCACAGCCCCGCGCGCCAGCCCGAACGCATAGCGCAGCGGGTGCAGATGCCCTGCCCCGTGATCGAGCACGCCCCCCTGATAGGCCCGCGTGCGCACGATCGCTTGCACCGCATCGCGGTCCAGCGTCTCGATCTCGGTGTAATCATAGTCCCGCGCCAGCTTCTCGGCATAGGCATGGGCATGGGGCACGTCGCGGGCCTGCCAATCGGCATGGAGCACACCGGGCTTGTACGCGCAATCAATCCCCAGCCGGGCAATCAGCGTCTGCACCAGATCTCGCGCCTCCAGACCGATGGCCCAGAGCTTGCGCGCATCCTCGCGCCCGACCATGCGCTCGATGGTGTCCTGCTCGATGCGCTGCCCTGGCCCCACCTGCCCGCCATTGCGCCCCGACGCGCCAAAGCCCACGCGATGCGCGTCCAGCACGGCGACCGAATAGCCGCGCTCGGCCAGATGCAGCGCGGCCGAGAGCCCCGTATAGCCCGCGCCGATGATGCAGACATCCGCCCGATACGCGCCCTTCAGTGCCGAGAAAGGCGCAAGCGGCGTGGCACTCGCCGCGTACCAGCTTGGCGGATATTCCCCGGCCCGGTCATTGGCGAACAGAAGATTCATACGTTCAACAGCAAATGCTCACGCTCCCAAGGGCTGATCACCTGCAGGAATTCGTTATACTCGTCGCGCTTCACTGCTGAATAGATGCGGCAGAACTCCGCATCGAGGATCTCGTGCAAGCGCGCCGCCTCGTCGAAAAGATCAAGCGCCGAGCCCAACGTGCGCGGCAGTTCATCCTCGTCCATATAGGCATTGGTGCGACATTCCGTGCGCGGCCCGACCCGCTCCTTCAGTCCCAGATAGCCACAGGCAAGCGACGCCGCGATCCCCAGATAGGGGTTGCAATCCATCCCGGCCAACCGGTTCTCCACCCGCCGCGAGGCCGGGCTGGAGATCGGCACGCGCAAGCCCGTCGTGCGGTTGTCATACCCCCATTCGAGATTGATGGGTGCGGCAAAATCCGGCACATAGCGGCGGTAGCTGTTCACATAAGGCGCGATCAGCGCCACGGCGGAGGGCAGATGCCGCTGCAAGCCCCCGATGAAATGCATGAATGTGTCGGTGCTCTGCCCGTCTTCGGTCGAAAACAGATTGCGCCCGGTCGCCACATCCAGCACCGAATGGTGCATATGCATCGCACTGCCCGGCTCGCCCTCGATGGGCTTGGCCATGAAGGTCGCAAACATGTCATGGCGCAACGCCGCCTCGCGGATCATGCGCTTGAAAAAAAACACCTGATCCGCCAGGTTCAGCGGGTCACCATGTGCGAGATTGATCTCCACCTGACCCGCGCCACCTTCCTGCAGGATGCCGTCGATTTCCAGCCCCATGGCTTCGGCGAAATCATAGATATCGTCGATCACCTTGCCATATTCATCGACGGCCGACATGGAATAGGCCTGCCGCGCCGCTGCGCGCCGCCCTGTGCGCCCCATTGGCGGGATGATCGGCATGTTGGGATCGACATTGCGCGCGACGAAGAAGAATTCCATCTCGGGCGCAATCACCGGCTGCCAGCCTTCGGCCCGGTAAAGCGCCAGAACCCGCTTGAGCACATTGCGCGGGGCCGTGGCAATCGGATTGCCATCGGGGTCTTCCGCGTCATGGATGATCTGCAAGGTCCAGTCCGCCGTCCAGGGCGCCGCCGTCGCCGTCGAGAAATCCGGCCGCATGATCATGTCGGGTTCCAGATCGGCCCCGTCCTTGAAATCCGCCCAGCCGCCGGTAATCGTCTGCAGAAAGATCGAGGTCGGCAGGTAGTATTTCGCGCTCTCGTCGAATTTGAACGCGGGCATGGCCTTGCCACGCGCCACACCCGCCATATCGGCAATGATGCATTCGATCTCGTCCAGCCGCCGTCCCGACAGGAAGTCCTGCGCAGCTTGCGGGGTCTTGTCGCGCCAGCTTGTCATGTCGCCTCCGATGACGCGGGGGAGCACACCACGCGTTTGAAATGGTCCACGATCATCCGCGCAATCTCGGGCGCATCGCGCGCGGCCCCTTTGCGCGCTTCCGCACCCTGCAACAGCGGCTCCGGCACCACTCCGCGCCCGCGCGTGTCGATCAGCCCCTGAATGAAACGGTCATCGAATTCGGGATGCGCCTGCACGGACAGCCCGGCCTTGCCATAGGCCAGCGCAGCATGCGCGCAAAACGCATTGCTGGCCAGGGTCCGCGCGCCTTCGGGTGGGGTGATGACCTGATCCTGATGCCACGCATTCAACGTCACGGCGCGGCCATCGAGCAGATATTCCTGCGCGCCGACCGCCCAGCCGCCCGCGAATTTCTCGACCCGCCCGCCCAGTGCCTGCGCCATGATCTGATGCCCGAAACAAATGCCCACGACAGGCCGACCGCCCCCGAGCGCATCGCGGATGAACTGTTCCAGCGGCGCGATAAACGGATGATCTTCATAGACCCCATGGCGCGAGCCGGTGATCAGCCAGCCATCGGCCTGATCAGGGCTGTCGGGAAATTCCATCGCCTCGACATGCCATGTGACAAAGCGGAAACCCTGACCTTCCAGCAGGGCCTCAAACAGGGCAGGATAATCACCATACGCGGCGCGCAAGGCGTCCGGGGCCTGACCCGTCTGTAAGATGCCGATCTTCATTCAAATCCTCGTTCCTGTCAGATGACCTTGCAGCGGATCACACCGCTTCCAGATAAAGATCCAGCACCGCCTGCTCCGACAGACCGGCGGTCCCGGCCATTTCCTGCTGCTTCGTGCGGATCATGTTCTCGACCAGCATCGGCGGAAACAAGCGCGACATCAAGGGCTCTGATCCAAAGGCCGCCAGCGCCTCGGCCCATGTCGCGGGAATTTGCGGCAAGGCCTGCGCATAGCCATCCCCGGTGATCGGCGCGGGCGCGGGGATCTTGTCCTTCAGCCCCACCAGCGCCGCGCCCAAAACGGCGCTCATCAGCAGATAGGGGTTCACATCGCCCCCCGCGACACGGTGCTCCAGCCGCCGCGCCTTGGGGCTGCCCACTGGCACCCGGACCGACGTGGTGCGGTTCTCATAGGCCCAGGCGACGCCCGTGGGCGCATGGGCATTGGGCACAAGCCGGGCGTAACTGTTGGCATGGGGCGCGAAGATCAGCGTCGAGGCAGGCATGAGCCGCAACACACCGCCGATGGCTTGGCGCAGCGCCTCACTGCCTTCCGGCCCGCCATTGTCGAAGATGTTGCGCCCGGCGCGGTCGATCAGCGAGACATGCAGATGCATGCCGTTGCCCGACGCCCCCGGATAGGGCTTGGCCATGAAACTCGCCGCCATGCCATGCGCGCGCGCCAGCCTGCGCACAAGGATCTTGAACAGCCATGTGTCATCGGCCATCCGCATGGGATCATCGCCGTGATTGAGATTGATCTCGAACTGCCCCGGCCCGGCTTCGGACGTCGCTGTGTCGGCGTCAATCCCCATCTGAGCGCAGCCTGCATAGAGCGCGTCGAAAAAGGCGTTGAACTCGTCGAGCATACGCAGCGACAGCGTCGCCGCCCCGGTCGCGCGCCGCCCCGAGATCGGGCTGCGCGGGGGCTGAAACGCGCCGTCGCTGTCGTCGATCAGGTAAAACTCCAGCTCCGTCGCTGTGACCGCGCGCAACCCCAGCGCATCAAGCTGCGCGACAATGCCCGCAAGCGCATGACGCGGATCGCCCGCGAAGGGCTGACCGTCGGCGTCATACATCCACATCGGCAACATCGCGGCCTCTGGCCCGATCCAGGGCATGGGCAGAAGTCCGCGCTCGGTCGGACGCAGGAAACCGTCGGCGTCGCCAGTCTCGAAGACCAGCGGACTGCCGTCGATATCATTGCCCCAGATATCGAGATTGAGCGCCGAAAGCGGCATCTTGGCCGATCCCGCCAGCAGCTTGTCATATTGCGCAGCCGGCATGCGCTTGGCGCGCGCCTGCCCGTTCAGATCAGCAACCGCGATGCGGATATTGTTCAGCAAGGACGGGTCAGGCGACATGATCACCGCAGATATTGTGGCCCGAAGCGATAGCGCGCGCGCCGCTCCTTTGGCAGATGGCGATTGAGACTGCGGTTCACGAGGCCGAACAGCGCGATGATGACCAGTGTCAGCACGATGAAATACCCCGCGACCATCGGATAGGCGACGAATGGGTTGAAGGTCTGATCAACGAAATAGCGCGCGTAATAGAACGCCTCGCCCGATTGCTGGCGGGCGGGAAAGGCCGACAGGAACACCAGCGTCGTCGAATGGGTCAGGAAAATCGCTTCATTCGTGTAGCTCGGCCAGGCGAGCCGCAGCATTGACGGGAACACCACCCGGCGGAATTTGGTGAAACCCGCCAGCCCATAGGCATCGGCGGCTTCCAGATCACCCTTGGGGATAGAGCGCAGCGCACCATGGAACAGCTCCGCCGAATAGGCCGTGGTGTTGAGCACCAGCACGATCAGCCCCCCCACCTGCGCGGTCGTCAGCGCTGATGTATTCACGGTCAGCGTGACAAAGCCCAGCGGAATGTCGATCCCCGATCGCGGCAACAGCACGAAGGCGGAATAGAAAAAGAAAAACTGGATGAAGAGCGGCGAGCCGCGGAAGAAGAAGATGAAGGCCGCAGCAGGGCGGCTGATCAGGCGGTTTTCGCTGAACCGTGCCACGGCCAAGCCCACGGCCAGCCCGAAGCCGATCAGCATGGCAAGCCCGGCAAAATAGACTGTCCAGATCAACCCGCTGCCGATCAGGAAAATCTGATCGCAAAGCGTGATGTCCAGCCCGCGCGGCAGAAGATTGGCCCCGTAATCGCGCCCCAATGCGCGCAGGATATAGAGCTCGAAACTCTCTACGCAGCTTCTCATCAACCGTCCCCCTGGCCGCGTGGACAGGATAGGCAGCGCTGCCCCCAAGGCTTCGCCGCCCCCCGGAGCATTATCGGCAAGAAAACGCAAAGCCCAGGCGCATCGCGCTGCGTCATGTCCAGCGTCATGGCGCGGCCTTTCGCATCCGCTCGCCCGCCGCCGTCGCCTGTCCGCGCGACAGCCGCACGTTTAGCCGCGCGAACGCACGCTCCGAGGCCCAGGTCATGGCGAGATAGAAGCAGAGCAGCCCCAGAAAATACCACATCCGCCAGTCGGGATGCGGATAGGCAAAGAGCGAGGTCTTCTGCCCGCCAAGTTCGCGCGCCCAAAAAACGATATCCTGAATTCCGAGCAGGAACAGAAGCGGCGTGGCCTTGATCAGGATCTGCCAGATATTTGACAGCCCCGGCAGTGCATAAACCCACATCTGCGGCAGCACGATGCGCCGAAAGGCCTGGGCGCGGGTCATGCCGTAAGCCTCGGCCGTTTCGATCTGCGCCTTGGGGACAGCCTGCATCGCACCGTAAAGCGTATTGGCCACGAAAGCCCCGAAGACCAGCGCGAAAGCGACCACGGCCATCGCGAACGCATAGATATCGCGCACCCATGCCGGCGCATTGACCGGCGGGACCTTGGCCTCGCGGCAAACGATGAAATCATTGCCCTGCCGGATCGGCTGGTCCCAGTCTGGACACTGGATCTGATGCATGACCCATTCGATCCCCTGCCCCAGTGCAATCGGCACGAAAAGGAAAAAGACGATATCGGGCACACCGCGCACGATATTGACATAGCCCTGCCCCAGCCAGTTCAGCGGCCAGATGCGCGAGCGCAGCGCCAAGGCGCCGAGCAAGCCCATGCCAAGTGCTACAGGCGCGGTGATCGCCAACAGCACAAGCACCACGCCAAAAGCGCGGTAGAACTGCAGATGGGTCGCATTGGTCAGATAGCAGGCGAACCATTGCCAGTCCGGCAGAAGCGAAGGGTCTGTGCAAAAGCTGAACATCGGAGCTCATGGGTGGGGCGCATCCATGCGCCCCGCCCTGCAGATCAGAATTTCGGATGGTCAGCGCCGAACCACTTCTCGATCATCTCATTGAGCGAGCCATCGGCCTTCATCTCGTCAATCACTGCATTGAGCGTGTCACGCAACTCGGTATCGGACTGGCGCAGCCCAATCCCGATCCCGCCCCCAAGGATCACGTCATCGCCAAGAAAGACCAGCTCGCCATTGGAATCGTTGACATAAGGCACCAGAAACGCCTTGTCGGCCAGCACGGCATCCGCCTCGCCATTGCGCAGCGCCGAGATGGTTTCATCCGGCGTCGGGAATTCCAGCAGATCGGCTTCGGTTTCGGCGACAAAGCCCGCCTGGATGGTGTTCGACTGCGCTGCAATCACGCCTGTGTCGCGTACCGACGGATCGGTATCCGCCAGCCCGATAAAGGCCGAAGGCTCGGGCAGCAGGTAGTTCTGCGAGAACGCGATGACTTCCATCCGCGCCTCGGTGATGCTCATCCCGGCCATGATCGTATCGTAATTGCCCGAGATCAGATTAGGGATGATCGTGTCCCAGTCATTGATCACCCATTCGCAATTCAGCTCCGCCCGGCGGCAGAGTTCATCGCCAAGCTCGCGCTCGTAACCGTCCAGCTCCCCCGTCGCGTCATTGATGAAGTTATACGGAGGGTAAGCGCCCTCGGACCCCATCCGCACCACATCCTGCGCCAGCGCGCCAGAGGCCCCGAACAGAACGGCCAGCGCCGCGAGTGTTGTCTTTTTCATGTCTGTCTCCCGTTGTTGGATTATTATCGTCTCAGTCCACCATGGAATGGCTGAGGAATTGCCTGAGCCGCGCCGATTGCGGCGTCTTGAACAGCGATGCGGGCGGGCCCTGTTCTTCGATCCGCCCGTCATGCAGGAAGATCACATGATTGGACACATCCGCCGCAAGCCGCATGTCATGGGTGACGATCAGCATCGTGCGCCCTTCGCTGGCCAGCGCCTTGATCACGCGGATCACCTCCTGCTCCAGCTCCGGGTCGAGCGCCGAGGTCGGCTCATCGAACAACAGCGCCTCGGGCTCCATGCAGAGCGCGCGGGCAATCGCCGCGCGTTGCTGCTGCCCGCCTGACATCTGCGCCGGATAGACATCCGCCTTGTCGCCAATCCCGACCTTGGCCAGCAATGCCCGCGCCCGCGCCTCGACCTCGGCGCGGTCCTGACGAAGCACGGAGATCGGCGCCTCCATCACATTCTGCAACACGGTCATATGCGACCACAGATTGAAGCTCTGAAACACCATCGACAGATTGGTGCGGATGCGCGTCACCTGCGCGCGATCGGCAGGCTGGCGCGCGCCCCCTTGCCCCTTCCAGCGCACCGCCTCGCCATTGAACAGGATCTCGCCCTGCTGGCTGTCCTCCAGCAGATTGCAGCAGCGCAACAGCGTCGATTTGCCCGACCCCGAAGAGCCGATCAGCGACACCACATCGCCCTTCTGCGCGTTCAGGCTGACCCCCTTGAGCACCTGCAATGTGCCATAGGCCTTGTGAAGATCGCGGATCTCTATGACAGGCGTGCTCGGCATCGAACTCATAAAATTGCGCAGCTTGCGTCCATTAGCACGAAACCCGCGCGGATTTGCAAGCACCACTGTCACCTGACGCATGGGAAATCACACCACCGCTCAAGCCTTGCGCGCCCGCATGCACCCTTGTAGGTGTGGGCCAAACCCCATTCACACGCGGAGCGCAACATGGCGACCAATCAGTTTGTCTATTTCATGGATGGTGTCTCCAAGACCTATCCCGGCGGCAAGAAATGCTTTGAGAATATCCGCCTGAACTTCCTGCCCGGCGTCAAGATCGGCGTCGTGGGCGTCAATGGCGCGGGCAAATCCACGCTTCTGCGCATCATGGCCGGTCAGGACAAGGACTTCACCGGCGAGGCCTGGGCCGCCAAGGGCGCGCGCGTGGGCTACCTGCCGCAGGAGCCGCAGCTTGATGAATCCCTCGATGTGCGCGGCAATGTCATGCTGGGCGTGGCCGAGAAACAGGGCAAGCTCGACCGCTACAATGAACTCGCCATGAACTACTCCGATGAGACCGCAGACGAAATGGCCGCCCTGCAAGACCAGATCGACGCCGAAAACCTCTGGGATCTTGACAGCCAGATCGATGTCGCGATGGAAGCCCTGCGCTGCCCGCCCGACGATGCCGACGTCTCCAAGCTTTCAGGCGGGGAGCGTCGCCGCGTGGCGCTGTGCAAGCTCCTGCTCGAAGCCCCCGACATGCTGCTGCTGGACGAACCCACCAACCACCTCGACGCCGAAACCATCGCCTGGCTGCAAAAGCACCTGATCGAATACAAGGGCACGATCCTGATCGTCACCCATGACCGCTATTTCCTCGACGATATCACCGGCTGGATCCTGGAACTCGACCGCGGCCGCGGCATCCCTTACGAGGGCAACTATTCCGCATGGCTGGAACAGAAAGCCAAACGCCTCGCGCAGGAATCGCGCGAGGACAAAGCGCGGCAGAAATCACTGGAGCGCGAGCTTGAATGGATCCGCGCCGGTGCAAAAGCTCGCCAGACCAAATCCAAGGCCCGGATTCAGGCCTATGAAGAAAAGGCCAGCCAGTCCGAGCGCGAAAAACTCGGCCGCGCGCAGATCATCATCCCCAATGGCCCGCGTCTGGGCGCGAAAGTGATCGAGATCAACGGCCTGAAAAAAGGCTATGGCGACCGCCTGCTGATCGAAGATCTGTCCATCGCCCTGCCGCCCGGTGGCATTGTCGGCGTGATCGGCCCCAATGGCGCGGGCAAATCAACGCTGTTTCGCATGCTGACAGGTCAGGAACAGCCAGACGAAGGCACTGTCGAATTCGGCGACACGGTGAAACTCAGCTATGTCGACCAGTCCCGCGACGCGCTCGACGCGAATAAAACCGTGTGGGAAGAAATCTCTGACGGGCTCGACGTCATCATGCTCGGCGATGCCGAGGTCAATTCCCGCGCCTATGTCGGCGCCTTCAACTTCAAGGGCGGCGATCAGCAGAAGAAAGTGGGCCTTCTGTCAGGCGGCGAGCGCAACCGCGTCCATATGGCCAAACTCCTGCGCTCGGGCGGCAATGTGCTGCTTCTTGACGAGCCGACCAACGATCTGGACGTCGAAACCCTGCAGGCGCTGGAAGCCGCGCTTGAGGATTTCGCAGGCTGCGCCGTGATCATCAGCCACGACCGCTTCTTCCTTGACCGGCT
>REBU01000022.1 GCA_007692585.1 Paracoccaceae bacterium | reverse complement strand
GGCGCACAGGTCCAGTTGCACCCGAGGCTGGCGCGATTCGCGCAATAGCGCTGGTCGGTCACGAACTCTCGTAACGCGTGGGCATAGCCGACAGCATGACCGCATGCGCAGACAAGGTTATCGAAAAACAGCTCCGCATCGCAGCACGGGCAGCGAAAAATCTTCATTGCAATTGTCCTGTGGATCGGCTGCAGATGTTGACAAGTTTTCTCTGGTTAACAGGTCAGCGACCCAGCGCAACATGCATAAGCGCCGGCGGTTTCAGATCACGCCGACGCGGCCGTTGGTCGTTTCCTGTCGCATCAGAATGTTCGGACGCGATCAGTAGCGGGTGCGCGACCGCTCGCGCGAGGGCAAGTCACCTGCGTGATCCAGAGCGCCGGACGGGGCTGTGCGTCGGGCCTGATCGGCGAGCGGACCTTTGCCCGCGCTGGCATCCGGGTCGTCGGGATGCAGCGGCGCGCCGCTTTCGGTCATCGGACCCGGCCCGGACTCCCCAGCTTCCTTGAGCGCCAACGCCTTGCGCGACAGATCGGCCTGACTGGGGGCGGGTTTGGCACCTGCGGGACTTTTTGCGTTGCGGGCTGTGTCTTTCGCGTCTGTCATGGCGGCGCTCCTTTTCCAACCAAATACCGGACACAACGCGCCAGCGCGGTTCTGGTTGCATCGCGGTCGCGGCGGTCGGATCCGGGTATCGTGGGAAATGGTGCTGCGAGAGAGGATTGAACTCTCGACCTCTCCCTTACCAAGGGAGTGCTCTGCCACTGAGCTACCGCAGCACGTTGGGCGGCTAGGTAGTCGGAAATGCGGGGTTGCGCAACCCTTATCTGGACGCTTTTTCTTTCTTCGGATAGGAGGAAGCATGCGTGAGACGAAACCGGATCAGAACCACCCGAAAACACCTGCAGGCGGGGCGCGTGCGGAGCGTTTGAAAGCGGCTTTGAAAGCGAATATTGCCAAACGCAAGGCGCAGGCGCGCAGGCGTCAGACCGGGCAGGATGCCCCAACAGAAGATAAAGAATAGCAGAGGGTGAGCAGATGGATTCGATTGTTGTCACAGGAAATGGCCCGCTCAATGGGCAGATCCCGATTGCCGGGGCCAAGAATGCGTGCCTGACGCTGATGCCTGCGACGCTGCTGACGGACCAGCCGCTGACGCTGACCAATGCGCCGCGTCTGTCGGATATCAGCACCATGTCGGAACTGCTGGGCTCGCTCGGGGCCGAGGTCGCCAGTCTGCAACAGGGGCAGGTTCTGGCACTGTCGAGCCATGATCTGAGCTCGCATCGCGCAGATTACGAGATCGTGCGCAAGATGCGTGCCTCGATTCTGGTGCTGGGGCCGATGCTGGCGCGCGACGGGCACGCTATTGTGTCGCTGCCTGGTGGCTGTGCGATCGGTGCGCGGCCTGTGGATCTGCATCTGCGCGCGCTGGAAGCGATGGGCGCAGAGCTGGACCTGCGTGATGGCTATGTGCATGCGAAGGCGCCGGGCGGGCTGAAGGGCGCGCGTTTCGCTTTCCCGATTGTTTCCGTTGGCGCAACAGAGAACGCGCTTATGGCCGCGACTCTGGCCAAGGGCACGACAATCCTTGAAAATGCGGCGCGTGAGCCGGAAATCGTCGATCTGGCGCAGTGTCTGCGGCGGATGGGCGCGCAGATCGAGGGCGAAGGGACATCGACAATCACCATTCAGGGCGTGGCCAGCCTTGGCGGGGCGACGCATCCGGTGGTCACGGATCGGATCGAGCTGGGCACCTATATGCTGGCCCCTGCGATCGCGGGCGGTTCGGTCGAATGTCTGGGCGGCAGGCTCGATCTGGTCCAGGCCTTCGTCGACAAGCTGCTGGAGGCCGGTGTCGAGGTCGAGGAAACCGCGCGTGGTCTGCGCGTCACCCGCAAGAGCGATCGTCTGCGCGCAGTCAATGTCGCGACCGAGCCTTTTCCCGGATTTCCGACCGATCTGCAGGCCCAATTCATGGCCGCGATGTGTACGGCGGATGGATGTTCGGTGCTCGAAGAGCATATTTTCGAGAACCGCTTCATGCATGCGCCGGAACTGATGCGCATGGGCGCGCGAATCGAGGTTCAGGGCGGCACCGCGCGCGTCACAGGTGTCGAGAAGCTGCGCGGCGCGCCAGTGATGGCGACGGATCTGCGGGCCTCTGTGTCGCTCATTCTCGCGGGTCTTGCGGCCGAGGGCGAGACTGTGGTCAGCCGTGTCTACCATCTTGATCGCGGTTACGAGCATGTCGTGCGCAAGCTCGGAGCTTGTGGTGCAAAGATAGAACGGATCAAGGCGGCATGAGCGACGCGCGTTTCGAGGATGGCACTGAGCGCCCCTTGCGCCTGACTGCACTTGACGCGGAGGATCTGAAGATCGTTTCCGCACTGGTTCAGGATGGCGTGTTTCCGGCCACGGAAATGCGCTGGGACGCGAAGCGGCGCCGTTTCGCGCTGCTGATCAATCGCTTCCGTTGGGAAATGTCGCAACAGGATGCAGCCGAGCGTGTCCGCGCGCTTCTCCTGATCGAGGATGTGCTGGCCGTGGCCTCTCAGGGGGTAACGCGCGACGATCCTGATCTGGTGTTCTCGCTGCTGGCGATGGAGTTCACGCCTGGGGAAGACGGGACAGGCACGCTGTCGCTGATTCTTGCGGGCGATGGCGAGATACGGCTGAAGGTCGAGTGTCTTTCTGTCACTCTTCGCGATGCCACACGTCCTTATCGCGCCATTTCGGGCAAAGCGCCGCAACACGAAACCTGAGGGGGCCGTATGCTCCCGCGCGCTGTGACCGCGCCGCTGATCATCTGAACGTTAACCAATTGATTCAAATTTGATTGAGTTGCTACTCTCAACGCCCCATTAAACTACCCAGGTGGTGCGAGTATTGAGGTGTGAGGATGCGTTGGCGGTGGAGACTGGGCAAACACAAGCGGCGTGCAGATGCGCAGTTATCGGCCTGGCGGTCATTGGGCTTTGCCGCGTTTCTTTGCCTTGGTCTGAGTGTGCCTGCGCAAGCGCAACTTGTGGCCACTCCGGGTGTGCCAACGGCTTTCGGATTGTCTGACGGGGTTCTCGCACTGTCGCAATCGGGCAGCTATGCCTCGCGCAGCCGTCGCGGTCTGGCGCCCACGCATTTCGACGGCTCCAGTGCGCTCGCCTACGGATTTGGGGATCCCGTCGACAGTCTGGGCTATCAGCTGGGCGCGACGGTCACATCGACCCGACGTTTCGGGCGGTCCGGTTACCTGTCCTTCGGGGTCTACAAGCTCTTTCAGCGCGATGATCGCGGGGTGTATGCGATCGCGGCCAATCTCGACTATCTTGGCCGTTGGGGCGAGGGGCGCGAAATGCGGCCCAGTGGCAATTTGCTCGTGTCCTATATGACCGGATTTGGCGAGAATCTTGGGCTGGTCACACTGGGGGTGGCGAATAACACCCGATTTGACCGGCGTGTGGTGGGTGTGTTCGGTCTGGGGGTGGGGGTGACGGAGCGCAGTTCGATCAGCCTCGCACAGATGGGAAGCCGCACCACCCTTGGAGTGACATCCGCCCCTGAACTGCTGCGGGGGACAACGATTTCGGCGGGCCTGAGCCGGGACTGGGGCACCAAAACGAATGTGCTTGCGGTCGATATCGGGCGCAACTTTACCCTGAGGAGATGATGAAATGAGCATTTGCAAACTTTTGAGCGTGGCCGGGATTGCTGCATTGATTTCCGCAACATCAGCATTGGCCGGCGCAAAATCCGTAACACCCGGCGTGAGCTCCCCGAGCGCAACAGTCGCAACCGGCCCGGTCGTAACCCAGAGCCGTCCCGGCTCCGGTCGGTTGCATTTCGTGTTGATTGCGCCACGCTGAACCAGGCGCAGCAGGGCAGGGGCGCGCTGTACTGCCCTGCTCCGGAGCGATTGTGTTGCACAGACACTTGCGAGAAACCCCGCAGCTGGTCTTGAGGCTGCGCGCGGGCCGGGCTAGGTCTGGCGCGCAGCACGAAGGATAAGCAGATCATGCCCCGGTTTCTCGACACTACCCGACCCGAGTTCGAAGCGGAGTTCATCCGCCTGATCAGTGCCAAACGTGAAGAGGCCATCGATGTCGATGACACGGTGGCGGCGATCATCGCGGATGTGCGTGACCGCGGCGATGCGGCGGTGATCGAACTGACGGCGCGGTTTGATCGGCTGCAGCTGACACCTGACCGATTGGCCTTCAGCGCCGCGGAAATCGACGCGGCCTGTGCGGCGGTCGCGCCGGAAGATCGTGCGGCGCTCGAATTGGCCTCCGAACGCATCCGGGCCTATCACGCGCGCCAACGCCCGGAAGATGCGCGCTGGACCGAACCCAGCGGCGCGGAGCTGGGCTGGCGCTGGGGACCAGTCAGTGCCGCCGGGCTTTATGTGCCGGGCGGGCTTGCGAGCTATCCCTCGTCGGTGCTGATGAATGCGATCCCCGCGCAGGTGGCGGGCGTCGAGCGGCTGGTGATCTGCGCTCCCACGCCGGATGGTCAGGTCAACCCGCTGGTTTTGCTGGCCGCGCGGCTGTCTGGGGTCGAAACCGTCTATCGCATCGGCGGCGCGCAGGCGATTGCCGCGCTGGCTTATGGGACCGAAACCATTGCGCCTGTCGACAAGATCACCGGGCCGGGCAATGCCTATGTCGCCGCAGCCAAGCGTCGGGTGTTCGGGCGCGTCGGCATTGACATGATCGCGGGGCCCTCCGAGATCCTGATCATCGCGGATGGCGAGAATGACCCGGACTGGATCGCGCTCGATCTGCTGTCGCAGGCCGAGCATGACGAAAGCGCGCAATCGATTCTGATCACGACCGACGCCGATTTCGGCCGCGCTGTGGCGACTGCGGTCGCGACGCGGTTGGAAACGCTGGAGCGTCGCGCGATCGCTGCGACCAGCTGGCGCGACAATGGCGCGGTGATCACTGTGCGCGATCTGACCGAGGCCGCAGCCCTGTCCGACCGGATCGCGCCGGAACATCTGGAGCTCTGCGTGGCTGATCCGGAGGCGTTGCTGGGCCAGATCGCGCATGCCGGTGCGGTGTTTCTGGGCCATTGGACGCCCGAGGCGATTGGCGACTATATCGGCGGGCCGAACCACGTTTTGCCAACCGCACGCTCGGCGCGGTTTTCCTCCGGGCTGTCTGTACTCGACTTCATGAAGCGCACGACAGTCGCGCGGATGACCCCCGAAGCGCTGGCAGCGATCGGGCCTGCGGCAGAGCGCCTGGCGATCTCGGAAAGCCTTGAGGCGCATGGATTGAGCGTGCGGGCACGGCTGGAGCGCCTGAACCGCTGAGCCTGGCCAGTGCCGCGATGTCGTGTTGAGTATTTTTGGCAAGAAAATGCTCAAGGTCTTTTCCTTGTTCTGTGCGCGTGCCAGTCTGCACGCAATAGGGGGGTGGCATGGTCGCACTATGTGTCTTTGATGCTTACGGAACGCTGTTCGATGTCGACGCCGCCGCGCGCGAGAGCGGTATCGCGGCCGAGATCTGGCCACGCCTTTCGGCGGATTGGCGGCGCAAGCAGCTGGAATATACCTGGTTGCGTTCTGTCGCGGGCGCGCATGTCGATTTCTGGCAGATCACGCAGGATGCCCTTGATTGGGCGCTCGAGGCGCAAGGGCTGCGTGAGGCGGGATCGCGGGCGCAGTTGCTGGCGCTTTACCGGCATCTGGCAGTCTTTCCCGAAGTCCCCGCGGTATTGGCGCTGCTGCGCGCGCGCGGGGTCGCGCTTGCCATTCTGTCGAACGGCAGCCGCGCGATGCTAGAGGATGCCGTCCACGCGGCGGGCCTTGATGGCAGCTTCGCGGCCCTGCTATCCGTCGATGCCGTGGGTGTCTTCAAACCGGCGCGCGCGGTCTATGATCTGGTGGGCCAGCGCTTCGGTGCCGCGCCGCAAGAGGTGCTGTTCGTGTCGTCCAATGGCTGGGATATCTGCGCCGGCGCGGCCTATGGGTTCCGGACGCTCTGGCTGAATCGCGCGGGCCTGCCGATGGACCGTCTGCATGGTGCGCCAGAGGCCGAAATGCGTAATATGACGGATTTGCCGCGCTACATCAGGGAGCTTTGAGATGCCACGTTTCACCACCCCCGACGGCGCTGATCTGCATTACCGCGACGAGGGCCATGGCCGCGCCTTGATTTGCCTGCCGGGGTTGACGCGCAACGCCTCGGATTTCGACTATCTTGCCCCGCATCTGCCCGCGCTTCGGTTGATCCGTCCCGATTATCGTGGACGCGGGCAGTCGGAATGGACCGGCGCGGATAGCTACACCGTGCCGCAGGAAGGCGCGGATGTGATCGCGCTGATGGATCATCTGGGGCTTGACCAGGCGGCGATCCTTGGCACCTCGCGCGGGGGCATCATCGGCATGTATCTGGCCCTGGTGGCCCGCGACCGTCTGCGTGGGCTTTGTCTCAATGACGTGGGGCCGGTGATCGAGGCCGAGGGGCTGGCGCGGATCAGCGACTATATCGGGCGCACGCCGTCGGCGCGGACCCATGCGCAGGCGGCACTGGCGCTGGAGCGCGCCCATCCCGAATTCAGCAATGTCCCCGACGGGCGCTGGCTGCAAGAAGCACGCCACCATTTCATCGCCACGGATCAGGGCCTGCAGCTGAATTACGACCCCGCATTGCGCGACGCGTTTCTGAGCGCAATGACGGGCGGCGGGGGCGATCTCTGGCCGATGTTCGACGCCTGCGCGGGCTTGCCGCTGGCGCTGATCCGCGGGGCCACATCGACATTGTTCAGTACAGCGACTGCCGCCGAGATGCAGCGTCGTCGCCCCGACATGCTATACGCCGAAGTGCCAGGGCGCGGGCATATTCCCTTCCTTGATGAGCGAGAATCGATTGCGCTGATCCATGAATGGCTGGGGATATGCCTGTAACCATCGACGACATCCGCGCAGCACGGACGCGGCTTGCAGGCCATGCCCGCCGCACCCCGCTGTTGTCATCCTGCTTCCTCGACGAGATCGCGGGACGGCGCGTCTGGGTCAAGTCGGAGTGCCTGCAGCACACTGGCAGCTTCAAGTTTCGCGGCGCATGGTCCGCGCTCACGGCCCTGCCAGAGGGCGTGCGCGGGGTCATTGCTTGCTCGTCGGGCAATCACGCGCAGGGGGTGGCGCTGGCTGCCCGAATGCGCGGTCTGGAGGCCGTCATCGTGATGCCGCGCGACGCGCCTGCCATCAAGATTGCGAATACACGAACGCTGGGCGCTGACGTGGTTTTGTATGATCGCGTCTGTGAAGATCGCGATGCCATTGCGGCGCGGCTCGCGGTGGAGCGTGGACTGATGTTGATCCCGCCTTTTGACCACCCGCAGGTCATCGCGGGGCAGGGCACGACCGGGCTGGAAATCGCCGAGGATGCACGCGCTTTGGGCCTTGGCCCGGCGCAGGTGCTGGTGTGTTGCGGCGGTGGCGGGCTCAGTGCGGGCATCGCGTTGGCGCTGGAGGCGGAGGCTCCGAAGATGCAGGTCCGCACAGTCGAGCCCGAGGGGTTTGACGATGTGGCGCAGTCGCTGCGCGAAGGCGCGGTCGTTACCAACCCCGCGCGTGCTGGGCTTTGCGATGCGATTGTGACGCCTGCGCCGGGACAGCTGACCTGGCCGATCCTGAAGCGGCTTTGCGGGCCGGGGCTGGTCGTGTCGGACACGGATACGCTCCGCGCGATGGCGCAGGCGTTCGCGCGGCTGAAGCTGGTGCTGGAACCCGGCGGTGCTGTGGCGCTGGCCGCAGCCCTGTTTCAGCCCGACCAGATCGCAGGTGACGATGTAATCGTGATCGCCTCGGGCGGTAATGTCGATAGCACGGTGTTCCAGCGCGCCCTGCAGACGGGAGATCGGGATGCCACTGGCTGATCTGGGCGATATCAGTTTGCATTACGACCTCAGCGGGCCCGAACAGGGACTTCCTGTGGTGTTTTCCAACGGTCTGGGGCTGACGATGGACATGTGGGAGCCGCTGCTGCCGCACCTTCCCACGGACTGGCGTATCCTGCGCTATGACCGGCGCGGGCATGGGCGCTCGCAGGTGTTGCCGCCGCCCTACACGATGGGCCAACTGGTGCGCGACACAGAGGCGCTGCTGGACCATCTGCAGATTGGCAAATGCCTTTTCGTCGGACTGTCGCTCGGCGGAATGGTGGCGCAGGGGCTGGCGGTCAAGCGCCCCGACCTGATCCGGGCGCTTGTACTGTCGAACACTGCCGCGCGCATCGCCACCAAGGAGATCTGGGAGGACCGCGCCCGGCGCGCCCGCGACGCGGGCTTGCAGGCGCTGCTGGAACCAACGCTTGCGCGCTGGTTCACCCCTGCGTTCCGCAACAGTCCCGCAGCCGCCCCTTGGCGTGAGATGTTTCTTCGCGCGCCGCTCGACGGCTGGCTGGGCGGGGCCGCAGCAATTGCCGGGACCGATTTCTACGCCACGACTGCCGCGCTGCGCCTGCCCAGCCTTGGGATCGCTGGCGATCGCGACGGCTCTACTCCGCCCGATCTGGTGCGTGAAACCATAGACCTGATCGAAGGAGCGCAATTTGCCCTGATCCGGCGCGCGGGCCATCTGCCGCATGTCGAACAGCCCGAAGCCTATGCCGAACTCCTGAGGCGCTTCGCTCACGCACATATGAGCTAGCCCATGGCCCATTTTCTTGCTCAAAATACTCAAACACAGCCGCGTGGCCCGGTCTGGCGCGGCTGGCGCAAATCGCCGTTTCCATCCGGCGTCACCCGCGTTAGGTTGGGGATGACGGCAACAGGCAGACCCGCATGAGTGACGCAGCACAACCCTATCAGGTTCTGGCGCGGAAATACCGCCCCGAGAGCTTTGCAGACCTGATCGGACAGGATGCGATGGTGCGTACCCTGCGCAACGCCTTCGCCGCCGACCGCATCCACCACGCGTTTGTCATGACCGGTATTCGCGGCACCGGAAAGACCACGACCGCGCGGATCATCGCGAAGGGGCTGAACTGCATCGGTGCGGACGGGCAGGGCGGCCCGACGACCGAGCCTTGTGGCGTTTGCGAGCATTGCGTGGCGATTTCCGGCGGTCGTCATGTCGACGTGTTGGAAATGGACGCTGCATCGCGCACGGGGGTCGATGACATCCGCGAAATCATCGCTTCGGTTGCCTATCGCTCCGCATCGGCACGCTACAAGATCTACATCATCGACGAAGTGCACATGCTGTCGAACAATGCTTTCAACGCGCTTCTTAAAACCCTCGAAGAACCGCCGGCGCATGTGAAATTCATTTTTGCGACGACCGAGATCCGCAAGGTGCCGGTCACGGTTCTTTCGCGCTGCCAGCGTTTCGATCTGCGTCGGACCGAGCCAGAAGTGATGATCGCGCATTTGCAGAAAGTGGCCGAGGCCGAAGGCGGGCAGGTCGCCCCTGATGCTCTTGCGCTGATCACTCGCGCAGCCGAGGGTTCGGTGCGCGACGCGATGAGCCTTCTCGATCAGGCGATCAGTCACGGCGCGGGCGAGACAAGCGCTGATCAGGTACGCGCGATGCTCGGGCTTGCGGATCGCGCGCGGGTGCTCGATTTGTACGATCATATCATGCGCGGCGACGCAGCTGCAGCTCTGGAAGAACTGGCAGCGCAATATGCCGATGGTGTCGATCCCATGGCGGTGTTGCGTGATCTCGCCGAGATCACGCATTGGCTGAGCGTGACCAAGATCACCCCAGAGGCGGGCAATGATCCGACCATCCCGCCCGAGGAACGCGACCGGGGCGCGCAGATGGCAGCATCTCTGCCGATGCGAGTGCTGTCGCGCAGTTGGCAGATGCTTCTGAAGGCGCTGGAAGAAGTCGCGCAAGCCCCCAATGCGATGATGGCCGCCGAAATGGCGATCATCCGGCTAACCCATGTGGCCGATCTGCCCGCGCCTGAAGAGGTGTTGCGCAAATGGCATGACGCGACGCCGCCCGCCGGGGGCAGTGGTGGTGGCGGCGCGCGACCTGCTCCTGCATCTGCGGGCCCCGTGGCGCACGCGCCGCGCGCGCTGCGCAGTAACGGCGGCGAAGCCGCGCTTGCGGGGGCCGTGCCCGCGCTATCGTATTATCCTGATTTCGACGCAGTCGTCGCGCTGATCCGCGAAAAGCGCGACATGGCGCTCCTGCTAGAGGTGGAAACCACATTGCGGCTGGTAAAATACAGCCCTGGCAGGATCGAGTTTCAGCCGACGGAGGCAGCGGCCCCCGATCTCGCGGCCCGGCTGGCGGGCCGGTTGCAGGGCTGGACTGGCGCGCGTTGGGGCGTCAGCGTGACGGCGACCGGGGGCGCTGCAACGCTGGCGGAGACGCGGCTGCGCGAACGTGATATCAAGGCCGAAGCAGCGTTGCAGAACCCGACTGTCGCAGCTGTCTTTGCCAGCTTCCCCTCAGCCAGGATCACGGAGATCCGCGATCTGCAGGCCGCCCGGCTCGCGGCTGCGCAAGAGGCTCTGCCAGAGGCGGACGACAGTATCGACCCCGATTGGGACCCGTTTGAAGACACATGAAGAAAGGTGGATAGAATGCTGAAAGGTTTAGGCGGAATGGCCGATATGGCCAAGATGATGAAAGCCGCTCAGGACATGCAGACCAAGATGGCGCAGCTTCAGGAAGATCTGAAAGCGATCAAGGTCGTGGGCGAATCCGGCGCTGGTCTGGTCAAGGCCACAGCGACGGCAAAGGGCGAATTGACCGCGCTTGATATCGACCCGTCGATATTCAATTCCGATGACAAGGAAGTGGTCGAAGACCTGATCCTCGCTGCAATCAAGGATGCGCAAGCCAAGGCCGAAGAGCGCTCGCGCGAGGAGATGGGCAAGATGACCGAATCCATGGGCCTGCCGCGCGATATGAATCTGCCGTTCTAAGGCAGCTTGCAAGTGGAGCGCGCGCCCAATGAGATCGAGGCATTGATCGTGCAGCTTGCGCGGTTGCCGGGATTGGGGCCGCGCTCGGCGCGGCGCATGGTTCTCCATCTGATCCAGCGCCGCGACCAGAGCCTGCGCCCGCTATTGGCAGCACTTGAGCGGGTTGTGCAAAGCGCCCAAAGCTGCACGCAGTGCGGCAACATCTCGACCCTGCCTGTCTGCGACATCTGCACTGATTCCCGACGGGCGACAGGGGAAGTGTGCGTGGTGGAAGATGTGGCCGATCTCTGGGCGATGGAGCGCGGGGCGGTGTTTCGGGGCCGCTATCATGTGCTGGGTGGCACGCTCTCGGCGCTCGATGCTGTGGGGCCCGAGGACTTACGCATCCCCGAACTGGTGGGGCGCGTTCGTGAAGAGGGGCTGCGCGAGGTCATTCTGGCGCTGCCTGCGACCGTTGATGGCCAGACCACCGCGCATTATATTGCCGACGCGCTCAGTAGGGTTGATGTGCAGATCACGGCGCTGGCGCAGGGTGTCCCGCTGGGTGGAGAGCTGGATTTCCTCGATGATGGCACGATCAGTGCGGCTTTGCGGGCGCGGCGGACGTTTTGATGCACGCTTTGCTGTAGCGCAATATTTGGCCCCACAAGGCCATTGGCGAGCTGGTCTGCAGGGTGAGGTCTCGTGAGCTTGTCAAAGGGCCGTAACTTTGGTCAGTGTTTTCGCCCGATTCCGCAGTTGCGGCAGAACGGCCTTGTAACGTCAAACCGGCTTTCTGACACCGGCATTGTTGCAGAACTCTCGC